>PUOX01000042.1 GCA_003552925.1 Mollicutes bacterium | reverse complement strand
TGACGACGCTGGCGAACCTCTTTACGAGGAAGTCTCGGAGCCGGTCGTGGACGACGCTGGCGACCCGGTTTATGTCACTGAAGAAGTGGCCGTTCTTGATGGCGATGGCAACGAACAATACGAAGAGACCTTCGACGTCGTCTTGAACGTCGTCGAGTACGTGCACCATATTGAAATCACTTATGAGAGGTACAGCACGCAAGCGCCTTTGCATTACCTAGTGAACCGCTTGTTTTCAATCGTGCTTCACGGGGAAAAGCATGAGAACGAGATCGATATTCTGGCTTCAAATTTGGACATGAACCGACCGGTGTTCGGTTCTGAAGACCTTTATTACCTCGCGCCTTGTTCGACCCTAGATGAAGGCGCAAGCGGCGAGATGGTCGTCAAAGTCTCTTTTGACGACGCCAGTGAAGAACTTGTGCTTGAAGAGCACATGAACGTCACCGCCGCAGGGTTCACAGAATGCGCGCGGTATGTCGATGCGGAAACCGGCGTGGTCTTTTGTTTGAGCGAGGACTTGAAACTGTTTACGCCTGAAGAAGGTCTTAAGACCGTTTCTTACGAGCATCCGCTTACCGGCATCACACTGCCGAACGGGCAGTTGTATTTTTACGCGTACGGCCAATCGTACGACGAGTACTACAAGCTGTACCGCATAACGGCCGATGGCGCGCTGCATGAAGAATTCATCACTTTCGGCGAACGCCACATCACTTGTGAAGACCCGGCGGGCTGCACCCAACACGTCTTTACGCTCTATGAGGGCATGACTTTGGGCGATGAGGACACCTATCCTTTGGAAATCGATCTCGACTTCGGCGACAAGCTGTTTGAAAGCGTCACTTTGGTGGTCGATTCGGTGGATCTCGGAACGTCGACGGAGACGTGCGAAGACGTTGAGGGCTGCGTGCTTTACACTTCGAACATCAGCGTGTTGGACGATGGAACGCCGGTTCCGTTTATAGCGTCGTTTCCGGAAGCCCTTTATCCGGTCGCGTTTGACTTTGGCGACACCATCCCAAACACCTCGGATTTCCATGTGACTTACGAAATCTTTGAAACGAAGCATCAAATGGAACGACTCAGCGCCAATCATCTCTACAACGCCTTCCAAAACATGTACAGATTGGAAGAGGGCCTATATTACCTTTCTTACGACCAGCTTGACGGCGGCATTCTTTTGGACTACGACGCGGCGCTTGAACGCTATCATGCGACCTACACGAACATGCCGCCCACTTTCGAAACGTCCCCATTGGGCGCCGGCTACATCGGCGTCAATGAGTCCAAAAACGCCATTTACTATTTCGAAGAAGACCCGGCCGAGTCTTCCGGATTGTATAGGCATTTCACCATCGAGAATCTCACGGGCGCAGAAGACATCCACGAAGTCCAAAACTTAAGCGTCGATTACGACGGTTCGGTCTATTTCCAGGCCGTCGACAGTTTCCTCTCCACCATCACCGGGGCGATTGCGGCTGATGGCACCATCGATATCGACACCGTCGTCACCGAACGCGAAATCATTCGCTTGCGCCCCATCAACTAACGTTAACACGCCACCCCGCCGGGGTGGCGTGTTTTTTTGGCGCCGCATGGTTGGGGTGAAAACTTCAACCATTTTCTTGCGGAAACTACTCTGTCGTGTTAATATAGTATCACATGATACCAAGGGAAGGAGGAGGGGGCTTGTCGCATGATGATTTAGAGAAGCTATTGCGCGATGTTAAGAAGTGTAAGCGGATAAGAATTGTGGATCGAGAAAAGAATCGAAAAATGCGTTATGATTTGAACATTACGATTGCCGATCAAGAAGACATTGTCCGAAATTTGACCATTCAAGAGTATTGTAAAGGACCATTAGAAGATGACGATCCTCGAAGAAACCAATACGTCTGGGTATTCAAAACCCAGTTTGATGAAACGCCAATATATGTAAAGATAACGGACATCAAAAGAGATTCTTCGGGCGCCTATGTCGATGCGATCAGCTGCCACATAGATTATGATTGAGAAGAGGGAGGAAACCATGAACACACTATATTGCGACGTTTGCGACAAAGAAAGATCGTTTGAGGTTCGCGAAGAAACCAGGACGTATACGGTTCGTGACACCGAAGTGAACGTTAATCTTTTTCTTTCGTATTGCAAAACGTGCAAAGAAGAAGTCTATAACCGCGAAATGGAAATACATAACGACGGCATTGTTTTCAATGCGTACAAAGAGAAAAACGGATTGTTGACCTCCCACGAAGTCAAAGACCTTCGAGAAAAATACGGGCTTTCGCAGCAGAATTTTGCGAGATTGCTCGGTTTTGGCGATAAGACGGTCACAAGGTATGAAAACGGATCGATTCAAGACCGTGCGCACGACAACCTCATGCGATTGATGAAAAAAATCGGTAATTTCCGGGAGTTGTGGTCACGCCGGAAGGAAATACTTTCAAAACAAGCCAACCGCAAGGTCGCGCAACGACTTGAGAAGATGGACACTTTGTGGGGATTAACGAAGAGGGAATTGCCGATTGTCTATATTGCGACGGAGTCCAACGCGTTATCGGATGCCGATGAAGGGTTTGACTACGAAACCGATTTAAGTGAAACCGATGGTGAAAATATGTCTTGGTATTCCAACACCGAGAGAGGGGGCACAGTCTCATGAACAGCGATTTAAAACTGATTGGCTATCGCGTGGAAAAATTGCATTTCGCTTTGAACGAAAATTTCGACGCCTCATCTAAGCAAAAGGTTCGCGTGCAGCCGAACTTTCATCGCGACGTTCACAAAATCGACGCCAGCAAGTATGCCGTTCGTTTGACGGTGGCCATTTCCGAGGAGCATCAAGAAAGCGACGTGCCTTTTTTCGCGGAAGTCCGAATCGCCGCGAAATTCAAGTTTGAAAACTGGGAAGAAGCCGATCGGCACTCAATCGCCGTCAACAACGGCACGGCGATTTTGTTTCCGTATTTGCGGACTTTGCTTTCAAACATCACCATGAACGGCAACGTTCCGCCTTATACCTTGCCGGTGATGAACGTAAACAATCTGTTTAAAGAAAAGGAAAAAGATAAACAAGCCGAGTAGTGCATTCCTTATGAACGGAAATGACACGCCATGACAAATATTCAAACTAAGGATGATTGCAGTGAACGAAAAAGTGTTTATGAACGTCGACGAACAAATCGAGCGCCTAAAAAAACTGGGAATCCACATACCGGACGACGAGAAGACCAAGAAACAATTGCTCGACAATTCCTATTACAACATCGTAAACGGGTACCGGGATTTGTTTTTGTTCAAAAACCAAAAGGACAAGTTTCTCCGCGGCACCCGTTTCACGGAGCTTTACGCCCTTTATCATTTCGACCGCCAATTGCGGCATTCGCTATTGTCTTTTTTGTTAGAGGTCGAAACGACACTGAAAAACAGAATTGTCTATGCGTTCATGAACACCACGGACGCGGGTGGCAACGTGGAATATCCCCGGGACGACTACTTGAAATTGCACAGCTATGCAAACCATAGCGAACAATCGTCCAAAAACACCATCAAAATGATCGCCAAACTGCAAAGGACAATCTCCACAAGTTTTGGAAACTCCGACGCGGTGACGCATTATCTCTCGAACTACGGCTATGTGCCCTTATGGGTTTTGGCCACACGCATGACGTTTGGCGACATCAAAATGTTTTACAGTTGTCTAAAGTCCAAGACCCGCCAAGCCGTAGCCAAAAAATACAACATGTCGGATGCGGATTTGCTTACCCACATGGAACTGCTCGCCTTCATACGCAACCATTGTGCGCATGGCAATCGCATATATTGCATGAGAAAGAAAATCGATTTGCCGCTTCCAAACAAAAACACATTTCCGAAGCGGCACGTTCTGATTCAAGCGAACCACGGCAAGCACAACCTTTTGAACGTCTTTATATCGTTAACGTTTTTCCTATCAAAAAGCCGCTATGAAGAGTTGGTCGATAAAACGATGGGATTGTTCGAAATTCTCGAACAAAGGCTGAAGACCATCGGGATAGACAATGTGCACAAACACACGGGATTGCCCTCCGATAAGAGTGTCTTGCAGGAATGCGTATGATTTCTTCTGAAATCGTCATACGCTAGACAATATGTCTTGACATTTCGCCATGGTGTTTGCTACTATTAACTTAGAAAGCGCCTCGGATGCTTTTGGGGCCCGAGGACAAAAAAAGGGATGCGTCCCTTTTTTTTATTGTGTTATTCTCACGTATTACAATCTACGACATATCCGCGCTTCACCCCCCCCAACAATTCATAGTATAGTGACCATGAACACAAAAATTTTCTCAAAGGAGAGAAATACATGAAAAAGCTTTACATCACGACACTCATGATTGCAGGATTGTTCATGGTTACTGCGACGACGCAAAATGTTTCTTCGGAAACATCCATGTCGCAAGCGATCGTTTCATCCATGCTCGCCGATGTTTTATGCGAGGATGGCGCCTCGTGTGAGGACATTTTGGAGGATATGGCGTTCGAAGAAGAGACCGTATACGACTTGGAGCTGAACAGACTTGGCAGTGTGATCGATTTTGCGGTTGAGGATACGTTCGGGTACGCCATTGTCAGCAACGGTGATACCGGCCGAAATCAGCCCCTATCTATCGAAGAATTGACACTCGATCGAGAAAGCCCTTATGAGAACGAGCACATGAAAAACATGTATCTTTCGTATGGACGGTATTATGAATACGAGAACGGGACCGTCTACCATAGCAATGGTACGGTGGATTATGCTTATTTGTACGAATCGTTCAAAGACAATGCCACGTTGGCCGGTGGAACCGTTAGTGAGACGTACACATCTACCATCGACGCGGACCATGTAGTTTCAACTGAAACTACGACTGCATTTGGTTTTCCCATATTGGATGCGAACCTAATTAGTTTTCCTAGCGAAATCAACAATTGCGGACCTACTGCGGGGGTATCACTTGCCTTGTTTTTTGCGCATTATCATGAAGAGTTGTTAGAAGATTACGACAATATTCCCTCTGTGGTTGAGAACAATCAATATAGAGATTATAAAGAACATGATTTTTCACGTAGACACGAGCGCGATGATCTTCGCGAGTTACATGGTGAAATCGGAGACCACATGCACTATAGCGGAGACGAGATTTATCACGCTAATTTTGGAATTGGCTTGAAAGATTATTTTGAGGCTTACGACTTGGATTTGGAATTTGACAACATTCGATCTTATGCGGGAATGCCGATAAGACCTCCATCGACTGATGCGTTGTATGATTACTGGGATGACTACAAGGCTGCCATCAATCAAAACAGGCCTGTGGTAATGCATTTGGGTCTTGCTTGGTACGCAGATGATTATTCCATGATTAAAGATGTTGAAGAAGACATTTCACAAAGGTCAGACACCATTGAATTTACGTATTCTATGTTTGATAAAGGCGAAAACATAGAGCATACCGTTGTGGGGTATGGGTACACCACGTATAATTACTATATCGATACGGGAGGATATTTCCCCGAACCCATGGACGAGCCTAGCTACCTTACGCATCAATCAGGCCCCCACTATGATTTGATGTATGTTGGTTCTGACGATTTCGCAATTGTCTCGAACGGTTGGGGCGCCACATCCTACATAAACATACTGGATGATGGCATCGGGAAAATTTTTGGTGTGTACGTTGATTAGATAACTGTAGGCTTGAAGAATGTATGTCATGAACAAAACGAACAAAAAGATTGAAGTTGTTGCGCCTTCCTTTTCGGGAAGGCGCACTTTTTGGGTGTATGTTACTACAAGAATAAATCCACGAAAGAACCGTGAGGATTCGTCATCAAGAGTATGCGAAGCTTGGCTCATAGTGCTAAATCAAAGCGTATCGTTCGATAGAGCTATGTTGTTCTTGTATTTGGAAAATGTTATAGCTTTTAGAAAGGGCAAATTTATGAGTCGAACTCATAAGTCCATTGAATGCCTGTTTGCGAAATGGCGAAACCCTTGATGCCAAATGTTCTATGAAAATGTTCAACGGGAATCTCATCGAGAAAAAGTTCTACACTAATCAGTAATTCTAAATGAAAAGCGCTGCCCACATTCGTAGGCGGCACCAATTTATCGTTTGTCGAGATGAATCATTTTCAGGATGTTTGCGATGAAGAACATTCCCGCAAAGAGCATAACGAGCGAAGCGTAGAGCCTTTCTCCGCCTTGTACGTTTAGGAAGGGGGAGAATACGACCACCACCAAGCATCCCAATACGGTGATTGTGGTGAACATCGCGGCACTCGCCGTGAGCGGGCGGGTGAAAAGCGTGCATTTGATGCGGCGGAAGAACGTTTTGCGTTCTTCTTTTTGAAGCGCAGGTTCTTTCCCAAAATGCGCCTCGAACGCTTTGAAGGCGCGATAGATTTCCTTGTGCATCCAGATGGCGACCGCTAAGAGCACAATCAGCGTGCGCACCAGAAGATGCCCGTAGGCGAAAGCGCCGGTCTTCGGCGTATCAAGGTTTGTGATCATCATGACGCTGTTGACGACGGTGATTAATGTGAAAATCAAGGCGAAGTTCACAAACGCGCCGGTTTGCTTGTGCCAGGCGTAGAGTCTTTTGGACCATGCGGCCGGTTGAATAGGGACGTAGCGCTTTAGGACGCTGTAGGCGACAAGGACCAATAAGATGATGGCGTAGACGTAGACGATGCTCATGAACCCGTCCCGGTAAGCGTCTTCATGGAGCGTGGTGAACAATCCTATCACGAAAAGGATGAAGAACATGCCGAGCGTAAGCAGGGCGAAAACGAGCAAATGTTTTGACGCGGATTTTACGATAGCGTGCATGGCGTACCTCCGAAAATCATCATGAGTCTATTATCGTATTTCTCTACGCGTTTGTCTATAAGAAAATGCATTTTCTTCGCTTGGCCAAAGTGTGAACGAAGATTTTGCGATTTCCAAGATATTTCGTGAAAAAATGTTGCATCCTGCGAGCGCTTCTAAAAACCGCATGCTACAATTAAGGTAGAAAATTTCTAAAAAAAGGAAGGTTATATGAAAAAATTACTATTGGTTTTCACCTTGACAATGTTTGCGTTCGGCCTCGCCGCATGCAACGGCGACGAAGACCCGGATCGAAACGGCAACGACAACGGTAACGATGAATTGCTCGAGTTCACGCTAGAGGAGCTTTCGGAATATGACGGTCTTGACGGCGCGGACGCCTATATCGCGGTCGACGGGTATGTGTATGACGTGACGGATTCCGCGCAGTGGACAGATGGCGACCATCAAGGCCAGGTCCAGGCCGGACAAGATTTGACGCAAGAGATGGATGAGAACCCGACTCACGGCCGTGAAATGCTCGACAATGTCCCGAAAATCGGCATCTTGACAGACTGGGACGACAGCGGTGACGACAACGACAATAACAACGGTTACGACGACAACGATAACGACGACACCGGCAACGGCTATTCTTACTGATTGAAAAATCTTCCGGTTCATATGGGGGACGGCGTTTAGGCCGTCCCCGTTCATCATTGCATTAGGAGGAAAGCGCATGAAATTTTTGAAAGAATCCTACAAAGGGCTTTTGTTTTTGGCTGCCATGTTTACCATCAATGCCGTGCTTTGGCTTACCGCGAATCCTTTGTTTGCCCAACCTATTGAGAGCACGGTTTCGCAAATCCTTGGGGCGACGCTTTTGGTGAGCTTTTCGCTGGTCTTTTTCCTTTCGACGAAGAACCGGTTTGTGAACTGGCTCTTCGGCGGGCTTGAACACGTATACTCGACCCACCGCTGGCTGGCAATCCTATCGGTGGCGTTTATTTTTGTGCACGGACAGTTCGCCAACTTGATTGTGTGGTATTACCGCGACGTACCGATCAATCCTTCCGATTTGGGCCCGCTCGCCCGAAACATCTTCATCGCGCTTGTCGTGCTTGCGCTGCTTGCAAAGTACATGCGCTACGAACGCTGGCGGATGATTCACAGGTTGATGATCGTGCCCTATCTGCTTGCCTTTTACCACGGCGTCTTTTTGAGTTCTTACGATTTGATTTCTTTCACACCGCTTGGCGTGTGGACGATGTCGGTTGGCGCTCTTGGCGTTTTATCCAGTTTCTATATGATTTTCCTTTACCGAAAAACGGCCTTTTCATACCACGGCACGGTTGTTTCGAAAACGTACATGGCCGACAACGTTACCGAACTTGAAATTGAAATGCAAAAACCTTATGCCTTCAAGACCGGACAGTTCGCCTTCTTTCGAATCAAGCGCTCCCCCTTTCGCGGCGTTCCCCATCCTTTCACCATCTCCGGGGCAAAAGGCAACCGCGTCTTTTTCACCATCAAGGCGCTTGGCGATTTCACCGCAGAGATTCGCGAAGAACTCGCAGAAGGCGATGCGGTGGAACTCACACGTCCAAACGGCCATATGACGTTTGAGGATTACCCGACCCCTCAAGTTTGGATCGCCGGCGGCATCGGCGTCACGCCGTTCTTGTCGCATTTGCGGACCAAGGACAAACTTGAAGGGAAAATCACGCTTTATTATTCGGTGCGCAAAAAAGAAGAAGCCGTGCATCTCGACTTCTTCAAACAGCTTGCGGAGAAGCACGAGAACTTCCATTTTGTCTTTTCCGAAAGCGACAAGGACGGATTTCTAAGCGTCGACGATTTCGACCTTTCCGACAACCCGCACGTCATGATGTGCGGCCCCGTCCCGATGGCGAAGGTGCTTAAAAAGCAATTCGCGAAAACCGACAAGCACGCGAGCCTCACCTACGAAGCGTTCAGTTTCACGGGCACGCTCGCCGAAGACGCCGTGCATCAAACGAAGCGGCTGTTCAAAAAAATGCGCATGAAATTCTCCAAGTAACGCCGGCTCACGCCGGTTTTTTTATGCACGAAAAAAGCGCCGCATCATGGCGCCCCTTGCCTATTTGTAAGGTTGTGCCATAATAAAAAAGACCGTGACAAACGGTCAAGGGCATGCGGGGGATGTCATGACTTTTGTTAGGGTGATGGGCCATGCCAAAACGAAGAAGCAAACGCCAAGCACACTCTTTTTGTGTGCTTTTCTAATAGTATAAAGGCGTATGCCATCACGCTGAGCCGTTACATGATGGACGGCTACAAGCTTGAGCTGATGAAACGCTATCTGAGCGTTGCCGGCTGGTTCATTCTATCGTTTGCGACCTTCGGCGTTGCGGGTGTTTAACGTTCTTCCCTGCTTCGAACAAACCAAGACAATCTTTTACCTCGAAGTCAAGAAAAGGCAGGGGCCGATGATGAAACGAAGTCAAAGCGACAATGTAGGCCCCATACCGAACACACCGCACGATGTTCGCTAAATGAAACGTTCATTTGACAAGAAAGCGTTCTACCTAGAAGGGACAACGTGATCAGCAATATCATTCTTTATGGAATCTTGTTGTTGGGATTCGGCATAATCTTTTTCATTTTTGTCGCCGCGGTCGGTCTTTGGTACACTCTAATCGGAATGGGATTTATCGTTCTGCTTTGGGCCGGCCGGTTTTTGCTGATGACGGACGATAGCCACGCCCACCGTCCGTAGCGTGTCGAAGCCGATTTACATTGACACTGCACGATTCTTTGCGTATACTGAAAGTAAGAAAAGCGCCCCAAAAGGAGGTTGTGCATGTTTCAAAAACGAGACATGAGCATCGTGGATTGGATTCTGTTTTTCATTTTGATGGCCATTCCCCTGCTCAACATTGTTGTCTTCATCATGCTTTTGGTGTCCCCGAAGACATGTCCCTCACTAAAAAGCTATTTGATTGTGTTTTTGATTTTGAT
>PUOX01000074.1 GCA_003552925.1 Mollicutes bacterium | reverse complement strand
GGCGAACCCGGAATTTTGCATCCCGCAAGATTGCGTATACTTCTTCTTGGTCCACGATGAAATAATGGATGCGACGCGATTCTATATTTTTCATTCCGCGGGGATTGTGCCCGGCGATGTAAACATCCTCGCCTTTGGCGATGGCGTTAAGAATGCGGTTGACTTTCTTGGCGTCTTCCTCGCGAAAAACAATGTTGATTTTATCTTCTTCAACATATTCTTTGTCGGTCGTGACAACATAGTCGTATCTTTTGCTGTCAACAATTTTCAATTTTTTTCGAAGACGGGCTCTTATGCCTCTTGGAGCCTTCAATTTAAACATAGTACCCCTCCGAAAATGTAATTTTAGCATAGCACAGTCGGGGTGAAGAGAAAGTCATGCCAAACATTCTACATCTATTGTACCGCAAATTACACACTTAAAAAAGCTTCCCGTTTTCATAGTTTTTTAAGAAGCGGTAAACTTGAGCCACTGGAAGCCCCATCACCGAATAATAATCGCCTTCGATGTGTTCGACAAACTTTGCCGCCCTTCCCTGAATCGCATAAGCTCCGGCTTTTCCAAACGGTTCTTCGCTTTTTATATACGAACGAATCTCATTATCGGAAATTTTTCCAAATGTTACCTTAGCGTCGCCAAAGAACCGTTTTTCACGGACGCCTTCGACCAATACACATCCTGTCACAACACGGTGTGTTCTATCACTCAATGTACACAACATTGCGTATGCATCTTCTTCATTTTTCGGTTTGCCCAACAGGCGTCCATCCACCTCGACAACTGTGTCGCACCCTAAAATCAACCTGTCTCGATAATCGTTTTGAACGGAGCGGACTTTTTTCAACGCCAAAGCAATCGCCACTTCCTCGGGCGTTTCGGCTGCGGGCATGTTCTCTTTTGTGTTTGGAGAAACCGTCTCGAATGAACAATCAAGCAACTCAATCAATTCACGTCTTCTCGGGGATTTGCTGGCAAGTATAAAGGGTTTCACACGAATCACCTCGATTAGTCTAACACGTATTATACCATGAAAAACATTGCCCTTTACGATAGATATATAAAATCGTTTTATGGTATAATAACCGAAAGAGGAAGGTGATGATTATGCGTGACACTCTCCTTCGCGAGATTCAAAAAAACCATTTGGTCGATAAGAGCGACAAGATTGTTGTCGCATTGAGCGGTGGAGCCGATTCCATGGTGCTATACGATGTCCTTCGTCACACAAGCGCCGAATTGATTTTGGCCCATGTCAATTACAATCGCCGAGAAGAATCGGAAAAGGAAGCGGAAAACCTTAGGGGAATGGCCGACAAACACGGCGTCCCTATAGAAATTTATGATGTCAAAGGACCCATTGAAGGGAATTTTCAGGAGAAGGCCCGAGAAATCCGTTATGCGTTTTTTGCACGTGTGGCCAAAAAGTACAAGGCCCAAAAAATAGCGCTCGGCCATCATCTGGACGATCAAATTGAAACGTTTTTCATGCGACTGGTCAAAGGCGCATCATTCGACACCTTAAAAGGAATGGACTATGAAGAGTCGTTTGGCTCCTTGAATATTATTCGTCCATTTTTGAATTTGGACAAAGAGTTGCTTCTCAAATACGCTCAGCGCTACGACATCCTTTATTTCTTCGACATCTCAAACGAGGAATCGACATACACCCGCAACCGTTTTCGCAACGCTATACTGCCATTGTTCAAGCAAGAAAACCCGGCTTTCAACCAAACCATGCACCATTTGGTCAACGATATGAAAACCGCCACCCGTATCATTGAGGAACACGTTATGCGGCTGTCAAAAGAACGGCCCAAAAAAGTCAACATATCCGAGTTCTTAAATTGGGAGCCTTTGGTACAACGCTTGTTTCTAAAGATACGCCTTTCGAATATGGATTCAACGCTTCACGTAAGCAAGGGCCTATTTAAAGAACTGAAGACGCAACTACAAAGCGAAAACAATTTCCAGTATCCCCTAAGCGATACGGTCACCCTCCATAAAGAGTACGGAGAATTCTTTATCGCCAAAACTGCAAAAAAGAAACCCGCTGCAATCGATGTTGACAAGCAGGGAAGCTATTTCGTCGAAAACACAAAGCATTTCACCTTTACCGATGAGAAATATAGCCATAACGCTTCAAAAACATTCGAGTTATGGTATAATGATAGGGTGTTTCCGCTTTCTTTGCGCACTCGTCGCGAGGGAGACGTAATCTCTCTCCCCTACGGCCACAAAAAACTCAAAGATTTGTTTATCGACATGAAGATTCCACCCCATAAACGCGACCGTCTATGGGTTGTGGCGAAAGGCAACGAAATCGTTTGGATTCCCGAAATCGATGTCGGCGCAAAACAAGAAAGCGCCCAAAACACATTATACATTCATTTTTTCGACGACGACCCAAAAGACGCCCCGGATGAAAGCAACTAGACACTCGGCCTTTCAAAGGTGATGACCTTTTGGAGGCCGTTTATTTGAAAACCAAACGCACCCAAACATGCATTAAGTTACTTTAAGGAGTGAAACTCATGGCCCAAAGAAAACCGACACCCCCAGGGACCGGCCGCGGCAACAAAATCGGCAATCTAATTGTCATGATGCTGATTTTGCTTTTCGTTTTTTCAGCAATCTGGCTTTTTACTGCGGATGACGACGATCCGATAGATCTGTCTTATTCGCAATTTCTAAAAGAGCTCGAAGACGGAAACGTGGAAAGCATTTATTCTACGCCGATATCCGGCGACATAAACGTTGGATCTTACGAACTAGAAGGCGAACTGGTCACCGAGCAAGAATATTATGTCCAAGTCCCCACGCAAAGAGCTTTAGAAAAAATCATCGACATTGCCGAAACCCAAGGCATAACATATGGTCACGAACCCGGCGCTACTTACAATTTCTGGAACATCCTCATCATACTGCTGCCGATTGTCTTGATCATTCTTTTCATTGGCTTTTTCATGCGCAGCAGCGGCGGACAAAACAAGGCCTTTGATTTCGGCAAAAGCAAAGCCGAACTGCAAAAAGGCAAAACCACAACGTTCAAGCATGTGGCCGGCGTAGACGAAGAAAAAGAAGAACTCGCCGAAATCATTGATTTCTTGAGAGATCCGAAAAAATACATTCGTTTAGGCGCACGCATCCCAAAAGGCGTTTTGCTTGTCGGGCCTCCGGGTACAGGGAAAACTCTGTTAGCGAGAGCCGTTGCCGGAGAAGCCGAAGTCCCATTTTATTCAATCAGCGGCTCCGATTTTGTGGAAATGTTTGTCGGTGTCGGGGCAAGCCGAGTCCGTGATATGTTTAAAACCGCCAAACAAAACGCTCCTTGTATCATATTCATAGACGAACTCGACGCCGTTGGCCGCCAACGAGGCGCAGGTCTAGGCGGCGGACACGACGAACGTGAACAAACTTTGAATCAATTGCTTGTCGAAATGGATGGCTTCGGCGTGAATTCCGGCGTCATCGTCATGGCGGCCACCAACCGTGCCGATGTGTTGGATTCCGCTTTGTTGCGTCCCGGACGTTTTGACCGCCAAATCATCATCAACCGCCCGGACGTCAAAGGACGCCGACAAATTCTCCGCGTCCACGCCAAAAACAAGCGCATCGATCCTGATGTGACGTTTGAAGAAATTGCGCGCCGCACCCCCGGTTTCACCGGCGCCGATTTGGAGAACCTATTGAATGAAGCGGCCTTGCTTGCCGCTAGGGAAAACAAACCCAACATCAAACTCCCCCACATCGATGAAGCGGTAGACCGCGTCATGATGGGTCCCGCCAAAAAATCCCGTGTATTCACAAAACGAGAACGCAACTTCATCGCCCATCATGAGGCCGGCCATGCCGTCTTGGGCTTGAAACTCGATAACGCCAACATCGTCCACAAAGTCACCATCATTCCGCGCGGACAAGCGGGCGGGTATAACCTTATGTTGCCCGAAGAGGAAGAGTCTTTCCTCATGACCCGCAAAAGCTTAATCGACCAGATCACCGGATTGCTAGGTGGGCGTGTTTCCGAAGAGCTCATCTTCGACGAAGTCTCCACCGGTGCCCACAACGACTTCCAAAAAGCCACAGAAATCGCCCGTTCGATGGTCACCGAGTATGGCATGAGTTCGTTAGGTCCGATTCAATACGAGAAAAGAAGCGGCAACGTTTTCCTCGGACGCGATTACGTATCGGACAAATCGTTCTCCGATACGGTCGCGCTTGAAATCGACAATGAAGTTCGTAAAATCATCAACGAATGTTACGAAAAAGCGAAAAAAATTCTCAAAGAAAACATATCTTTGCTAAAGCGTATCGCCGAGATTCTTCTTGAAGTAGAAACCCTAACCCGCGAAGACATCATGGAGATTGTCGACACAGGTTCTCTATCTTGGTGGGAAAAGAAAAAACAAAAAGAACAGGAAGAAGCTGAAGCGGACGCTCAAGCCAAGAAAGAGGCCGAAGCGGAAAACAAAGACCAACAAGAATCCAACGAAGAAGCCGAAAAAAAACCTCAAAACACCGAAGACAAGTCTCAGGACAAAGATTCTTAAATCGAATTGGGTAGGAGTGCTAGCATGCGTCTCGACAAATTTTTGAAAGTCTCGCGCATTATCAAACGGCGTACAATCGCCAAAGAAATCAGTGATGCCGGACGTATCACCGTCAACGAGAAACAGGCAAAATCCAGCACCCAAATACAGCCGGACGATATTCTAACCATAAAATACGGCAATAAAATTCTAGTGGTTCGCGTCTTGAACCTTTTGGAATCCACAAAAAAAGAGGATGCGCAAAGAATGTACGAAATTCTTGAAGAAAACAAAACCCAATGATAATAAGGATGATACTATGAAAAAACTATTCGCACTATTCACCGCTTTTGTTTTAATGTTAACGTTAAGCGCCTGCCAGGATGAACCTCTTGAAAACACGGTGTTTGTCACTTCGTATCCGGTTTATTACTTGGTCAATGAAATTGGCGATGGTCATGTGAACGTCAAATACGTTCCCGGAGCGCAGGCCCATGCGGAACATCACGACTGGAGCGCTAACGAAATCATCAACATGCAAGATTCGGACCTGCTGATTTATGTCGGCGCGAGTCTCGATCCATACATTGAGCGCAACCTCGATTCCGTGTTCAAAAATCAAAATGTCGAGTTGTTGCGTCTTGAGGATTATATTGACATCATCAAAGTCAAACTGATTCATGACCATGATCACGACCACAACGACCACGATGATCATGACAATCACGACGACCACGACGAACCCGAACTTATGCCCGACCCACACTTTTGGCTCGACGTTGGCCGAATGATAGAAGCCTCCGAAATCATCCGAGACGCTTTAGTCGACATGTACCCTGAAGAAGAACAACGTTTCTTGAACAACTACTTTTCCTTAAGAGTTCTTTTGGACAAGTTGCATAATGATTTTCAATCGCTTTTTGAGAACCAAGAAAAACCCCTGATTACCAATGTAAAGCTGTTCTCGTATTTTGAAGACGCTTACGGGGCGGACATTAGACCTTTCACCTTGCACGCCCATGCCCATGAAAACGAACCCATTCCTGGAGATTTTGATCATTTCTTACGTTTAGCGGACGATTACGACATCAATTACGTCCTTTTTGAGAAAAACGCCAATTCGCCCGCCGGAAACGCTTTGCTTAACGAGATGAAAACCGATAATCCCGAAGCCGACAAATTGTTCTTGCATCCTTTGGGCTTCTTGACAGACAGAGAACTGCGCGTCAACAAGAACTATATCACCGTCATGTACGAGAACATTGAGGCCATACAAAAAGCGCTTGAATAGGAGAATCGCAAATGGATGAACGCAGCGAACAAGAACAAGTACGTCTAGAAAAAATGAGGTCCCTCGAAAAAAATGGCCACAACCCTTACGGACAGAAATTCGAACGGAATACGAACACGGAATTGCTCCGAGAAAAATACGATGCCTATTCCAAAGAAGAGCTGTCCAATATGGACTTGCCCATCTTTTCCCTAGCCGGACGCATCATGACCAAAAGAGGAAAAGGAAAAGCCGCATTTGCACATATTATGGACCAAGAGGGGCAAATGCAAATCTACATCCGCAAAAACGATGTCGACGACACAACATTCGAGCTTTTTCAAAAAGCCGATTTGGGCGACATCATCGGCGTGAAGGGCCACTTGATGAAGACACGCGTTGGAGAACTCACATTGCGCATCTCCTCGTATACGCACTTGACGAAGGCGCTTCGGCCCTTGCCGGAGAAATTTCATGGTCTCCAAGATGTCGAAGAGCGCTACAGACGACGCTATTTGGATTTAATCGCCAACGAAAACACGAGACAAACATTCCGCCAACGCAGCGAAATCATCCAATCCATTCGCAACTTTTTACAAGAACGCGGTTTCATGGAAGTAGACACGCCCATTTTGCATCCCATTGTCGGCGGCGCGGCCGCTAGACCTTTCAAAACTCATCACAACACTCTAGATATGCCTTTTTATCTGCGCATAGCGCCCGAACTGTACTTGAAACGGCTCCTCGTTGGCGGCTATGAGAAAGTCTACGAACTCGGTCGCACATTCCGCAACGAAGGCATCAGCGTCCAACACAACCCCGAGTTTACCATGATTGAGCTTTATCAAGCCTACGCCGACATGCATACAATGATGGATTTGACCGAGGAACTCATTTCGACCGTGGCCAAAAACGTTCTTGGAAAATCATCCGTCACCTACGATGAGAAAGAAATTGACCTTTCGGCGAACTTTGAACGAATCCATATGGCCGATGCGGTCAAAGAACGGCTTGGCATCGATTTTTGGCGCAAAGACATCACCTTTGAAGAAGCCAAAGAATTCGCCAATAACAAAGGATTGGAAATCCCTCCCCATTTCACGGGTATTGGCCACATACTGAACCTTCTTTACGAGAGTTTCGTCGAAAACGAAATTGTTCAACCCACGTTTGTTTACGGGCATCCCATCGAAATCAGCCCACTGGCAAAAAAAAGCGAAGACGACGAACGTTTCACCGATCGTTTCGAGATTGTCATCGATTCCCGCGAATACGGAAACGCCTTTAGTGAACTCAACAATCCTATCGATCAAAAATCCCGCTTTGAAAACCAAATCAAAGAAAAAGACCTTGGAAACATTGAAGCGAATGAAATGGACACCGACTACATCGAAGCGCTGGAGTACGGCATGCCTCCGGCAGGCGGCCTTGGCATTGGCATAGACCGTCTTGTGATGCTGCTGACAAATTCCAAATCCATTCGCGATGTCATTTTGTTTCCTCACATGCGTCAAAAAAAATAAAAAGATGGCCTATCGGTCGTCTTTTTCTTACATAATTCCATTTAGAGGTGATTGCATGCTTTACCCCAACATAAACAGCACCATCGGCAACACGCCGGTTGTCAAACTGAATCGATTGAGCGACTCGCTCCCCGGAAATGTCTACGTGAAACTCGAATGGTTCAATCCCGGCGGAAGCGTGAAAGACCGAATTGCACTGAGCATGGTTGAAGCGGCCGAGCAGGATGGAACGCTCAAAAAAGGCGATACCATCGTAGAACCCACCAGCGGCAATACCGGCATCGGTTTGGCATTAGTGTCCGCGGCCAAAGGGTATCGTTTGGTCGTCACAATGCCCGACACCGTAAGCGTCGAACGACGCAAAATCATGAAAGCCTATGGCGCAACACTCGTACTGACAGACGGTACGAAGGGCATGAAAGGCGCCATAGCCGAAGCCGAAAAATTGGTCAATGAGCACGGATATTTCTTCCCCATGCAGTTTGAAAACGAAAACAATCCGAAAATTCATGCCAAAACCACCGCGCGTGAAATTGTGAATGATTTCGACGCGCTTGATTATGTGGTTGTAGGCGTCGGTACCGGTGGCACGCTCACAGGCATCGGCAAGGTATTGAAAGAACACTATCCCACTCTTTCAATCAAAGCGGTAGAGCCTGACAAATCCGCAGTATTAAGCGGTAAAGAGCCCGGACCGCATAAAATTCAAGGCATTGGCGCGGGCTTCATCCCCGCTATTTTAGACACCAAGATTTATGACGAAGCGCTCCGCATTACGGAAGAAGAAGCGATTGAAACCGCACGGCGTTTGGCTCAAGAAGAAGGCATTTTAGGCGGCATATCGACCGGAGCGAACGTCGCGGCGGCATTGAAAGTCGCTCGTAAAGCCAAAGAAGGCGATGTGGTCCTCACGTTCTCTCCAAGCAACGGCGAGCGCTACCTTTCAACCGACCTCTATGAATAAAAGTTTTATACGAAACTCCCGGAACAATAAACGCCGTGGTCGCAACATGCGACCACGGCGTTTTTCATGACGATTCAAATGTTAGTCGTTGGCGGACGACTTTTTGTGTTCCAAAGAACATACGGTGTGGTTTGTGTCGCCTTTAGGAATTATGCGCGCAGGAATGCCCACAGCCGTAGCGTAGTCGGGAACATCTTCCAAAACAACAGCGTTGGCGCCGACTTTGCTGTGGGAGCCGATCTTTATGTTGCCAAGTATTTTTGATCCCGCGGCCAACATTGCGCCTGTACACACTGTAGGATGCCGTTTCTTGCCTCTTTCGTTGCCGGTGCCGCCCAATGTCACACCATGGTAAATCAAGACGTCGTCGCCGATTTCGGCGGTTTCTCCTATAACGATTCCGGTCCCGTGGTCGATGACGACACCTTTGCCCACATACGCGGCGGGATGAATTTCAACACCGGTAAGCAAACGTGCAAGATAACTCAAAATGCGGGCAAGCATTCGCAAACGGATTTTCCATAGAACATGCGTAATACGGTAAATCCAGATGGCGTGCATGCCATTGTACGTCAAAAGTATATCCAAAACATGCCTAGTCGCCGGGTCTTTCTTTTTTATGTTCTTTATATCACGAACAATACCCATAGATTGATCTCCTTTATCGTTAAACCTCTTCGCCAATGACAAACGGGTCTCGCTTGGACAATTCCACGCCAAGGTTCCCGGCAATCTCGACAAATATATCCACAACGCCAACGTATTCAAAATCCAATTGGCCTTTGATATTCTCTACCGCTTTGTAAAGGCGCTCTTCCGCGTAATCAAAACGCGGATCCTTTTCAGCGATCATATTTTCTATCAATGTTTCAACGTCGTTAAGTTCGGAAAAATCCACACTGTCTTCGTAATCTTCCAAATCGGAACGCACATCGGCAATGTAGAGCAAATACCCTATAAGGGGGGTATACTTTTCGAACGCTTCACAATCCGATTCAAAGAGCTTTTCAAAATAGATTCGAACCACTTCGAACTGCATATGCAAGTAATTGAACCCCACTTGGAAAATGGTTCTCATATCATCGCTTAACGTTTCTTCCTCAACCGCCCGTTCGTAGATGTTGTTGAGCACTTTGTATACGGGTTCGAAACGCCGATAAAGCAACGAATCGTTGCCGCGGAGTTTTTCGATGGTTTCGATGTTGTCCATTTTCCAGTTTGCATAGTCCTTTAAGACAATGTGAAATTGTTCCATGGTTTCACTTCCTCACGCTTTTCCGGGGGAACCGAAAAGCTTCATCTTCTCTTTTACCACGCGAATGATGGCTTCATAACCGGGATGGAGAAGCTTTCTTGGATCAAAACCCTTGCCGACTTTGTCTTTATCCGCTTCAATGTAACCGCGCACGGCTTCGGCAAAAGCAATCTGACATTCTGTGTTGACGTTGATTTTCGACACGCCATAGGAGATGGCTTCTGCCACCATCGCATCCGGAATGCCGGTGCCTCCGTGCAGAACAAGCGGAATCTTGTCGGTCGTCTCGCCAATCTCTTTCAAGACTTCCATATCCAAGCCTTGCCAGTTCTCGGGGTATTTCCCATGAATGTTTCCAATCCCCGCCGCAAGCATGGTAATGCCTAAGGAAGCGATTTGACGACATTCTTCAGGGTCGGCGACTTCTCCTTCGCCGGTCACGCCGTCTTCTTCGCCGCCGATGCTTCCAACTTCGGCCTCAACACTGATTCCACGCTCTTCTGCGTATGCGACGATTTCTTTGGTTTT
>PUOX01000038.1 GCA_003552925.1 Mollicutes bacterium | reverse complement strand
CTCTCACGAAACCGAACAGGAGACCGTAAGAGAACCCCAGATTTGGAGGGCTTTTTGGCTGGTTTTGTTTGATGTGTTTGTTGTGGTGTGGCTTGTTCCGTTCTTGTTTGGCTTGTTTGTCTCGCTAATGGGGACGATCGGCTCCATGCTGTTGTCGCTTTTGGATGCGCAAATCATTGGCCTCGAAGGGCTTGTCAGCGTCTTGTTTATTTTAGGAGTTGGCTATTTGCTTTTTTTGCTCGCTTTGTGGGTTGTGGATGTTCTGCTTGCGTTTGTCCACTGGTTGATTAAATCCCATGCGTATGCATTCGGGGTGGCATCGCCCAAACAGTTGTTGCATACGCTTCGCGCCATCCGTCCGCAATCTTTCTTTTTGCGCCGCCCGGTTTTGTCCACGCTCAAAGGGACCTTGGCGGTTGTCGGCGTATTCATGATTGCGGCAAGCTTGGTGCTGGCTTTTGTGGGCGTCGGTGGATTCAATTTTCAACCGTTCGTTCGTGAGCACATAGACCAAACGGAAACACGCGAGGTAACGACCGAAGAGGCTTGGAACCTAACGCTTGAATCCGACATCGGAGCCATTACCTTTCATGAATCGACGGATGACTTCTTCCGTGTAGATTCTTACGCGCCGGACGATACGAATTTTGAAGTTTTCTTCAACGACGATGAAGGGTCGATTCATGTGAAGCATACTCTGGACCGTCAATGGTTCCCCATTAGCATCAACTTTGGTTTTTTCACGCCTCAATCGTCTTTGGATATTTATGTGCCTGAAAATGTACGCTTGGATGAAGTGAGCGTATCTTCGATTAATGGAAGTGTACGCATACCGAATTTTTCGTTTGAAACGCTGGAAGTGTCTACGGTGAACGGCTCGGTTGTTTTGGACGATGTACAAATGCAAAATTCGATTGTCCTTCAAACAACAAACGGTCGAATCGAATTGAATGCTGTGAACGCGGAAAGTTATGAATTGCAGACAACGAACGGTTCGGTGAACTTGCGAGATTTGAACTCTCCGGATAATCCCGGTGGCCTTATCGATGTCCGAACCGTCAACGGCAGCATCTCCATGCGCAATGTCTATGTATCGGATGTGGATTTGCGAACCACCAACGGTTCTATCTCGTATACGAACGACGATAAGAGTTTTGTCGTGAATCGCTTGCGCACTCGCAGCACGCATGGTTCGATTACCGTTGATGTCGATGAAAAAGAGTAAATTTTGCCCATATGAAAATTAATCTATGGTATAATTAAACCCGACCGACCATTCGGTCGGGTTTTTATATTCAATGTTAAGGATGTGGGAGTATGCGACAATTTATCAACTTATCCGTAGATAAAATCATCACCGTTTTGATGGTCGTTGTGGCGGTCATTGTGTTCGGTGTCGTTTCGTTCAATCGCTTGACGACGGATTTGTTTCCGGATGTGAACATTCCTTATGCGGTTGTTGTCACGACTTATCCCGGGGCAACCCCCGATGAAGTCGAACAAAACGTTTCCATACCGCTGGAAAATGTTTTTCAAACGACGACGAACATCCGCGAGGTAACGACGCAATCTCAGGAAAACTATTCCATGGTATTGCTGGAGTTTGCACCCGATGCGGATATGGACACGGCGCTTGTGGAAATGCGCGAAAACCTGAACTTCATTTTGGACGACTTGCCCGATGAAGCCGGAAATCCCGCCATTTTGCGACTAAACCCGGAAATGCTGCCTATTATGAGTTTCAGTGTTTCATACGAAGGAAAGGATTTGGAAGAACTCACTGAATGGACAGAAAACACCCTGTCTCCACGCTTGGAGCGCATCCCCGGCGTTGCAAACCTGAGCATATCCGGCGCTTTCGAGTCCGAGATTCGTGTGACGTTGGACCAAGAAGCCATAGACCAATATAACGAAGATATAGAAGAAGAATGGGACAATTTAGAGACGATTATGGAGAACTTGGGCATGCCCCTGCCTGAAGATTTTCCAAGATTGACGCTAAATAAAGAACATGTCGGAAATATTTTGCAAGCGCAAAATTTCGCCTTCCCTTCAGGGTTCATCGATGTTGACGGAACCGAATATATGGTTCGGGTCGGCGATGACCTAGGCAGTTTGGACGACATCAAGGACCTTACCGTTTTTGATTTGTCTACCGCTGCGATTCCCGCGCCAATCTCTTTTCCGAAAGTTTCGGTTTCCGACATCGCCGATGTGGAGTTTGTCGACGCTCGCGAGCGTCAATATTCTAAGGTGAACGGCGAAGACGCGTTGACGATTAGCATCCAAAGAGGCGGCGAACATGCCACAACGGATGTGACCGAAAACATTCACGCCGCCTTTGCCGAGCTTGCTGAAGAAGACGAAAATTTTGACGTCACCATCCTTTTGGACCAAGGTGAATACATCAACATGGCAACGGGAAGTGTCGTGCAAAACCTTATCCTCGGCGGTATTTTGGCAATCATCGTATTGTTTGTCTTTTTGCGCAGCCTTCGGATTACGTTCATTGTCGGTGTTGCGATTCCCATCAGCTTGTTGTTCGCCATTATTCTGGTGTATCTTTCAGGTATGACGTTGAACATCGTTTCCTTAGGCGGGCTCGCATTGGGTATTGGAATGTTGGTCGATAACAGTATTGTGGTGATTGAGAACATTTTCCGTATGAAAAAAGACGGCGCTACCAACAAGGATGCCGCTGTACGTGGCGCTCACCAGGTAAGCGGCGCCATCATCGCCAGTACGCTGACCACAATTGGTGTGTTTTTGCCGATTATGTTCATTGAAGATTTCATACGTGAAATCTTTGTCCAGCTGGCGTTGACGATTTCGTTCAGCCTCATCGCGTCGCTGTTGATTGCTTTGACGTTTGTGCCGACTATCGCCAACCGTATTTTGCGAGAAGACGATTCAAAATCGGTAAGACGTCAAAAACCACAAAAAGAGCCGTTCTTTGAGAAAGTCAAAGTAGTATACACCAAAGCGTTGGAGGGACTCTTCAAAGTCAAGGTTGCTGTAATCCTTGTGGTTTTGGGATTGTTTGTGGCTTCGTTCTTCTTGGCGACATCCAGAGGCTTTGAGTTTTTTCCGCCCACCGATGAAGGTACATTGAGGGCAAGTCTTGAAATCACTGCGGAAGAACCGATGAGCTTTGAAGAATTCACCAAGAAACTCGATCAGCTTTATGAAGACTTGCGTGAATATGAAGACATTGAAACCGTGGGCATATCGCTCGGTGGTGAGCTCGTCATGTTAGGGTTTACGGGAACGACTCAGACGCGCGCGAACGTCAACATTGTTTTGCGCGAAGACCGAACGCTTTCAACTTCAGAAATGGCGGAAGAAATCCGGAAACTTCTTGAAACGGATTATGGCATGTTCGATATCGATGTCACGGGAACCGAAGCCGATGCGGCCGCCTTAATCGGCGAAGGCGTTCAGGTACGGTTGAAAGGCCCGAATCTGGAGGTGTTGCGAGAGGAAGCCGTCAAATTGGCCGATCTATTAGAAGATGTTGAAGGAACGTCCGATGTCGATTCGGGATTGGGCATGCCTCAACAGGAGATCAAAGTGACCGTCGATAAAGACGCCGCCATTCGTCGCGGTTTCACAGTCGCTCAAGTGTTGCAACAGGTTGCCGAGTATCTTGAAGGACCCCAGCGAGTCACCAACGTGACGATGAACGGACGGAGTTACAACCTTTATGTCTACGATGAAGATGAAACCAGACGTACGAGCATCGAAGACCTTGACGAACTGCGCGCCTTGACGTTGGGCGAAAGCCCCATCGGCGAAGAAATCAAACTTGGCGACATCGCCGAAGTCGGAATCCAAACCGGCTACGCCCGCATCACTAGAGTTGACGGTTCGAGAGCCGTGACGGTCGATGCGAGTATCGCCAGCGGGTACAACACGTCGTTGGTCGCACGCGATATCGAGGCGGTCCTTGACGATTACGAACTCCCTGCCGGTTACGATTTTGATGTTCTCGGCGAGGATGAAGAAATCATGGAGGCGATTGACACGTTGATCCTTGTGGGATCCATCGGGATTTTGCTTGTGTATATGATTATGGCTTCACAGTTCCAATCGCTCACTTACCCCTTCATCATAATGTTCACGATACCGCTTGCCTTTACCGGAGGCTTCAGCATTCTCTACATTCTCGGCATGCCGGTTAGCATAGTGGCCATCATCGGTTTGATCATTCTTTCCGGGGTGGTGGTGAACAACGGCATTGTCCTTGTCGATTATATCAACCAATTGAGAGACCGGGGCTACGAGCTCAAAGACGCCATCTTTGAAGCCGGCAGAATTCGTTTACGTCCGATATTCATGACGGCGATGACGACCATTTTGGCCCTGACGACTTTGGCGATCGGTATCGGCCAAGGCGCAGAACTTACGCAACCCATGGCCATTACCGCGATTGGAGGTTTGTTCTACGCAACCTTCTTGACCATATTCTTAGTGCCGATTCTGTATTATGTCATGACGCTCCATGGCAAATACGTCTTCGGCCTGCCTGTTGGCGTCGTTGCGTTTGGCTTGATGATTTACTTTCTCGTAGTCGGCAATTACCTCTATGCCTTTGTCGCCTTTGTGATTGCCGCGATGATTGCCTCCACCGTAGTGTTCTTGCCCGAAAACAACAAGAGGGGTGAATCGCATGAATAAGGACACAAGCCGTGAACCTTCAGAGAAAAAGGCGGCGGTTTTGCAAGCGGTCCTGGCCTATTTGAACACACCTACAAGCGGAGAAAAACTCACCATCTCCAACATCGCGAAACAAACCAACATAGGCAAGAGCACCATCTACGAGTACTTTGAAAGCAAAGAGGATTTGATCACCGGCGCCCTGATGCGGTTGATGGAAACCTACGAAGAAGCTTTGCTGGATGCCGAGACGTTTAAGGCCTTGTCCTTCCAAGAAGCTTTTATGAAGCATTACCACAAACTGCTTTCTTTATCAAAACAAAACCGCATGATTCAGGAATTTTCACACCATCCCGACATCGCGCTTTTGCCCGAAGAGAAAAAGCGGCTGTTACTGAAAAGGATGCGGAAGACTGTGGACATCTATCAAAAGCGCATGCGGGAAATTCTTCAAAAGGGCATTGACGAGGGGCTTCTTTCCCAAAACATCGGTCAAACTCGCAAACAAAGCATCGAATCTTTAGTGTTTGGCAGCGTGTTCGCCTATTGCGACCCATTCAACGATTGGGATGCGGATGCTATCGCCGAAGATGTGTACCAATGCATACTCAAATTGCACCATTAAAAAAGACCGCTCGGTTGAGCGGTCTTCTTATGCCTTGAACAGCTGCGCTTCATGGTTTTGATAAAGTGCGACGAGATACCTTTTTTTGTACGGTGTGACGATTGCGTGCTTGAAAAACGTGTGCACGGGGATGTCTGTTCGGGAATGGAGGTTAGTGAAAAGATGGTGTTTCAACTTTTTGTCTTCGATTTTCTCGAAATAGCATTTGGGTTTCACTTTGTGCTTCGACAAGTAAGTGTGTTTGAGTTCGTCGAGTCTGTCTTGCATGACGCCTTCTTCACGTAAGAATTGTTCGATGAAGGCGTAAAGCGTATGAAGCTGGTAGCCTTTTAGGGGGAGATTTCTCTCGGTATAGCGTTGGTAAATCCTTTCAAACAATGTGAAATACTCCACGTAGTGTCCTTTGAAGATTGTGTACAATGTGTCGCCGAAGTATCCTTTGTTGTGGAACAACTCGAGGGCCGTCTCAACGCGCTTCATTCTTCGGATGTCTTCAGCCGAGAGGTCTTCGCTTTCTAGTATTTCATAAGGTGCGTGCGACTGGAACTTATATTGATACCGGCTTGCCTCTTTTCGGATTTTTGTGCCTCGTAAAAACTTCAAAAAGCCTAGTTGCAGCTCTTTTGCGCCCAACGCGAATACTTCGTTAAAGGTACGCTTAAAGCGTGCCAAGTTCTCTTTTGGCAATCCGGCGATTAAATCCAAGTGCAAGTCTATGACGCCGTTTTCTTGAATCTTGCGGATGATGCGAAACAGCCGTGCGTTGTCTTGGAAACGATTGACAAGGCGGTTTGTGATTTCGTTGGTGGATTGGATGCCGATTTCAAAGCGGAAAAGGTTTTTGGGGGCGGTTGCGTGAATGTGGTTGATAAGCTCTTCGTTCAACGTGTCGCCGGTCATTTCGAATTGGAACACCGATCCCGGGGTGTGCGCTTGGACAATGAAGTCGATGATGGGAAGAGCGTGTTTGGAGACGTTGAAAGTCCTATCCAAAAACTTGAAGGTCGTCGCCCCGTTGTCTAATAAGTGGGAAATCGCATCTTTAAGGGGTTTGATATCAAAATGACGCACCGTTTTTTCCAAAGAGGACAAACAATAGCTGCAGCGATAGGGACAGCCCCGCGAGGTTTCTAGGTACTGGATTTTATGGGGTAGGTTGGCGAGGTCCGATTTGAAAAAGTGGGGAAGTTTTAGATTCGACAAGTCTTGAATTTCTTCGATGGGCGTATTGATGCGTGATGGCGTCTTTGTGGCGATATTGGACGTTTCCGTGAGGTCTTTGCCTTCCAAAAAATGCAAAATGACGTCGTCGAAGACGTGTTCTCCTTCGCCTTTGACCACGAGGTCCGCTTCGGTGGTTTCTAAAAAGTGGAAAGGTTCATAACTGACTTCAGGGCCGCCTAGGACTACCGGGAGGGAGCATTCTTCTTTCACTTTTTTTATGAGTTTCCGCACGATTTCCACATTCCATATGTAGGTGGAAAATCCCACAAATAAGGGGTTTTTTGCCTTGATGGTATCGACGATTTTCGTGAGGGAATCCTTGATGGTGAACTCGGCAATATCCACATCAAAAGCGCTGTTCGCTTTTAAGAGCCTCACAGCGTTGTTCGTGTGGATGAATTTGGCGTCAATCGCAATGAGAAGCGGGTTCACCGCAACCACCTCCGCGTGAGTATATTCTATCACAACTTGTTGAATTATGATAAAATGACTAGGAATCGAGGTGATGGCATGCCTTACAAGCTGCATACGGAATACACCCCGAAAGGGGACCAAGAAAAAGCCATAAACCGTTTGGTGGAAAACATTCAAAAAGGCGCAGCCGAACAAGTCTTGCTTGGGGCGACGGGCACGGGCAAGACCTTTACTATGAGCAACGTTATCTCAGGACTCGACAAGCCCGTGTTGGTGCTGGCCCACAACAAGACTTTGGCCGGGCAGTTGTATTCGGAATTCAAGGAGTTCTTCCCCGACAACCGGGTGGAGTACTTCATTTCTTATTATGACTACTATCAACCCGAAGCGTATGTCCCAAGTCGTGATTTGTACATTGAAAAGGATGCACAAACGAACGACGAAATCGACGAAATGCGGCACAGCGCGACCGCCAGTTTGTTGGAACGCGATGATGTTATTGTCGTTGCGAGCGTCAGCTGCATCTATGGCATTGGCGACCCCGAAGATTACAAAAACGCGACCCTGACCATACGGCAAGGCGAAACTTACGACCGCGACGACCTTCTCGACCGTCTGGTCGAGATGCTTTTTGAACGAAACGACACGGACTTCAAAAGAGGCACATTCCGCGTCAAAGGCGATGTGGTGGAAATTCTGCCGACCTATCAGAAGAACAAAGGCTTGCGCATCGAGTTTTTTGACGACGAAATCGAGAGAATTCGCTCTATTGACATTGTCAGCGGTGAAATCCTTGAAGACCAAAGCGTGGTCACCATTTTCCCGGCGACACAGTTCGTCACGAACAAAGACAAACTCGAAGAGGGGATTCGCAGAATCGAAGCTGAACTGCAAGAGCGTTTGAAACAGTTTGAAGAAGAAGGCAAACTCGTTGAAGCCGAGCGTCTGAAACAGCGCACGAACTACGACATTGAAATGTTGAGGGAAATCGGCACCTGCAAAGGGGTTGAAAACTACTCTCGGCATCTTTCCCTTCGTGGTCCGGGTGAGACGCCTTCGACTTTGATGGATTTTTTTGGTGACGATTATCTCCTTATTGTCGACGAATCGCATGTGACCTTGCCGCAGGTGCGGGGCATGTTCAACGGCGACCGCTCGCGAAAACAGACACTAGTCGATTACGGATTCCGCCTACCGAGCGCGCTAGACAACCGCCCGCTCGACTTTGACGAGTTTTACGAGAAGATTGATCAAGTTGTCTATGTAAGCGCGACACCCGGGGATTTCGAGATGACCCGAAGTTCCGACGTCGTCGAACAGATTATCCGGCCCACGGGGCTTTTGGATCCCTATGTGGAAATCCGTTCCAAAGAAGGGCAAATCGACGATTTGGTCAGTGAAATTGAAAAACGCACCAAACGCAACGAACGCACTCTCATCACGACGTTAACCATCAAGATGAGCGAAGATTTGACCGCGTATTTGAAGGAGCTTGGCATCAAGGTCGCCTACATGCATTCGGAAATCGATTCGCTCGAACGGATTGAAATCATCCGCGATTTACGTCTGGGCGTTTACGATGTGCTTGTGGGCATCAACTTGCTCCGTGAAGGGTTGGACCTCCCCGAGGTGTCGTTTATAGGCATTCTGGACGCCGACAAGGAAGGCTTCCTAAGAAGCGCGCGCAGCTTGATTCAAACCATCGGCAGAGCCGCGAGAAACGTCAACGGCACGGTCTATCTTTATGCGGACAAGATTAGCGACGCGATGCGCGAGGCGGTGGACGAAACAAACCGGCGCCGCGAGATCCAAAAAGCGCATAATGAGAAATACAACATCCAACCGGAGACCATCAAAAAAGACATCCGGGCGTCAATCCGCATAAAACTCGAGAAAGACGAAGACGGAGAGACGAAGAAACTCAGCGAAATGGACAAAGAAGAGAAACACGCCATGGTTGAGGAGATGGAAAAGGATATGCGAAGAGCCGCCAAGGATTTAGACTTTGAAAAAGCGGCCGAACTTCGTGATTTGATTATTGAAATCAAAGCTTCGTTATAGCTTCAAGCGCCATGCGTTCTTTTGGGACGGATGGCGTTTTGTCTTGACACCCGCGAAGTCCGTGATATACTGAACTTAATATGACAACACTGTCATGACGGTGGGTGTCGAGCTGTACCAACTGCATGGACGTTGACAAAAGAACAGACACCATAAACAGCCAACTGGCGAAGAAAATGGAGGGTTTGAGCATGGACGATGTTTTCAGGGTCGAGGATTTACGGTTTACGTACAAAAAGAACGGTGTTGAAGCGGTGCGCGGCATCACTTTTTCAATCCGAAAAGGCGAAATATTCGGACTATTAGGGCCGAGCGGAGCTGGGAAATCGACCACTCAAAAGATTTTGACGCGCTTGCTGAAAAATTATACGGGCACCATCGAGTATCTTGGCAAGGATTTGAAAAGCTACGACAACACGTTTTACGAAAAGGTCGGCGTCGGCTTTGAACTGCCCGTTCACTTTTCCAAACTGACCGGCATGGAAAACATGTTGTTCTTTCAAAAACTTTACAAGAAGAATGCCGATGTTGAGGCTTTGCTTAAGCGCGTAGGTTTGTACGAAGACAAGGACCGTAAAGTTGGCGAATACAGCAAGGGCATGAAAATGCGCTTGAACTTCGTGCGCGCGCTTTTAAACGATCCGCAATTTCTTTTCCTTGATGAAGTCACCAACGGGCTGGACCCTAAAAACGCCCTCATTGTCAAGGATATGATTCGAGAGTTCAAAGAAGAAGGCGGCACTGTTCTTCTTTCGACCCATTTGATGAACGATGTGGAAGAGCTTTGCGACCGCATCGCGTTCATCAGCGGCGGCGAAATACGGGAAATCTCGACGCCCCGCGATTTGAAAATCAAATACGGAAGGCGAGAACTCGCCGTTGAATACTATGAGAACTCGGCCACAAAACTCGAAACCTTCGACCTTGACGAGCTTGGAGAAAACGATAAGTTTTTGGACATCGTCCAAAACCGTACGATTGAAACCATGCATAGCGGCGAGACCAGTTTGGACGATATCTTCATCAAGGTGACGGGGGAGAAAGTCCATGAATAATTTTATGGTCCTTTTAAAGGGAGAGTTTCAACGTCTGATCAAATACAACATCGTGCAGGTGGGGTTTGGCGTTTCCGTCCTTTGGGTGCTGGTGCTCTTTTTGATTGGACGCGACCAAGCGGCCGACTTCGTGCCCTTGTTCATTTTTATGGACGCGGCTTTGATGACGATACTCCTAATTGGGGCTGGGTTGTTTTACGAAAGACAGGAAAATACACTGAAATCGTTGATGATCACGCCTTCCAAAATGGGACACATCATTGCCAGCAAACTCGTGAGTGCGGTGTACATCGCATTGCAATCCGCTTTATTCATCGGGTTGCTCGCGTACTTTTTCTTCGACGCCACGGTAAACTTTGCGTATCTTCTTCCCTTTACGCTTTTGATTGCCTTGTCACACGCCATAATCGGCTACACCATCGCCGTCTTGGTCGAGGATTTTCCGACCTTGCTTGCCACGTTGATGCTTTATATGATTGTCTTCGCTTTTCCCAGCATTTTTTACGCGCTGGATTTGTTTGGCGGTCTTTGGGAGATTGTTCTCGTCGTCTCCCCGACACACGCATCCTTTTTGTTGATCGACTTTGCCTTCGGACACGATGTCTCAACCACATTAATTGTCGTCAGCGCCTTGTATTTGCTTTTGTTGGCGTTTTTGCTCGCTCGTTATGTCGTCTTCCCGAAATATATTGAAAAAGCTGTGCGGGAGTGATTTTGATGAGGAAATACATGCGTATGCTTGTGTATGAGTTCAAAAATATCGTTCGTGACAAGATGACGCTCATTTTGCTTCTCTATCCGTTAATGGTCATCGGACTGGGCTCGTTTGTCATTCCGGTGTTGATCGACAATTATGCCGGTACGACCGGCGGTCAAGAAACGGCCTCTTTAATCGTCATCATCATCTTTGCCTCGGTCGCTCCTTTTGTAACATCGGCTTTGCTTGGGTTCAGCCTCTTAGACCACCGGGATGAAAACACCTTGGACACTCTCCGCGTCACCCCGCTTTCGTTACGGGGCTATGTACTTTTCAAAACGCTTTATGCCTATTTGTTAAGCGTGAACGCCTCGTTTTGGATTCTTTTCGGCACCAAAGTTTTGAGCGGCGACGGCTACACATTCGCCGGCGTGAATCTTTGGGACTCCTTTTCCTTGGGAGCGATTCTATTGTTCGCGTTTGCGGCGGGTTTTTTCACTCCCGTGTTTGCGTTGCTGCTATCTTCCATCGCCAAAAACAAAATTGAAGGCTTCGCCTACATGAAGACCACAGGCATTTTCGCACTTCTCCCGGCTCTCGTTGTTTTGGAAAACCTCCAGGATTTCAAACAATACTTCTTAGGGATATTTCCAACATTTTGGCCGGTAAAGGGGATGCTCGTTCAAGCCGACCTTTTGTCGCACGACCACAACCTCCCGGTCATTCTTTACATGCTGATAGGCGTCCTTTATCCTCTTGCGCTTTCTTTACTGGCCTACCGAGTGTTTGAGAAAAAACTGGAACAATAAAACAAAACATCTTAACCCTAAGCGCTTAATAAAATTAAGCGCTTTTTTAATATAATGAAAAAATAAATAAAAAAAATTAATAAAAGTATTGACAAAGAATAGTACCCAATGTAAAATGAAGTTGAACTTAATAAAATTAATTTTAAAATTGTAAAAATTAATTAATAGGTTCAATAAATTGAGAGGTGAAGAAAATGCTTAATACAATCCTTCTATACACCGAAGTGCAAACCAATCTTGCCTTAGAAGACAAAAATCGTACAAAAAAAGCCAAAAACAACCGTTAGCCGTATCCAGGCGCACAACAAACCGGAAAGGAAGTGGATTCTATGAATCAAATCGTATTGGTGCTTGAGGCCATCAAACTTGAATCTTCACTAAGAGATAGCAAATTGAATCGCAAAAGTTTGCAAAAATAATCAAAAAAACAATGAGGTGAAGAAAATGTTGGATACAGTAATGCTTTATACAGAAGTCAAGATGCAGCACGACCGTGATGAGAAAGACCGTTCCAAAAAAACCCTTGCCAAATCTTAACCGATTGCCCCATGATCCGCACATCAAAAAAATGAAAGGATGTGGATCCGATGTATCAAATCCCACTAGTGCTTGAGGCTTTAAAATTAGAAGCCGCATTGCGTGATAAAAAGCTGGTTCGAGAAACCCAAAAACGCGCCATCAACCGATAAAAAAATAATAAAGAAAGAAGGGAAAACAATGAACGATGCAATGATGTGGTTGGACAAAATCTCCAACAGTGAAGCAAGCGTTGAAGATGTCAAAAAGGGACTTGAAGAACAAGGCGAAGAAAAAGAGCCCGTAAAAGTCAAAAAGAACCTTCTGGGCAAGATGCTGAAAATTCAAATCGTCAGCAACGATGGCGACAAAGTGAACGTCCAGGTTCCGGTGAAACTCGCTAAACTCCTCCCCGCTTTCAAAACGAAACTTCAAAACAAAAATGTCTTTGCCGATGCGGACGTCGATATTGAAGAAATCATTGAAATGATTGAACAGGGACTTGAAGGAGAACTTGTCAATATCGAAAGCAAAGACGGCGATCGGGTTCGGATAGTTGTAGAGTAAAATTGTGTGAAAATCCTCTTTTTAACGGGAAAGCGAAAAAGCGCTTTCCCGTTCTTTCTTGTATGTGTTATAATACAACCAAATAAAGGCATTCATATGGATGGAGTGATCGCTTGAAAAGGGATTTGGCGTATTACCAAAAGCGTAAAAGTTTTGCGGAAATTGGTGTGGTGGCAGGCATTTTGTTGATGGCTTTGTTTGTGCTTTTAAGCATTGTCACGGAATTTATGGAGTTCTACACGATTCTTATGGTCTTAGGCCTTGTGCTTATATTTGTGGGAACCGGCCTGTTCCAGTGGACGCAGCGCAAGTTTAAACAGGAGTATTTGAAATCGTATTTGAGCGATTTGATCGAAGACGGAGAATTCATTCCAAAAAAGGGCTTCAATCGTGTTCAGGGGTTGCATCCCAACGATGTGTATATGTCCGAATTTATCGAACGCGCCGACCGCTACTACAGTTATGATTATCTTCACGGCGTGATTGACGGCATCAAGTTTCAATCGAGCGATGTACATTTGCAGCGGTTGGAGTACAGGACGTATACCGACAGTAAGGGAAACAGAAAACGCAAAAGACAGTATGTGACGTTTTTCAAAGGCAGGGTGTTCCACTTTGACTTCAACAAGAACTTTGATGGTTGCGTTTTAGTGTTAGAACGCTATCGGCCCAGAAGCAATAGAAAATACAAGAAAGTGGAACTGGAATATGTCGATTTCAACAAGAAGTTTAAAACGTTCACAACCAAAGAGCACACCGCTTTTTATATCTTGACGCCGCATTTCATGGAATCGTTGATGAAAGTGGAGAAAGAGAACCCCGGCAATGTCGGCTTCTCCTTCATCGACAACAAACTTTACTTCGCACTGCACAAAAACCGCTCAACCTTTTCGCTTCGCCCTTTCCGCAAAATTGACGAGCGCTATTTGCAGTCAATTCACGACGAAGTGGAAATGATTTACAACATGGTTGACGATTTAAAACTAAACCGCAACATATTTAAGGAGGATTAAGATATGCCGGAGTATGTCATTGTCATCATCATTATTGCCGTATTGTTATTGATACCGGTGGTATGGTTCATTGTCACGATGAACGGTTTGCGTCGTTTGAAAGTCAAAGTCAACGAAGCAGAATCGGGCATCGACGTCGCATTGACGAAACGTTTCGACGTGCTTAGCAAAATGGTCGATACGGTAAAAGGCTACACCAAGCATGAGTCCGAGACGTTTGAAAAAGTCGTCAAATGGCGCCAAAACATGCCGGACGATATGTCTGTCAAACAGAAAGAAGAGTTCATGGAGAAAATGAACCAAGTGCAAGCGGACCTGAACTTGGTTGTGGAGAACTATCCCGACTTGAAAGCGGAGAAAGTCTTCACTAACCTCCAGCGTTCAATCAGCGACGTCGAAGAGCACTTGCAAGCGTCAAGACGCATGTTTAACGCCAATGTCAGCCGCTTGAATTCTCGCATTGTCTCGTTCCCGACAAGTATAGTGGCCAAGCAGATTCATATGGAAAAGCAGCCATTCTTTGAAGCGGAACCCAGCAAACGCCAAGATGTGAAAATGAGCTTCTAACAATCTCAAGAATGGAGTGAACCTCAGGGTTCACTTTTTTCTTGGTCGCAAGTTTGGAAGCCGCGTCCCCTCAAAAAGAACAAATTGTGGTATAATACCTTTAGAAGGTTATTTTTTGGAGGACGTATGAAATCGATCAAGGAGTTGTACAAAATCGGCAAAGGCCCTTCGAGTTCCCACACCATGGGGCCCGAAAAGGCGTGCCGCATATTCAAAGAACGCTATCCGGCCTCCGCATACAAAGTGGTATTGTACGGTTCGCTTTCACTCACGGGGAAAGGCCATTTGACCGACTGTGCAATCAAAGATGTTTTGGGCAACGTCGACATTGAATTTCGCAGGGAGTTTATCGACGAACATCCGAACACGATGGATCTTTTCGCCTTGGACAGAGGCGAGATTGTTCATCGCATGCGTGTTTATAGCGTCGGTGGCGGATCCATCCGCATCGCCGGTGAAGAAAGCGAGAATACGCTGGATGTGTATCCTCATAAAACGTTTGAAGAAATCTATCGGTACTGCCGGAACGAGAACATTACATTGGCGGATTATGTGTTTCGTTTTGAAGAAACGTCGGTGTTCGAACATTTGCAATCGGTATGGAACGCCATGAAGGATGCGATTCGCGAAGGATTGTCCGTCGAGGGAACGCTCCCCGGAGAACTTGAAGTCAAACGAAAAGCCAAAAAGCTGTTTGAAAGTCGCCATGATAGATTGGCCGCCGACTATAGCGCCGCCAGAGAGGCCAGCGCTTATGCGTTTGCCGTCAGTGAAATGAACGCTAGCGGAGGAACCATTATAACCGCGCCCACTTGCGGGGCATGTGGTGTCGTTCCCGCTGTGCTTTACACCATGCAGCAGCACCACGGTTTTGACGACGATAAGATTGTTCGCGCGCTTGCCGTCGCCGGGGTTTTCGGGAACGTTATCAAACACAACGCTTCCATAAGCGGTGCCGAAGCAGGCTGTCAAGCGGAAGTGGGCAGCGCGTGCGCCATGGCCGCCGCGGCACACGCTACGCTGTTTGAGGCAACGTTAGAACAGGTAGAATACGCCGCCGAAATTGCGTTGGAACACCATCTTGGCCTAACGTGCGACCCCGTTCTCGGATACGTGCAAATTCCTTGCATTGAGCGCAATGCGGTGGCTGCCCTGCGCGCCATTGACGCCAGCGGCCTTGCCGGCGCGCTTAGTGACTATAGAAAAATACCTTTTGACATGGTGGTTGAAACCATGTACGAAACGGGCAAGGACATGCCTGCGAATTATCGCGAAACCAGCGGTGGCGGACTTGCCAAGAAGTACCGTTTGAAATGACGGCGACAGGGAGGGACGGTTGTGGTTGAAAACAACGGATTTTACACAGTTACGTTTACAGATTTGACACACGACGCAATGGGCGTGTGCAAAATCGACGGGTTCCCCGTGTTTGTCAAGGATGCGTTGAAAGGCGAAAAGGCCGTGATACGCATTGTGAAGGTGAACAAGAACTTTGCGTTTGGGCGCTTGGTGGAAATCAAGGAGGAATCGCCTTTTCGGAAGATTCCGATTTGCGAACATTATGCCGAGTGCGGCGGATGCGACATTATGCACATGGCCTACGAGATGCAGCTGGCTTTCAAAAAGCACAGGGTGAAAGAAACCCTTCGAAAGATTGGCCGCATCCAAACGAAGGTTGATGACACCATCGGCATGAACAACCCCTATTATTACCGCAACAAAGCCGTTATTCCTTTTGGAAAAAGCAAGGGGAAAATCATTGCGGGGTTGTATAAGAACCGCTCGCACGATATCGTCGATTTAAAACGGTGCCATATTTTTCCAAAAGTTTTTTCGGAGATTGTGCGTTACTTGAAATCATTGTTTCAAACACACAACGTGTCCGTTTACGACGAAGAAAGACGAGAGGGAACCATCCGTGGCGTCATGCTTAGACAAAGCCAGGCGTACGACGAAATCTCACTCACGTTCATCGTCGACGACAACCGTCTACCAGGCAAAGAGAAAATCATCGAAAGCATCGTTGAACGCTTCCCCAATGTTGTTTCTATTGTGAAAAATTTCAGTGCAAGCAAAAAAAGCATCGTTTTGTCGTCCAAAAGCAAAACACTTTACGGTCATGATGCTTTGCGGGACCGTTTGATGGGGTTTGAATATAAAATCTCGCATCGTTCTTTTTATCAAGTGAATTCGCTGCAAACGGAAATGCTGTACAAACAGGCTTTGAAAATGGCGAAAGTTAAAGAAACCGACACGGTTGTCGATGCGTATTGCGGCATTGGAACGTTGACGCTTCCCATCGCTTTGAGCGCCAAAAGGGTCATCGGCATCGAAAGCATGAAAGAAGCGGTAAGGAATGCGCAAGCAAACGCTAAGGAAAACGATGTGAATAACGTGCAGTTTCTGCATGGAAAAGCCGAAGAAGTTCTATTGAAACTAAAAACGGCACGCATCGACGTTCTTTTTGTCGATCCGCCCCGAAAAGGTTGCGAAAAATCGTTTTTGCAAGCCGTCATGGCTTTAGACATACATAGAATTGTCTATATTTCTTGCAACGTTTCTACATTGGCCCGCGACGCCAATGTCTTGAACACGGCAGGCTACATGGTCAAGCATGTCGTGCCTTACGATATGTTTCCACAAACATCCCATATCGAATCCGTTATGTTGCTGGAGAAAGAATAGAAAAGACCACTAATCAAGTGGTCTTTTTCATGATTATGCATCATTCGTGCCCTTTGCAACATTCGCTGTCGGAATGTTCTTTAGGGCTTTCGTTGTCTTTGTCTTTGCAACAATCTTCCGAATCGTGGCTCGTCTTGCCTTTGCCGTGATGCCCTTTTTCGTGGCAGCAGTTTTGCGTATCCGGTTCAATTTCCGAAAGCGACAGAATGGCGTGACCAATCGCTTGCAAATAGTCTCTGCGGACACGATAGTGTTTGTAATACCCTCTTTTTTCACTGTCGACAAGGCCGTGCTCTTGCAAAACCTTGAGGTGTTGCGAGACTGCGGATTCACTGATTTCCATTCTTTTGGACAATGCTTCTACGCATAAATCACGACGTAAAAGCGTTCGAACCAACCGGAAACGACTCTTTTCTGACAAAACTCGTAAAGATTCAAACATTTCTTCCATAATTATCCCTCCATATGATTAAGTGTAAACTAAAACAAATGATACATGATTATGACACTTTTGTCAAATTAAGAAATTATATTTGTGCATCAATTGAACGTTTTGTAAATATTTCGTGCTATAATATTTTTAATAAAAGAGGAGGGTGTTTGATGAAAGAAATTACGTTTTCGTATCTAAGAAGATTCAATTTAGTGATGGGCGGGTTGCATTTGCTTCAAAGCGTTATTATGTTCATTTTGGCGACTACGGTCATTCAGCAAATCGGAGAGTTCACACCGACAATCACGCAAATCTATCTGCGTTACGATACCGATCAACAAACCCTTGTGACGGCGTCTCGAGATTTGTTTGAGCTTCCTTTCGGCGTGTTTGTCGCCTTGTTTTTGCTAATTTCGGCGTTGGCGCATGCTTTGATTGCTTTGCCGAGAAGAACCAACGCGATTTATGAAAGAGATTTGAAACAAGGCATCAACAAGTTCCGCTGGTTTGAGTATGCGCTCAGTTCTTCGATTATGATTGTTTTGATCGCAACGCTTTTCGGAGTCTACGACATTGCATCGCTATTGCTCATTTTTGTAGTCAACGCTTCTATGAACTTATTCGGTTTGGTGATGGAGCAGTTGAATTCAGGAAAAGACAAAAAGGATGTCGACTGGGGTCCCTTCGTTTGGGGTTCGATTGCCGGAATAGCGCCTTGGGTAGTCATTTTCATTTACATGTTCGGAACTGGTGAATTCTCCATGGTGCCTTGGTTTGTTTGGGCCATTGTCGTTACATATTTTGTGGCGTTCAACACTTTTCCTGTCAACATGGTCCTGCAGTATCTGGGCAAAGGAAAGTGGAAGAATTACCTATATGGTGAGCGGGTTTACATTGTATTGAGTCTTGCCGCTAAGACCGTACTCGCTTGGCTTGTGTTCTTTGGGGCCATGCAACCTTAAGTTGCGTTTTTTCGAAAAGTTTGCTACAATTCCTTTTAGTGGCGATGGCGTTCGCCCTTAACCGCTTCACGACAAGCTGATGGCGCCTGCGTTTTTCGCAGGCGTTTTTTCATGCAAAAGAAAGGGTGGAACATATGTTGACAGGTTTAGCGATTCTCTTGTTTGTCGGTTTTGTGGGGGGCTTTTTGTTTGAGCAGTTGAGGCTTCCCGGATTGATCGGCATGTTGGTTGCCGGCATCATCATCGGTCCGTACGGATTGGATTTGCTGGGCGATGATTTGATGGCGATATCGTATGATTTGCGAATGATTGCGCTAATCATCATACTGCTTAGAGCCGGTTTCGGTTTGAACAGGAAGCATCTTCAAAAAGTCGGCGTGAAAGTCTTGCCGCTTTCGATTTTGCCGAATGTTTTGGAAGGGTTCGCTGTGACACTCATGGCGATGTGGTTGCTTGATTTTACTTTCCTTCAAGGCGGTGTCCTGGGCTTTATCGTTGCGGCCGTATCGCCGGCGGTTGTGGTGCCGGCGATGTTAAAGTTGATGGACAAGGGCATCGGCATGAACAAGAAAATACCGGTTATGATTCTTTCAGCCGCATCTTTGGACGATGTGTTCGCCATCACGTTCTTTTCGACGTTTTTGGGCTTGTATTTGGGGACACAAACGAACCTCGGTTTGCAGCTTTTGAACATTCCATTGGCCATTGCCATAGGCATCGCTCTTGGTGTGGTGTTGGGGCTTGGGCTGGTGTACTTTTTCAAAAAAGTCTCCATCCGCGACAGTCGAAAAGTCGTTCTGATTTTGTCGCTTGCCATGTTCATGGTTGTGGTTGAAAGTGCGCTTGAAGACATTGTCATGATTGCGTCTTTGCTGGGGGTAATGGCGATGGGCATCGCCATTGTGGAAAAAAAGAGTGTGCTGGGTCCGCGCCTTTCTAATAAATTCACCAAAATATGGGTATTTGCGGAAATTTTTCTGTTTGTGTTGGTTGGTGCCGAAGTGGACCCGAGCGTTGCCATATCGGCGGGAGCTGTCGGTATAGCGGTGATTGTTGTTGGTTTGGTTGTGCGTAGTCTTGGAGTTTGGATTGCGACACTGAAAAGCGGGCTTAGCAACAACGAGCGCGTGTTTTCCATTATGGCCTATTGGCCAAAGGCGACCGTTCAGGCGGCGATTGGCGCCATTCCACTTTCATTGGGAGTGGTTGGCGGCGAAATCATCTTGGCAATTTCAGTGTTGAGCATTTTGCTTACGGCGCCACTTGGAGCAATTGTGATTCGTTACTACGCTGAACGCTTGCTTCATGTGCCTTCCGACTCGTCTTAAGGTATGTATTGCCGTAGAACATTGGCTGTGATACACTTTAAGTATCCCGAACTCTAGGAGATGAGATTCATGATGATACGCCGTATTGTGTTGAAAGTGATTTTTCTGTTGATGATTTTGGCGTTGCTTTATGTGATTCTGCGTGTGTGTGCATAACAAACAAATTGCTTGTAGAGAATGACACCATGAAAAAACTTTATGAATGAGGTGTAGGATGGAAACTAAACTGACCATCAATCAAGAAGTGCTGATTACCATCAAAACCATAGGCATCAACGGCGAAGGCATCGGTTTTTACAAGAGGCAGGCCGTGTTTGTAGATGGCGTAATGCCGCCCGAGGAAGTCGTCGTACGAATCAAATCTTTGCATAAAGGGTATGCGGTGGCTGAGGCGAAACAAATCAAAAAGAAAGCGTTCTATCGCCGCCGCCCGTTTTGCAAGCATTATGGCGTGTGCGGTGGGTGTCAGCTTCAACATGTCGATTACGAAGAACAGCAAAGGCTGAAAGAGGACTTGCTGAAGCAATCGTTCAAACGCTATACGTCTTTGCCGCTTTCTTCTATCAAGTTTCATCCTTTCAACCCCATCGTAAAGCCTAGGCATTACCGCTACAAAGCGCAAATGCCCGTAAAGAACACGGACCAAGGCGTAGTGACGGGACTATTCAAAAAAAACACGCAAGATTTGGTCGAGGTTTTGGATTGCCCTGTGCAAAACGAAAGTATTAACCTCACCAATCAACGTGTCCTTGAGATATGCGACCGCTATGACATCCGCGCTTTTGACGAAACAACGATGCGTGGAATGCTCAGGCATGTCGTCACACGACGTTCGCAAGCCACCGGTGAAATCCAAGTGACGCTTGTCATCACCATTTTCAACAAAGCTCTATTCAAAGCCGCCAAAGATATATTGGAACTTCCCGATGTCGTCAGCGTGGCGATTTCGAAAAACCATGACGTGAAGAACCGCGAAGTGTTCGGCGAAACTTTTGAAGTGCTCGCCGGCAAGGAAAGCATCGAAGAGAGGCTTGGGGACATTCGTTATGCATTGAACCCAAAAGCCTTTTTCCAGTTGAACCCGCAAGAAGCCCAAAACATGTACGAATACATTCGAACTTTGTTCGACACCGCAAAAGAGCGAACGCTGCTCGATCTCTATACGGGGAGCGGTGCCATGGCGCTGTATTTTGGGAATATGTTCGAACGTGTAATCGGGGTGGATTTTGACGAAGCCTCCATACGAAGCGCAAAAGAGAATGCCAAACGCAACCGCATGAACCACGTCGAGTTTTTGCAGGACGACGCCGTTCAATTTGTGACGAACATGCAAAAAGAAGGGCAAAACGTCGACGTTGCCGTGTTCGATCCGCCTAGGACCGGGCTTGATGAACGCATGATTCGTTCCTTGGTGTCCAATCCCATACCAAAATTGATTTATGTTTCTTGCAATCCGAGTACGCTTGCCAAAAACATCGACAAGCTTTCCGGGCGTTACCGTGTCAAAAGCGTCATGCCTTTCGATATGTTTCCGCAGACATCTCATGTGGAGAGTGTGACACTGCTTGAACAAAAGACTTAATCACAATCAGACTTTGCAGAAGGGGTGATGGGATGGCCGTTCCAAGAAAAATAGCGTATCTGGTATTGTTTTTACTGTTTTTGGTTGCCTTTGGCACCACGGGGTATATGCTGCTTTTGGATTTGTCGTTTCTTGATGGGTTGTACATGACGGTTATCACCATTTCCACCGTAGGGTACACTGAAGTGGCGGAAATGACGAAACCGGCGCAAGCATTCTCCATCGTTCTTATCGTTACCAGCGTCGGGTCCGTTGGTTTTATCGTCTCTCGAATCGGGTATTTTTTCAAAGAAGGCCACCTTTACGAAGTTTGGAGGAAAACAAAAATGGAAAAAAACATTCAAACCATGGTGAACCATTACATCATTTGCGGATCGGGAGAAACAGGCAAATACATCATGAACGCCTTCAAGAATCGTGCCGAGAAGTTTGTGGTCATCGACAAGGACCAAGAAACCATAGATGAGCTAAAAGAGGCGGATTACAATTACATCATGGGCGACGCCACGCATGAGGATGTTTTGAAGCACGCCGGCATCGACAAAGCCGCGGGATTGGTCGCGTCTTTGTCGAAAGATGCGGACAACGTGTTTGTCGTGCTGACCGCAAGACAAATGAACAAAGACTTGAACATTGTCGCTCGCGCCATAGAGCCGAACGCCCACACCAAACTAAAACGGGCCGGCGCCGACCATACGGTTTCTCCAAACGAAATCGGGGGCCGGAAGATGGCGGCCATGCTGCTCAAACCGTCCATCACGTATTTTATGGACAGCATCATCCACACCGAAGACATTACGCTGGATTTGGAAGAGATTCAGGTGAGTCCGCAGTCGTCCTTGTGTGATATGCCGTTGAAAAACGCAAGAATATCGACGAAGACAGGCTTGATTGTACTGGCTATTCGGAAAGAAAAAAACGAGCGATTCCGTTTCAATCCCGGCGCTGAAGAAGTGTTAGAGGCCAACGATAAACTTATTGTCATTGGCCAGCACGAACAAATTGAGAGCTTGCGGAGTTTGGCGAAAGAAAAATTGTAGGGTTAGAAGGGGCGTCCAATTCGGGGCCCTTTTTTTGTTGCGTTTATTTTGCAGGCTGCAGTGTATAGGGGTACAATGATTGTATCAAAGGAAATTTACGGGACAACTCGATTTGAGAGGAAAAGATTATGCAATCAAAAGGCATTCACCATATCACCGCCATATCCGGAGACCCGCAGCAAGGACTCGACTTCTACGCAGGCGTTTTGGGACTACGCTTCACCAAAAAAACCATCAATCACGACGACCCCTACACGTACCATCTTTATTTCAGCAACGGCGACGCTTCGCCGGGTACGCACATTACGTTTTTTCCGTGGGAAGGCTCTCCCAAGGGCGAAATCGGCAGCGGTCAAGTGGGTATTACCATTTACGCCATCCCCAAAGGAGCGTTGAAGTTTTGGAAACAACGCTTGAAACGTTTCGACATTCCATATTCCTTAGACCACCGCTTCAACGAAACGTATTTGGCGTTTGAGGATCCGGACGGACTGAAAATTGAACTTGTCGAACATGAACGCGGACCAAACAGCGATTGGAAAGTTGACGACATCACGCCCGATGTGGCCATCAAGGGCTTTGCGGGTGCGGTGCTTTATTCCGCCAACCCCAAATCGACGACGTGGCTTTTGAAAAAGACGCTAGGCTTTAGACAAGAGGATGAATCCGAAGACATGTGGCGATTGGAGGCTACCGGAGAATTCGGCCACACCGTCGATGTATTGAAGACTCCGCCCAAAAGAGGGACCATAGGTGTCGGGACGGTCCACCACATCGCCTTTCGAGCTAGCGATAACCTAGAACACGAAGAGGCGCGCACCGCCTTTACCGCCGAAAACTATCACGTGACGCCGTTTATTGACCGCAAGTACTTCCGCTCGATTTATGTCCGCGAATGCGGATACATTCTACTGGAAGTCGCTACGGACGGCCCGGGTTTTGACGTCGATGAGCCCAAGGACAAGCTGGCGCACACTTTGACTCTTCCAGAAGGCTACGAAAGACACCGCCAAAAAATCGCCGACCATTTGAAAGCGTTGGATGTGAGGGATGCGTATGTCAACTATGAAATCCATTGATCCGGGCTCGTTGAGCTCGAAAGAAAGCTATCGTTTATTGACAAGACTTGTGGTGCCGCGGCCCATTGCGTTTGTGAGTACGCTAGCGGAGGATGGGACATTAAATGGTGCTCCTTTTAGTTACTTCAATTTAGTCAGCGTCGACCCGCCCCTTCTTAGTATTGCGGTCAATCGGCCGGATGAATCTTTCAAGGATACTAGCCGAAACATCCGTGAACGAGGAGAGTTTGTGGTGCATTTGGTGGACAAAGACAACGTGGAAAAAGTCAACGAAACCGCCGCGAACCTTCCCGCCGACCAAAGCGAAATCGAACAAGCCGGATTGTCCCCGACGCCCAGTGAAGTCGTTGGCGTCGACGCCGTCGAAGAATCTCCGGTACGCTTCGAGTGCACTCTCAAGCACGCCATTCCTTTAGACAAACACGGACGTGTCGTTGGCGATCTGTTTATTGGCAAAATCGAACGGGTTCATGTTCGTCAAAAGTATGAAGAGGGGAAGACTCCTGAACTAGTGGCGCGGCTTGGCGGCGAAGAATATGCGGAAATCGGCAAAACATTCACGTTGAAACGGCCCAAGTGAGGTGAGACGATGTTGCAATATCAACATTTTCCGGGGAGTTCTAAGCGTACGCTGTTGCTGTTTCACGGTACCGGAGGGGGTAAGGAAGACCTCGTTCCTTTGGCCCAAAAAATTGATCCGGACGCCCATTTAATCGCTTTTGAAGGAGATGTTGATGAAATGGGTATGAAGCGCTTTTTCAAGAGGCGTTCACCTGGCGTCTTCGATGAGGAAGATTTGAAACGGCGAACGGATGCTTTGGCGAAGAATATCAAGCAATTGTCCCAAGAACTGGATTTTTCATTGGCAAATGCAACGGGCATCGGATATTCCAACGGCGCCAACATTTTGTTAAGTTTGTTGCTTCGCCATGGCGGCATTCTAAAGAGCGTATTTTTGCACCATCCGATGCCGCCTTTTCAAGCGCTCCCCACTTCGAACTTGCATGGAGTACATGTATTTGTAGGCGCGGGGCGTAACGATCCCATGACTTCTGCCGAAGCCACAAACCGTGTATTGAATCACCTTGAGCAAAGCGGCGCTTCAGTGTATCCGTTTTGGCATGAGAACGGTCATAGTCTCGTTGAACGCGAGATTCTTGAAGCGGCGACGATATATCGACAAGTTCAGAAGCTTTGACATAGAATGTAGAAATACGAGTGTTTGTCGATAGATCTTGATAGCGTGATAATAGTTGAGGTGACACTATGGTTTACGATCTGATGGCGGAAAGCTACGATTACATCTTTCCAAAAAAAGAACAAACGTTGACCTTTTTACAAGAGTATCTCCCACAAGGGCATTTGCTTGATGTGGCCTGTGCAACGGGGGAGTACGCCATCGCTTTGGCGAGCGATCAATGTACGGTTAAAGGCATTGACCTGTCGAAACCGATGATTGAAAAGGCCAAAAGAAAGGCCGCAAAAGCGAAAGTGTCGGTCGATTTTGAACAGGGCCGCATGGAAGACATTGAAGAGACCTTCCTTTATGAAGGCGCTTATTGCATTGGCAACTCTTTGGTGCATCTTCCCACCGAGGAAAGCATAGGCGAGTTCTTCCAAAAACTTTATAAAGCCTTGAAAAATGGTGGAAAGGTGGTGTTTCAAACCGTCAACTACGATCGCATATACCGCTACCGCATCACCGAATTGCCCACCATAGAACATCCCAAAGTTACGTTTGATAGAACGTATACTTTGCATGAAGACAAGGTTGAGTTTCACACGAAACTGACAACCGCAGACGATGTGATTGAAGACAGTGTATCCTTGTACCCTTTGCAATCTCGTCAAATGGTGCGGTTGCTCAAAAATGCAGGTTTTCAAAACATCTCTTTGCACGATGGCTTTTCCACACGGCCTTTTTCAAAGGACGAATCGTTTGCGCTTGTTGTGACGGCCCAAAAAGAAAAGAGCGGTTCATGATTAGAACCGCTCTTTTTTGGTTTAACCCTTAAACACTTTCAAACGTTTTTCTAAAGGCTCGAAGGATTTCTCTCCCGCTTCTTGCTTGATGGACCCAAAAGGCATTTGCGCCGAAAGCTTCCAAGATTCATCCAAATTGAAATACTCGCGAATGCTGTCGTCGATAAGCGGGTTGTAGTGTTGCAAGGAAGCACCGATGCCTTCGACGGCAAATGATGTCCAAACTACATGCTGCAACATGCCTAAAGACTGTTCGGCCCATAAGGCAAATTTGTCCGCGTAAAGCGGCATTTTTTCTTGTTGTTCCTTCAAGACGCTTTCGTCGTTGAAAAACAAAACCGTGCCGTAACTGTCTTTGAACGTAGCGATTTTCTTCTCGGTCCCTTCCCATTTTCCTTCTGGAACCACTTCTCTTAAGGCGTCTTCAACGATTTGCCAAACGTTGTCGTGATGTTTGCCGGTTGTGAGCACGATACGTCCTCCTTGGGCGTTAAAAGCGGTCGGTGTATGTTTGAGGGCATGCGCCAAGATTTCTTCGATGCGTTGGTCGCCGATTGGCGATTCGGGTTTGACGTCTCGGTGTGAACGTCGTTTTTTTAAGGCTTCATAATAGTCAATCATAACGGCCTCCCATGAATAATTGATTTCCATCTTCATTATAAGGTATGCAGTGAAAGGAGTAAAGATTTCTGCTTGTTCGTATGAGGGTCACATATTCATTTCGAATAAAGGGTTCTTGGATATATAGCCACTTATGTGCAGAACCCAACGATTTGCGCATATTTCTTTGACACTGTTTCGCAAGGTAGGGTACAATACAACTGAAAGAGGTGTTTTCCATGCGCAATGAAACCATGAAGAAAGTGGTTCCGATTGTCATTTTTGCATTCGGCTTGATGGCGACGCTTTTCATTTTTGCGCCGGCTTTGCATTATGAGGCCGAAGATTTGACGTTGACCGGTTTTGAGCTTGCTTTTGGAATAAGCTTTGCGGATACAGAATACTTTACCGGTTTAACCGCCGCCGAATTGCAAATGAATTATATCGTTATGGCCGCCTATTTCTCTCCTTTCATCGCGGGGCTTCTTACACTGATTATGAGGAATGGGAATTTGTTTTCGCTGGCGATGTTCGTCATGGCCGCTGTTTTGTTTTTCTTGCTGCCGGATTATGTTGAAGTCGTTCACAGTGGCGACCAAATCTATGAAGAAGTCGAATGGACACATTCTTATGGTTTGATTGTTGCCGCATTCGCCTCTGTGGTGGCGGCGCTTGGCGAAATGCTTCATATTTCCATGACCGAACAGGATTGATGTATATTCAAGACATATTCAACCTTTTTCTATTTTTATGATAAAGGCCTTTAGAGTAAGGCCTTTTTATTTTAGACATGATATACTGATGTTGACATGGTTTTCTAGCTAGGGGTGTAATTATGCTTGATATACGCAATGTATCGATAAGATTGAAACAATCCGGCTTTGAGCTTGTGAACGATTTGTCGATTACGCTCAATCACGGTGACAAAGTGGCCGTGATTGGGCATGAGGGAACCGGGAAGTCTACGCTTCTCAAAGTATTGCTGAATCGGGACAAGCAGCAGCATGTTGATGTATCCGGAGATGTACACAACCGGGGAACGGTGGGGTATTTGGAGCAAGACCTCGGAAAAACTTGGAAAGACTGTTCTGTTCAGGATTTTTTTGTCAAGGACGACCCCGAGGGCCCTGTGCGGTATGAACGATATGAAAACCTTAAGCATTTGAGCGCAGTTTTTGAACGATTAGGGTTTTCGGAGGACAGTTACCACGACAACAAAACCCTATCCGAGTTCAGCGGAGGCGAACTTGTAAAATTGAATTTGGCGAAATTGTTGATTCAAGACGTCGATGTGCTCTTGCTTGATGAGCCGACCAACGATTTGGATTTTGAAACGATTTTGTTTTTGGAGGCTTTCATCATAGAAGAAACCAGGCCGATTTTGTTTGTTTCGCATGATGAGAGGTTGCTTGAGAATACTGCAAACGGCATCATACATTTGCAAAGAGTGCGAAAGATGACCAAAGCGAAGACCTATACCGAGTGGTGCGATTATCGGGCCTATCGGGATTTGCGGCTTAGAGTGTATCGTTCGCAGCTTATGCAAGCAAGGAAACAACGGGCGGATTACAAGAAGAAAATGGAGCGGTTTCGACAGATCTATCAAAAAGTGGCGCATGCCCAAGACCAAACCGTTCGCAATCCCTCCAAAGCGAGGCTACTCAAGAAGAAAATCAAGTCCCTAAAAAGCGTCAAGAAGAACATGGAAAGGGAAAAGGAGAACTTCGTGCCCATTCCCGAACGCGAAGAGAGCATTGACATTTTCTTTTCCGAGGCTGTGTCGATACCGCAAGGGAAGCGAATCATCGATTATAAACGAAAAGAACTAAAGAGAAACGGCCGGGTCTTATCAAGAAACATCGAACTGAGTGTAGTTGGGCCGGAGAAGATTGCCATCATTGGGAAAAACGGCGTTGGGAAGAGCACGTTGATGACCGACATCTATGCTTCCTTACAAGGACGAAAGGACATCAATGTGGCGTATATGCCTCAAGACTACGAAGACTTGAACGAGGACGAAACCGTGCTGACGTTTTTAAACGTTGCACACGATCGCTCCAAAGAAGCAAGAGCGCGAAAAATGCTCGGCGCTTTGGCCTTTCAACGCGAAGAGATGACGGCCCCGACCATGTCGTTAAGCGGAGGACAGAGGGCCAAACTGTATTTTTTGAAGATGATTTTAGAAGGAAATGATGTGCTCTTGCTGGATGAGCCTACCCGCAATCTTTCGCCGTTGTCGGCTCCGGAAGTGCATGAGATGTTGTTGAATTTTCGCGGTGCCATTGTGGCCATCACTCATGATAGAGCGCTTATAGAAAACGTGTTCGATAGTTTGTATACGTTGGACGAAGCAACACTCAACAAAGAGTAGAGGCGTTTTCTTTTTGAATGTCTAAAGCCTTTGGTAAGATGAAAGTATCTTAAGGTATGGATGTGGTAGGATGGACGCTCATGTGAAACTGTTTCATCGAATTGCTCCGTTATACGGCTTGTTTTACCGATACCAGTTGAGACAGTACCGTCGTTTTGTGTCGACGATGCAAGAGAGGTACGACGATTTTCGTGGGCACGTGTTAGATGTCGGCTTCGGGACAGGCGCGTTGATGCGCGCACTTGCCGAAGAGGGATTTGAAGTCTATGGTGTGGATGCGGCTCCGAACATGGTCAAGACGGCGGAAAAGAAATTGCGCAATCACAAGGTAACCACTCGCGAAGCCAATGTCCTAAAAGGGCTTCCGTTTGACTCCGACTCCTTCGATGTGGTGTTGTCCTCATATGTGTTGCATGGTTTGCCGAAAGAGGGAAGAGCCAAGATGTATGAGGAGATGAAACGATTGAGCCGCAACTATGTCGTGTTTTATGAGCACAGCTTCAAACCCTCGCTGCCGATTCGAATTGCCGAAAAACTTGAAGGCGGCGAGTATTTTGCCTTCAAGGACGACGTCGCCGAGGAACTGTATCGGCATTTCCCCTGTTTTGAAAGTCACAAGCTTTCCAAAAATGTGGTGGTCTATCTTTGTCAGGTGGAGAACACTCCATGAAAAGCTTTTTAAAAGTTTTTTTGATTGTTGCTGTGGGGGCCTCTTTAGGTATTTTTGCGTATTTGGGCTACACAACGTTGCCACGTGAATTATCTTGGCCGGTTGCGCTGGCTTTGTTTTTCATCGTGTATATGTTCGGTTTGAGCGTTCATGAACTGGGGCATTTCATCGCGTTTTACCTGCAAGGGATACCTTGTCGCGGAATTTTCATCTTTTTCTTGCTGTTTATCAAACGCAATCATCGTTGGCGTTTGGAAATCCGTTGGAACTTGATCACCCTTTTCGGAGGCGTTGTCTTTCCCGATTACGACAATACAATCGATGAGAACAACTTTACTGAGGTGCGCAAGGCTTTCGCACGCGCCGTTCTTTGGGGGCCGATTGCTTCGGTGCTAATCGCCGTTTTGTCTGCCTTGGCTTTCGTCTTCACGTCGGGCTTGTCTAACGGCATCGCTCAAGTGTTGACGTATTACAGCAGCGTTTATTTGGCGTTTATCGCTTTCTTCATCGTCTTGCTTTCTATGTTGGAAAACGAAGCGGCCATCGGCGATTTTCCGGCGTACCGCTATTTTCGCAGGGATGATTTTTTTTCAGCGTTGCAACTAAAGCAATCCTATATTTATGCATCCAAGCCCCTCAAGTATCGCAATCAAACAGAGTATTTAAGCGTGGTGCTGGATCATGGCATTCAAGAAAGGGTGGAACGACAAGACTACTCACTCTTCACCTACGAGGCCGTGCATCAGCGGTTGATGCATTATTTATCAGGCGATTTGAACGAACTTCCTCAAAGCGTAGAAATTGTGGTCAAGGAGCTTTATGCCCATAGAATGCATTTTCACAGTCGGTTGGAAATCGCCAAAGTACTGGCGTTTCGAATCGTGCCGATCGTCGATGAGCTTTATGGTAAGATGGTGGCCGAGGATTATTATCGTGCTGCGATTGTGCGTTTTGTCAAAAGAGACAAAGTGCTTGAATATTTAAGAAAACAACAAGCCCATTATTTGAAACTGGAAGATCACAGCGAGTTCTTATCGAACAAAGACAACATCACGACAACGATGCTGCACCCGGTGCTCAAGTTTTTTGAAGGGTATACTTTAGACGACGAGCGGTTCAACAGGCGAATAGCGCACACCCCTTGACATGAAAACCATTTACATTTATAATATGAAAATAGATGAAAGAATTTTATCTGTTCAATTATTATGGACCGGCAACAAGAACATACAAAGGAGTGTGATACCATGAAGAAGCTTAAAAACCTCAAAACCGACAAGAGAATCATGAAAACCATGGAAAACTACTTTTCGCAAATGATCAAAACGCGTTTTGACAACGTCAATCGCTTTTAAAAACGTTCATTCCCCTTTTCGGGGAGTGATTCTTTGCATCATGAAAACGTTTCTCAAGAAGACGAAAAACCACTTGACTATCCTTTTTTGATATCATATAATACACCGAGAAAGGACAAATAGTTACTTACGTTAGGTGAGGCTCCTATACGGACATACGCTGCTGCCCGGAAATGTCGAAAGATGCCAACGGGTCAACAAACACTGCCGAATTAAGGCATGTTTAATGTAGCTACTTACGCCGTATAGTGCCAAAACTCAACGATGGTAAGATGGTTGTTTTTTAATCATTAAACCCACCGTTGAGGTGGGTTTTTTCATTAATACCATCAACATGGAGGGAGACACTATGAACAAAGAAGAGATTAAGACGTTGCGCCGTATTCGTCAACTGGTTAACGACAATGAGACGAAAACATTGAAACAAGAAATCAACGACATGGAAGATTTCTTGTTGGCCGATATGATTGAGGCTTTGGAATCGCAATATCAAGTCGTCGTGTTCCGTTTGCTTGATAAAGAGAAAGCTCTTGAAGTGTTTGAACACATCGAAGTGGAAGTCCAACAAGAACTAGTGCAAAATTTCGCGGATGAAAGGGCGGTCGAATTCTTTAAAGGACTTGAGCCTGACGACCGAGCGCGTTTGATGGATGAACTCCCTGCAAAAGTCGCTAAACGGTTGATTGAGTCCTTGTCGCAAAAAGAAAAAGATTTGACGCTGACCGTATTGGGGTATGAACGCGGAACGGCCGGACATGTCATGACGCCAAAGTATGTGCGTCTTCGTAAGGAGCAAACGATTGAAGACGCTTTGAAAAAATTGCGAGAGATCGGCAAGACGGTTGAAACGCTCTACAACATTTACGTTACCGACAACCAACGAAAACTAGAAGGCGTAGTTTCCCTGAAAGAACTGGTAACGGCAGAACCGAATGCGATTGTGAAAGACGTTATGACTGAGAATCCTCTCAAAGTCACCTACGATGTCAAAGACGAAGATGTGGCGAAATTGTTGCAGGATTCGGATTTAATTGCCGTACCGGTAGTCGATAAAGAGAATCGCCTGTTGGGTGCCGTCACCGTTGACGACGCCATGGATGTCTTAGAAGACGAAGCTGTGGAAACCGCGTTTGACAAAGCCGGTTTTGCCGGGAACAGCCAAGGCGACATTGACCGGAGCATGTTGCTGACAACCGGCAACCTGTGGCAAGTTTGGCGCATTCGGATGCCTTTCTTGTTTGTGGCTTTGGCCGGCGGGATGATTGCCGGGATGTTTATTGAACAGTTTGAGGAAACGCTTCATGCGATAGCCGCGCTTGCGTTTTTCATTCCTGTTATTATGGACATGGGCGGAAACGTAGGCACACAGTCCGCAACTATTTTCACCAGAGCTGTCGTTTTGGGTCAGATTGATTTTAAACGCTTCATGAAACAATGGCTCCGTGAAGTCGGAATCGGCTTTTCCATGGGCGTTGTCTTTGGAATCTTAGGCGGCTTGATTGTGTTTGTCTGGCAGCGAGATTTGGATTTCGCCGCAGATTTGGCCATAGTCATTGGGATGTCCTTGACGTTTACCATCACCATTGCCACTGCGCTTGGGTTCTTTGTTCCGTTTGTGTTGGTGAAGCTCGGTCTTGACCAAGCGGCCGGTGCGAATCCTTTCATCACAACGTTGAAAGACATCACTAGCTTGATTATTTATTTCATGCTTGCGGCAGCCCTATTGCCGGTTGTATAATTTGGTTCGTTTTGCTACAATGCCTGTGAAGGAGGCGATAACATGAGCAGACATATGACACCCCCCGAAAGTCGTAAAGTCCTTCATTTGCGTATATGGGGCCCCGGCTTTATTGCAGCTTCAATCTTTGTTCTAATCAACGCATTGCTATCGGGAGAAGAATATTCCTTCATTGAAGGGATGTTGCAGTTCGTCGTGTTTTATGCTGTTTGGGTCATAATCCACTACTTGCTATTACGCAAACAGTTCAAACAATTGCCTAAGTAATGAAGCCTCTATTTTGAGGCTTTTTTTCTTAGGTGTTTTGAGAGTCACATGTAGCGGTTTGTGAACGATAGATTCAAACCCTCACTTTCTCAATGGCGGATAATGGTGTATAATAATATGATACGGGGAAGTTGAGGTGGCGACATGCCAAACAACAAAAGTACAAAAGCAATGGTTTTGTTTGTCGGCTTCTATGCGTTTATAGGGATGTTCATTTTGGCGACGATTGACGTGGATCGTTCCGGGCGTTTTTTGCTTGCGCTTGGGTACGCGCTCACGGGCGTCGTCGTTTTTCTTTTGTTCTATTATAGACAAAAAAACATCCAAACGATGGAAGAACTTGATAGCGCCATAAAGGAGAAAAAGGTGCTCCGTCTTAAAAACATGGATTTTATGCGTTTGACCGGAGAGACGGACACATTTATTTGGGAGTTCGATTTGACGGGACGCTATACGTATGTCAGCTCAAACGTCCGCGACATTTTGGGGTACGAAAGCCACGAAATTGTAGGCAAGCGCTATGTATGGAATCTCCACCCCGACAAAGAACAATCCGAAGTAAAAGACGTCGTACTGAGAACCTTGAAAACAGAAGAGTTGGTCATGGGGTATGAAAACCCCATGGTCACAAAAGACGGAAAGACCGTCTGGATGATGAGTACAGGCTTTCCGTTGTATGATGAAGATGGTAACTTATACGGTTATCAAGGATGGGATACGGATGTAACCCATCGAAAACATGTTGAAGAAGCACTGAAAGAAAGCGAAAAAAAGTTTCGTTCCATCTTTGAGAACATGGAAGAAGCGCTCGTCATCAATGAAATGATTTATGATCAAAACGGTAAGGCTGTCAATTACCGCATCATCGACGCCAACACTTCTTACGAAGAGCAAACCGGGCTGAAACTTGACGATGTGCGCGGGAAGCCCATCACTGAAGTTTTCAACACCGATGAGCCCCCGTATATGGACATTCACAAAGAAGTTGCCGAAAATGGCGGTGCACAGGCTTTCACTCGTTATTTCGCTCCGCTTAAGAAGTATTATCGCATCTCGGTGTTTTCTCCGAAAAACGGACAGACTGCATCCATTTTCATCGATTTGAGCAAGGAGAGGAAATTTGAGGAAACCATCGACTTCCTTAGTTATAGAGACAAACTCACCAAGCTTTATAACCGGCGCTATTATGAAGAGAACATCCCGTTCATCACACAAAAGGCGAAAATGCCGTTAAGCGTCTTACTTTGTGATTTGAACGCTTTGAAAATCGCGAACGACGCTTTTGGGCATAAGATTGGCGATCAAGTCATTGAAACCGCGGCGAGTTTATTGAAAAATCATGCCCCAAAAGGCTCCACTCTATGCCGCATCGGCGGCGATGAGTTCGTCATGCTTATGCCGAACACGCCCTTTGAAGAAGCGAAAGAAGTCATGAAAGCAATTAAGACGGAGTCCCGCGAAGTGCGCATCAACAATCTTGAAATCTCCATCTCGTTCGGATTGCAGACCATGCTTTCCGACGATGAGGATTTCAAAACCGTCTACAATCTTGCCGAAGCGAAGATGTACCGATACAAGCTCGACGAAGGACCGAAAGTGCGCGAGAGAATGCTTGGCTTGATTGAAAAGACTTTGCATGATCGTTATAAGGGAGAATTAGACCATGCTCAAAACGTTCGCGAATACGCCGTTTCACTAGGCAAAGCCATAGAGTGCAGCGAAAACGAATTGCAAAGAATCGATTTGACGGCCCGCTACCACGACATTGGCAAAATTGCGCTTGATGAAGAAGT
>PUOX01000073.1 GCA_003552925.1 Mollicutes bacterium | reverse complement strand
TTAGAACCAAGAGATACACCAACTGTTTTGAATATATGTTTATTTTTTCAAAAGGACAACCAAATGTTTGTAATTATTTAGAAACAAAATGTAAAACTGCTGGTAATAAAAAGAATAGAAATAATAATGGTACATTTTCTCAAAATTCAGCAGATAGACCAAGAGAAGAAATAACTACAACAAAAGAAACAAAAATACTAGATAATGTTTGGGAATATCCAGTCGGTGGTAAAAAAGATTTAGGACACCCAGCTATCTTCCCGGAAAAACTAGCAGAAGACCACATACTATCTTGGAGTAATGAAAACGATTTGATTTATGACCCCTTTATGGGAAGCGGGACAACAGCAAAAATGGCTATCCTAAACAAGCGTAATTGGATAGGCAGTGAAATAGCAAAAGAATACTGTGAAATTGCAGAGAAGCGAATAAATGAAAATCTATAAAATTACAGAGCAAGCGAATATCTTGGTGTGTCAATAAACACACTTTAATCAAGATGTGTTTTGGGCGAAGGAGGTGCAGGATGAAGGGAGTTAAAAATATCAAGTTCAGGGGCAAGGCGGAGAATGTTGCTTCTGATGATTATCTGGGCGGATATCTTGTTAAGGAAGATGAATGGGTGTTTGGCAATTTAGTAACTTCAGGAAATGGGTTTTATTGGATAGTAGGGGATGTAGTTGAGGCTACGACTGAATATATTAATCTTGAGTTCTGGTGTCCAGTTAAGCTTGAAACCATCGGACAATATACTGGGATTAAGGACAGGAACGGTGAAGCGATTTTTGGAGGAGACATAATAATTCACAAAGAATTCCCAAAGTGGGATCAAGCAGTGGTCGAGTTTAGAGAAGGAGCTTTTTATGCCAGAAATGTTTTATTGTCTCATAATCATCATTCTTTGATAGAAATAGTCGGCAATATTCACGATTAGGAGGTGCACGCTATGTCCGTTAGGGACATCAAGTTCAGAGGTAAAACGATTCGATCAATAGGTGTTGATTATGCAGAGGGCAACCTGATCGTTTATGCAGAGGGCAACCTGATCGTTTCTGGAGATGAGTGTTTTATCGTAGGCGAGGTGGTTGAGGCCAATGATGAGTATATAACACTTGAGTGGTGGGAGCCAGTGTATCCGGAGACTGTAGAGGAGGTGGTTCACGAGGCCAAAATAAATATGCACGTAGATCAAGGAGAGGTTGTGGATTGTTTCTATAAGTGTCGTTGTGGTGATATCATCAAAAGAAGAGAGGAGGACGAGCCAATATGGCCAAGCATCCCGCGAAATACACCAACTCCCTGATTCCGATCTTCGCGGACCTCCTCCGCGGGAGAAGGAGAGTGTTGGATCCATTCGCCGGAACATGCAAGATTGCCGAGATCCGCGATCACGGGTTTGAAGGGGAGATTTTCTGCAACGAGATCGAACCAGAATGGGCACAACTCGGGCACGGGAAATGTGACCTCATCACCACAGACGACGCGGAGTTTTTGAGGTTTGGGGATGGGTTTTTCGATGCAATCTGCACCTCCCCCACCTACGGTAATCGCATGGCGGATTCGCACAACGCGAGAGATGCGTCACGCCGCATAACCTACACCCACACCCTTGGGCGCAAGCTCCATGAACAGAACACTGGAAAAATGCAGTGGGGTAAAATCTATCGTGCAAAACACCAACGCATCTACCGGGAGCTTTTCCGGGTTTTGTGTGAAGATGGACTTTTTGTGATTAATGTGAGCGACCACATCCGCGGGGGCGAGGTGATCGAGGTGTCGAGATGGCACCAACTCGCCATCTGCGCGACCGGCTTCACATTCGAAAGGAATATTCCGATCGAAACACCCCGGATGAGATTCGGACAGAATTCAAATCTCCGCGTGCAGTATGAGAATGTGATGATTTTCCGAAAGGAGACCACCAAATTATGAATCAACCCAAAATCACCCTGATCCACCACACCTCAAATCCCGAGCAAACAATCCAATTCGCGGCCCGCGTCTGCGCCTCGTCGAAACCGATCAACGACCTCCTCAACGAACCCGCGGAGGGAGGGTTTTTGAAGAAGCTCCACTCGCTCGGACATCTCTCCCCATTTGAGCATGTGTCGTTTACGTTTGCGGTGGAGGGGATCTCCCGCGCCTGCTCCCACCAACTTGTGCGCCATCGCGTCGGTACCGCGTTTTCTCAACGATCCCAACGATATACGTTCTCCCCGAAAGATGTTCGTTTCCCTCAAACAATCACTCCTTGGAGGCACCATCTCCACAAATCAGTCGACCTATATAAAGAGGCAATCGAGGCTGGAGTCTCCCGGGAGGACGCACGATACTTGCTACCGCAAGCAATAACCACCACCCTAATCGCCACCTTCAACGCGCGAGCCTTGCTCCATTTCTTTGCGCTCCGCGCCTGCAGACAGGCTCAGCGAGAAATTCAAGAACTCGCACGACAAATGTTTGAGAGTGTCTACGCCATCGCCCCGAATCTCTTCGCGCTCGCAGGACCACCATGCAAAACTTGCGAAAACGATGCGTGCCGGGGAGTCCCGCGAAGCGAGTTTGAGGGGAGTTGGAGTTGATGAGGTGTTATGGATGCAAATTCCACAAACAAACCGGAGCGTTGTTCGCACGATCGATCACCCCCTTCCCACCTTCTGTGGCGGTGACTCATTGCCAGCAGTTCATCCCCAAAAAAGAGGAGGCCAAAAGAGATGCGTGAAGAATGTCCAGGATGTCTTTGGTTCAACGAGCAACGAGAATGTGACGCGTTCAACGACATCGGAGATGTTTTTGAGAATGAGGAGGGAGAATGCACCGCAAAAACGGTCGACGAGGCCCACGCATATAGAATCATCCACGCCTCACGCCCGAAAATGCGAGCACATGAAATACTTGATCTTCTAAATCGCCGAAGAATTTTCTCTCCAGGGGAGGGGGAAGTATGTCCACAAAAGCCCAGCTGATTCGAGAAGTCAAAAAACACCTCCACCACGGAACAAACCCATCCACACTAAATCATCTAAGCGCGCAAATTTTGCGGGAGCTTGCGGAACACCTCCGTTCCGGAACCCTCGCGCAGGATTCGTTGATGGACATCTCCCAAGTGGAGGTTGCGAGGGAGATCCGCCGCCTGCACAACACCATCTCCGCGGGAGACTATGAAGCGGCGCTTGATCTCTCTGCGCGGCTCCTCCGGAGAGTTGAGATTGGGGGTGGAATGTTGTGAACCACCACCCAAAAAGACGCGAATTATCGGTCGCGAAGTTCCTCGCGAGTCTCGCCACCAACCACGCGCATTTTTTCTCCCCGGCACAGATCCACCACCTCAAACAATCCGTCTCCGCTCTTCGCACAGGAAGGGAGGTGATGAAAAATGACGCTCAACAAACCCCCTCAGAACAACTTCAACGCAGACGATTTTAAGCGAACAATCTGTAAGCGCGTTCACGATTCTCTCGACTGGCTCGAGGAGAAAAACACTTCGCGCCAAATCCACCGCGAGCTCGCCATTCTAGGCAATGTGGTGGAGACGCTGATGGAACAACTAAAATGGGCCGCGGTGCTTGGTGGAGAGTGTGTTTGCCCTCCAGAGGAGCTTATGGATGGCACGACCCTTGGCGCGAAAGGTCGGACGTATGTTTGTGGAATTTGTGGAGAACACTATACGATCACCGAAGGAGAGGATCCTCAAAATGAATCTTAAAAACCTCATCCAAACTTCTCACGAGAATGCGACACAAAAACAATTCTGGACCACAAACCCTTCTCTTTTTTGTGATCGCATCATGCACATCACCTCTTTTCTCGCGCGGGCGGTGGAGGACCAACGCCAAAATGATGAGAGTGGGGCTCTTCAAAACGTTTGCATCGCAAAAGAGATGATGAAGTCCCCCCTCCTCCATCGCGCTGACCTGCCCTCCGCGCATCCAATCAATGGGCGTCTCATGCTGATCATAACCGAACTCGCTGAGGCGTATGAAGCGTACTCGAGAGGGGATCGAGAGGGTTTCTTGGAGGAACTCGCGGACACATTCATTCGACTTTGCGACCTTTCTGGACGCATCGGAGCGGACCAAGTAATTTCGGCGATCGAGCAAAAGCAGGAGATCAACAACTCCCGACCAGACCTCCATGGGAAATCATACTAAAGAGCGTATGCGATGAATGCGTAGCATGGCGGAGAAAGTTCAAAATTTAAACTTACTCCACACAGCATCACTCCCCACAATCGAGGCCGCGGAAGTAATGCTCAATGTTGTCATTCCCATGGCAGAGATTTGGCCCATCAAAAATTAAACCTTAAAGTCTTGTGTTGAGGCTCGTCCAACCCCCATCCTCACGTGCGGAGTTGGCGGGCCTTCGACACATCCAAAAACCAAAAGGAGTGAACAAAAAGTGCGAAAAAAAGTCAAGACATCCGACGTTAAGATCGCAAACCGAGTTCGTTACGATATGGGCAAAATTGAGGAACTCGCCGAGAGCATCGAAAAGTTCGGCATAATCCACCCTCCAGTTGTGGATGAGGAGATGAACATCATCGCAGGCGGTAGGCGATTCACCGCGATGCGGGACATCCTAAAACTCGAGGAGATCGAGGTCGACGTGCTCCAAAACACGGACGAGATCACCCGCCGAGAGCTCGAGCTGGAAGAGAACATTCAACGCAAAGATCTAACCTGGCAAGAGGAGCTCGCGGCCACAAAAGAACTCCACGAACTCAAGATCGCAATTCACGGACCCCGCGTGAAGGGGATCGAAGTCCCGGGGAGATGGGGAGTGCAAGATACCGCAGACACGATCGACCGCACGAAGGGATCCGTCTCGATGGACCTCAAACTTGCGGAGGGCATTGAACAATACCCTGAGATTGCGGATGAGCCGAATAAATTTCAAGCGATGAAAAAACTCAAACAACTCGAAGAGGAGGCCATCTTGCGTGAGCTCTCCTCGAGAGAAGTCGACATCGAGCAAGATTACGTCAATCTAGTCCAAGGCGACTGCCTTGAAGAGCTACGAAAAATTCCCGAAAACTCCATCGCGCTCGCCGTCACGGATCCTCCTTGGGGAGTGGGGATGGACAAAAACTCCCAACTCTCTCGAAAAACAACCATCGAATACGACGACTCCACTGAAGAGTCGCTTGAACTAATCCGCCTCTGTGCGAAAGAGCTTTATCGTGTGTTGGCGGAAGATTCCCACCTCTTTATGTTCTGCGCCATCACCCACCTATATTCGATGATCCAGTCCCTCGAAGATGCAGGGTTTGAGGTCGATTCAATTCCCGCGGTGTGGGTTAAAGAAGGAGGAGGATCACCCGCAAAAGGTTTCTCCCTCCCCTCCGCATACGAAATATTCCTCCACGCGTGGAAGGGGCGCCGGGAATTAAATTCTGGACGATCAAACGTCTTCCAATTCAATCGCGTCCCCTCCGCGCAAAAAGTCCATTCCGCTCAAAAACCCGAAGCCCTTCTCGAGGAAATCATCGAACTCGCCTCCGATCCAGGAGACACCGTGGTCGACTGTTTTGCGGGCTCTGGAGCGACAGCCATCGCCGCCGCACGCCGAAAACGAAAAGCCATCTGTATTGAGAAGTCTCCCGCGAATTTTGCCCGGATGCGCGAACACGTTAATGAGTTTTTAATTCAGGAGGGTGTGGATCGTGGAGGGGAGGTGGAGGAGGCGTGATAGTGAAGATCCTCCTCATCGCGTCTGGAATATTCTTTCTGGCGGTAAATGCGATCATCCTATTCGCGGCACGCCACCACGCCTCCGGCCCTCGCGTAATGACCATCGTCAACACCTACTTCATCGCTCTCTCGGCGTGGTTGATTTTTTCGATCATATATATCTCGATGGCTCAATAAATTTCTCGGAGGTGTTGTGTTTTGAGCAAAATTTTGGTTCCTCCTGAAGGACCGAAGGAAGCGAAAATTTGTATTCTTGGAGAAGCTCCAGGGAAAGTTGAATTAAAACAAGGGCGGCCATTTTGTGGACCGTCTGGTCGAACGCTCGACCTACTACTACGCAATGCAGGCATAAAACGCCACGAGTGTTATGTGACTAACGTTATCAAGACCGACAAAATAAACATCCGGGAATACTACGAGGACGCGGGATTAAACCACCCAACAGACGAACTTCGGCGGATTCGAGAAGAGGTGATCGAGGAAATTAACTCCGTGGGACCAAATCTGACGATCGCTCTCGGCGCCGAAGCCTTAAAATGTCTCCATCAAGACGACGACGTAAGTATTGGGAATTATCGAGGATCAATCCTCCGCACCCCAGTTGGGAAGGTGATCCCCTCCTATCATCCCGCTGCGATGTTGAGGCAATGGGAGTGGTTTCCGATCGCCTCGCTCGACTTCGCGAAAGTTCTCCGCGAAAAACACTCCCCGGAGGTCAACTTGAAAGATCGCAAATTCATCACAGAACCCACGATTCATGATGTCCGCCGATATATACGCGAGGTTGTACTCCATGCCCCACAGGTTGCATTCGACATCGAAACGGTGGGTAGGGGGCATCGTTTTATCGACTGTCTCGCGATTGCTCCTGCGGATGGAGAGGCGATGTGTATTCCCTTTACGTATCGTAATGGGGAACCGTATTGGAGGAGTGTAGATGATGAGATGGAGGCATGGACCCTTGTCGGGGAAGTTCTCTCGAATCCTAAAATAAAGAAGATCGGTCAAAATGGGCAATACGATATTATATATTTGGAGCGGTTTGGTATTCCGATCGAAAATTACCACTTCGACACGATGGCCGCGGCGAATGTATTGCATCCTGAATTCCCCAAAGCACTCGCGTTTCTTGCGAGCATCTATACCGATGAGCCCTTCTACAAAGACACTTCACAGAGTGATCGGTGGATTTACAACGCAAAAGATGCGTGTTTGACGTTTGAGGTGGCGGAGAAACAACAAAAGGATCTCAAAGACCGCGGCCTCGAGGAATTTTATTTTAATCATGTGCATCCTCTTTTGCAAATCTATATCGAAATCCACGAAAACGGTGTGAAGATCGACACCATCCGCCTTCAGGAGGCGAAGGAGGTTATCGAACAAGAGATCGAACAACTCTCCGCTGAACTCTCTCGAATGGTGGGATGGGAAGTAAATGTAAACTCTCCAAAACAGATGAAACAACTCCTCTACGATGAGATGAAGTTCCCGCTTCGCAAAAACAAATCAGGAAACCCGACCGCCGACGCGCAGGCGATTAAGGAGTTTTATCGTCGATCCCAACGCCGCGAGCTTGAACTCATCCTCGAAATCCGCAAAAAACGAAAAGTTCTCTCAACCTATCTCAATATGCCCTACGATTCCGACGGTCGAGTCCGAACTTCGTATAATGTGAGCGGAACTGAGACTGGAAGGCTATCGTCATCTTCGAGTGTCGATGGAACAGGGACCAACATGCAAAATCTGCCTAAGGGGATTTGTAGAGAGATCCTCGTTCCCGACACCGACGATGACGTATTCGTGGCGGCTGACCTTGGACAAGCAGAGAACCGCGTCGTGGCGTATTTGTGTTGTGATCCTCAAATGAAAAAAGTCGTAGACTCGGAGGGTGATATTCACACCACTAATGCCGCGATGATATTCAACAAACCAGAGGAGGAAGTTACTCCCGCAGAGCGTCAACTTGGAAAACGCATCACCCACGGCTCGAATTACCGCATGAGCTGGATGACATTTTCCCGCTACGCAGAAATCCCCGCAAAAGACGCGAAACGCCTCCTCCAACAATATCACGACACGTATCCGTTTTTGTCTCGGTGGCATCGAGAAATTGAACTAGCTCTCCGTAAAGATCGCACCTTACGAAACCCATTCGGGCGAGAGCGGATTTTCTATGGAAGGATGGATGATGCCACATTTCGTGATGCAACCGCGTACCTCCCACAGTCCACCGTTAGTGATGCAATCCACGCAGCCACCTTCCGTATTTATGCTCGCCTCCCTCATCCCGCCCGTATTGCTCTCCAACTCCACGACTCCATCACCGTCCACTGCCCACGCTCCATGCAGGAAGAGGCGGAGCGCATCATCGTGGAAGAACTCCAGCGCCCCTTCTATATAAACGGTCAACCACTCGAGATCCCCGCAGACGTCAACTGGGGAACAAATTGGAATGAGTGTGGATAATGCAAGATCGCGTAATCCCCGATAGTTGGTTGGGAGAGTATTTACGCTACACCTCCCCTCTTCAGGGCGCGGAGGCATACCAACTATGGAGCGGGATTGCAGCCATTAGCGGAGCGATTGAAAGGAATATTGTGATGGATCGAGTGTTCTTCCAGGTTGTGCCGAATATGTATATCACGCTTGTTGGTCCGCCGGGAAAATCGGGGAAATCGACCGCCATTGGAATGAGCAAAAGCATCCTCTCTCAAATAGACAATCCACCGCAATTCTTCGCTTCAAAACTCACACCGGAACGGCTTCTTGAGGCGATGAGTGAAATTTCCACAGACGGACAAAAGATCTACACTACCTCCTCCGCCTTCGCGTATGCCAGCGAACTGAATGTTTTTCTTGGTAAAACAAAAGCGGATGCCGACATTCTAAAACTCTTGACTGACCTCTATGATGCGGCAAGCTCCAAAAAGAGCGACACATGGTCCTATCAAACAAAAGGAGCGGGACACTTCACCCTCACGAAGCCGTGCATTAATATTCTGGCTGGCTCGACCCTCTCTTGGCTCCGTTCCGCAATTCCGATCGAAGTCGTTGGAGGGGGCTTTGTTTCGAGGATGATATTTGTGTGTTCATCCGGTCCGCGGAGGCCGGTCGCTTTTCCAGAAGATGAAGTGCCTGCAGATCACGCAGACCGCGAGGCAAAACTCATACACGACCTGAATATAATCCGCGGCTTGAAGGGGGAGATTTCCCTCACCAAAACCGCAAAAGAATGGTATACGAAGTGGTATAATTATCAATACGAACTCTCCCTGGATGAGGGGGATGAGATTGACTTTTTCTCGCGGTGGGAACTCCACCTCCTAAAGGTGGCGATCCTATTCTCCGTCGCCGAAAGCAACGAGCTGATCGTAAAAGAACGCCACCTCAAACAGGCGGAGATGGCTCTTGAGGAGATCAAAAAACGCATGAGTGGTGTGGTGAATGTGATGACCCACGCCGAAAGCGAACTCCCAACCGCGCGGATTCTTGGTTTCATTGAGCGACGCAAAAACATCACCCACCGCCAACTCGCGCAGTATGCTTCACGCTACGTGAAGGCGGATGGACTAAAGCAAATAATCGAAACCCTCGAAGAATCCGGAAGTATTGAGGTGACGATGCGAAAATCGGGAGGGCGTGAGTATAGGTTTGTTGGGCGTCCATCCATCTCGAACCTCGATTATTTGGGTGAAGATGGCGTCGAGAGTTATGATCCCTCGGAGGAGGATCTCGCGAGGCAGGCACAAGAGGAGCTCCATCAACAAGAAAGCGGTTCTCCCCAAGAAAGCGGTCCTCCTCGGGAGAATGGATCGTTGGAGGAAGAGGCTGTAGATGAAGAATTAGTGTCGTTGTTGTCGATGCTCGCAGGCGAAAGGAGTGAAGAAGAGGATGAGCTTTAAAGTATTCGTATCAGGGGGGATTACCGAAAACACGTTCTCCTCTCGCGCGTGGAGGGACTATGTGGAGGACCGCCTAGCAGAGAGAGGGATCGTAACGCTTAACCCGATTCGCGACCGCCTCCTCCGCGAGGAGAGGGATTTTCAGGAGATCGTCGACGCCTCCACCGAACACATTCGACGATCGAATCTGCTCCTTGCGGAATTCACAAACCCCTCCCATCCATACATTGGAACCTCGATGGAGGTTAAAGAGGCGTATTCCTCGGGGATCCCAGTCGTGGTGTGGGCGGGGGAATTGCGCGATCATATTTGGCTCCGCTACCACGCGGGAAGGATTTTTGAGGACCTCGATGAGGCGTTGAAACATGTGATTCGTTCCGCGAGGAGATGGGAGATGCGGGAAGAGTAAAAGGTAAATATTGGAAGCGTTTAGAGGGCTTTTCTGAAGGGGCAAATTCCGCTCCCATAGGAAAGCCCTCTTTGCTACGCAAACGCCCAAAAAACGCCCTTCAAACAGACGACAACACCACTGCTACGCAGACGACCCGGCCCACTGCTACGCAGACGACCCGGCCCACTGC
>PUOX01000045.1 GCA_003552925.1 Mollicutes bacterium | reverse complement strand
TCCTACGACTCCCGCAACACGGGAAGCTTCTCGATTGATGATTTTTATGGCCGCGTGCGCACCCGCCTTTATCCGTTTCAGGACATGGGGAGGGTGGAATAGATGGCGAGATTTACTTACTATCCGGGCCATATGGCCAAGACCAAACGAAAGCTGAAAGAAAAACTGCGTTGGGCGGATATCGTCTTTGAACTGCTTGATGCACGTGCGCCCATTTCCTCCCGCAACCGCGACCTAGACGACATACTAAAGGGGAAACCCCGAATTGTTCTTCTGAATAAGGCCGACCTTGCCGAAGAACGCGAGCTTGACCGTTTCGTCGCGCATTTTGAGACTCAGGGTCTGCCTACGTTGAAAATGAACGCCCATTCGCAGCGGCATACAAAAGAAATCGTTCCGCTAGCCGAGCAAGTCCTTGCGGACAAATTTGAAAAAGAACTGGAAAAAGGACGCAGAAAAAGACCGATTCGCGCGTTGATTGTCGGCATCCCAAACGTCGGAAAGAGCACGCTGATCAACCAGCTCGTGTCCAAAAAGGTCGCAAATGTCGGCGACAGGCCGAACATCACAAAAGACCTGCAAGTGATCCGCATCCATGAGAACCTCGAACTCATCGACACTCCGGGATTGCTCTGGCCGAATTTGGACGATGAAACCGTCGGGCTGAAACTAGGGCTTCTTGGTGCCTTGAAAGACCACATGGTTCCACGCGATGAAGTCGTGATCTATGGCTTCAAAGTCTTATCCGAGCATTACCGTGAAGCCTTTGAACAACGATACGACCTCGAAGTCGGCGATTTTGACGTCTTGGACCTTTTTGAAAAAATCGGCAAACGTCTGGGGAGTTTGAAAAAGGGCGGCGAGGTCGATTACGAGAAAGTGATGGACCGCTTTCTGCACGACTTCCGGCACCAGCGCTTCGGCAGGATTATTCTGGACCGGGTGGCGGATGCATGATGTTTTCGTTTGAAAAGGCGCTTTGGAAAGAAGGTTTCAAGAAGGTCGCCGGCTGCGACGAAGTCGGCAGGGGGCCGCTTGCCGGACCTTTGGTGGCCGCGGCGGTGGTGCTGCCTGAAGATTGCGACATTGAAGGGCTGAACGACTCGAAACAACTGAGCGAACAGCGGCGGAACGAACTCTACGATGCCATTACGGAAGTTTCCGATTATGCGGTGGTGAGCATACCGGCCCGCGAAGTCGATGCGCTCAATGTCTATCGGGCGAGCCGCAAAGCGATGGAGACGGCACTCTCAAAACTTAGCGATGGGTACGACTACGTTTTGAGCGATGCGATGGAACTCTCCTTGTCCGTGCCCTCGCAAGCCTTGATCAAAGGCGACCAAAAAAGCGCAACCATCGCGGCGGCGAGCATTTTGGCCAAAGTCCACCGCGACCGTTACATGACGGCTTTGGGGGAAAAGCATCCGGGCTTCGGGTTCGAACGCCACAAAGGCTACCCGACAAAAGCGCACTTGGAAGCGTTGGAGAAACTCGGCGCAATCGACGAACACAGGCGCAGCTTCGCTCCGGTGAAAAAAACTTTAGAACGCCAACTGCGATGGAGTTTGGAGGAATCGTAATGCCGATTGAGTTGGAGGAATTGCTGAAAAAGGATTTGCGCGATGAAGTGTTGATCATGCCGACCGACACAGTCTACGGCGTGGGATGCCTTTTAAACAGCCAACGCGGCGTCGAAAAGATTTTCGCTTTGAAAGGCCGCGATCAAGACAAGCCGCTTGCGGTGCTTTGCCCCGACATGGAATGTGTGAAAACGCTGAGTGAAAACTACGAAGATTTCCGGGACCTCGCCAAGGCGCATTGGCCCGGCGCGTTGACGCTCGTGGTCAAAAAAAGCGAAGCGGTTCCCGATTATGTCACGCGCGGCATGAAGACGGTCGGCTTGCGCATTCCCAATCACGACAAAGCCCTCGCCATCTTGAAACGGTACGGTCCTATGGCGGTTACGTCCTTGAATTTGTCGAACGAACCGCCGATTCTAAAGCTTCATGACGCCGAAGTTTTTGAGGAATCCGTCGACCACCTCGTCTCGGGCGGCGATTTAAAAGGCGTCGCGTCAACGGTCTACGATACGTTGCAGGGAAAGGTCTTGCGACAAGGGGAAGTTAAGTTTGAGCGATAAAAAGGTTTTCAAATGCTTTCGTTTTTATTGTTTTTTGGGTGCGGTTTGATATAATGGTTAAGGTAGAAAATTCAAGTTAGGGTGTGATTTGGATGAAAATCGTTCTAGGTTCCGACCACGCAGGGTTCGCCCTCAAAGAAGAAGTTCGCAAACACCTTGAAAATACAGGCTTTGACGTGCAAGATTTCGGCACGCACAATACCGAAAGCTGCGATTACAACGACTCCGCCAAGCAAGTCGCAGAAGCGGTGGCCGCAAAAAAGGCCGACCGTGGCGTGTTGATCTGCGGAACAGGCATCGGCATGAGCATTCAGGCCAACAAGACAAAAGGCGTCCGCGCCGCGTTGGTGCATGATATGTTCAGCGCGAAAGCGACTCGTCTCCATAACGACAGCAACGTCCTTACCATGGGCGGACGCATCATCGGCGAAGATTTGGCCAAAGCGATTGTGGATGTTTGGTTGAACACGGAGTTTTCCGGTGATGCTCGCCACATTCGTCGGGTGGAAAAAATCGAGGAATAAGTGTTTTTTTATGCCTTGTCAAAGAGGGATTGTATGACCGATAAAAAGTTTGTGCTCCGATTGCTGGCGATTGCGACGAACTTCGTCTACGAAGCCATCATTGCGATTGCCATCGGATATTTCATCGGTCTCGGTTTGGACCGGTTGTTTGATTTGGACACCGTTTTTGTAGGAATATTCATGATCATCGGCGCTTTGGCGGCGGTGCGGAATCTTATAGTACGCGTAATGCGTTTGGGAGCGGAACACGATGACGGAAAAGATGTACGTTAAAACCTTCCTATATGTTTGGCCGTATGTGCTGTTGGTGGCGCTTGCCATTTTCGGCATTTTCGGCTGGGAGGAAACGTTGAGTTTCTTTTTGGGCTCGGCCGTTTCCGTGATGCTGATGAGCCACAACTACAAAACTTCGATGCGCACGGCGGCCAACAACCCCGAAGCGCTCAAAAGGACCGCCACGTTCAACGCGGTGTTCCGCTATGTGTTTTATGCGTTGATTTTGTTCATTGCTTACGCCAGCGAAGGATTGGACCTGATTTTCACATTCGTCGGGTTCACTTCGTTTAAGGTCACGTTGCTTTTGACGTTCCTTCTAAGCAAAAAAGAGGGAGGCGAAGACGATGCTTGAGTTTTACGAACAAATGAGCCCGGCCATCAAAGCGTCCATCGTCGTGACGTTGGTGTTGATGGTGCTGTTGACGCTGCTTGGGAAAAAAGTGGAGAAACTCGACCCCGAGAAGCCAATCCAAGGACCGATTTTCCTCGTCGTGTTTCTCGTCGATACGCTCAACCGTTTGATCGAGCAGTTTCACGGCGCGCAATGGCGAAAGTTTTCACCGATTCTCATTGCGATTTTGCTGTTTTTGATTGCGGCGAACACCGCCAGTCTTTTCGGCCTTGAAACGCCGCTTGCGAACATCAACGTCGCCGTGGCGTTCAGCATCATCGCGTTCACCGTGATCCAGGTTTCCGGACTCATTGTCCGAAAACCCAAGCAACGCTTGAAAGACCTCATGGAACCCTCCCCGTTGCTTTTGCCCGTAAACATCATCAGCGAAATCTCCACCCCTTTCGCGATGGGGTTGCGTCTCTTCGGCAACTTGCTGAGCGGAAGCGTCATCGCGACGATTGTGTTCAATTTGCTCGGCAACGTCGGGGCGCTCTTTGCCACGACCGTTATCGTGCATCCGATTTTTAACGTCGGATTCGGCGTGATTCAAGCGTTTGTGTATTTCATGCTTTTGACCATCTTTTTGGCTATGGCTGTCGACGCTACCGGAGAGTCCGACAGTTAAGCGATAGAAGCACAAAACCGTACCACAACACATCCATTTGAGATTAGGAGGAGACTTTATGGTTCTATTATCGGAAATTGTCTTCAACGAAAGTTTCGTATCAGGCTTGGCAGCCCTAGGTGCCGGCATCGCCATGATCGCCGGATTCGGTGCCGCGATCGGACAAGGCTTCGCCGCCGGTAAAGCGGTTGAAGCGGTTGGACGTCAGCCCGAAGCGCAAGGCAAAATCACCACCACCATGCTTGTCGGTCAAGCGATGGCGGAAACCACGGGACTTTACGCGTTGATCATTGCCTTTGTACTCATCGGACAATAATTAGATTGGAGGCAACATCATGGAAGCTGTCGCACGTGGAATCCAACGGCTAGTCGACATCGCTTTGGGCGTCGAGCCCGTCGAATTGTTGATTCAAATCGCTTCGACAGCGCTTTTGATCATTGTCGTAAAGGTTTTCTTTTGGGATAAAGTGACCGCGTTTTTGGATGCCCGCCGCGAGTCCATCAACAACGAACTGACCGAGGCGAGTGAAAAGAACGAAAACGCACAAACCATGCAAGAAGAAGCGGAACAAGAGCTTGAAGAAGCTCGCGCGTCTTCGAAAAAAATGGTTGAGGAAGCGAAATCCCGAAGCGAAGACATCAGGCGAAACATGATCGCCGAAGCGAAAGACGAAGCGAGCCGTATCAAAAAAGAAGCGCGCAAGGATCTGGAAAAGGAAATGGACCTTGCCCGCAACAAAATGCGCAACGAAATCATTGAAATCGCGAGCCTGTTGACCTACAAGGCCATACAAAAACAAATCAGCGAAGAAACATACGACAAGCTGATTGACGAAGCCATCAAAGAGGTTCGCAAACAATGAGCGCCGTAAGCGAACAATACGCAGTCGCTCTTTTTGCTTTGGCCAAAGAAAAAGAGCAAATCGACGAGATTGAAGAATCGCTTTCAAGCTTTATGGATGCTTTGGGTGAAGAAGAACACACGTTTTTCATGCATCCCCGCATGAAAAAGTCGGACAAAAAGGAAATCGTCCGTTCGATGTCACTGCCCGAGTTGCTTCGCGATTTCTTGTTTGTGGCGATCGACAACAATCGTTTCAACGAGTTGAAAAACGTTCTGAAACGTTACCGACAACTCAAAGCGGACATGCACAAAGTACTGCATGTCAACATTTACAGCAAAAGACCATTGAACGAAAAGCGCCTCAGCACTTTGAAAGAAGAGTACGAAAACAAATACAACCGTCAAGTGACGCTTGAAAACCACGTCGATGAAAGCATCGTCGGCGGATTGCGTTTCGAGTTTGATGGGAAAGTTGTAGACGACACCATCAACCATGTATTGAACCAACTCAAAAGTCGTTTGACAAAATAGGCAGGTGAGACCATGAGCAAAATCGACCCCGGAGAAATTTCAAGCTTAATCAAAGAACAAATTGAAAAATACAGCAAAGAGATCAAAACGGAAAACGTCGGAACCGTCATCAACGTCGGCGACGGCATCGCTTTGGTGCATGGATTGGACGAAGCCATGAGCGGCGAGCTTTTGGAGTTTCCAAACGATGTCTACGGCATGGCCCTCAATTTGGAGAAGCACCATGTCGGCGTCATCATTTTGGATGAATCGACCGCCATCAAAGAAGGAGACACCGTCAAAACGACAGGGCGCATTTTGGAAACCCCCGTCGGCGAAGAATTGATTGGACGCACCATCAATCCGCTCGGTCTTCCTCTTGATGGGCGTGGCTCAATCGACACCGACGAATACCGCCCCATCGAACAAAAAGCGACGGGCGTCATGAGTCGAAAAAGCGTCGAGGAGCCGCTTCAAACAGGCATCAAGGTGCTTGACGCCCTAGTCCCGATCGGCCGCGGCCAACGCGAGCTCATCATCGGCGACCGCAAGACGGGTAAGACGTCCATTGCGCTTGATACCATCATCAATCAAAAAGACGAAGACGTGATTTGCATCTACGTCGCCATCGGCCAAAAGGAATCCACGGTGGCGCAAGTGCAAGAAACGCTCAAACGCCATGGCGCGATGGACCACACCATCATTGTCAACGCGAGCGCTTCGCAACCCGCGCCTCTGCTATACCTTGCGCCGTATGCCGGCGTCACGATTGGCGAAAAGTTCATGTTTGAAGGCAAAAGCGTGCTCATCGTCTACGACGACTTGACTAAGCATGCGACGGCCTACCGTGAATTGAGTCTTCTCTTGCGCCGTCCTCCGGGACGCGAGGCCTTTCCGGGCGACGTCTTTTACTTGCACTCCCGTCTTTTGGAGCGCGCCGCGAAGCTGAACGACGATTTGGGAGGCGGTTCAATCACGGCCTTGCCCATCATCGAGACGCAGGCCGGGGACATCTCCGCCTACATCCCCACCAACGTCATCAGCATCACCGACGGCCAAATCTTTTTGCAAAGCGACCTCTTCTATACGGGCGTACGGCCCGCCATCAATGCCGGCCTTAGTGTCTCCCGTGTCGGAGGCAGCGCGCAAATCAAAGCGATCAAGAAAGTTTCGGGGACCTTGCGGCTCGACCTTGCAAGCTACCGGGAGCTTGAAGCGTTCACGCAGTTTGGCTCCGACCTCGACGAATCGACCCGCAAAAAGCTCGAACGCGGAAAGCGCACCGTGGAAATCCTCAAGCAAGGACTCCACGAAGTCCTTCCTGTCGAAAAACAAGTCGTCAGCATTTACGCGCTCACCAACGGGTTCTTAGACGATATCAAGCTCGGCGACATCAAACGTTTTGAAAGCGAGCTCCACGATTTCTTCGACCGTGACGAAACCGGCAAAAAATGCTTGAACACCATCCGCGAAGAGAAGACGCTGCCTGAGAAAGAAGACATGGACAGCGTCATCGAATCACTGAAAAAATCCTTTGCCTGAAAGCGGTGAGGCATCATGAAATCGATGCGCAAAATCAAAAAACGCATGAACGCGACCGAAAAAACCTCGCAAATCACGAAAGCCATGGAAATGGTCAGCGCTTCAAAGCTGAAAAAAGCCGAACGCGCCATCAAGTCTTTCCGTCCCCTGACGGAAAAACTTTCCATGGTGCTTTCTCGCGTGCTTGAAAGCGATCGCGAACTCTCGCATCCGATTCTTGAAGCGCGCGAAGTCTACAAGACCGTCTACATCCTCGTCGCCAGCGACCGCGGTCTTGCAGGCCCCTTCAACAACAAGGTGTTCAAAGCGTTCGACCAGCACATCCAAAAAGAACATGAAAACAAAGAAGAATACGAAGTCGTCGCTTTGGGGTTCAAAGCCTTTGATTTCGCCAAACGAAAAGGCCACACCCTGTTGCACGACAACATCATCCCGATGCGCGACGATGTGCAGTTCATCGATTTCCAAAACATCGCCGACCGTTTCATTCAAGGGTATCTATCGGGCAAATTCGACAAGATTGTCGTGTTCTACAACCATTTCGTGAACACCTTGACCCAAGAAGTCAAGCACCAAACCCTTATCCCTTTAGAAGACAACCCCTTCCTTGAAAACAAAGAGGAAGAGGAAGCCACATACCGCTCCATATACTACTACGAACCTTCGGCCTCGAACGTCTTGAACCAGCTGTTGCCCATGTATGCCGTGCATGTTTTATACGGCATGATTCTCGAGTCGAAGGCCAGCGAACACGCTTCACGGATGACCGCGATGAAAAACGCCACGGAAAACGCCGAAGAATTGCTCAAAGACCTCAATCTCTTCTACAATCGTGCGCGTCAAAACGCCATCACCATCGAACTCACCGACATCATCGGCGGCGCCGAAGCGGTCAAATAAAGGAGGAAAAACATGAACAAAGGTAAAATCGTACAAGTCATGGGCCCCGTGGTCGACGTCACCTTCGAAGAAACGCTTCCGGAAATCAACCACGCCTTGCAAGTAAGCCAGGGCAAAGATAAGGACACTTTGGTTTTGGAAGTGTCGCTGCACCTAGGCGACAACATCGTGCGCTCAATCGCCATGGATTCGACCGACGGATTGCGCCGCGGGATGGAAGTGGTCGACTTAGGACAGCCTATCAGCGTGCCCGTCGGCGACAAGACGCTTGGAAGGATTTTCAACGTGCTGGGCGACCCCATCGATGACCAGGGCGACGTCGACAAGCGCATGAAACGCATGCCTATCCACCGTGAAGCGCCGAAACTTGAAGACATCAGCAGCGAAACGGAAATTTTGGAGACCGGCATCAAAGTTGTCGACTTGCTAGCGCCTTATGTCAAGGGTGGCAAAATCGGCCTCTTTGGCGGTGCCGGTGTCGGAAAAACCGTGTTGATTCAAGAACTCATCAACAACATCGCCCAAGAACACGGCGGCATCAGCGTGTTCGCCGGCGTCGGCGAGCGGACGCGTGAAGGAAACGACTTGTACCATGAAATGAGCGAATCGGGCGTCATCTCCAAAACGGCGCTTGTCTTTGGACAAATGAACGAACCGCCCGGCGCAAGGATGCGCGTCGGCCTGACCGGGCTGACGATGGCGGAGCATTTCCGCGATGAGAAGCATCAAGACGTGTTGCTCTTTATCGACAACATTTACCGCTTCACCCAAGCCGGCGGCGAAGTTTCCGCTTTGCTGGGAAGAATGCCCTCCGCAGTAGGGTATCAGCCTACGCTTGCTACCGAAATGGGCCAACTCCAAGAGCGGATCACTTCGACGAAAGAAGGATCCATCACCTCGATTCAAGCGGTTTTCGTTCCCGCCGACGACTACACCGACCCTGCACCGGCGACAACGTTTACCCATCTTGACGCCACCACGAACCTTTCCCGGAAAATCAGCGAGGAAGGCATCTACCCCGCGGTCGACCCCCTCGGCTCAACCTCGCGCGCTCTTGAACCTGAAATTGTCGGCAAAGAGCATTATGAAGTCGCCAGGGAAGTTCAACGAACCATCCAACGCTACAACGAGCTCCTTGACATCATCGCCATTTTGGGCATGGACGAGCTCAGCGACGAAGACAAGCTCGTCGTCCATAGGGCAAGACGTTTGCGTCTTTTCCTTTCACAAAATTTCCACGTGGCCGAGCAGTTTACCGGCCAACCCGGTTCTTACGTTCCCGTCGAAGAGACCATCCGCGGGTTCAAAGGCATTCTTGACGGAAAATACGACGACGTTCCCGAAGAGGCGTTTCGCCTCGTCGGCAGCATCGACGATGTGTTGAAAAAGGCTGAATCTATCAAGTAGGTGATGACATGCATTTGATTGTAGTAACCCCCGAAGGCGAACTGTACAATGAAACCGTTGACTATGTCGTCGTTTCTTCAAAGTCTTTGGGCGAGTTCGCCATTTTAGACGACCACGCTCCTGTCATATCCGCCATCGACGTCGGATATTTGAAGCTGGTCAAAGGAAAAGAACAAATCTTCACCGTCGTCATCAACGGCGCTTTGGAGCATCGCGACAACGTCGTGCACGTTCTTGCGCAAGAAGCTCATGTCGGCTTGAACAAAGAAAGCGCCATGGAGCATCTAAACGCTGTGCGCAAAGAGCGGCTTGAAGAAAACCGCCGCCGCACGATGGACTTTTTGAAGGCCGAACGCGAACTCAAAAAGAACATCAAAGAAGCAGAAGCCTCCAAGCGATAAAGCCATTTCCCAAGCAAATTTGTTGAGTTTTGCAGGGGGTGTGCTATAATGAAAATTGAAAGAACATCAAATAAGGAGGAACCACAATGGAAAAACAAAAGAAACTAATGAATCAATACGTAGCCGACTTGGCCGTGTTGAACGTCAAGTTCCACAATCTTCATTGGAACGTAGTCGGTGAACGCTTCGAGCCGGTTCATGTCTACGTTGAAAAACTTTACGACATGCTGTTTGAAAACTACGACGAGGTGGCCGAACGCCTCAAAATGATGGGCGAATTCCCTCTTGCCCGCATCGCGGATTACCTTGAAGTCACGAACGTTTCGGAGATTGAAAGCAAAGACTACACAATCCCCGAAGTATACAAAGTATTGAAAGAAGAAGTGGAGAAACTTCGCAGCCTAGCCACCGAAATCCGCAACCTTGCGGACGATGAAAACGATTTTGTCACCGTCGGCATGCTCGAAGATCAAATCGGCGCTTACGACAAAGAACTATGGTTCATGGCGCAAGCCCTTAAATAAGACGGTTTGAAAACGTCCTCGAAAGAGGGCGTTTTTTATTGACAACGCACGCAGAGGCGGCTACACTTGAGGCGAGGTGGTTCCATGAAAACATTGCACCTTGACGAGGTCGATTCGACCAACGATTACGTCAAAAGACATTTGGATGACCTTCCGGAAACCGCGTTAGTGACCGCGGGGCATCAAAAGGCAGGGCGCGGTCGAAGAAACCGGTTATGGCAAAGCGGAAAAGACCAAAACTTACTAGGGACATTCCTTTACAAAGGCAAGGCTAAAGGCAGCTTTCATGCGTTGGTGCAAGCCTCGCTTGCGCTTGTTTCCGTGTTGAAAACATTTGACGTTGACGCCGCCATCAAGCTGCCCAATGACATTGTCTCTAACGGAAAGAAAATCGCCGGAATTCTCATCGAACAGATACATGGAGAACATCCCGCCGTATTGATCGGTATCGGCTTGAACGTCAATCAATCTCCACCAATCAAAAGCGGAATATCCATGCGGGATATCTTGGGACGCCAGACGAAAATTGACGAAGTTTCTCAAGAACTGAAAGATGCAATGGGAAGCCTTCGTCCTGTTTCATTCAGCGAGCTTTTCCCCCGTTTCAAAGCCTTGCTTTCCAAAAACCATATGGAAGGTGTCTACAAAGGCAAAGGTTGTGTTGTCAAAGACATAGACGAAAATTTCCAGTGTCTCGTTGAATCAAAATGGGTACCCTGCCAGGAGGTCTCCTTCAAACTTATCGAGTAAATGTAATATTTATAAATAAATAATCAACAAAAGATACGTGTACAAACAATGGTCCGGTCAATTTCTTTGGCTTCATATGCACGTTCTGTCATGTTTTGAAACGCCCTCGATAGGGCGTTTTTATATTTCCTGCAACGACACATGGTTCGTGGAACATATGCATGGAAACACATATCGGTTAGTGCACATATGATATTTTTGTTTTTTCAGTGCAAAACAATTGTTTGAACATCAAAACACATTGACACCATGTCCAATTCGTTCTATAATGCACGTTAAAGGAGGTGCACATTATGTTTGAAAGAGTACAGGAAATCATCGCAGAAGAACTCGATGTCGACAAAGAACAAGTAACCGAAGACGCGAGCATTCTCAACGATCTTGGCGCGGATTCCCTTGATGTTGTTGAACTCGTTATGGCTTTGGAAGAATCTTTCGACATTACCGTTAGCGACGACGAGGTGCAAAAGCTCAAGACCGTCGGCGACGTTGTCGAATATATTAAAAAGTTGCAGTAAAGACCACGTCTTTACTTGTTTTTTTACTCTTTAAATGCTTTGAATATCAAACATATGGAGCGATGTCTATGAACAATCGTGAACTCAAGACCATCGTGAAGCTTTTCGAAGAATCCAAGCTTTCAAGCATGAAATTGCAAAGAGATGACGTGACCATCGAGCTCCAAAAGAACACCGCCCCTTCGCCCGCTTCTCAAAACGCTTCGCCATCTCAGTCCAAGGAAGAAGCGCAACCTGCCGCCGAGTCCGCCCCCGAGAAACCAACAACGAATTACGACCCGGTCAAAGCGCCGCTCGTGGGCACTTACTACGAGGCCCCCGCGCCCGATCAGCCGGCGTTCGTCAGAGAAGGACAATCGGTAAAGAAAGGCGATACGCTTTGCATCATTGAAGCGATGAAGGTCATGAACGAAATAACGGCGCCCCGCGATGGAAGAGTGGTCAAGATTCATGCGAAAAACGGCGACATGGTGATGTACGACCAAGTCGTCATGGAGATTGAATGATGGTACACAAGGTATTGGTGGCCAATCGCGGAGAAATCGCCGTGCGCATCATTCGTTCTTGCAAACAGTTGGGCATTGAAACCGTCGCCGTCTACAGCAAGGCCGATGCGGACGCTTTGCATGTGCAACTCGCCGATGAAGCAATCTGCATCGGCGAAGTGCCTGCGAAGTCGTCCTATTTGCATATGGAAAACATTTTGAGCGCCGCCATCAACACCGGAGCGGAAGCAATCCATCCGGGGTACGGATTTTTGAGCGAAAACGCCAAATTCGCGAAATTGTGCGAAGAGTGCGGCATCACCTTCATTGCGCCTTCGGCTCAGGTCATTGAAAAAATGGGCGACAAGGCCGAAGCCAAAAAACTCATGAAAGAGGCCGGCGTCCCTTTGGTTCCGGGAAGCGCTGACGAGGTCACTCTGTCCGAAGGCAAGTCAATTCTCAAAGAGATCGGACTCCCCGTTTTGATCAAAGCGAGCGCCGGAGGCGGCGGAAGAGGCATGCGCGTCGTACGCAACGCCGACGATTTTGAAAAGGCGTTTTATGCAGCCAAGCAAGAGGCCAAAGCCGCCTTTGGAGATGATGGCGTCTACATCGAAAAACTCATCGAGAATCCCAAACACGTCGAAGTCCAAATCCTTGCCGACAAGTACGGCAATGTCGTCCATCTTGGCGAACGCGACTGCAGCATTCAAAGGCGCAACCAGAAAGTGGTTGAAGAAGCGCCCAGCACATTGCCTCAACAAACAAGGGACGCTATGTACGAAGCCGCCGTGAAGGCGGCGCGACATGTCGGATACGAAAACGCCGGAACCGTTGAATTCATCGTCAAGGACGACGAGTTTTTCTTTATTGAGATGAACACGAGAATTCAAGTCGAACATCCAATTAGCGAGATGATCACCGACATCGACATTGTCCAAGAGCAAATCCGTATCGCTTCCGGAGAGAAACTGAGCTTTACGCAAGACGACGTTCAGTTTCGCGGCCATGCGATTGAAGTGCGCTTGAACGCCGAAGACCCCAAGCACGATTTCCGCCCCAGCCCGGGAAGAATAGAAGTGTTGCACATTCCGCAAGGACTGGGCATCCGTTTCGATACTTTTTTGTACACCGATTATGAAATCCCCCCTTATTACGATTCCATGGTCGGAAAACTGATCGCCCACGGCAAAACCCGTCAAGAGGCCATCCGAAAGATGCGCGCCGCTTTGGAAGAATTGGTAATTGAAGGCGTTGGCACCAACCAAATGTTTTTGCATATGATTATGTTGCAAGAGACGTTTGAACAAGGCGATGTCGATACGTCCTATATACAAGCGAACTTGAAGAGGTTGTTGCACTATGAAACGTGAACAGCTAAAAGAAGCTTTTGAACGCAAAAAGCGCTTCAAAAACCAACTTAAGACCTATCGACAAAAGCCAGAGAGTGCGAAAACGCCGGATGTGCCCAAGGGCTTGTATGAAAAATGCAAAGAATGCAAGACTACGGTCGTAGTAGAAGACCTCATCAAAAATCGCTTTGTCTGTCCCAATTGCGACAACCATTTCCGTGTCCGCGCCGTCGACCGCATCGGCATCACCGTAGACGAGGACAGTTTTGTGGAAAAAGGCTTGGGCTACATCACGTTGAACCCTTTGTTTCAAGACCATTATGAACAAAAAATCAGCGAATACAAAAAGAAAACCAATCTCGATGAAGCCTACGTCTACGGCTACGCCGAAATCAAGCGTCATCCATGCGTCATCGGCGTTTTAGACAGTTATTTCATGATGGGTAGCATGGGCAGCGTTGTCGGCGAAAAGGTGGTCAAAAGCGTGGAGTACGCCATGGTGAAGCGCTTGCCGTTAATCATGTTTATCGCTTCGGGCGGTGCAAGGATGCAAGAAGGCATCTATTCGCTCATGCAGATGGCCAAAACCAGCGGCGCCATTCAAAAGCTGAACGAACAGGGATTGCTCTATATCAGTGTCCTGACGCATCCGACCACCGGAGGCGTAAGCGCGTCTTTCGCCTCTTTGGGCGATATCATTTTGGCGGAGCCGAAAGCTTTGATCGGTTTTGCGGGACCGCGCGTCATCAAGCAAACCATCAAACAATCCTTGCCCGAAGGATTTCAAACGGCCGAGTTTTTGCAGGACAAAGGCATGGTCGATAAAGTGGTGCACCGCCACGAGATGCAAGAGACGCTCTCAAAACTGTTATCGATGCATGAAAAAGGTGGTCGAGCATGAACATTCTTGATAAAGAAAAGAAACTGGAAGCCTTGGAAAAGGAACTCTCTCATCTCGACGATGAAGACGCCATCCAAGACATACGGATTAAAATAGAAGACTACAAGCGCCGTGCGATGAAAAACCTTACGGCTTGGGACCGAGTCCTCTTGGCACGCCATAAAAAGAGGCCGACCGCTCAAGACGTCATCGACAACGTGTTTGACGATTTCATCGAGCTGCATGGCGACCGCAAGTACGGCGACGACAAGGCCATTGTCGGAGGAATCGGCAAGATTGGCGGCCATGTAGTGACCGTCATCGGTGAACAAAAAGGCAAGACGACCGAAGAAAACATTGAATGCAATTTCGCCATGCCGCACCCCGAAGGGTACCGCAAGGCGTTGCGTCTCATGCGCCAGGCGCAAAAATTCAACCGGCCCATTGTCACTCTGATCGACACCCCGGGCGCGTTTCCGGGAATCGGTGCCGAAGCGCGCGGTCAAAGCGAAGCCATCGCAAAAAACCTGCAGGAAATGAGCCAATTCGGCGTGCCCATCCTTGCCGTAGTCATCGGCGAAGGAGGCAGCGGAGGGGCTTTGGCCATAGGCATGGGCAACCAAGTGTTCATGCTTGAAAACAGCATCTATTCAATCCTAAGCCCCGAAGGGTATGCAAGCATTCTTTGGAAGGATTCATCCTTGGCGCAAGAAGCCGCCGAAGCGATGAAACTCACAAGCTATGATTTGAAAGAACTCGACATCATCGACGCCATCATCCCAGAACCCGTAGGCGGCGCGCACCGCGAACCTGAAAAAGTGTATCGCGCCATTCAATCGACACTCATTCAAGCGCTTGCCTATTACAGCCAACAAAGTCCTTACGAAATCAAGACCGGCCGTTATGCAAAATACCGCAATTTGGGGTTTTTCCAGCGGTTCAACTATGAAAATCTCAAGGGAGTGGTCAAATGAACGCCACCAAAATACTCGGCACCGGATCGTACGTTCCCGACAATATCGTCCACAATAAGACGTTTGAAAAAATGGTCGAAACCTCGGATGAATGGATCCAAACCCGCACCGGCATCAAAAGCCGACACATCACCTTAGAGGAGAACACTTCCGATTTGGCCTACGAAGCCGCAAAGAAAGCAATGGCTTCGGCAAAAACGAACGCTTCGGAAATTGATTTGATCATCGTCGCGACGGTGACCGGCGATTACTTCTTTCCCGGCGTTGCGCAATTGCTGCAACGAAGACTAAAATGCCGAAACATCCCCGCCTTCGACATCAACGCCGCTTGCACCGGCTTTGTCTATGCCCTTGAAATCGCCGACAAAATGATGAAAAACGACGGCTACAAAAAAGCGTTAATCATCGGCGCCGAGACATTGAGCAAATTCACCGATTTCGAAGACCGAAACACGTGTGTCTTGTTTGCCGATGCCGCCGGAGCGATGATACTCGGGCGTAGCGAACAACCCGGTATTGAAGACGTTATCTTGCATTCGGAAGGCGATTTGGAAGGATTGCTCAGAATGGAGAGCTATCCGTTGAAAAAGGATTTCAAAACCATTGAAAACAAACGACCTTTCATCAGCATGAACGGCCGCGACGTTTTCCGTTTCGCAACGACCGTCCTTCCTTCGGTCATTCGCGAACTGCTTGAAAAGACTCATTCGACGATTGAAGATTTGGACTTAATCATCGCCCATCAAGCCAACAAGCGCATCATCGACAAAGCCGCAAGGTCGCTTGAATTTCCCCGAGAAAGAATGTATCTTAATATTGAGAGTTTCGGAAACACATCCGCCGCAAGCGTGCCGCTTGCTATCGATGAAGCCATCAAATCCGGTCGTTTGAAAAAAGGCATGCGCTTTGCCTGTGCGGCCTTCGGCGCAGGCCTCACTTGGGGCGGCGCCATCATTCAATACTAGGAGGCTAATCTTGAAAGACATTACCGAGCTGTTGAACACGAAATATCCGTTGATTCAAGGCGGCATGGCCAACATCGCAACCCATGAATTGGCAAGCGCCGTTTCTAACGCCGGCGGCTTAGGGCTGATCGCCAGCGGCGCTTGGGACACGGATAAAATTCGTGAAGAGATACGAAAAACCAAAGAATTGACCGACAATACCTTCGGCGTGAACATTATGTTGATGAGCCCACACGTCGAAGCGTTGACGGATCTTGTCATTGAAGAAAATGTGAAAGTGGTCACCACCGGTGCCGGCAATCCTGGGCCCTACATGGAAAAATGGAAAAAAGCCGGTATCACCGTCATTCCTGTTGTGCCAAGCGTTGCCTTGGCGAAACGCGTCGTCCGCTACGGCGCCGACGCCGTCATTGTCGAAGGCACCGAAGCCGGCGGCCATATCGGCGACACCTCGACGTTTTCACTGGTGCCGCAGGTAGCCGACGCGGTGGATGTCCCGGTCATTGCCGCCGGAGGCATCGCGGATGCGCGCGGCGTTGACGCCGCCTTTGCCTTAGGCGCATCAGGCGTGCAAGTCGGCACCGTGCTTCTTGCCAGCGAAGAGTGCCCCATTCACGAGAACTACAAACAAAAAATCGTGAAGGCCAGAGACACGGACACCATCGTTACCGGCCGTGAAACGAAAGCGCCCGTACGCGTGATCAAAAACAAGATGGCCAAAAAGTATATCGAATTGTCTAGACAGGGAGTTTCCCTGGAAGAGCTTGAAAAGATGACGCTTGGCTCTCTTGGCAAAGCGGTTTTCAACGGCGATGCAGACGAAGGTTCGTTCATGGCCGGACAAGTGGCCGGGCTAGTGAAAAGCGTGCGACCGGTCCAAGAAATTTTGGACGATATGTTCTTGCATTCTCGGACTTATAAGGAGTGTTATGCATGAAACTGGCTTTTGTTTTTTCAGGACAGGGCGCTCAGTATGTCGGCATGGGTAAAGAGCTCTACGAAAAATATCCAACCGTGCGAAAAAGGTTTGACGAAGCGGAACGTTTTTTGAGCTACAAAATCCTTCCTATCATGTTCGCCGACAAAGAAAAAATTAACGAGACCCGTTACAGCCAACCGGCAATTTTCACCATGAGCGCCGCATTGCGTGATTTGATGCAGGAGGAAGGCATCGATAACGCCGGCTCTTGCGGGCTTTCCTTAGGAGAATATGTCGCATATTACGACAACGGCGTCTATAATTTCTACGACGGAGTGCAGTTGGTCGAACACCGTGCGTTTTTCATGGAGCAAGCCGTCCGGGAAAACCCGGGGAAAATGTACGCCGTCGCTTCGGACGCCAACAGCGTAAAAAAGGCGCTGAAAGAACACGAAGGTGTTTTCATCGCCAACGTGAACCATCTGAAACAAACAGTCGTCGCCGGGCAAAGCGACGCCGTCGATATGTTTGCTCAAAAGGCCAAGGACTATGGCTTCCGCCGTATGCGCCCGCTCAAAACTAGCGGCGCGTTTCACACACCGTTGATGCGGCCGGCAGCCGACCATCTTTCTATGTACTTGAAACTTCTACAAGTAGAAAAACCGAAAAAAGAACTGTACTTGAACACCACCGGAAATCGCTATGATGGCGAAGACCTAAAAGAGAACATGGTCGCACACATGATTGAGCCTGTCCTCTTTCAGCCTATGATCGAACGCATGAAAGAAGACGGTTACGACACGTTTGTCGAACTCGGCCCCGGTGGCGTGTTGAAGTCGCTGATTCGAAAGATATATCCGGAAGCAACGCTTTTCCATGTTGAAGATGCGGAAAGCTTGGAACATACGATAGCTGCACTTAAAGGAGAGGGAAACCATGAATGAACAAAAAGTCGTCATCGTCACCGGCGCTTCAAGCGGAATCGGCAAGGCCATTGCCTTGGCGTTTGGCAAAGAAGGGCACAAAGTGATCGTCAATTACCTCAATAACGCTGAGCAAGCCGAGGAAGTGGTCAAAGAAATCGTTTCAAAGGGCGGAGAAGCACACGCCGTGCAAGCCGACGTTTCCTCGTTTGAAGCCTCCAAAAATCTGGTTGACCAAGCGCTTGAGATTTTTGGCCGTATCGATGTATTGGTCAACAACTCCGGCATCACCAAAGACCAACTCATGCTTCGGATGAAAGAAGAGGATTTCGACAACGTCATTGACGTCAACCTCAAAGGAACCTGGAACATGGTCAAACACGTCACCCGACCCATGTTCAAACAGAAAAGCGGACGCATCATCAACATCTCCAGCGTGGTCGGGCAAATCGGCAATCCCGGACAAGCGAACTATGTGGCTTCCAAAGCCGGCGTCATCGGCTTGACTAAATCCATCGCCAAGGAGTTCGGCAAAAAGAACATCACCGCCAACGCCATCGCGCCGGGGTTCATTAAAACCGCCATGACCGAGAAGCTTGACGATGCGGTTAAGGATGCGTACTTGCAACAAATCCCCCTTGGATCGTTCGGCGAAGCCGAAGACGTCGCCAACACTGCATTGTTCTTGGCTTCGGATTCCGCCAAATACATCAGCGGACAAGTTCTAGGCGTCAATGGAGGCATGATATGATGAAACGACGCGTTGTCATCACCGGCATTGGCTCCATCAACCCTTTGGGGCACAACGTATCGGAAACATGGGAGAAAGCCAAACAAGGCGCAAACGGCATTGATTACATCGAGCGCATTCCAACCGATGAAATCGATGTGAAAATCGCCGGCGAAATAAAGGGCTTCGATTTTTCGGAATACCTTGGTCGCAAACAGTACCGTCGTTTGGACCGTTTCACCCACTTGGCGTTGAAAGCGACCGACGAAGCCATGTCGGACGCCGATATAGCGTTGGATTCACTCAACTTAGACCGGTGCGGCGTCTATTATTCCAGCGGCATCGGCGGCCTCGAGACTATCGCCGATGAGGAAGACAAAGCCAAAAAGAAAGGCTACAACCGGCTTTCACCGTTTTTCATTCCCAAGGCCATCATCAACCTAGCCGCCGGGAACATCGCCATCCAATACGGCTTTCGTGGCATGGCTACAGCCAGCGTGACAGCATGTGCAAGCGCAACGAACACCATCGGAGACGCTTTCCGCGCCATCCGCGACGGTTATTTGGATGTGGTCATATCCGGGGGAAGCGAAGCAAGCATCACACCGCTCGGGCTTTCCGGCTTCAAAGTCATGCAAGCCTTGAGCAAGTCCTCCGACCCGAAAACGGCATCGCGTCCGTTCGACCAAAACCGCGACGGCTTCGTGATGGGCGAGGGCGCGGGGACACTCATTCTTGAGGACTATGAACACGCCAAACGACGCGGCGCCAGCATCCATGCCGAAATCGTCGGCTATGGCTCCACCAGCGATGCGTTTCACATCACTTCACCGGACAGCGAAGGCAACGGTGCCCGCAAATGCATGAAGCTTGCGTTGCAAGACGGCGACGTCCCTGCGACATCGATCAATCACATCAACGCGCACGGAACCTCGACGCCGCTGAACGACAAGGTGGAAAGCCACGCCATCCGCACCTTGTTTCAAGACCATACGGAAAACATCCATGTCCATTCGACCAAATCGATGATGGGACATCTCTTAGGCGCCAGCGGTGCGGTAGAAAGCATCATGACCGTGCTTTCTGTAAAAGACGACTTCGTACCGCAAACGTTGAATTTGACCCGCCCCGACCCCGAATGCGATCTGACGTTCACCGCGCATAAAGGCGTGCACAAAAACGTCGATTACGCTCTTTGCAACTCTTTCGGGTTCGGTGGTCACAACGCTACGTTAGTTTTCAAAAAATGGAGGGAAGAAAATGAACAGTAATGAAATTGAAAAAATCATTCCTCATCGCTATCCGTTTTTGTTGGTGGACAAGGTCTTAGAACTCGTTGAAGGTGAGCGTGTCAAAGCCGTGAAAAACGTCACCGCCTCGGAACCTTTCTTCCAAGGCCACTTTCCCGGCAACCACGTCATGCCCGGTGTGTTGATTGTCGAAGCGTTGGCCCAAGCCGGCGCTATCGCAGTATTAAAAGATGAAAAGTTTGCCGGCAAAACTGCGTATTTCGCCGGCATCGACAAGTGCCGCTTCAAACGAAAAGTCGTTCCGGGAGACACATTGACCCTTAATGTGGAAATCATTCGCATGCGAGGCGTCATCGGAAAAGGAAAAGCCGAAGCGTATGTTGGCGACGAACTGGCCGCTTCGGCCGAATTGACATTTGCGGTGGACGCATAAACGCGCAAACCCCTTCTATCTTCTATCATATATCCATTAAAAACACCTTCTCGACCGCAAGGCCGGAAGGTGTTTTTATGCTTGCATCCCTGTACTTCCGAACCCGCCTCTACGGGTTTTGTTTCCTGCGTCGTCCCCGTCGGCGGTCAGATATTTCACAAAAACTCCTTGTGCGATGCGTGTTCCGGATTTCAATGTTTGCGGTTGGTTTCCGAAGTTGTAAAGCTGAATGAAAATCGCACCGTCGTTTTTCTCGTTTCCGTAATAGTCGGCATCGATAATGCCGACGTTGTTAGGAATGGTCAAAAAGAATTTGCGGGGCAGGGAACTGCGCGGGTAAAGTTTCAGCACCTCATCGTCATTCATGTACGCTTTGATGCCGGTTTTGGCCAGCGCAATTTCGCCGGGTTGAATCGTAAGGTCTTCGCAAACGGCAAAATCGTACCCTGCGCTCTTTGCCGTGCTGCGTTTGGGGTAATACACGCGCTCGTAGCCGCGCGCCTTTTCAAAGCCACGCATAATATCGTCCTTTCTTCCTGTTTCAATAAAGCGAACACCTTTGACGGACCCACCAAAGACAAACAACCACTGCAATGCCGGTGATTACGATTCCGCCGAAGTTGGCAAACGTCATCAGCAGCATCAAGTATAAAAATAAAACGATTGAAAGTAACAGCGAAGCCGCCAGTACGCACTGCTTGGTCTCTTTCTTTTGAAGGCCCATACGAAAATCGGCCCAGGCAAAACGCGTAATCGCAAAGAGCACGTACGCCATGCTTCCAAGCATTAACCACAATGTGAAGCGAACCAACCAAAGCGTAAAGAACTCGCCCATAATCTTTCACTCCGCAAGCGACATACGAAACGTATGACTTACTTTTATTATAGGTGGTTTTTGCATGAAGCGCAACGTTAATCAGAACATGTAGGCAAAGAAACGAGCAACGACTGAACGCAGTCTGAGCGAAATGTGGCGCTGCCAGCGCATTTCTAAAGCGTCCACATCGGGGTTGTCGATGTATTCCCCATCCGGGGAAACCTCTAAGCTTCTGAGGGCAAACTCGTTCATGGCGCCGTAGAGTTCGTCTCGAAATTCTTCCGAATAAATGACCACCATGTTTTCGGTGCTTAAAAATGCGCTGCGAGGATCGACGTTCAATGCACCGACGACGCTGATATCATCGCCGAATATCATCGATTTCGCATGGATACTGTTTTTGCTTTGGAACTCGTACAAAGTCCCTACTTCGGCCAGTTCCTCGCGGAACAACAAATATGCGCCCCGCGCCCACGCATTGGGGCTTTCGGCAAGATTGTTGGTCAAAAAGGTGATGGTTTTGTCTTCGTGATCGGGGAGGAACTTCATCATCGGATCGGAAAAAATGATGTAGGGCGATTGGATGAACCATTCGTCGTAGTGTGAGGCGAGTTCGGCGATAGTTTCAAGGACAACGGGGTATTTTTTGCCGCGTTCGAGCGGGCCACGGATAAAACTGGCCCGGTCGACTTCGATGGCGGTGTTTTTGATTTCAATCAACACAGAGGCGAGGTCGTGTTCTTCGTGGTATTGTCTATAGGCGTTTCGCATGGCTTCTTCGAACACGTCACGGCTGTCTTCGCGACGAATACGGTACTCTTTTGAAAAAGAATCGTAGAAGAGCTCTTCGTAATAGGCTTTCATCTCTTGAACGGTTGAGTGTTCTTCTTCGCCAAAAATCAAGATGTCACGGTCATAGGTGGCGCGAACTTGGGAAGCCTCTCCGAGAAAGTAGCGGTCGGCAATGTTTCGACCGCCGCTTGTGGCGTAATGTTCATCAATGATGAACATCTTGTCGTGCAATCGGTTTTGGATGGTATGGGGGAGGAGAGGGTTGAAGGGCTCATAATAGCGGATTTCGATGTTTTCGTGTGTGGCGAGCGCGTCTAGGTAGCCGTAATCGCTAATGGTTTCAAACCTGGCCAAACCGTCCATGACAAAGCGCACTTCGACACCGCGTTCGGCGGCTTCCAGCATGGCGCCAAAGACAATTTCTTTGGTCAATCCGTCGCTGGCGGTGAACGTGGAGACATAAAGGGTCTCTTGCGCTTCGTCCATCAGCGCGATGCGGCTTTGCAAGGAGAAACTCCTGTCTTCCAACAATTGAGCGTAGGTTTTTTCTTCGCTCGGGCTCATCATTTCTTCGACATCGTAGCTTAAATCGGTCGAGCCAATCATAAAAGGAGTCGAAAAAAGAAAGACTCCGAAAATCAACGTATGTCCGAGGCAAAAATACAAAAAAAACAATGCGCCTTTGATAATGCTGCGTCCTCTTCCTCGCATGGTGCATCCCGACTTTCTATAAGTAATCTATGACAATTATAGCATAAACCGCGTGAGATATGCACCTCAAAAGTTCAAGCGGATTTGACACTATATCTTGACAATTGTCTGCTGAAACACTACACTTGAAATATAAGGTTCAGGTGCCTTTATGGATAATAGGGAATTGGGTGCGAATCCCAAGCTGTCCCAGCAACCGTAATACGGACGAAATGCATGATGCCACTGCGAAAGCGGGAAGGTGCAAAGTAGGACGATGTTAAGCCGGTAGACCTACCTGAACTTTGAAGTTGCACTCCTGGGTATGAGTGGTACGCTTATCTTTTTCCGCATTTCGTGTCAAACGAGAAAAGATAACGCTGCTGCGCCATCCGGGAGGATGGTTTTTTTATTACAATTCAAAGGAGGCTAAACATGAAAAAACCATTCTCACTATTTGTTTTGTTTGTATCATTGTTTCTGCTTGCCGCTTGTGAAGGCGAAGATTCTTCGGTGACGATTGTGATTAAAGGGGAAGAATCCCTTGAAGAAGAAATTGTCTTCACCGATGAAGAAAGTCTGTTTGACATTTTGAAAGAGCATTACGAGCTTGAGTATTTGGAAACGGATTACGGTCCTATGATAGAGGGCATAGAGTCCTTGCAAGCGGGGCCGCAACATTACATCGCCATCTATCGAAACGATGAACCCATCGACGTAGGCATCGATCAAGTCGACTTTGAGTCGGGCGATGCGTTCCGTTTTGAAAAAGCGTGGCTCGATGAGACCGCTGAGGCCGTTGACTCCGCTTTGACGCTTTTTTTGGACCAACAAGCCGATTCGTATTTGACCGATGCGAACGTCAACGTTCTTTTGGGTCTTTATCATTTAGGTGAGGATTTTGACGTCGACTTTGACGACGACAGTGAACTCGAAGCCGGGGCGCTCGCTTCTAAAATCTTCAAGTCGGCAACAACCGGTGAAGTAGACGAAGCGCTTTACGATCGTTTGGAGGATAAAGCCACGCTAGACCATCTTTACAGTGCTTCTTACATGTATATGGGTTTGGCGCTTTCGGGCGATGTTTCCATCTATGGAGAATTTGAGGATGCGCTGATTGCACTGATAAAAGACGCTTCGCTCGATGAAAAAGACAACGACACGCTGAGCATGATGCTGCTTGCGATGAGCGTTTACGAAGGCGACGCTTTGGATGAGCGCAATCAAGAGGTGAAAGACCATTTGATTGAACATGTTTACGACAACCTTTACGGCGATAACGCCGCAAGTTATGCCCTCACCGTGATGGCTTTGCTCTCGCAAGGAGTCGACCCAACCGGAGAAGAGTTTGTAGAAGAAGGTAAACACTTAGTGGACCACTTGCTTGCGCACCAAACCGACGAAGGCGATTTCAAGTGGAGCATGGCCGATGAAGAAGCCGATGCCGCGTTTACGACGCCTCAAGCCTTTTTAGCGCTAAGCATGCTGCAAACATGGTATCAAGGCGTCGAAACACCGCATCCTTATATCATAGAGTGAATCGGGTGATTCTATGAGAGTGTTTCTTACATTGCTGGTCGTAGCCCTTGGGGCCGCGGCCCTGTGGTTTCTGCCTTCCGTATTATCGGATGCGGAGGGGTCTGTCACCATAGAAATTTATGACGCTAACGATGAATTGGTGGTTCGTGACACACACGAATTCTACGGAGAAACCACGCTTTTTGATATGCTTAAGGAACACTACGACATCACCTACGAAGAGACTTCGTTTGGGGCAGGCTCTGGGAAGATACTTCTTGCAATCGAAGGTGTGGAAACCGACTTCACCAACAACTTTCTATATCTAGAGAAAAACGAGACCCAGTCGTTTTACGGCATCGACCAACAGCTTGAGGATGGTGCGGTGTACACCATCTCTGTGAGGCGAGTGGAATGAGAGAACGTCATATTGTCAGAACTTTGAAGCGGATGATTTTCGTGGCTATGGCCGCCACTATATTGTTTGTACAAGAGCAGCTGCTTACGATTCTGCCCAACGTGCAGTTGACGGTTTTGCTGTTGGTGCTTTTTTCAAGCGTGTTGACTTTTCGTGAAACCATGACCGTCATCTTTGTGCATGTTATCTTGGACAGTTTGTTCATGGGCGCTTTCTACCCGTTTTACATGGCCCCCATGTTCATCGGCTGGTCGCTTATACCTATCGCCTACCATACTGTGTTGCGCCGGACGACAAACGATTTCAAACTTGCTGTATTCGGCCTTGTGCACGCCTTTCTTTACGGCTGGACGTTTATTCCGTTTGTGATGATTCAAACAGGTATTTACAATTTCTGGCCGTATCTCATTGCGGATCTGCCCTTTGAAATCATCATGGGCGTGAGCAGTTTCATCACAATACTCTGGCTTTTCAAACCGCTTCACAAAATGCTTTCTCGCGAACTCAACAAATCCGATCATCATTGGCGCACGGCGACAAAGAAACCGTAAAAAACCTGGAAAAACACTTGCGCCGCAAGTGTTTTTTTGGTATAGTATTGAGTGCCGTAAAATACACACATGGACGGAGCGTGTCCCCAGGAGCCGCAATCGCGGTGGGAACTTCGCCAAGATGTTCATGGAGGCCAATCAAAAAATTAGGAGGATATTTTATTATGGCAGTAATCACAATGAAGCAACTACTTGAATCAGGGGTGCATTTCGGTCACCAGACCCGTCGTTGGAACCCCAAGATGTCTCAATACATCTACACCAAACGCAACGGCATCCACATCATCGACTTGCAAAAAACCGTATCGTATATCGAAGATGCTTACAAGCGCTTTTTGGAAATCGGCAAAGACGGCGGCAAAGTCCTCTTTGTCGGTACGAAAAAACAGGCCATCGACTCGGTGAAAGCGGAAGCTACCCGTGCCGGCCATTTTTATGTCACAAAGCGCTGGCTCGGCGGTACTTTGACGAACTTCAAAACCATCCGCAAAAGCATTCGCCGTTTGCACACCATTCGCAAATGGGAAACCGATGGTACGTTTGAGCGTCTCCCCAACAAAAAAGAAGTCATCGAGCTAAAAAAAGAACTGGCTCGTTTGGAAATGTTCTTGGGCGGTATTGAAGAAATGCGCACCCTTCCCGACGCGGTCTTTGTCGTCGACACCCGCAAAGAACAAAACGCCGTTCGCGAAGCACGCAAACTTGGCATCCCCGTCTTCGCCATGGTCGACACCAACTGCGACCCCGACGAAGTCGACCATATCATTCCGGCGAACGACGACGCCATCCGTTCGATCAAGCTCATCGTCGGCAAAATGGCGGAAGCCTTGATGGAAGGCGCCGGAGGCGCAAGCAAGGAAGAAGCGCAAGAAGCTGAGGAAAGCGAACAAAAAGAGAAAGCGACCCCCGAACAAAAAGAGGCCGCGAAAAAGGCCGTAAAGACGACACCCGATAAAGCAAAATCCGAAAAACCGAAAGCCAAGCCGGCTCCGAAGAAAGAAACCGAACCAAAAGAAGAAAAGCCCGCTCCGAAGAAAAAAGCGGAAGCGCCTAAACAGGAAAAACCAAAACAAGCGAAACCCAAAACCGAAGACAAACAAGAAAAGCCCGAAAAAGCAGAAAACCTCGACACACTGACCGTACCCGAACTCAAACAGCTCGCCAAGGAAAAAGGGTTGAGCGGATACTCCAAACTGCGAAAAGCTGAACTTATTGAGGCTTTAAAGAAATAATAGAGAGCTTTTCCGCTCTCTATTTTTTTGAAAAGAGGACGTTGTGGTTTTATTTGTCCTCGTGATTATGTTAAAATTATAATGATAACTGTATGGAGGGTTGAACATGGCAATTAAGGCATCAGAAGTAAAAGCCTTGCGCGACAAAACCGGCGCGGGCATGCTCGATTGTAAGAAAGCGTTGCAAGAGACCGACGGGGATTTAGATAAAGCGATCGATTATCTTCGTGAAAAAGGGATTTCTAAAGCGGAGAAGAAAGCCGACCGCATTGCCGCCGAAGGTCTTGCAAACGTTGTCAAGAACGAACAAAAAGCGGTAATTTACGAGTTGAACTCGGAAACGGATTTTGCGGCCAAAAACGACCAATTCACCGCATTGATGAAAAAAATTGGCCAAACATTGCTTGCAAGCGACGCCAAGACGATTGAAGAAGCGTTGGAAGTCGACGTGGAGGGTCAATCTTTGGCGGATTACGTTGTGAGCGTAGCGGCGAAAATCGGCGAAAAGATCAATCTTCGCCGCGTGGACGTCGTGGAAAAAACCGAGACGCAAACCGTCGGTTCTTATGTGCACATGGGCGGTAAAATCGCCGCGCTTGTCCTTTTGGAGGGCGGAGACGAACAAACCGCCAAGGACGTTGCCATGCACGTAGCGGCCATCAATCCGCGCTACTTGCAAGAAGACGACATCAGCGACGACGTCATCGAACGTGAAAAGGAACTTCTGCGCAAAGAGGCGTTGAACGAAGGCAAGCCGGAACATATCGTCGACAAGATGGTGACCGGCCGTTTGAAAAAATATCTCAAAGAAATTTGCCTCGTGCACCAGCCGTTCGTCAAGGACCAAGATCAAAGCGTGCAAGACTACGTCAAGCAGTCGGACGCAAAGATTGTTGCGTTCAAGCGTTTTGAAGTTGGCGAAGGCGTGGAAAAAGAAGAAAAAGACTTCGCAAGCGAAGTACAATCACAAATGAAGTAATGAAAGCTGGGACACTTTTTTGTGTCCTGCTTTTCTAGAATAGGGGAGAAGGCAATGAGTGAAAGAAAGAGATTGATTATAAAATTGAGTGGCGAAGCGCTCTCCGGCCCCCAAGGAAGAAGCATAGACCCCTTGCGTGTCAAAGAGATTGCCCAAGAGATTAAGGAAGCTTACGATGTCGGCGACTTTGAAATCGGCATCATCGTCGGAGGCGGAAACATCTGGCGGGGCAAGACCGCAAGCGAAATGGGGATGGAGCGTAGCAGCGCCGACTACATGGGGATGATTGCAACCATCATGAACGCGCTGGCTCTGCAAAACGGGCTGGAATCTCTCGGCGTGGAGACCCGCACCATGACAAGCTTGAACATTCCGCAAGTCGCCGAGCCCTACATCCGCCGCAAAGCCATCAGCAACCTTGAAAAAGGCATGATTGTCATATTCGGCGGCGGCACCGGCAACCCGTATTTCAGCACCGACACAACCAGCGCTTTACGGGCTGCGGAAATTGGCGCCAAAACTATTTTGATGGCGAAAAACGGGACCGACGGCGTATACAACCTCGATCCCAAAACCCACAAAGACGCCAAAAAGTATCAGGCGTTGACCCATCACGAAGTGTTGGAACATCGGCTTGAGGTCATGGATTCAACGGCCGCTGCGTTATGCAAGGACAACGAGATTGAAATCGTCGTCTTCGATATGAACATCAAAGGCAACATCAAGCGAGCCGCGCTCGGTGAAAATATAGGAACGGTTATTCGATAGGAGGGAAACCATGATTGACGATGTAATGATGGAAATGGAAGAAAAAATGGAAAAAGCGCTTGATTCATTGTACTACGAAATGGCCCGCGTACGTACGGGTCGCGCGAACCCCGCCATGTTGGAAGGCATTCGCGTGGATTACTACGGAGCACCGACTCCCATCAATCAAGTGGCCAACATCTCCACCCCCGAAGCGAATCAGCTGCTCATCAAACCTTACGACAAGAGCGTTGTCAAGGAAGTCGAGAAAGCGATTCTGGCCGCCAATCTGGGCGTCACCCCGAACAACGAAGGCGAACAAGTCCGTATCGTCATGCCCAAACTCAACGAAGAACGTCGCAAAGAACTTGTCAAGCAAGTCAAGAAGTTTGCCGAAGAGGCCAGGGTGAAAATCCGCAACGCCCGTCGCGAGGCGAACGACAAGATCAAAAAGATGGAAAAAGCGAGCGACATCACCGAAGACGACTCCATCGGCTTCCAAGAAGACGTGCAAAAAATGACGGACAAGTATGTCGAGAAAGTCGACAAAGCGTTGGAAGAAAAAGAACAAGATTTGACACAAGTATAAAAAGAGGCCACCGCCGAGGCGGTGGTCCTTTACTATCGGCCGGTGCATGGAAAAACAACGCGGCTTGTAGTATAATATCTTTCAAGAAGACTTTTGTTGGAGGACATTATGAAGCGTAGAGACAAAGTGATCCAAAACTCCCTCCCCCGCCACGTGGCCATCATCCTCGACGGCAACGGCCGCTGGGCGAAGCGCCGGAGAAAACCGCGCACCTATGGTCACAAATTCGGTGCGCTGAATGTCAAAAACATCGCGTTCGAAGCACACGAACTCGGCATTGAAGTGTTGAGCGTGTACGCTTTCAGCACGGAGAACTGGAAACGCCCCAAGGCGGAGATTGACTATTTGATGAGCCTGCCGGATTTGTTTAAAGAAGAATACAAAGACGAAATCAAGCACGACCATATCCGTGTCGTGTTTAGTGGTCGTCGGGACCGCGTCGGCGAAGAAAACCGCAAATACATGGAAGAAGTCGAAGAAAAAACCAAAGACCGCGACGGGTTGATTTTGAACGTCTGTTTGGATTACGGAAGCCGTTACGAATTGACCGAAGCCGCGAAAAGCATTGCCGAAAAAGTGCGCAAGGGCGATATCGAACCCGAACAGATTGATGAAGAAACCGTAGACAATCACCTCTACACCGCGGGGCTTCCTCCGGTGGATTTGATGATTCGAACCAGCGGCGAACAGCGCTTGAGCAACTTTTTGCTGTGGCAGAACTCGTACGCCGAGTTCTATTTCACCAAGACGCATTGGCCGGCGTTTTCCATTCGCCGTTTTCACAAGGCCTTAAGAAACTATCAATTGCGCGATCGAAAATTCGGCGGACTGAAAAAGAAGGGGTGATCAGATGCGTCAAAGGATTCTCACAGGATTGGTGCTGGCGGCAATTTTCCTGCCGCTATTATGGGTAGCGCCCTTTTATTTTTCCATCGTGGCCGGCGTCATTCTACTTATATGCGTCATTGAACTGTTAAACATGTACAAAAGAGCGCACGCGTTTGACCACTGGACCACGGCGCTAGTGTGCTTGGGCACTCTTGCAATTTATGCCGCAACCCTTGCATTTTATCATGAACTCTTGGGTGCAGGCCCATTCTTCGTTATCATTGGAAGTATCCCCGTAGCGTTTGCGCTTTGGAAATGGCTGGCCAAGCTACCTTGGAAATCGTTGCTGGTGATATTCGTTGTCGTCGCGTATATTGGTCTCAGCGTTTCGGCGGTTGCGTATTTGCAGTTTCGTGGAGTTGCCGTATTGATTTATGTGTTGCTGACGGTGATGCTTACCGACTCGTTCGCCTATTTTGTGGGCATCGGCATCGGCAAACACAAACTTGCTCCGACGATTTCACCGAAGAAAACGGTAGAAGGCGCCATTGGCGGCACCTTGCTTGCCGTCCCTCTCGCCAGCGTGTTTGCCGTGCAAACCGCTGTCTTGGAATCGCATCCGCTTGCCTGGATTGTTTTGGTTGGCGTCTTAATTTCCATAACGGGACAACTGGGCGATTTGTTCGCTTCATATTTGAAAAGGACTTACAATATTAAAGATTTCTCTAAGTTGTTGCCCGGTCACGGTGGGTTGTTGGATCGTCTGGATTCGACGTTGCTCGCTTCTTTGGTCTTTAGCGTGATCTTGCTGGCTGTCGAGGTGTTATGAGATGAAAAAAATACAGCTTTTGGGCGCAACCGGCAGCATTGGCAAACAAGCCTTGGAAATCATTGAGGAGTTTCGCGAACAGTTTTCCTTGCAAGCCGTCTCCGCCCGAAACAGCGTGAAGACCGTTTTGGAAATCCTTTCCCGTCATGAGGTCGAAATGGTCTCGATGGCGAAGAAACATGAAGAAACCATCAAAAGAGCGTACCCCGAGGTTGCGTTCTACGCGCTTGAAGAAGACGGGTTGGAAACCATCGCAAACACTGAGAACGATACCGTTTTGCTAAACGCGCTTGTCGGCAGCGTCGGCCTGCCGCCGACCCTGCGTGCGATTGAGCGGGGCAAAGACGTGCTTTTGGCCAACAAAGAAACACTCGTGGTCGGTGGTCCGCTAATCCGTGAAGCGCTTGAAACATCGAACTCTTCCTTGATTCCCATCGACAGCGAACACGCGGCCTTGCGCGAGTGTTTGCGAGGCAGCGACATCGACGATGTGGAAAGGCTTGTGATTACAGCGAGCGGAGGCAGCTTTCGCAATCTTGCCAAAAAAGACCTTGAAAACGTCACCCAAGAAGACGCCTTGAAGCATCCGAACTGGTCAATGGGCGCAAAAATAACCATTGACTCGGCCACGATGATGAACAAGGTCTTCGAAATCATTGAAGCGCATTACCTTTTCGACATGCCGTATGAGAAAATCGAAGCGGTGTTGCACAAAGAAAGCGTGCTTCATGGCCTTGTTCAGTTCAATGACGGCAATGTGTTGGCTCATTTGGGGCCATCCGACATGCGCATCCCCATCCTCTCGGCGATGCAAGGTTCGAAGAGAATGCCTTTTCCGACGCTCTTCGATTTGGCCACACTTGGTACGTTGCATTTTGAGCCAATTGACACCGAGCGGTATTCCCTGTTCGATTTGGGCCTGGCCGTCGCCAAACAGGGCGGCTTGCATGTGGTGACCCTTAACGCGGCCAACGAAGTGGCTGTGCAACTGTTTTTGGAAGAGAAAATTTCCTTTTTGGAAATTGAATCGTTAATAAAAAAAGCGTTGAATCATTATACCAACGACAACCATTTGACTTTGGAAAAAATCTTGGAACATGACCGCAACGTTCGTGCGTATGTGCGTAATTTTGTTTAGTAGGTGAGAATATGTTTATTATCAACATTGTCGGATTCATCTTTGTACTCGGCTTGGTGATTCTAATCCATGAACTCGGCCATTTCATCATGGCAAAAAGGGCCGGCATTCTTTGTCATGAGTTCGCCCTCGGCATGGGGCCGATTGTTTACAGCAAACGCAAAGGCGAAACTCTCTACAGCATTCGCGCCATCCCCATCGGCGGCTTTGTGATGATGGCCGGCGAAGAAGTCGATTCGGAGATTATCAAGACCGGCCAAGAGATACGCATCACAAAGAACAACTCCGGCAAAATTGACCAGATTATTTTGGATGTTGAAAACGAAAACTATCAGGACGCCGAAAAAATCACGGTGGAGACTTTCGATTTGAAAGGCAAAAACCATGAACCGTTGATGATCAACGAGCACGACGTTTCTCGCAAAGCGCATTACATCACCGGGAAAAAGAAACTGCAAATTGCGCCTTACAACCGAAGCTTCGAATCGAAAAGCTTAGGGGCGCGGTTCTTGGCGATTTTTTCCGGACCGTTCATGAACTTTGTTTTGGCGTTCTTCCTATTTATATTGTTGGCTTTTTTCATCGGCTTTCCGAAGGAAACCGACGCTCAAGGGTCCATCACTACCGTCATCGGACAGGTGCAAGAAGGCACGCCGGCTGAGAACAAGTTGCAAGCCGGCGACCAGATTGTCCGCGTGGCCGGCGAGTATGTCAATAGCTGGCAGGAATTCAGCGACGTCGTCGCGCAAGACCGCGGCAACCGTCAACTCGAAATGCGCGTCAACCGCGGCGATTACCGCGACGCCGACACGTTTGAACCGGTTCATGTCACCATCACGCCAATTATCCATGTCTTCAACATTGGCATAAGCAGCCACGAAGACGCCGGCGACGACCTTATCATTGCCCCCGTGCAAAGCAACACCCCCGCCCGCAATGCCGGGTTGCGGGGCGGCGACGAAATCGTGAAAATCGACGGTCAGGAGATGGAGACTTGGCGCGATGTCATCGCCTACATTGAACAAAACCTCGAAGCGAGAACGATGGACATCCAAGTGCTTCGCGACGGAAATCGGTATACTTTCGAGGTGAGCCCCCATTCGAAAGAGATTTTGGATTCGCAAAACGTCGCTCCGGTTCAAAACACCATCGGCATTTCACCCGAACACGAGTTTATGTTCTTACGTTCCTTCATCCGCGCCGGAGGCAACGTCGTTGCTTCAAGCACGATGATTTTCGATACGCTGCGCTTGCTCTTCAGCGACGCCGTCGGCCTTGGCGACCTCGCCGGTCCGGTCGGCATCTATTCCATCACCACAAGCGCATTGCAGCAAGGGTTGTTCACCTTGATGCAGTGGGTGGCCTTGTTGAGTGTCAACCTCGGCATTTTGAACTTGTTGCCGATTCCCGCTTTGGACGGGGGAAGACTCGTGTTCTTGGGGTACGAAGCCGTCACCCGGCGCAAAGTCAACAAGACGGTCGAGAACTATTTGCATTTGATCATGTTCTTCTTGCTGATTGCGTTGATTCTATACGTCACATACAACGATATTTTGAGACTGTTCAACTAACGGATAGAGGTGGATTGAGATGAAACAAAGCATGTTGTTTGCACCAACCATGAAAGAAGCGCCCAAAGACGCCGAAGTGAAAAGCCACAAGCTCTTGATTCGCGCCGGGCTCGTCAAAATGACGGCGGCAGGGGTGTATTCCTATCTTCCCCTCGGACAGCGCGTGATGAAAAAAATTGAGGCCATCGTCCGCGACGAACACGACAAACGCGGTTGCAGTGAGCTTTTGATGCCTGCCCTTCAACCCCGGGACCTTTGGGAAGAAAGCGGCCGCTGGGCAAATTATGGCCCGGAGCTCATGCGACTAAAGGATCGCAAGGAAAGGGACTTTTGTTTAGGACCGACTCATGAAGAAGTCATCACCGCCCTTGTGCGCGACCATATTGATTCCTATAAAAAACTTCCTCTTGCCTTATACCAGATTCAAACCAAATATCGCGACGAACTTCGTCCCCGTTTCGCTTTGATGCGTGGGCGTGAATTTGTCATGAAAGACCTCTACACTTTCAGCGACAGCGAAGAGGACTTAAACGCATGGTACAATACGATGATGGACGCTTACACAACCATCTTCAAACGCGCCGGCCTCGATACGCGCATTGTCGCATCGAGCACCGGGCAAATCGGTGGAGATGTGGCGCACGAGTTCATGGTGATGAGCGAAGTCGGCGAGGACACGATTTCTTATTGCACAAAGTGTGAATACGCCGCCAACCAGGAATTCAGCGGATTGAGCGACAGCGATTCTTGTCCGAAATGCGGCGGCGAAATTGCCACGGCCAAGGGCATTGAAGTCGGCAACATCTTCAAACTCGGCACCAAGTATTCCAAAAGCATGAACGCCTATTTCACCGATCGCGACGGGACAAGGAAACCTCTTGTCATGGGGTGTTACGGCATTGGCATCAGTCGTACGCTTATGGCCGCCGTTGAACAGCACAGCGAAGAAAACAGCATCCTTTGGCCGAAATCGCTCACGCCTTTTGACGTCCACATCGTGCCTCTTGCAAAAGGGAAAACCGCTCAAGAGAAGATTGACGGCCTGTACCGATCTTTAACCGACCGTTATGATGTTTTGCTTGACGACCGAGACGAACGCGCAGGCGTCAAGTTCAAAGACGCCGATCTGATCGGCGTTCCCTACCGGATAGTCGCCGGAAAGACTCTGCAGGAAGGGAAGGTCGAGTTCACCGACCGCTACAAGGGAGAAACCGAAGTGATTCCCATAGAGGATGTCGGAAAACGGCTTAAGCAAATACTTTGAGAAAGAGTGGAGGTTTTGTTTGACAAAGGCCTCCACTTTTATTATAATCTACGGTAGCGTCATTTTTCGGACGCAAAATGGAATTGCCCTTTTGTGAAAAGGCCTATAAATAGACCTTATCAAGAATTCGCAAAAAGTTGGGAAAAAGTATTGACTTTGAAAGTTGAAAGTTATA
>PUOX01000054.1 GCA_003552925.1 Mollicutes bacterium | reverse complement strand
TTTAGACTTTGACGACGTGCATAACCCTGAATATGTCACCGTCAATGCAGACTTCGGCCTTTTAGACTTTGACGACGTGCATAACCCTGAATATGTCACCGTCAATGCAGACTTCGGCCTTTTAGACTTTGACGACGTGCACAACCCTGAGTACATCACCGTCAATGCAAACTTTGGCCTTTTAGACTTTGACGACGTGCATAACCCTGAGTACGTTACCGTTTAAAAGCAACACAAAAATGCACTAAAACTAAACTTAATCAACGAAAGGAAGAGACTTATGGAAAAACAAGAATTCATGGTGGAACTCGACGGTGTAATCGGTACGATTCACACTTATACGCGCAACCCTTTCATGATGGGCTATACGCGTGAACTAAAACGCGCGGTCAAGCACGACGACTTGGACAAAGTGAAAATCATTCTTGATAAAGTAATCGATTGGTACAACGAAGAGATTGAGAAAATCAAGAACGATGAATACATCTTCAACAAGAATATGCACGAAAAGGCGTACTGCATCTTAAGAGAATACCGCCAAGCAATTCAATAGATTTCATTTATTAATAATATCACTAATTCATTGTTTTCGCCAATAGGTTATACAGCCAACTGCTCATAGTTATGCCTATGATGTGATGAAGGCTCCACTTAATACTACTTTACCACAACCAACTACGCTACACAAACAAAGGTCATCCGCGAGGGATGACCTTTTGTGTTGATTTTACGATTTTTGAGCAATTAGGAGAAAAGACAAAGGCACTCCTTTTGGAGGGGCCACCCCCATAATTCCCGCCTTGTCCTCGGAAAATTCCTCAAACGACTCCAAGACGAGACCCGCTCCGCTCATGGCGTTCAGCAAATCGCCGATGGTGAAAGAGTGATCGTAAAAGGTGGACGATTGTTTGAGCGTGCTCATATAAGGCATGCCGTCGTTGCTCACCCACTCCTTGCGGGAGAAGTAATCGTTGACGGCCAGGTTTGGGTGATCGGGGTTGTAATTGTCTTCGTCGTCGGCGGCGAACATGTCGGCAACCGGGTGCGAATCGACCACCAAAAGCTTTCCCTTTGGTTTGAGCAGTTTCGAAAACCTTTGAAAGAGCGCTTTGAGGTCTTTCACCCAAGCCAGACTTCCTACGGTAATCATCAGATAGTCGGCCTTGCCGTTGTAAGCGTCCGGAATTGACAAAACATCCGATTCGACAAAATGCGCATTGATTGTTGTCTCTTGCGCCACTTTGTTGGCGTCGGCGACCATGTTGGCGGCGAAATCGAACCCTACCCCCTTCGCGCCGAAAGCCTTGCATAGTGAAAGCAATTCTCGGCCGTTGTTGCAAAACGGATGGTAGACGGTTTTGTTTTCTAGCGGCAAGTCTCGCAAGACATTGAGCAAGTCTTCGTCCAAAAAAGGCGCCTCTTCATTCTTCAAGGCGTGCACAATGTCTTCGACCTCATAGTTTTTGTGATTGTAAACCTCTTCCCAGGCTTTTTTGTTGGATTGTGTTTTATCCATATTCGGTCTCCTCATGTTTGACGGTTTCAATTATACCACAAAAAAAGCATCGCAAAGAAAAAACCGGCGGACCGGTCATTTCTTGAACATTTCTTTCAGTTGTGATGCCTTGGGCACCTTGCCGGCGACGACCACTTCGCCATCGACAACAAGAGCGGGCGTTTTCATGACGCCGTATTCGGCGATGTCGTTGATGTCGGTCACTTTTTCGACACTGGCCTCAATCCCCAGCGATTTCACGGCTTGCTTGGCGTGTTGCTCAAGCAAGTTGCATTTTTTGCATCCTTTTCCCAACACTTTGATTTCCATAATACCCTCCTTCCTATGAGTAGATGAACGTGCCGGCGATTAAGCCGACCAAAGCGGCGAAAACCGCCACCAGCACCACAAACGTCAACGTCTTCTTCTTGCCGAGCACTTTGGCGATGACGATCATGTTCGGGATGCTTAGCGCCGGCCCGGCCAAAAGCAAGGCCGTCGCCGGTCCCATGTGCATGCCCAAATCAAGCATCGAAAGCAAAAACGGCACTTCGCTCAGCGTGGCGAAATACATCGTGGTGCCAAAAAACGCGGCTAGCAGATTTGTGAGATAGTTGTTCGTGCCCACAAGAGAGACGACGAACTCGTCGCTCAGCGTCGAATCCAGTATGCCGACGATGAACACGCCGATCAAAAACAATGGGATAATCTTTTTTACGAGGTCCCACGTCGCTTCGCCCCATTCCTTCAAGTCTTCAAGGGAGAAAAACAGCGCGACCTGCACCGCAAGCAACACCGCAAAAATCGCGGTGGGAAGCGCCCAGTAAACGCTGAAGACGAGAATGGCGACCAGCGTCAAGAAGAAAAGCGCGCGTTGCCATACCTTAAGATTTGATGTGTCTTCGACCAAATGGAACGTTTTCTCATCCTCATCGACCGTTTCGCTTTTGCGGTAGAGGAAAAACATCGCAAACCCGATGACGTTGGCCAGGACAATCGCGCTCACGATGCGCACGATGCCGATGTCGGCGCCGAGGTCGGTGAACGTCAGGAAGATCGCGAGAATGTTGATGGCGGGGCCGGAGAAAAGAAAAGCCACCGCCGGGCCCAATCCGGCGCCCTTTTTGCGGATGCTCGCAAACATCGGCAACACCGAGCACGAACATACCGCGAGGATGAAGCCCGAAACGGAAGCGACCAAGTATGAAAGCCCCTTCTTGCTTTTTGGTCCGAAAAACTTCAACACGGCGTTTTGCGACAAGAACACGACAATGGCGCCGGAGATGCTGAAGGCGATGAACAGTGAAAGAACACGCATCAGCGAAAACGTTTCGCCATCGTCGGGGTAAAATGCGTAGTTTCGAAGAAAAATCAGCGCATCAAAAAGCACTTCGAGAACGTTTCGTAAGAAGTCGGTCATAGGAATCCCTTTCTACAAACGAAGACTGTGGTAGCGTTCGCGCAAAATGGCGCGGTCGGTGATTCGTTCATGGTCTTTACGGAGTGTTTCGTAGGCGTCAAGATTTTTGCGGACAATCTCGAGCGTTTGGCGCAACACTTCGTGTTCGCGCAACGAGTAGCGCACGAAGTTGTCGTCGCGTTTTGTCTTCACGAGGTCGAGTTCTCTTAAACGGCGAAGATGTTTGGAAATCTTCGGTTGCGGCAACTCCGTCAAGGAAACGAGTTCGCACACGCAAAAATCCCCTTCTCTTAAAAGCATGAGCAATCTGAGCCGAGTCTCGTCGGCGCACGCTTTGAAACAATCGCTGGGCTCGATCATAAAAAAACACCTCCATATACGCATATGCGCATACGGGTATATTGTAAACCACGTAACGTTTTGTGTCAAGGTCATTAAAAAAAGACCGTGTGCCGGTCTTCAGAGCGTTTTGGAATACACAAACAAGGTGATGTCGAACGATTTGTCCGCATCGCCCGTTTTGATGGTTTTTTCGGCTTCTTTCCAAAAACCCATGTGCTCGTAAAAGCCGTAGTTGCTTTCGGTGTCGGAAAAGAGATAGTAATTCACAAGGCCTTTTTGGCGCAAAAGGTCTTCAAAGTTCTCCATAAGTTTTTTGCCAAGGCCAAGTCCGCGATAACGGCTATGGGTGATAAAAATCGACAATTCGGCGTCGAATTTCTTCTTCGTGTCTTTGAGCAGCTTGTCCCAAACTTTTTCAAAGCGTCGGACGGAAGCGAGCAGCTTGCGCGAGCGGCGTGAGTGAAAACCCAAGTAAAGCCCGCTGACAAGAAGGGGCCAAACAAAGCGGATCTTTTGGCGCCTTTTGGGTTTTGCGCCTTTGATTTTCGCCATCAGCACGCCGGCGAGTTCGCCATCGACGTAAGCGGCCTCGATATGGTTTTGATACAGTAGCGATTGGTACATGTCGCCTCTGTAAAGATGTTTTTGAATGCCTTTATGGTCGGTGAAGCGGGAAAAGTCCCACCCGTCTTCAAACAAGGCGTACAAACTTTCAAGGTCTTTGGGGTCAAACGGTTCGAAACGGACCTCTTGCATCATTCGTCCTCCTCGCCGGCGTCGTGCGCAAACTCGTGCAAAAGGCGCACCCTGTCTGTCGATGTGCGGCGCATGGGGCCGAAAATGGCGCGGCTGTGCTCAAAGACGCCGCATATCCTCACAGTGTGTTCAAAGGGGGTCCCGGCCGGCACGGCGACGATGTAATGGGTGTTGGCCGATTGGTGGGAGTGGGCGTCAAAGTACTCGAAGGTCCCCAAAAAGCGCCCTTCCTCCTGGCAGGTGCCGTGGTTGTCGTAACTGTGGGCACCGCTGCTATCTGCGATGTTTTCATACCCGAGGATATGCATGGGATGGATGGAAACGTCGACATCGCGTTCTTTGCGTTCGACGTTCATTTCCTCGTACCCCAAAAGGAAATGCCGGTCGTCTTGCAGGCGCCCTTCGATGTGAAAGGTCTCAAGCGACGAATACTTCCGCGCCCATTCGCGTTCTTCGTTCAAAGGCGTCGCGAACGCTTCAATCTCGAAGGCGTAAAGGTCGTAACCGCCGCTTTCGCGCTTCATGACTGTGATTTCATACCCTAGAAGGTACTCGTCGAACTCTTCGGTGTGGCGGATATGCTCAAGCGTTTCAAAATCTTCGGCTTCTGCCATATGATAGGTGTTTGAAGTGTCGAGAGGTTCGTAAAAGGAGCGCACTTCAATGTTCACCATCGCCGCGAACAAGAGCGCGGTCGCGAGGGAAAAGGTTATGAGCAGTCGTTTGTCGCGGATGATGGGCATGGTTCTTCCTCCTTTTGGTTATGAAGTGGTATTGACAAAGCGGCTTGAGGGAACAGAAACGTTATGAACCGTTTCACTTTAGTGGTATTGTAACACGCTTGTGTCTTGTTTGTCACGTTCGATTAAAAAAAGACGTCAAAGACGTCTTTAGCGCTTGGCGATGGTGAATCCGAGGATTTCTTCCTCGGCGTCGTCAAACAACTGCAACAGTTTCTTGCCGTAATCGCCTAGGTTTTCCTCAATCGCCTCGGCGTTCAACAAGACGATGTGCAACGATTCATAATAGGCGCTCAAAAGGTCCCAAAGCGCATCCAAATTCTTTCCGTAATAATCGGGCAGTTGCAGTTCCTTTTGAAGGTAGTCGTGCGTATCTTGTTGGGTGGTCATGCGTTTCCCATCGAGCGTGACGCGCATGCTATTCATCTCCATATTTAAGGGTGAACGTGTCGTAATGGTCGTCTGTGTAATAGATCAACCCGTCGTTTGAATACACCAAGCGTTCGGCGCCGCGGTACCCGCCTTCATAATTGACGTCCGCTTCAAAGAAGATCCTTCCCGAAGCGCTTGGAAGACGCCCCTCGCGGTTATAGAACCGGTCGCCGCCAATCAGTTTTTGATCGGTGACGTCCCAAAGGTTTCCTTCGCTAGGCACCCAGCCTTTCGCTTCGGCTTCATCCTTGGTGATGTAATTCGGGGGCAGTTCGTCAAACAAGTGCAAGTAATACGCGACCTCTTCGGGCGTGGTGTAGCGTTCGCCGCGTTCGACATCCGGCACTTGGACGCCGTCGTTTTCGTCCGTCTCGTCGTTTTCCCCGTTCTCGCCGTTTTCTTCATCGGTGTCGTCTTCGTTCGGCGCTTCCTCTTGCGGAGTGTCCGATGGGTCTTCATAATCGTCGTTCTCGAACTCTCCCGCGCAGCCAATCAAGGCAAGGGAAAGAAGGGCGAACAACAGTACCAGGGTTTTTCTCATGGTGTCTCCTCCTAATCGTGTCAAAAACATTGTAACATATCCTCGGTCTCAATCAAAACCGTAGCTTAAAAGAGGTTAAGAGCTTTATTCAGGCGTTGTATGAAATTCGAGCGGCCGGCTTTCGCAAAATTAATCCCAAAACAAAACCGCCAAAAAGGCGGTTTGTCAATCGTAGTAGTCGTCGATGACTTCCTTCAGTAACGTGGGGCGGTCGGTGAGAATGCCGTCGGCGCCGAGTTCGACGAGTTCGCGCATGGTTTCCTCATCGTTGATGGTCCAATAATGCACCGCGATGTTGTGGCGGTTGGCGGCGTTGATGAAGGCGCGGGTGGCGAGGTTGATCGCCCCTTCGCTAGGGGGCACTTGAAAGGAGCTGACCGGCTCGTCAAAAAAGAGCGTAAGCCGCGGCCAATGCAGGATGTAGAATCTTCGGATGGCGTCTTCTTGCGGAGAAAAAAGCAACTCCGGATAATCGCCTTCGCGAAGTTCGAGGTAATAATCGTAGATGTCGCGGTGGAAGGAAGCGAGCGTGATGCGTTCAAACGTGTTGTATTCGTCGTCGAGGTCTTCCATAATCCTCAAGATCTCATCCACGGCTTCGCGGCCGATGTCGCCGCTTTGTTTCATCTCGACGATCATGTAATTGTCGGGGAAGGCGGTGATGAGCTCTTCAAGGGTGGTCGCTAGGAAAATCTCTTCGTGCCGGGGTTCGACGCCTTCAGGATAATCAACGTCTAAGGGGGTGACGCTCCGGCCATCGTAGGTTTCGTAGGGGATGAAGTCCCCGGTCTTGTTGAAGCCGTCTTCGTCGATTTCGTTTTCAAAAGCGAAGTTGACTTCGTTCGTCATCAAATCTTCGTATTTGGTCTCTTCGACAGGCGCGTTTGTCAAATTGGTCTTCCGGTCAAAGGTCAAATCATGGGTGAGCACGACAACGCCGTCTTCGGTCATGGCCACGTCGGTCTCCATGATGACGTCGGGGTCGACGCTGTAGGCGTTGTAATACGCTTCAAGCGTATTGTCCGGAAACTCCATGTTGCCGCCGGCGTGGGCGATGATATGCGGACGACCGTCTTCGTCTCGGCGGAACGGATTGTCCCCTTCGTATCCTTGAGGTTTTGGCAAAAGCGCAAGGACAAGCCAAAGCACAAGCAGTCCCAAGACTGCAAGCAAGGCGATGGTGGTTTTGGGCCTTTTCTTCATGTGGTTCCCTCCATGTTCTGTTCTTATGGTGTGATTATACTAGCCTCTTAGGTGTTTGTAAACGTATCGGCTCCATAGGGCGATGATTTAAAAAACGTTCTTTCGCCATTCACCAATGCGCAAACGGCGTGTTGGAAGAACGTTATTTTTTGACCGTTTTTGTGTAGTTGTAGATGTCGCCGCCCAAGGAGGACTTGTGGTAGTGCACTTTGAAACCGAGACGGATCAAATCGGCGCTTGGTTCGTCGCGCTTGATGTCGTCGTCGCCGTTGCACACGACAATTTTCCCGCCGTCTTTGGCGACGCGTGTCATTTCTTTGACTTCGGCGTCGGTGTCTTCGCCGACCACGTGCCCCGACAAGACGACATCGAAAGTATCGTCTTCGTAAGGAATGTTCATTACGATGCCGTCAAGCACCTTGACATTTTGGATGTTTTCAAGGCGAATTTTGTCGCGCATATGCTCGCGGAGCATGTCGACGGGTTCGCTAGCGTAGACTCGTTTCGCGCGTTTCGCGGCGGCGAAGGTGAGCCGCCCCGTCCCGGCGCCTAGGTCCAAAACGACCTTGTCGTGCAAATCGACCAGTCCGTATAGCGTTTCTTCGTCCCATGCGGTGATGTAGTTGCACGAGCTTACCATGATTTTCGGTTTCGTGTAGACAACGTCGGTTTCCATCTCTTCCATCAGTTCAATCTCGCGCAAGCGCAGTTTCTTGCCGGTGAGTTTGGGGTCGGCGCCTTTTACGAGATTTTCGATGCTTTTGCGCAGTTCTGGCGCTTTGCGCATGATGAACCACTGCAAACGAGGCGACTGCTTGATCAGCGTCGCCAGCGTCACATCGATGCGATGGAAATCGTCGATGTCGGTTTTTTCGTATTTGGAAAAAATCATGTTGAGCATCCAACGGTCCATGAGAAAAAAACAGTTGATGTCAAAATCTTTGCCGTTGATCCAGTTGTATTGTCCCATAGGTTCCTCCACTATTTGAGCAGTTTGTCGGTGACTTCGTCGATTTGGCGGTTGCGGGCGGGGTGCTTCCAGTGGACGATTTCGCTTGCGGTGATGATGGCGTCCCGCTTTTTGAGCATGCGTTTCATTTTGCGCAAGGCCTGCGCGCCGCCGAAAATCTTGTGGCGAAATTGCTGGGTCACGAAGATGCCTACGGGGACTTCCGGCAAGTCCGGAAGGTCGCGTAAGTACAGCTTCATGGGATGTGCGAGCGTGAACGCATGTACGGGTGCGGCGAAAAACAGTCGGTCGTAGGGGTCGGTCGAAGGTGCAATCTCGAGGTGGCGGCGTTTTGTGTCGGCGCGGATGTATTCCATTCTCACTTTATGGCCGTAGGCTTCGATTTTCTGCTTAAGAATTTTGGCCACGCCTTTGGTGTTGCCGGTTTCCGAATAGACAATGATCCCGATCTTCATAAAATCGCCCCCTAATGGCGAAAAATTCCCCTTATAGTGTTATTATACACCGCGTTTTGATGAAGTACAAATTTTGGGCGTAAAAAAGCCGTCCCGAAGGGTACGGCTAACGTAGATAGGCTTTCATAAATAAGCTAGTAAAACGAAAGCATTGAGGCTAATTGCAGAGGCCATTGGACTTTGCGCGTTTTGCATCGCCTTGTGTGATGCAAAGGGTTTGGCAAACATGGTATGTTCATCTGTTTAAAGAACCTGTTAAAAGAGGCTGGCCAAAACAAGCAAGAACAAGATCGAAAACGCCACCAGCAAAACCATGCCGCATCCGCAACCAAGAGGATATTTCGTCATCTCGCCGTTTTTGTCGGTCCGTTGGAGACGCATGCGCTTGAGCAAGGAAACCTGCATGTCGAGAGCTTTGATTTCGGCGTCTTTCGCCGTCGCTTTCTTGCGTTCGTAAAGTCTTTTTGACTCCTCGGTTTCCAACGGTTCCTTCTTGACTTTCCCCTTGTCGTCGGTGGTGATTTTCACTTCCATCGCCTTGACGATGGCGGGGGCGAGAAGATCTTCGGGCATGTCCGCCTCCAGCAAATCCTCCTGCTCGTCGGACGCTTCTTCTTGCGCTTTGTAAAACGTGTCCGAAAGTTTGAGTTTTTCCACGAAGGTTTTCAAAACGTCGAGGTCTTTTTTGATGCCGTCGAAATAACGCTCGTCGATGGGGCGGTAACGGGCGAACTCGAACGTGCCCCTTCCGGTGTTCAAAGCGATGAACAGCCGGTTTTTGATGAAAGAGAACCCGATTTGGCCGGGAGGGTTCTGTTCGAGTTCCATCAACATTTCCATCAACTGCGGAGTCAGAATGTAAAAGGCGAGTTGCGGTTTGGTGGCGTAGGTGTTGAATTTCTTATTGAAATCGACCGATTCCGTGTCGAGGTTTTCGTTTTTCCTTTTCTCATTCGGCTTGAATTTTTCAAGCGCAAGGACGTGCCCGTCGATGGGCTTGGAAAATTCAAACACCCGTCCGTTAAAAAGCTGGGTCGTGCTTGATTTGCCGTCCGATCGTTTGGAAACGTTGGCGGTGTAGACATCGCTGGAAAGAAAGCGGACGCCGTCAATGGTTCCTTGAACGAAGTCCTTGGAGATGAACCTGTTGCCCATGGGAATGAAACGGCTGTAACGCACTACGGCCTGGTTGAGGCCTTCTACGTTCGATTAACGGCGAAAGAGGCCGAAGTCGAAAAGATTGCTTTGCTTGTAGTAGCGCTTGGGCAGATAATGCCCGTCCTCAATCAACTCGTCACATATTCTTTCAGAAAGTCTTGTTTGAACGTCATGACGTTGCGGCTGTAGACCGATTGCGCAACAATCGCCACAAGGATTCCTCCAAGCAACACGACAATCCCCACAAAGAACCACTCGGTCAGAAGCAATAAAGCGAATCCCGCCAATAGCGTGACGACGCCCAATACGCCCAACACTTCGGCAAAAGTCTTGATGCTTTGGTGCTTTTTGATGGTCGGATTCAAACGCATCCCCTCCTTTTCCTCTCTACTATTCCCGCAAACGAGGCAATAAAGAAACTTTTTTACAATTTGCCCGCATTATTTGAAAAAAGGGGACACCCCTCTTTGAGGAATCCCCGTATGTTTGTCTTTTCCGGTGCTTCTTGCAATTGTTTGCTCAGTGGTTGTTTTGGACGTTGTCACAAAATTGGACCCATGTACGGTGAAACGCATCCTCGGGCAAGCTTTCGAGATTTTCAACGCCCTTGATTCCCCGTTTTCTCGCTTCGTTGACGTAGATAATGATGTCTTCTCCGGTATCGGCGTAAAAACAACGCACATGGCCAAAGCCTTTTTGGTTCGCGATGTAGGCCCTAGTATGTCCATCGAGCATGATGAGGCCTTCTTTGGTGTTCTTGACGGGGATGCAAACATCCTCAGGAGATTGGATGCGGCTGTGCAGCGCGTGGACACGATCCTCCGCCACACAAAACTGCGAAGGCTGCAAAGCCTCAAGCTTGCAGCGAAAGGTTTCAACCGGCGGAAACTCCCGCAAAACGTTTCCTTCGCGGTCGTGAAAACGGATGATATGTTCGGCGTAAAAGCGGAATTCCTCCAAAACGGCGTCTAGATACGTCATATCTTCTAGGTCGACCACCGCTTCATGGTTTTTGGTGATTTCAATCGAACAAGGCACCTCGCCTTGAATCAAAAAGGCGCCGCGTTCTTCAAGCGCGGTCTTGGTGAAGCGTTGGTCGTTAGTGTCACGAATGCGTCTGATGTCCAAATAACCACCCCTTTCAATCGTCACCATTATAACAAACTCCCCATCCATGTCGAAGTAAATTGTGCGCATGAAAAAAAACGCTTCGAGGAAGCGTTTGCGTTTGGATGGTGCGAATGGGGGGACTTGAACCCCCACGGCTTTAGAAGCCACATGGCCCTCAACCATGCGCGTCTACCAATTCCGCCACACTCGCACATGGTGGAGACTGGAGGACTCGAACCTCCGACCCCTTCCACGTCAAGGAAGTGCTCTCCCGCTGAGCTAAGCCTCCGCATGTCGAAACTGATTATACCACTGAAAACCTTGGAAAGTCAAGGCAAACCCCCGGGAAAAAGAGGGTTTTTTCCAGTGGGGGTTCTTATGTCCAAGCGACGGTTGAAACGGGGAAAAACGGCTTATTCGTAATCAATAATGTAACGGTATTTTCCTTGTTTTTCGACCTTTTGGACGGTATGAAACCGGATGCCCTCTTCTTGTTTGGTGACGATTTGCGTTTTGAGGTGGGGATTGAAGTGGGTCGCTTTCTTTTCGCGTTTACGCAAGAAATTTTGATGGTCGTTTAGGCGGTCGTTCATATACAGCAAGCTTTCGACGGGCAAGTCGAAAAGCCTGCTTTCAAGGCCGTTTAGCAAGGTTTCGTCGATTTCGTAAGCGATGGCGTTTCGCCCGCTCAAAGCGGCCGCATAAAGTGTTGAGGCTGTCCCGAGGAAAGGGTCCAACACGGTGTCGCCTTTGATTGAATGCATGTGGATCAGCCGCAAGGGAATTTCTAAAGGGAAAGCGGCCGAACGTTTGCGGAGTTCGCCGTTTTTCGTCATTTGCCGGACGCCTCTTATGTCCCAGACGTTTGTGAACCAGCGGTTCCGCTCTTCGTAGAAATAAGCGCTCGCCTTACGGCGCTTTTTCTCTTCTTCGTCGAAAACGCGCATGCCGCCTTTACGGAACACAAGGATGTGTTCGTGTTCGAGCGTGACGTATGCGCCTCCGGGGAGCATCCCCGAACCCATGAACTTGTTGGGGGCGTTGGTGGTTTTCTTCCAGATGATCGGGGGCAGAGGGTGAAACCCGAGGGCGCGCATTTTTGATGTGATGCGGGCGGCGTTGGGGTGGAGTTCGAAGACGTCGCCGAGTTTGCGGGTCGCATCGCCGATGTTGATGCAGACGAAGCCGCTATCTTTGACGACACGCCAAAGGGCCTCCCAGGTTTCATCAAGTTCGGCGTGCATGAGGTTGAACGCTTTTTTGGCGTTTTCCTCCGCCAAAGCGGTTTCAATCTCGGGATTTAGCGACGAAAAGACTTCGTCCCACATGCGAATCATCGGATAGGGGGGCGAAGTCACGACAAGATGGACGCTTTGGTCGTCGACTTCTTGTAAGCGCGCGGCTTTTTGTATGTGGATGGTTTGTGTTGTTTGCATGTTTCCACCTCACGCCCATTATACAACAACATTAGGGATTTTTGCTAGTGGAAAACAAAAAAAGACAGCAAGGTCTCTTTTTGCGAAGATATCTCACTTTGCATGATGTCTTTCAAGAACTCTATGTTGCGATGCGTTCTTTCGTCTTTTCGTCGAAAAAATGAGCTTTGTTCATATCAAACGTCAAGGAAATAGTATCGCCAATATTGATATCGGTGCGGGGGTTCACACGTGCGATAACGGTGTTTTCTCCGACCTTGGCCGATATGTTGGTTTCCGACCCTAACAACTCTGAAACATCGACCTTGAAATCCACCTGTGCTTCGGGATATGTTTTTTTTAGGATTTCTTCATCGTGAATGTTTTCTGGGCGAATGCCCATTATGATAGAACAACCCTCTTGATATCCTGCGTTATTCAAAGCTTCTAGACAGCGTTCGGACAGACGGACTTTCAAGTCTTGGTAAACAAAATAACCGTCCTTCAACATTCCGTGAAACATGTTCATTGCAGGGGTGCCGATGAACGTTGCGACGAACATGTTGGCGGGCGTGTTGTAGACTTCACTGGGTTTGCCGATTTGTTGGATGCAGCCGTCTTTCATGACAACGATGCGATCGGCCATGGTCATGGCTTCCACTTGGTCATGGGTTACATACACGGTTGTCGTTTGAACTCTTGCATGTAATTTGATGATTTCTGAACGCATTTGCACACGTAGTTTCGCGTCAAGATTCGAAAGTGGCTCATCCATCAAAAAGACTCCTGCATTGCGGACGATGGCTCGACCAAGGGCCACCCGTTGTCTTTGTCCGCCCGAAAGCGCTTTGGGCTTGCGATTCAAGTAGTCTTTTAGACCCAATAGCTCGGCCGCTTTGTGAACCCTTTGCTCTATTTCTTTTTTCGGCTTCCTTTGAATTTTTAAACCGAACGAAAGATTGTCGTAGACGTTCATGTGCGGATACAGTGCGTAATTTTGGAAAACCATGGCTATATCCCGGTTTTTAGGTGGGAGTTCGTTGGCATAACGTCCATCGATGTACAGTTCGCCTTCGGTAATCTCTTCCAATCCTGCAATCATCCGTAAAGTTGTGGATTTTCCACAGCCCGACGGGCCGACAAAAACAATGAATTCCTTATCACGGATTTCTAATGAGAAATCGTTGACCGCTTGTACATTGCCTTCAAATACTTTGTTCAGTTTCTTCAACGTTAATTCAGCCATGTGTAACGCTCCTTTTGCTGGTTTGTCGTGTATTTTTGTTTCGTTTATTTTCTCGGTATTGATTCGGCGTTACGCCGACAATGTTTTTGAATACGCGTGTGTAGTGGCTTTGGTCGCTAAAATGGAACATTTGGGCAATCTCTCTGAGCGAATACCGATGGGCGCATAAATATTCAAGCGTGCGTTGAATACGAACCTCTTGAAGATATCGGGAAAAGGTCATGCCCGTTTCCGCCCTGAAGCGCTTCCCAAAATAATCCGGGCTCATATACACATGCGAAGCGACATCTTGAAGAAGAATTTTTCGGTGGGCGTTTCGTTCGACATATTTTTTGGCGGTTTTTACAAAGAAATCTTCATGCTGAGAATCTCCCAAGAAGCTGAAAAAACACTTTAAAACGTAATTCATCCAATGCAACAACTCATCCATGTTGATGATGCTTTGAAGGTTTTGCAACGCCTCGTATCCGAAGACAAACACCTCTTCAACATCGCCTGCTTCTATTGATCGTGACATGAGCGTGATCAACTCTCCGCTACGGTGTTTCAAAAGATCGACATCGTTTCCGCTCAAACGGAAAAAGTCCACGAGCAGTTCGTTAAGAACCTTCCGGGCCCTACGAAGATGCTTGCCCCGCAGAGCTTGTATGAGATTTTCCTCCAATACCAGCGTATCCATAGCTTCTTGTTTTGTCATGGAAAGAACTTTGTGGTCGCTTTCATCGGTTCTCATGGTCATCGGTTTCACCCCTTTGGATTTTCAACGCCATGGAATCCACGTACTTGTCCATGAACACTGAATTGCGGTGCAAAGGTATATGTTGCGCGTTTTTCATTATTTGTTCGAGCATCGCTTTAGGGTTCTTTGACGTAAGCAAACGTTCGATGCCCTTCATCGGCATTCCATCCACTACATGAATCTTAGGTTGAAACGCCTTATCCAAAACCCCCGTTTTAAGGAGGGCATGGACGGAAACACCTGCGCCGAACGCTCCGGTCACATAAACGTCTTGAATATCCTCCATTGACATCTCCGCATGGTTTAAGAGCGCATGCACACCACCTCTGATGGCGGCTTTGGCCAGTTGTATTTCACGGATGTCGTTTTGTGACAGATAAAGATGGTCGTCCATGTAGAAACGTTTGTTTGAATCGTCTCGTTCGTGTTTCAGCAACCTGCCGCTCTCATCAACAACCCCATCGTCAAGCATGGCTGCAAGCAACGACAACAACCCGCTCCCACAAAAGCCTTGGGGAGTTTGGCCATAGTATCGCATCACATACTTTCCGTCTTGGCGCTTGACGTCATAGACCGCGCCATCGACCCCCCCGAGGCCGCATTCGATGTTGCCGCCTTCAAAAGCCGGTCCGGCGGCGGTCGAGGTTGCGTAAATGGTGTCGTTTTTCACGAGTGCTATTTCGCCGTTTGTCCCCAAATCAATGAACAGTGTGTGGGATGGCAAGGGGAGGAGATTGCTAAGACCCGCCACGACATCACCACCGACAAAAGCGGAAATGGAAGGATACACAAAGACTTTCCCGCCGATGGAAAGCCCAAGCGATTCGGCGCTTTGTAATGACTCGTGCAAGGCGTATGCTTCATAAGGCGCCTTGCCCATGGTTTGAATGGGCCACCCTAAGACGATGTGTTGCATGAGGGTATTGCCCGCCAACACCGTCAACAAAACGGAAGTTGATGAATACCCTTCTACTTTTGCCATTTGGACCATTTGGTTTTGCAGCTCGTCAAGAATCAGCCGGCGTAGCTTTGCATAGTTTTTCTCATCGCTTCCATATTGTATGCGTGAGACCACATCGGCGCCCGCTAACGATTGAGGGTTCAAAAAACGCTTGCCGCTTAGATGTTCACCGGTTGCTTTCCACATTTGGACGCTGACCGTGGTGGTTCCTAAATCAACACCAAACACAAGTTGATTTCCTTGACCGTGCGTAGTTTTCGATAGCCTTTGCCCGAAAAAGGTATAAAAAGTTTCTTTGTTCACCGTTTCTTTTTGTACGCCGTCAAATAATTTGTTGGAGCCTTGGACAGAAACGTTTGTTGCTTCACGAGGAGCAACACCTTCGACACACAAGTCATCGATGATGGTATAACCGCATGAGCGCACCTTTTCAACATTCGAGCTTGTGATGGAAACCTGGCACGTTCCGCATGTTCCTTTGCCGCCACAGTCCGATGGGACATAATAGCCTTTGTTGAAGAGCGCTTGCAAAAGGTTCGAACCTTTTTCCACTGCGTGTACGTTCACACCCTTTTCATGAACGACGGACAAACCGACGCAATCGTTTCTACGATGCAAACAATCGGCTTCGTCACAATATTCACAAGCCTTGATTGAACCGTTCCCACCATAGGTTACATAAAACACCATGGATTTGTTTGGTAGCAAATAGCCCGAGTCGGTCATGCGAATCGCCTCGTCATCGATACGATCAAGAAAGTTGCGCTGATATATCAAAGCGGCTTTTGACCTCGCAAAATCCCGCACATCGGACAAAGACGAAGATACTTCTGATTCAAGGTGTTTTTTGGCATTGTTCACAATTTCGTAGAAATACACATTCAACACTTGGTCGTAAAGTATGGCCAACGTTTCAGATAAGCTCTCAAAGTATTTGTGCGCTTCAGCGCCAAGCGTCAATGCGCATACCACAACATCCTTGTTGGGGTCGTCTTCATTACCGTTGTTGACTTGCAAAACATCCTTGGGAACACTAACCATGTCATAATCTAGCGTGGGAGATGCATTAGTTTCTATGAATCGCTTAAAATCGGCAACATTGTCTTGAATTTGCGGCCAGATTTTTGAAGACACTTTCAATTTGCTTCGTAGGTGTTCCAAGGTGAGTTCGGGAACGTTTATCGATGCACGAACCATAAGCTTCCCTCTTTCTGTCGGCGAATATTCAACGGTTTTATACTATACTTTTATGGGTGCAGTCTTTACAATTGAAAGGGAAAAGGAGTGATTGTGATGAACAGTTTTGAAAAAATTTCGGAAGCGGTGCAAGGCGGACAAGCACCGGAAGTGAAACAACATGTCCAACAAGCAATCGATGAAGGCAACGATGTCAACGATGTATTGGACGCCTTGTTGGATGGCATGTCCATAATCGGAAAAAAATTCAAAAACAATGAGATTTTCGTACCGGAAGTGTTGATTGCGGCACGAGCCTTAAACGGTGGATTGGACATAGTGAAGCCCATCTTGACAAAATCCGGTATCGAACCTAAGGGCAAGGCAATCATCGGCACTGTAGAAGGCGATTTGCACGACATCGGCAAGAATCTCGTCAAAATGATGCTTGTAGGCGCAGGTCTTGAGATTACCGATTTGGGCGTCGACGTCCCGGCGGAACGTTTTGTCGAGGAAGCGATTGAGAAGAACGTTCAAATTATCTGCATATCGGCTCTTCTAACCACAACGATGGACAAAATGAAAGAAATCATTGACGTCTTGGAAAATCGAGGCGTTCGCGACCAGTTCACCGTCATGGTCGGCGGAGCTCCGGTCAATGCGGAGTTCGCCGAAAAAATCGGAGCCGACTATTACGCCGCGGATGCGGCGACGGCGGCGGAGATAGCCCAAAAACTTCATCAAGAGGATTAAGCCGGCGGAAACGCCGGTTTTTTTTATGTCCTCAAAACGATAAACGAATAAGGTTTGCACATTTCTTGGATTTTTTGGCGATTCATTTTTGGACTTCTACCGAGAAAGACTATATCGTCAGACGTTGTTTTTTCGCTAGGGGCAATTTGGAGACCCTCTTCGGTATAATTCAAGAAATACGATTTTCCATCTAAAGTGCAAAAACCTTTGATGCGCTCCACATAAGGCCAAATCATCTCACACAAAAGGGTCAAATCAGAGATATCGTATGCGCCATCCAAGCGGGCTTCGATCGATTGCATGGAAAGATCCATGGTCGAATTCCCTCTATCCAAAGACGGTTTCAAAGCTTCAATCCATCCGTCTTCGTATTGTCCATGCTGCACAGGATATATAGGCGCAAGTGGATTTTCTTTTTTCAACAGTTCTTGGATGCTTTCAAAAGATTGATCAACGACGTCGAGTTTGCTGACAAACAGCAAATCCGCCCGACGAATTTGTTCCTTTGCCGCGACATTGGTGTGTAGCACTTTTTCTGCCGTATCCGCGGCGGCGAGAGCAATCATACCTAAATATCGATAACGGTGGGTGTTTTTGACGGTGCGCATAAGCTCCAACAAATTCGCCGGGTTGGAAAAGCCGCTTGTTTCCACTAGTACTTTGGACAGGGGTTTATGGGAGAACTCTTTGAGCTTTTTGAGGAAGTCCTCTTGCTTGCATGTGCAAAACAAAGAACCCCCGCTGACGGCTCCGACTGCTTTCGATACGCTTTTGAGCCGTTCGGAGTCAATGGCGATATTGCTGAAATCGTTGACAATGACGCCGATTTTCTCACCACTGTGACGTCTCAAATATTCTTTTAGAAACGTTGTTTTGCCGCTGCCCAAAAATCCTGTGACAAAGAGTATGTCCATCGATTAGAGAACCTGTTGAATTTTTCCGGAAAGTTCATCAAGGCTCGGGATGATGGAAGAGAACTTCAGTTCGCCGTTGATGTAGATGGCAGGAAGATTGGTAACGCCCATTTTTTGGCAGCGGGCAATGGTTTCTTTTTGTGTAAATTTGTGTTCGACAATGTCTATTTTGTCTCCAAAACGTTCTTTCGCTTTGTTCGCGGCGCCCATCATGTATGTACATGCTGCGCATGTTTCCGAGTCTAGCGTGAACACTTCTACCAAAGGTTTTTTCAAGTTGTTGTAATCGGGCAAATCCACATCCATCGGCGATTCGGAAGCGGCGGTATAATTTTTTAAAGACTCGCGCGTCTTCATTGGATCGCGCACGGCTTGAGCAATGCCGATGGTGTTTTCCGGCGGTGTGTCATAAGGCATGTCGCACCCTGGTGAGATGATCAGGTTCTGTTCGCTGTTTTCCAGTTCGTCGATTAAATCGATGGCGTATTTCATGTTGTCTTGTTGGCTGCCATGCAACATCACGGTTGTCAATGGAATGTTGCCGCCAAGCGCTACATTATACGAATCGGTAATCTTTTTCGCTGGTTTCATGTCGATGTTTTCATCGATGGATATCGAATCCGGCGCGGTTTCGCACATGGCTTCGATGTTTCTAGTGGCGTCTCCACATACGAAGAAAGATGAATAGACGTCTTTTTCCCGCAAGAAAGAGAAAACATCCCGATAAGGCTTGTCCAAGACTTCTTTGAAGTGGTCCTTTGATATTTGCGAGACGAGCGGGTCGACGACCGCAACGACATCAGCGCCTGCATCAATATACAACTGCGAAACGGTTTCTATGAAACGTTGACAATATTCCACAAGCTTCTTGACATAGTCCATGTCGTCGTACATGTCGATAAAGATTTCCGTACCGCGCAAATGGGAAGCAAGCGTAAAAGGGCCGCAAACTAGACCGTACAATGCGACTTCCTCGCCAACTTCCTCTTTCATTTGTCGTGTCGCTTCCAAAACGACGGGCAAGCGTCCGCTATGTTCATCCGGCATGAGGCAATCGCATGGTATCCGTTTGTCTCCTTGTAAAGGATGTGAGACAACTTGCGGCGGGCCATCGGGAGAGTATTTCAGTTCACAGCCAAGTATTTCTGCTTCAATTTGCAAATCAAATGCAATAGGCATTCCGTCGGGCTGATACAATTTGTGTACTTCTCGCAAGGCTTCAATCAGTTTTTGAGGATCTTTCAGCATATCCTCAGGCGAATGGCCGCAAAGTTTTCCGGCATGCACACCGGCGAACGGCACCCACCCGGGTCGAGAAACTTTCTTGTGGGACAAGACGTCAAACAACAAACCTTTACTCATCTTTCATTCCTCCTCGTCGTAATCAAACGCGGCGTCAAGCATGGCGTGATAGTTTTCTATCGGGACATAATCGGGAACGCTGTTTCCGCTTCCAAGCGCAAATCCCCCACGTTCTTTGGTTCTTTCAATCATTGCTTTGGAACGGTTGTAAACCTCTTCTGGTGTTGCTCGACAAAGAAAATCCATATCTATGCCGCCGATGACGGCAATTTTTCCTTGGAGGTTCTCATACGCCTCTTCTACGGGCACAATGTTGTCTTCATACGATTGCTTGGCGTCAATGTTCATCGTATGGACGATGTCGTCGACAATGGCTTCATAGTTGCCGCAAGAATGGAGAATGACGTATTTCCCCCGTTTATGTGCTTCTTCGGCAATTTCTGCGTACCAGGGGAAAACATGTTTTCTTAACGCATCAGGCGGAAGCATCGTCTGCGATTTGAATCCCCAATCGTCGTTTAAAAGCACGGCGCCGACCACTTCATGCGCCAAGCAACGAACGAAGTAATCACGGATGCGACGGCCCACAGACGCAAAAATCTTCTCAAGCAGTTCGGGGTTGTCGTAAAGCATCAAACAAAGCCTCTCATATCCAACCAAGCCGATGGTGTTTTCCAAAATCCCGTCGTGACTGAAGGGAATCAAACGCATGCCTTCTGGCAACGCCTCGGCCATTTGATCGAGCATGGCGTAATTCGCGTTTTTGGCGTCCGGCCATGAATATCGTCGATACGAAGGCCAATCGGAAATCAAACCGCCGTCGTTGATCGATTTGGTTTCATGCTGTTCGTCCAATTCCCCACGGGGAAACTCCATTCCGCGCAGGACGATGGGTGAGAAATCGTACCCAGCCGAATAAAACGCGCGCATGGTCCAATATGCTTCGTTGTAATCGGTGTCACTTCGGTATAGTCCGTCGGTCAAGTGTTTTTTTATATCGTCGCCCAATATGAACTCAAACAGCACGGGGCGTTTGGGAACTTGTTTGTTCAATACCGCTTCTAGATTTTGGAAATCGGGAGTTCTCTTAGGGTTTTTATACATAGTATTCGCCTCTTTTGTCAGGATGGCCGGGGCGCAATGCCCCGGCACATTTGTTACTCAATCGCTTCAATCTCTGTTTCGTTAGTGTTTGCGTCGAATGTGAATCGATAATATCCGCTTTCATCAGGCGCGAAATAATCGGTGCCGCCCATGCCGGCATCGTTGCCGTCAAAGTCGTATTGTTCTTCCGCACCGAAACGGCGTCCCCACTCATCGTCGTAGAATTTTTGGGAAAGCACAATGGCCGCCATGTATCCGTCCTCGTCGCCTTCGTAAGCGTCGAAATAGAATACACCTTCGTAGATATCTTCTTCTTCGGTTTCTTCAAGAGCCATAGCTTCCGGGCCGGAAAGCTGCCAATCGTTGAAGCAGCCATAAAGTCTGGGTGTTGCAAAGTCCAACACGTCGCCATCGCTCATGGTCAAAACCTCTGTTTCGTTGGTTTCAGAGTTGTAGCTCAGGTGGTAGAAAGTGTCTTCCTCGGGCGCAAGATGGCTTACGGCGCCCATTGCGGCTTCGGTTCCGTCAAGTTTATACTGGGTGCCGACGGCCCATCTTTGACCCCATTCATCGTCGAAATATTCATGGGTGATAGCCACAACGACAGAGTGGCCATCGTCGTCGCCTTCATAGGCCGGAAGTTCCAATGTGCCATGATAGACGCCGTCGTCATTTTCATCGTATAAGAACACCGATTCGTCGCCAAAGTAGTCCCAGTCGTTGAAATCCCCATAGACGCTCGGTCCTTGAATGGCTCGTTCGTCGCCGTGTTCAGGGGTTAGAACTTCGGTCGTCTTGTCGTTTGAATCAAACAAGAAAGTGTAAAAAGTCTCTTCCTCCGGAGCCAAGTAACTGCTTTCGCCCATGCCGGCGGGAGTGCCGTCAAAGAGGTATTGTTCTTCAACACCCCAGCGGATGCCCCATTCGTCGTCATAAAGTTTGACGGAAAGTGCAACCAACAAAGCGTGCCCCTCGTTGTCGTCTTCATACTTCGGAAGCAAGTCTGAACCTTCATAAACGCCGGCACCATAGGGGTCCTTCAGTTCAATCACGCTATCGCCTTCAAACTGCCAATCGTTGAAACTGCCATAAATACGAGGATTCTCAAAGGTGCGAATCTCACCGGATTCAAGTTTTTCATACGTCGTCTTGTTGGTTTCGCTGTCATAAGTGAATTCATAGATGGTTTCTTCATCGGGGGCCAACACGCTTGTTTCACCCATGCCGGCCTCTTCTCCGTCAAAACGGTATTGATCGCGCACGCCGAATGCATGCCAATCCATATCGTAGGAAACGGAAATCGCAACCGCCATGTTGAACCCGTCACCATCGCCATCATAGGCGGGGATTTTATACAGCCCGGTGTAGAGGCCGTCGCCCGTATCGTCGGTAAGCGTCAAGGCTTCATCGTCTTTAAAGCTCCAATTTTCGCCACGGTCCATGTCTTCGTTGAAATCTCCATAGATCCGCGGAATTTCAAAAACGTGTTCGTAGTCGTCATAAATGGTCTCGGTGTTTTCGTCAAACAAAATCGTGAGCGTTGTGTTTTCTGCGATGTAGATAGACCCCAATCCCACAGTGGTCCCGTCTTCCATTGTCTGTTCGGGTGCGGGTTGGAACGCATAATGGTCGACGCCGTAACATTCCTCTTCGCCCCATCCGCCGGTGCTCACTTTGTAGAAATGTCCATCATAGGTAGGGTCGCGGTTGTCTTCGGTGAAATCAATTTCCAGTTCATAAAAGCCGGGCTTCCCAAGGACTGGTGAAAATACGTATTCTCCGTCTCTGGGCGTCTGATAACCATTCGCGCTGGTTCCTAAATAATAGTTTTGCGCTTCGACCCAGTAAGCATAAAGGGTCAAGTCTTCATCGGGTTCGTCATCGAAGGTGTAGTGGTTCTCGCCATCTTCATCGGTGAACCAACCAAAGAAAGTATACCCTTCTCTTGAAACATCAAGCTCCGGTGCGCCATCGCCCTCGTCGATGTACTCCACAAGCGCGTCTGGAGAACCTTCATAGTTGTATTCGTAGGTGATCTTCAGCATGTCTTCGGCCGTTTCCCATTTTGCATAGAGCGTCATGTCGCTTTCAATGGGCGTGTCAAAATCAAAGCTCTCTTCAAAGTCGTCCGAAGTGTACCAGCCTTGAAACTGGTGACCCTCTCGCGATACAGATTGAGAAGACACGGTTTCGCCTTCTTCGACTTCGATGGTAATCGCCTCCGGTGCGTCTTCGTAGTTGTGGTCGAAGACTACTTCATACGTCGTAGTTCGTTGACAACCTACGAGCAGTGCGCCAAATATCATAAGATAAGTTGCAGCAAAAACTACTTTCATTCGTGACATATTCTATCCTCCATTTTTCAGCGATTGTTCGCTGTTTTTTCCTTCAACAAAGACAAACTAAAATACGAAAGTGGTTGGTCATCGGATTGAATGGGCTCAAATTGACAATAGGCACCCAAAGTCAATGAAACTTTTTGGGCTTGTCCCGGTTTGTGCTCGATGTAGAGATTCTCCTGGCACTGTTTGATTCTTTCCACCTGAAGGTCGTTTCCCTCCGCGTCATGCACTCTTATGGGAATCTTTTTGGGAACACGAAGCGGCACATTCTTGGTGAGCTCGATGCGGATTGTCCCGTCGCTATGGCGATATGCGAATTTTGCTTGAACGGACGGCCCTTTGGTGTAGGCCCGATACATTCGCTGTGCGATTTTCAGATTGTCTTTCGCGCCGATGTGGATGTCGTCGCTATAATCCTTCAAATCATAAGTGGTGATTAAAGGAATGTTCCAAGCGGTTGCGACGCTTCGCTGGGCTTCTCTGACAACGTTCCATCCGCTTGCCTCAACACCCGGCATCGTGGTGCCGCTGATTTGAATCAAATATATCTTTAAAGCCGGCGCAGTCTTACGGACTTCTCCGATGAAGCTGTGAAGCCGCGCTTGATAGTGCTGATGCATTGTGCGGGTATCGGAACAACCTTGGTAGAAAATCAAGTGCCCAGCGTTTTTGGCCGTGTCTATCAATTGTTTGAACAAACCGGATGCCTTGTACCATTGTTCGATAAAACTGCCGTTTAAAGCGAGAGGCACAATACCAACGGGCATATGTTTTTCGCGGTATATCTTCTTGCCGAAAGCGAGCCAAGGGCTGTGGCCGCTCATCAAAATGGAAGCGTTCGCTTTTGATGCATCAACATGACCAATCGGATGCGATGCGAGCGACCACTTGTTTAGACGGTCGTACATGAAGACGCCGTATTCAGGGCCATCTTCAAGCGCTTCACGCGCATATCCGACGGCGTTGCTTTGTCCGGCGACTAAAAACACTTCACCCACACCCACATGACGGACAATGTCACCTCTTGAGACGTATCGGCCATCAAAACCGGTTTCCTTAAGCAACAACCCGGTCTCAATCCGGTATATGGTCCCCGCTTGTAGTTCAAACGTGCATTGCCAGCGTCCGTTTTTCATAGCGGGCTTTTCTTCCGCGACCATGAGGTTTTCTTGTTCAAAGTAGACACGACAGATGACTTGGTCTTTCGGCGAACGTACTTTGTAGGTTCCCTCAAGTTCCAACGTTTTATGTCCGTTTTTGTGTTGAAGCACTTGAAAGTCTTCAAGCGGGGTGTCAATCCTCACATAGGGTTCCATTCAACTCACCACTGCGAATTGTTTCGGTGGAATGTGAAGACCGTTTTGGAGGGTCGCTTCTCCGAAATGAATGGTTTGGACTTCGTAAGCGTCGAAAGTATAGGTTGCTTCGCTGAAGTTGAACACTACCGTGAGTGTTTCGTTTTGGTACGTCCTTTCAAATCCGAGGATTCTTTTGTCGAGAGACAGTGGGCGAAGCGTGCCTTTTTTTAGGATTTCGCTTCGCGCTCGAAAGCGGCATAGTTGCCGGATGTTCTCGGCCAAAACGGTGTCGGTCAACTCCCAGCGCATGGCACGGCGGTTATCAGGGTCTTCCCCGCCTTCCATGCCGACTTCGTCTCCATAATAGATGAGCGGCATCCCTTCAAACATCATCATCAGCGCAAACGATAGGTAATGCAGCGCCTCATCGTTTAACAGGGTTTTGTTGCGGATGGTGTCGTGGCTGCCGACAAGATTGATTAAGTAGGGAAAAAGAGGTTTTTTGTAAAGAGCCATGTTCGCCTGTATTTTCTCCCAAAAGGTGGAAGCTGAGATTTCTTGCAGGGCAAAGCGGTTCAACCATTCACGGAATTTGTAGTTTGTGACTGTGCCCATCTCATCGCCTTGCAGCCAGCGCGAGGCATGGTTCCAAACTTCCCCGATGATCAGCAAATCGCTTTTCGCTTTTTTAACTTTTGTGCGGAAGGTTTTCCAAAACGTATGAGAGACTTCGTCGGCAACGTCCAGTCGCCAACCATCGATGTTCAAGGTCTTTGTCCAATACGCCGCAACATCCGTTAGATATCCGATGACTTCGGGGTTTGTTGTGTCAAATTTCGGCATGCTCGGCACCAGTCCGCCAAAACTGTCATAATTCCGTTCTTGTTTAGAAACAGGAAAAGAATCAATCATGAACCAATCCTTGTAGGGAGAGGCTTCTTGTTTTTCAAGCACGTCCCGAAAATAAGGATGATTGCTGCTGCAATGGTTGAAGACTCCGTCAAGGATGATTTTCATATCTTTTTGATGCGCTTTTTCAACAAGTGATTCAAGCGCTTTTTCGCCTCCGAAAATTTTCTCAATGGTGTAGTAGTCTTCAATGTCGTATTTGTGGTAAGTCGGAGAGGCAAAAAGCGGATTCAAATACAAAATCTTGACGCCTAAGCCCTTTAAATAATCTAGTTGCTCAATGACTCCTTGAAGGTCGCCACCGTAATATGTGCGGCGGTCAGGGCGACTACCCCACGATTTTTTGTTTGCGGGGTCGTTTGACGTTTCGCCGTTTGCGAAACGGTCGACAAAGATTTGGTAAATGGTTTCGCCTTTTGCCCAAAGCGGCACATCCAGCAAATCGTCTTGATTGATGTAAGGATAGAAGAAAGCGTTGAAATGTCCGATGTCTTTCAAGAACCCGTCAGCTGTATAGAAGCGTTGTCCCTCTTCAAAAAGCAATTCAAAATAGTACTTGAAACGCTTCCCGGGAACGTGGATTTCGCTCTCGTAGTAATCGCAATGCGCATCGGACAGTATTTTTTCCATAGTCTTCGCCTGCGGTTTCGCTTGATGGTCGTAGATGTTTTTGTAATGAACTCTGACGCAATGGACATCGTCTTTTTTCACTTTCAAGCGGACCGCCAAAACATCACTTTTTACAGGGTAGGCGTAGACGTGTTCGCTGATGTGGTATACGGCCGATCTCTCCATAATATTCCTCCTAGTCCTTGACGCTGCCTGACGTCAAATTGCTGATAAAATATTTCTGTAGCGAGTAAAACAACACGAGCATGGGAATGCTTCCAATGACCGCCCCGGCGCAATAAAGACTCCAGTTCGTACCATACTGTCCGACGATTAAGCTTTGAAGTCCGACGGCCAAAGGCATGGAATCGATTCCTTCAGTCATCACGGCGCTTGCAATCACGTATTCGTTATAAGCAAGGACAAAACTTTGCATGGCCACAATAGCCAAAATAGGTTTTGCCAAAGGCATGATGATTTTGTAGAAAATTTTCAATCGTCCGGCACCGTCCAACAAAGCCGCTTCATCCATCTCTTTTGGGATTGTGTCAAAATAGCCTTTGGCGACAAGCACCAGAGCCGCCGAAGCCAAAACAGAGTTGACGATGATCAAGCCGGATAAACGATTCAACAACCCTAACACCATAAAGATTCGGAAAATCGACACCATCGAGAGAGTAAGCGGAAAGATTTGGACGAGCATGACAAAGTTGAAAGTCTTGAAACGTCCAAAAAAGTTTAATCGGGAAAAGGCGTAGACCGATAGAGAAACCAAGACAATCGCGATGCCCATCGCCGCAAGAGATAGCAGCAGAGAGTTGATGAACCAAGAAGCGAAGGCGGTTTCTTCAAAAAGGGCTCGATAATTTCCAAGCGTAAAAGCCTCAGGGATGGTTGCTTCCGCCCCAACGACCCCTTCGCCGAAGGACAGCAAAACGATATAGCCAAACGGCAGAATGGTCACAAACGCCAAAACGACCAAAAACCCATGAAGCAGCGCGCGTATCAGTCTTTTTTTCGTTTTAGGACGCATCTTTACACCTCCATCCGTTTCCGAGCAACTACCATGCTCAACACCGCAAAGACGCCGACAAGAATGAAGATGATGACCGAGTACGCTGCGGCAAGAGCGTAACGATGGGTGTTAAACGCCAAATTGAACACAAACGTTATCAACAAGTCGGTCGCACCGGGTTCGCCCAGCGAACCAGTTGTCGGACCGCCTTCGGTCAAAATATAAACGCCAAACTGGTTGAACTGCATGATAAATCCCATAATCAATACCGGAATCAACGCTTTGAACAACCAAGGTAAAGTGATGTAACGGAAAACCTGCACAGAATTCGCACCGTCCATTTCGGCGGCTTCATAGCTTTCTTTGGGAATGGATTTGAGCATGCCGAAGGCGACAATCATATAGTAAGGGAACGAGAACCACGTCATGACCAAGATGGAACTCACACGAGCCCACACCGGATGTGTTAGCCATGGAATTTTCGGAAGACGCATCAATTGAAGCAACTGATTGACGAAGCCGCCATCGGTCTCCAACAGTCCCCGCCACATCAAAAGGGTGATGATTGCGGGAATGACCCAGGGAAGAATGAAAACCAATCGATAGATTTTTGCAATGCGCATGTCGAACTTGTCCAAAATCACCGCCACCAAAGATCCCATGATGAACGAAAGGAAAATGACCGAAAACGCAAAGAAAAACGTCCATATCGTCATCGAAAGCAACCCGGTGATTCCGGTGGTGAAGATGGTCCGATAGTTCTCAAAACCAATCAGTCCGTAATCACGAAGGTTGACTCCGCTATAGTCTGTAAGAGACAAAAACACATTGTGTCCTATAGGAAAAACATAGAAAATGCCCAAAAGGATGAAAAAGGGCGATAAGAATAGCCAGGCAAAGAGCGTTGTTCTCCATTTCGGGGGATTTCCGGCTTTGATGCTTACACGGCGGCGCCGGCGAAAAAACACCACCGTGCCCACCAACGAAAAGACACCCAACGCAGCCAAAAGGTGTACATACCACGGAATTTCGATGTGTTCGTAAGTTTCACCCATGACGGCTACGTCGGCACGAATAGCGTCCGTCAGTTCTTCTAGCTTCTCTTCCGCATTCGCGTCGTCGTAAAATATGGTCTGCAAGATTGTTGGAGCGTGGTTGTACCATATCGGTCCTTCGGGCACATTGGGAAACGGTTGCGCATGAGCGTTCAATTCGCTCAAGGAGGACAATATATCGTCTTTTTGCACATAATCGCTGTTCATCACACTGAGATTCGCCGGGTTGCGTTCTCCGGTTTTGCGTTCTTCACGGTTCCCCGCTTCAATCAAGGTTTGCTGGTTTTCATCCTCAAGCAAATACTCCAAAAAGGAAAGCGTCCCCTCTTCGTTACGCGTAAATTCATTTACAACGAAGCCTTGAACTGTAGTGAGCGCTTCAGAAGGCTGTTCTTCGGTTTTTCCGGGCAATGGGGCAATGCCGTAGTCGATGTCGCGGGATTGATAGACGGAAGCGTTCCATAGCCCATAAAGCATCATGGCCAGCCGGCCGTTCGCGAAATTCGATGAGATATGACTTTCGCTTTGGTTGGGGTTGTCCAAAGTCAACCCTAAGTCCATCAAATCTCTCATGAAATCCACATATTCCAGCATGCCCTGGTTGTCCAGCCCGATGTCGTAGGGGTTGTACGACCCATCCGGAGTCCTGCCGAAATAATACGCTCCGAAACTCTCCATCAAAGGATAATTGAACCACATGTCTCTAGGGTTTAAGCGTGCACCATACACATCAATGGCGCCGCATGGTGTATGTGTTGTCAAATCCTCAGCCTTCTCAAAAAACTCATCCCACGTCTTCGGAAGGTCTTCTTCAGCGATTAAATCCTTATTGTAAACAAGACCGCTCGTATCCACGGAATACCCAACGCCATAATGCTGCCCGTCATAATAGAATGCTTCGGTGGCCACTGAGGCATATCGGTCTTCGTAATCCGAAACGTCTAGAGGTTTTAGAAGATCCGAATACACCATTCTTCCGATATCCGGCGCTTGCATGAACACAATATCGGGACGATTTGCAGTTTCGGCATTGTTCGCAAGATCGTTAGGAGCATCAAAGATGCTGCGACGGCTTATTATTTCAACATCAACGCCGGTTTCATCCGAAAAATCAGAAGCTATGTCTCGCATCGCTTCGTTTTCCGCTTCGATGTGGGAAAACCACACCCGTACTGTCTGATCGTCAGCCTCGACATCGGTCGAAACAAACGATAACAGCGCAAATGTGAACATTCCGAGAAGTGTCAGCGTCAATTTCCGCATACAGGCACCTCGTTATTTGTCTTTCGCAGCCTTTCTCTCTTCATCAAATAAACGTTTGAACGTTTCGACATAGCGATTGGCTTCCTCAACAGAGTCAACCGGCAACGTAATGGAAAAGTTGCCGCGTTTCAAAAGTTCTTTATTGTCCTTTATATCCGAAAAAGACTCGCAATCAATGGCTTGGTTAACGGCTCCGACTTTTTTAAGCAAGTCCTCGACATCGTCAATCGGACGCTTTGTATTAGGATCGGTAGGTAGCCACAAACTGACCACTCCGTCCATTGAGCAAATCGGTTTCAAAAGATGCATGCCGCTCGAATGGGTATGCATATGGCCTCGGCCGAAATGATTGATGACTTTTTGTGTGTAGGGTGCGCAAAACTCCTCATACATCTCTTGAGAAATGTTGCAGGCGATGTCTTCGCCCATGTTGATATTCCCGTGCAAAAACCACATGCCATAACGTGTCTCGCCCAAATGCTTTTCCGTTAGTTTCAGAACGTCCTCAGCGTATTGAATTGTGGCTTTTGTACAATAATCCAGCAATTCTTTCAATCCTTCGGGGTTGTCGAAAAAATCCGTATAGATGGCGTCACCCCGTAAGGCTGCCGCCAAATCCAATGGCGAAAAATATCCACGGTTGAAAGGAATGCCGCCTGTTTTCGCTCGTTTCAAGAGCGCTTCCGTAATCTTCATCAGTCTTTTGTACCATTTGCTGGTGCCGAGTTTTGGAAATTCTTTCCAGTCGTCAAGATTGTGCAAAACGGGTTTCGACCAGCTTGTGTCTTTTCTAAACTCTATCTCCCCCGCAACAAAAGCAGAGAAATCACCAATCCCCAAAACGGGTGTGATGCAGGGAATCATATTGTCGTCCACATCTTTGCGTGCTTCAAAAGAACGTTCATACATCCGGCACAAATCATCGGCGTATTGTTCGATGTCGTTTTCATAGTTATAGTTCGTAAGGTCAAAGTCCTCAAAAACTTGAACGTCAACAGGCGGCAATGCGCGGAACGTTACATTGCCCCCTTTGTTGTGAAGTGCGTCTTCATAGGTTTTGTTCATTTGGTCCATGGTTTTTTCAAGATTCGGTTTATAATGATTCAACGGTTTAAACATGACAACCTCCTACTTTTTCCGAACTTCGTCGGCTTCAATGCCGGGGAATTGTTCCCATGGAATACGAATAGACTTGAAAAACTTCTCGATTGCTTCATTGTATGTATCAACATCGACATCCTCTTCGAGATACCCTTGGTTCTTCAAAGTGTAATATAAGATGATGTCGAGTAGTATTTGGTCCATCGCCGTTGAGAGCAAGGCTTTGTTTTTAGTGTAAACGCGCATTTGTGAATCGCCGCCATTGCCGTCTCCAACCACCATTTCACTACGATCGAAGATAGCAATTATCCTTCGGCGGGGAAATTTTCGGCAAGCGTCTTTCATTCCATATGTATACTGACGCCCGAAGTCAAAAGGCAACTCGCAAAAAGAAAAAACATGGATGGCAACGCCGCGCTCATGCGCTCGTCTAAGTGCGGACTCGAACAATTCTGCTTCTTTGTCCCACATCGAAAGATAGATGTCCTTCTCGGCATTTTCGATGCCTTTTTCCATACGAACCAACAGTTCATCATAGCTCGATATGTTCAAAACATACTCTTCATCTTTTTCAGTCTCTTCAATTCTTTCCAGTCGCTTTTCAAGTGCATCAAGTTTTGAAGTATAGTCCTCTTTCATGTTCGCCACTAAGTCACGATAATTGACGGGAGCATACTTTTTTGGTGTGCCCTCGATTGGCAGGACAGCATTTTTTCGTTCAAGCCGCTTCAAGGTGTCGTAGACCATGGTGCGCGTAATGTTGGCAAGCTTGGCCACCTCATACCCGGTCATTGGACTCTTTTTCAACAAAGCCACGTAACATTTGGCCTCGTTTTTGGAAAACCCGAATTCTTTCATTAGTGCATATTCATCCATAAATTTCTCCCCTTATTTGAAGCGCTTTCATTAGTTGTAATGTTTATCACTACTATTATCGTATCACGATTGTTTTTGTTCGTCAACACAAAAAAATCCCGGCATCTGGTATGCCGGAATTCATTTTCGCCTATGTTCGCCCTGATCCGTCAAGAGGCGCACCGCTTTTTTCCACGCCTCTTTTTCGCTGTTTGTCCAGGCTTCTTTGGCGTATTTGTAATTGTATTTTCTCCGGATTTCTTGCAAATCGCGGTTCAGGGCGTCGTATTTTTCTTTCGTGGTTTCGATGAGCGTTTCGCGCATGGGGTGTTTTTTGCGCAACTTCCTAAGCACGGCGTCCAAATGCGTCGTGCAGAGGATGGCTTGTTCTTTGTACGTTTCGAAAAAGGCTGCTTCTGTTAACGATTTGGCGAACCAATAAACATAAATCTTTTCGCTTTCGTCTTCGAGTTCGCAAAAGCGGCATTTGGCTTTGCGAAACTTTTCGCGGCCGATGCGGCGCATCTTGTATTCAAGCAGGTTTCCATAAAGAATCGCATGCGAAAGGGGTTGTTTTCTTCTGAGCACGCGTTCGGCGTGGTGCTTGCAGAACCCTTCGGAATCGAGAAACTCCCTCCGAGTGTCGGTGTCGGTGACCGCGCCTTTGAGCACACTCTCTATCCTTGATTCGCTCCTCTTTTCGACAAGGCCGCAAATCGGACATTTATCATACTTCATGCGGTGCATCAGTTCGTTTTTGATCATGTCTTTGCCCATGCAATCACCCTCATTCGCCTTCATTGAACCATAAGAACCGCTTCTTTGCAAGATTTTTGAAAAAAGCCGCAGCGCGGCTTTTGTGTGCAAATGGCGTTCCGGGAGGGAATCGAACCCACGACCTACAGCTTAGGAGGCTGTTGCTCTATCCTACTGAGCTACCGGAACGTCTAACTCATTGTAACATAATCAAGCGAAAAATGAGAGACGACTTGTGCTGTTCTGCCTTTAAATAAATATCGTTAAACCGCAGACAAGAAGCGTTTTAAGCCGTTTTTATGAGTTTCGTGATATAATGTTTAAGAGGTGATAAAATGGACATGAAACGATTGATTGTTTATCCGGTTTTGTTGGCCGCAACCTTGGCGATTGCAACGTTGGGGTTTACGGAATTTGGAACAGACGGGCTTTTCATTCCCTTCTTGGTTGTCATGGGGTATTTCACGGCGTTTTACATCGCCGCGCAAGTCCTCAAAAACAACTCCATCGTCGACATCGGCTGGGGGTTCGGGTTTGTGCTCGGCGCGTGGACGACCTTGGCGATTACCGAAGAACCGACCGTGCTTTCCTATGCGATTGTCGCGTTCATCACGCTTTGGGGACTTCGTCTTTCGCTTCGCTTGCTTCGGAGAAACTGGCGTAAACCCGAAGATTTCCGCTACGCACAATGGCGGAAAGAATGGGGCAAAAACGCCACCATCATCGCTTTTTTCAAAGTGTTCATGATTCAAGGCATCATCAATTTCATCGTCGGCGCAGCCGGGTATACGGTGATCAAGTTCAACGTCTTCGCATTGGACAACTACACCGCCGCCATTGTGATTTTGGGCTTTGTGATTTCGCTGACCGGGCTGTTTTTTGAAGTGGTCGGCGACGAACAACTCAGGCGCCACATCAAACGCGGTGAAAGCAAACTTCTTACAACGGGCCTTTGGTCCTTGACAAGACACCCCAACTACTTTGGCGAGATATTGATTTGGAGCGGCCTCTACCTCACCGGCGCATCGCTCATCGATGCAGAAGTCAGCATGCTTTTCTACGCCGTGCTCATCTTGTCGCCCATCATCATGTCGACGGTGCTGATCAAGATTTCGACGCCGCTTTTGGAGCGAAACATGAAAAAATACGAAGGCTGGGACGAATACGCCAAGAAAACCCCGATGCTCTTCCCCTGGGGCAAAAAAGGATAGCGTACGACACCGGGGTTCGACCACCGGCCTTTTCGCCCTTCCCCAAAGGAAAAGGAGCCGTGAAACGGCTCCATAAAGGTCAAATGGCGTTCCGGGAGGGGATCGAACCCTCGACCTACGGCTCCGGAGGCCGTCGCTCTGTCCACTGAGCTACCGAAACGACTACTCCTTTTATATAACAAATCCCCGAAAATGTAAAGGGCGGAATGAATTTCCGCTCTTTTTTTAAAAGCCTTTCGTCTGTCCTTTAAAGGGCGGCTTTGCGCCTTCTACGTATTCTTCGACGCTCGGCCCTTTGAGCGTCTTAAGCCGCCATATGCCGTACAGGTAACTCAAAAGCAGCACCAAAAACGTCACCGGAAAGCCCAGCAGCGTGTTCGCCCAAGCGAGCCGCACAAGGTCTTCGCCCAAAAACAGATTCAAAAGCACGAAAAATCTTAGCGTAAGGAGCGCGAGCCACATCAACGTCACTTCCTGATACGCCGGGCGGATGTCCTCGCGCCAGTACCATTCAAGCGGAAAACTCCGCGTGATGTGCGAAAGCCAGGCCGCAAGCGGACGCCGGACAACGACCGTCAAAAGCGTCAGCGCGATGAGCGAAGCGCTCCCCAAAAGCTGCGGCAAAAAATAGTCGCTCGCCCTGCCCGCGTAAAGCGCGTACAGCGAAGCGAAGAGCACGCCCAAAAGCCCAAAAAGCGCATACGCAAAAGCGCTTTTTTTCAAATAGCGGTACAAAAACAAAAGCGCGCCGCTTACAAGCGCGACAATGACGGCGGCCGAAAGCGAAAACAAAACGTTCACCACGACGAAAAGGAGGGTCGGAAAAATCGCATCGAGCGTTTTGCCTTTGAAGACGGTCCTGACTTCGTCGGCCAAATCGGCGAAGACTTTCTTCACACTCGCTCAACCCATCGTCCGAGCAACACGCTTTTCACGTTGTCGTGTTTCAACGAAAGCCACAGCAAATACACACTCGCCGTCAAAAAGCCGAAGACCATCATCAATATCACCCAGGGGACCGAGACTTGCCACTTCTCCCGGTAAACGATCCAAAGCGAAAAGAGCGCAAACCCGACGTACAAATCGACCACCGAGACAACGCCCCAGGGATTTCTCAAAAGTTCCCCGCCGTCTTCAAAAAAGTTTCCGTTCAAAAAACCGTTGCCGAGCACTAAAAGCATCGCCAAAGTTCCGGCGATCGCAAAACCGCGCAAAACGTTCATATACATCCCTCCATCACAATTTTACCATAGAACCGCGTGATTGGTCCTTTGAACGCAAACGTTTGCGTTCGTTTCGTCGCAAAAAAACTTGCGCCTTGGCGCAAGTTAGGTGCGTTTTTGTTTTTGCAGGCGTTCTTTCATCATGACGCCTTTGTATTTGGCGAGCAAGGTGAAGAAATCGGCGTCGCTTTCAGGCCTTGGCAGCTCGCGGACCGGGTCGTATTTGTGGGCGATTTCCCCAAGCAGACAAAGCGTGTCGGAGATGAGCGCGGAAAGCGCGCTTCGGTCTAAGGACACCTCGACATTTGAGGTGGTCAAATGCGCCAAATCCTTGTCGCGAAGCTTCAGAATCGATTGAATCAAGCCGGCGTACTCCTCGTGCAGACGCTCGTAATCGTTTATGATTTCTTCAAACGATGCCGGCTCGAGCTTCTTCTTGCCCTCGTCCTTTTCGAGGTAAAACTCGCGGTAGAACACATCCGCGTCGTGTTTTTCGATAAAATCGATCAAACGGACCAAGCTTTTCAAGTCTTTCGCCCGCTTGCGCGTCTCAAAGACTTTCGATAGCGAAATGATCGTTTCCCGCCACTTCGCCTCAAGCAGCCATTCCATGAAAACGGGCGCCTCGATGAAGGCGCAGTGGCCATCTTCTTCGAGTTCTTCCAACCGCTTGGCGAAGCTCACATTGTGCTCCGCTTTATAAAGCTCTTCAAACAGCACGTCAAGGCGCTCTTCGAAGGGTTCGGTCACAAACGTGTTCTTTTCGCGAATCGTTTTGATTTCCGCAATTTTCATGAGTTCTCCTCGCTTTCGACAAAGCTCACAAAACGTTTGTATTTGTTTTTGTCTTTCGGCAGTTCGATGGCCTTTTTCTCGATGGTGATCTCGCCATGAAGGCCGAAAGCGTCAAGTTCTTCTTCAATCCGCCTTTTCAAGCGCTCCGTGTCGAAATCCTCAAGCAAATCCACAAGCACGGTGGTTTCGCCCGGACGTTTTTGGACGGCTTGAAACTCGCGGATGGCGTCGCTTTCGGTGATGACCCACCGCGCGAACAAATCCGGATAGACAGGTTTAGGGTTTCCTTCTTGGTCGAGAAAATAAAGGATGTCGTCGTGGCGGCCGAGAATGTGCCTTACCGTGCGGAAAGCGCTCTTGCACGAACAGGGTTCGTCAAGCACGACCATGTCGTTCATCTCATAGCGGATCAGCGGTTGTGCGGTGTTGACAAGATTGGTGAGCACCATCTTGTGGCCGACGACCCCGGGTGTGGTCACGGGATTGCCGTCACGGTCGTAAAGTTCGAGATAGACGAGGTCTTCGTTGATGTGGAGGTTCCCCTTTTCGCAGGGACTGGCGATTTGGCCTTCGCTCGCCTGGTAGATTTCAACGACGGCGCAGTCGAAGGCTTGTTCAAAGCGCGCCTTCTCTTCGGCCGTCAGCACTTCGGCGTAGGTGATCACTTTTTTGAACCTTCCCGCCAACTCGTTTTTATGAGGCAGCAGGAAACGAAGCAGCGACGGCGGCGCCATCAGCAGGTTCGTGCTTTGCGTTTTGACGGTTTCGACGATGGTTTCCACCGGAGTCATCGTCGATAGGTATTTGAGCTTGAGGAGCGGCGCGTTGATGTCGTCGAATCCTTGCGAGAACACCCGCAGCATGAACAAGATCCGCAAGGGCAAGTCTCTTAAACTGATACCTCCGCGCGCCAAGAACACGCCCGGAAGGCGTTTCGTCAACGATTTCGGCGTGAGGAAGAGGCCTTTGTTGCCGGACGTGCCGCTGCTCAGGCCGACGACGAACTTGTCTTGGTAGTAGCCGAGATAGTCCTTGTTCTTCTCTTTGTCCACGGCATAGGCCATCACGTCTTCTTTGACAAGGCCGTGGGTGTTCAGTGTGGTGAAGTTTTCCATCATGGCCGTTTTGTCGATCGACGGAAGCTTGTGAAAATCTTCAAAGGACTCGACGGTTTTTCCTTCGAAGCGCTTTTGGTAAAAGGGACTGTGTTTCTCGGCGTGGCCGAGAAGTTTCTTCAAGGCGCGCCATTGATAGCGGTGCAGCCGTTTTTGCGAAAAGCGCTTGCGGTGGTGTTTCAGCCGCACATAATCGAGAACGGCCCTAATCATGTTTCGCTTCCTGCAAACGTTCGTATTTCGCACTCTTGTGGAAACGGCTCAAAAAGCCGAAGCGGAGCCATTCAATGGTGTAAACGTAGCCTTTCTTCTCCCAAAAGATGAACAGCAGCCCCCAAAGCAGGGCCAAGACAAAACCGAAAAGGAGCGCACCGCCCATGCCGGGTTCAAAGCCGAAGAGACGGTTCAATGCGACGAAAATCAAAGCCGCAACGACGGACTCGAGCACAAACGCGGTCAACCCGGCGACGCCGAAGCGCGAGAGAAACTTCGAAACTTTCCCTCTATTGGATGCGCGACGATCATCGAACAAACGAAGCGCCGAGAACACAAACGCCGTAAACAGCCCGATTTGCGCGACCATGATGAAATACCAGGTCGGATCGATCGAACGTTCGAGCATCGTCTCGGGGGCGAGCACGTAGCCGACGATGCCGATGATGAAATACGCCGCGGCCACGGGAAGGACGCGTTTTCGCACGCCTTTTAGATCGTAGCGTTCCACCAAAAGGGCCATCCATGCGCCAAAGAGCGCAAAGGCGAAAAACGGAAAGATGGGGTTGTTTTTGGCGACGAACCAGTTCAGCAATACCATCAGGCCCCTGCGGTTCTCCTCAACTGCGTCCATATACACTTCGTAAAGGGGGAGGCGCACATAGGAAAGGGCCATGAAAAGCGTCGCGCCCGCAAGCAGGTAAACAGGGGCTTTCTCATGGAATATTTTCCCCGAAAGCGCCTTGAAAAGCCCCGCCAGAAGCAACACGTTCAGCGAAAGCATCACCAGGCTGTCGACGTAAAAAAGGCGTTCTTGCGTCAACGCTTGGAAGCTTCCTTGGTTGATCAAGGAGACGAAAAGGCTCTCGTCCATGGTGGCGGTGTCGAAATCGACGATGCCGGGGCCGGTGAAGAGAAAATAGAAGTAGGCGATCGCCAAAAGCACCAAGCCGCTACGGACCATGTGGAGAAGCCGGCCCTTGCGGTTTTGTTTCCGGCTTTGCAGGTAGCCATGGGTGTGCACGAAGCCGCTCACGACCGCAAACAGCCCCGCAAACATTAAAAGCAGGCCGATGATGGTGACCACCACTCCGGGGTTTTCCATGTCGATGTCGTAAACGCCACGATAATGATAAAACGCACCGTGCAAGACAATGACGCCAAAAATGCCGATTCCGCGAAGCACATCCAGTCCGTAAAAATGTTTGGTCACCTTTCCACATCCCTTTCGTTTCCGTCAATTTCAATATACCACAACAGCGACGACTTGAGTAGCGCCATTTCAAAAAAGGAGACCGAAAAGTCTCCTTTGGGCAGGTTATTCCTCGGAATCCACTTGCGACCCGATGACATGCACAAAATAGTATTTCTCCACCTCGCGCCTCGCCGCTTCAATGTTTGCGCCCGCAAACATTTTCCCAAGCGTCGAAAAAGGCTTCTTCCTGATGAGATTGCGGTAAGTAT
>PUOX01000017.1 GCA_003552925.1 Mollicutes bacterium | reverse complement strand
GGCCCGAGCCGTATCTGGCTATGCAATGCAGAATTCTCCCAGTTCGTAATATAGATATCACCGTCGCCCGTCGCGCCGGCAGTCACGGTGCTGTCGAACTCAATACGGTCGGCCTGAATGTGCACGTCGCCGTCGTCGGCGGTGATGGGCGCGTAGATGCCCAGCGTATCGTTATTCAGATTGACGTATGGCCCAACGGCATCGTCGAGCGCCACTTCGATCACGATGAAGCCTGTGCCGCTGTTAGTGACGGCCTGTTGGATCGCGAGCGGGTTGCCGGTGCTGCGGATGACGATATCGCTTCCGGCCGCGGTCACGCCACCGGCCTGTCCGTCATACCACGTATCGTCGATCGAAACCAGGTCGGACGATGCAGAAGTGATATCAAGAATAACATGGCCGGCTGTTGTCGAGTGCGCCTCGACGATGGCGCCGTCGCCGGTATCGGGATCGGTGACGGTCTCGTCCACGAGCGCGGCGGTCAGGTTGATGCCGCCGGCCGCTTCGGCGTAGAGCTGGTTGACGGTCAGCACGTTGGCGCTGCCCAGAGCGGCAATATCGTCGTTAATGGCAAGCGCCGTGTCATTATCGGTAATAAGCGCCAGGTTGCTGGCGTAGATTTCGTCGGTGCCGAAAGTGAGACCCTGCGCATCGCCGTCCCCGTCCACATTGTCGCCGCCGGTGAGGTCAACGGCGTCAGCGACGGTAATTGTTCCGTCCGCCGTATCGGAGAAAGAGGTTGCCTCGTCGGTCAGGTAGCCGATGATGATGCCACGCTGAACTGCTGGATCAGTAATCTCGACATCACCGACACCGGTTGTATCGCTCGCGTTTGTGCTGTCCATTGAGCCCGGCGTGGAAATGCGGCGCAGTTCGGCCTCTGTAAGGCTGAGCGTACCGGCCACAACGCTGCCAAGCGAGATGTCGCGTCCGGACGTGGCGGTGCTGATATAGACGTCGCCGCCTTCGGCGCCGTCGTTGATCACGCCGGGGTCAGCCGCCCCAGCATCGTCGATCACGTTACCGATCGTACCGTGCGGAGCGATAATAGCGTGACCATCTCCGTCATCCACGTAATTGGTCGAGAGCGTGGTAATGGTCGCGGCGCCGGGGCCGGTCGCAATGTCAATATTATCGCCGTAAAGATTGATATCGCCGTTCTGCGTTAAGATATTGACGTCGTCCTCGAGCGCGAGCGTATTGCCGTCGCCGCCGGCGCCGAGCGTAATGGCCTGTCCGGCTGCGACGTCGTTATCGACCCAGGCGGGAGTCGCCCCGTCATGGGAGTTCGTTGTTCCAATCACGGTCAGGTCGCCGTCTTCCGTAACGACGCGGACGTCGCCGTCGCCGAGGTTGGTAATGCCGGTGAGGCGGTTACCGCCTGCGGAATCTTCGGCGCTGCCGATGGAGAGCGAACCGCCGTCTTCGGTTTCACGGATAAATATGCCGCCGGCGGTCAGATTGAGTGCGCCGAGTTCTCCGTCGATATTGGTGCGAATTTCAAAATCGTTCGTACCGATTCCCCCGTTAACTCCGCCTTCACCCGCCCGCAGGGTAAGATCCCTTCCGGCGGCGATGTCGGTGTCAAGGGAGTCATGGGGAGCTTTCCCGATGCCGCCCATCGCTTCCAGAACGACTTTGCTGCCGCCGTCAATACGAGCAGAGAAAGTTGACGTTTGATTGACGGGATCAACAAGATTTACGGAATCTTCGTTTTCGATCTCATCGTCGATGAAAATGCGCATGTTATTGGCTTCTGCAGTTCCTGAAACACGGGCGGCCAGGTTATGCGTGTCGAGCTGGAGAGCGTTTCCATATATGCCCTGGCTGCCGGTTATTCCGGTGTGTGCATCAAGCGTGATGGTGATTTCGTCGCCGGCAGTCGCTCCGCCCCCTGCTGTCAGGTATGTACCTGGCATATCGTCAGAAATGTTGGCGCCGGTAATAAGGGTCAATGTCTCGGAATTGGGCACATCGACCATGCCGCCGTCGCCGACGACCTGGATCTGGCCGGAGCTTCGTCCCATACCACGGCGTCCGATTATGACTTCAAGACTCCCGTCATCAGTTGTTGTTTGCAATCCGCTCAGGTCGTCAGAGTCGAGGTGTACGGTTTCATCGTCGGCATTGACGATCCCCGGCACATTATACAGATTGATGGCAGTGCCGGCATTGTAATTGCGCAGTGTAATCCTGCGCCCGCCATCGGCGAGCCGGATCCCGTCGGAAATATCGAGGTTGTCGGCCGAGAGGATCAGATCGTTGTTCAACGCTTCAAGCTGGTCGAACGTATCACCGGCGGTCGTGATCAGCGCGTCGGATTGCGCCGCGGCAAGCTGGACGGTCTGTGTCGTTGCGTCATCGGTCGAAAAGGTGAAATTCGTCAGATCGAGTTCACTGCCGGCAAACTCGATCAGGTGGATATCGCCATCTTCGTGGCTGGTCGTTGCAGAAACATTACCTGTCGAATCAATGCCCACCGGGGCTGCATCGGTGCCGAT
>PUOX01000044.1 GCA_003552925.1 Mollicutes bacterium | reverse complement strand
GTGCGCCGCCAAAAAATCCGCAACATGCTCAAAAAGGGCGGCTTCGAAGCGCCGGTGCCCTACAAGAAACTCAAAAGCCTGACGAAAGGCTTCATCGACGTCGGCACCCACACCGGCGAAGGCTGGCTTTTGACGGCGGAGATGATCGATTTGATCGAACACGGCGCCCCGAACATCGTCTGCACGCAGCCCTTTGGCTGTTTGCCGAACCACATCGTCGGCAAAGGCATGATCAAAAAACTCAAAAGCCGCTACCCCGAAAGCAACATCGTCGCCATCGACTACGACACCTCGGCTTCGAAAGTCAATCAGGTCAACCGCATCAACCTCATGGTCTCAAACGCTTTCCGCAACTTCGAAGGAGGCGCGAAACGATGAAGTTCGACCTTCTCAAAACCTGCGCCCAAAGCGGGGCGCGCTTGGGCCTTCTCAAAACCGACCGCGCCACCATCGAAACCCCCGTGTTCATGCCCGTCGGCACCCAGGCGACGGTCAAAACGCTCTCCCCTGAAGAAATCGAAGAAGTCAGCGAAGGCATCATCCTCGCCAATACCTACCACCTTTGGCTTCAGCCCGGCGAAGACATCGTCCAAAAACACGGCGGCGTCGGCGGCTTCATGAACTGGCCGCATGCGCTGTTGACCGACAGCGGCGGCTATCAGGTGTTTTCTTTGAGCGAACAGCGCAAGATTGAAGAGGAGGGCGTGCATTTCCGCCACCACAAAAGCGGCGCGCCGCTCTTTTTGTCCCCCGAAAAAAGCATCGAAATCCAAAAAAAGCTCGGCGCCGACATCGTCATGGCTTTTGACGAATGCCCGCCTTTTGACGCCTCTTACCAATATATGAAAGAAAGCGTCGAACGCACCCTTCGCTGGGCCGAACGCTCCAAAAAGGCGCTCGCAGGCAGCGATCAGGCGCTTTTCGGCATCGTCCAAGGCGGTCCGTTTCAGGATTTGCGCAAAGCCTCCTTTTTGGGCCTTGAAAACATCGGCTTTCCCGGATACGCCGTCGGCGGTTTGAGCGTCGGCGAAACCAAAGAGGAGATGCTTGCCTCCCTAGATTACGTGAAAACGTTGCTTCCAAAAGACAAGCCGCGGTATTTGATGGGCGTGGGCACGCCCGAATACCTGCTTGAAAGCATCGCCCGCGGCATGGACATGTTCGACTGCGTCCACCCGACCCGCCTTGCCCGTCACGGCGGCGCCTATACGAAACAAGGCCGCATCAACATCAAAAACCTGCAATACGCCGACAGCCTAGAGCCCATTGATGAAACGTGCGGCTGCCACGTCTGCCGCACCTACACCCGCGCCTATCTACGCCATCTTTTCAAAGCGGAAGAGACTCTCGGACGCCGTTTGGTGAGCCATCATAATCTCTATTTTCTCAAAACCTTGATGCGCGGGGCCAAAGACGCGATTCGGCACGACCGCTTCGGCGACTTCAAAAACGACTTTCTTCGCGAATTCGACGCTTCGAAACGTTGAAGTTTATTCGCGCAAGTATTTTAATCTTCGCCGGAATGCGTTATAATGAGCTTAAAGATTTACTGGAGGTCATACTATGTTCGAGAAAAACGATCATTTCACCCAAAAACCTTCGATAAAAGTCATCGGTATCGGCGGGGGCGGCGGAAACGCCGTCAATCGCATGATTGAAAACGAAGTGCGCGGCGTCGATTTCGTCGCCATCAACACCGATGCGCAGGTCCTTCGGCTTTCGAAAGCGGACATCCGCTTGCAGATAGGCAAAAACCTGACACGCGGCCTCGGCGCGGGGGCGGACCCCGAAATTGGCCGACGCGCCGCTTTGGAAAGCGAAGACGAACTCCGCGACCTCTTAAACGAAACCGACATGGTCTTCATCACCGCCGGAATGGGCGGTGGGACCGGTACGGGTTCGGCGCCCGTCGTTGCGAAGATTGCCCGCGAATGCGGGTGTTTGACCATCGGCATCGTCACGAAGCCGTTCAAGTTCGAAGGGCGCCGTCGCGTTGCGACCGCGCTTGAAGGCCTTGACGCGCTCAAACCTTATGTCGATACCATGATCATCGTCCCCAACGATCGACTTCTCTACGTAGTAGACCGCAACACCTCCATGCTAGAAGCGTTTCGCGAAGCCGACAACGTCCTCAGACAAGGTGTGCAGGGCATCGCGGAAATCATCACCGTCCCCGGCCTCATCAACGTCGACTTCGCCGATGTGAAAACCGTCATGCGCGACAAAGGCACCGCCCTTATGGGCATCGGCATCGCCAGCGGCGAAGGCAGAGCCACCGAAGCCGCCAAAAAAGCGATTCATTCACCGCTCCTTGATGCGAACATCGACGGCGCGACCGACGCCATCGTCAACGTGACAAGCGGCACCGACATCTCGCTTTGGGAAGTCACCGAGGCGATCGAGGCGATTCAAGCCGCGTCCTCGACGGAGATCAACATCATCCACGGCGCCACCATCAACGAAGACCTTGAAGAAGAAGTCATCGTCACTGTCATCGCCACCGGCTTTGACGAAAACCGCAAAATCGAAATCGACCAGCTCGG
>PUOX01000067.1 GCA_003552925.1 Mollicutes bacterium | reverse complement strand
TTCTATCCCGGTACGGGACAGAAGACGGCAAAAATTAAAGGGATAGGCCTCTCACCCATACAGCGTGGGAGGTCTATCCCTGTCGGTTCAGCACGGTTCTTTTGCTTTTGTGGCAACTTTATTACTTTACTGCATCGGGGCTCTGCTGCGATAAAACGGCTATTGGGGCCCTTTACGGGCGTCTAAGGGCGTGCTGTGCGCAGCCGATGAAAGTCTCAGGTAGACGCTACCGGTGTCTTCAGGGCCTGGTAGTAGCCTTCATACAAGTAGTTTTCCCCGGTTCGACATTGCTGCTGGAAGCCGGGCCCTGGTTCATCCACATCATCGCAATCTGTGTTTCCTCCTCCGGTGGAAACTGCTTTTGCACGCAGCCGAGGTAGTCCAGGTAGTCCTCCTCGTTCATCTCCACCCGGCGCAGGTCGAAGACATCGACCTGCTTTCCATCCAGGATGTAGGTGTAGAGGTTGATGAGCGTTCCACCTGTTTTTTGTCATTTTCAAGCCAGCCGTCTATTGCTGGTTTGAAGGGGTCAAGTTTGGATTTACCCCTGTTGGGCCTTTGGGGAGGTTGAGGTTCATTAAAATCCTCAAGCTCCAGATACTTGTTAATAGTTTTTCTAGCGTGTCCTGTCTTTCTAATAATATCTGCCACCGACAGCCCTTCTTCGTAGTACATTTTTCTGATACAATTGATCTGTGCCATTGTTAATGCCATCTCCATTTCCCCTTCCCTCATATCAGTTTAGGTGACTAATATAAGGGTAAGGTTATTTGGGGGCAGCACCGAATTCTATTCTACAATAAACAATCTGGACGGAGTCCATCGACCTCGTTATTACCAGTAACATCGTCCGCGATAACGGGGAGTCCGGCATTTTTATCTGCGAGCAGGGGGACCTCAAGATTTCCGGCAATGAAGTTAAGGGCAACGGCCATCATGGAATTGTCGCGCAGGGCTTTGACATGTCGGTGTCTGAGAATATATGTGTGGCAAATGGACAGGCGGCCGACGATGAGTATGCAAATATCTTTCTCTTCACGGCAAATTTTATCAATGTGAAAGGGAACACCTGCCGCAATTTTGACTTCGAGTTTGAGTATCCGGAGAACACGAATTTCGGTATCTGGGATTCGGGTGGGAGCAATAACCTCATCATCAACAACGACCTCCTTGAAAGCGGGACGGAGGCGGCGATAAGGAATGACTCTTTTGACACCAACTTCGGAGCCGGCAACAGGCTGAACGACGGCACGTGGGCTGTCGGCGATGACTTTTAAAAAGCGGTGATACTTCTCGGATCAGAGCCAGCAGCTAACACTGACCGTGGGTAGCAAGTAGCCAGATCTGGTACGGGCGTTCATCTATATAGGGGTAGCGCCAGCAAATCCTGAAAATCGTACGCTAAGGATTTAAACTCTGAAAAACAATCATTTCCTTGTACGCTAAGCCCAGATAAATGTGGGGTGTTATACCAATAATACTGATTACTTTTGCTATGAGTGCAGATTAGCACGACAACGTCGAATATGGGTAGAGTGTGCTAACAATATCAGTATACAGGAGAGCTTGGGGTGGTCAACTTTTCGAGTACCATTTTGCCTAAAGGTGGTCAAGTTTTAGTTTACCGTTTACAACATATCCTCTGCAATGATCCTTATGACTTGAATTAAATAGTACATTCCTACAACTCCTATAGATATGACTATAATCCAAACTATCTTCTTAAGAGTTGTCATTTATCTCCCCCCTTTTTGTTTTTATCTTCATAAATACAGCCTGACAATGATATCGCCCTACGTCATACTCCAATAAGCATCAAGAACAATGGCAAATTCTTAGGGTGTATTTTCCACGAATCTGCCCAGTACCCTTTATATCACAAAAAACCGTAGCAAAATATCCCGGTTCATCGCTGTAATCCGTGACATCATACCGCCTATTTAACGGCTCAGAATACTCTTCAAAAGAAATACTGTTTCCTTCAAGGGCTACTTTACCGTATGTTCCGATCCAATCAAAATCTGAATTTTCAATGCCCGGAAGTATTTCTGTAGCCTTGCGGCCAATAAATGGTAGACCCAACCTCGGCAGTTTTACTTTGCTGAATACGTGAAATCCGGAGGAGCGCGGTTCAATCAAGGTGATCTTCACGTATTTTCTTCCTCTATCTTCCTGCGGCACGTGGTGTGCATCCTGCAATTTTTCCCCTTCTATATGAGCTCGATATAATGCCAGCGCAAGTAAAAGACTACTTTGAGTATTTCCATAAGATTCATCCTTATAGTTAAGAGGTGGCTATCCTCTTCAAACCATGATCTTATCCGCAAGTTCCCAGTACACGCGGACACTGATCCCCCGTATTTCCATGAGATCCTCCCTCTTTTCAAAAGGCCTGACGTTGGTGCGGTGCTCAATAATCTCGTCGGCGATTGCCGGGCCTACACCGGGCAGATCTTTAAGTTCCTCCGGTGTGGCCTCGTTGATGTTGATCCTGTTTTCTTTGCCATCCATAGTCATTATATCAACTCCCGTCGCAGCGAGGAATACTCCCGTGCGTTTTTCGATGGTCTGTCATTCAATACTTGACCGTCTCTCAGTGTTCTTCCTTTGCGTGTAGTTTTAAAATAATCGAACGCAGCATACTGCAACAATCATGCTCGAAAAAGCCCCCATATCTATCTCAACCTACCCTCGGCCCGAAGGTCACCACATGCCTGCAGACAAACTGTTCTCTGACCTCAGAACACTCACGGAGCGGTCAAAATCCACGCTCGTTTTCTTCAAACAAGTTCAAACAAGATAGAAGACTGCCGGTACCTTCGTTCATACCATCTCTTTCAAAGAACAAATCGATTGACCTCATGTGACTAATGTGGTATCATATTAGACACATGAGGCACATTAGTCAAGTAAGGGAGGGATAGGATGGCGCGTGTCAAGGTTTACAATGAGGTGAAAACCAGCGAGATTATGGCTGAGCCTCAGGATTGGAATCTGTGCCTGCAGGAGGTGCTTTATGTATATGACGAAGAGGACCCCGAGAAGGGGTTCCGATTTATTTACCGTCGGCCAAACGGTCATATTCAGGCGGCCAGGGGAGGAGCGCGCATTCCTTCTTTGGAAATAGCCGAAAAGCTCATCCAGGAAGCAAGAGAACGCGGATGGGGAAACGATGTCTACTCAAAGGTTTCAAGAAAGGAAAAATAAAATGAGAGCTGGGAAAACACTTGATGAAGTAACAGCTATGCTGCTGGCCGGAGGCAAGGGTACCCGGCTTGGAGATATCACGAAAAAAATGTGCAAGCCCGCTGTGCCTTTTGGGGGCTCCCACCGTCTTATAGATTTTCCCCTGAGCAACTGCCTCAATTCAGGAATTAAAACCATCGGGGTCCTCACCCGGCATCCTTCGAAGACCCCGGTTCTGGGGGAGATGCTGAAAACGCTGGGACAGGGGGAAGTGTTTCATGGTGGCCTGCATGCCCTACCCGAACAGTATGCGGGTGAATACCGAGGTACAGCCGATGCTGTTTACAAGCGCATGGACTTTATCGAATCATTCCAATCGCAAGAAATTCTCATCCTCTGCGCAGATCACGTCTACAAGATGGATTACCGGAAGATGCTTGAGTTCCATCGTGCGCAAAATGCCGATCTTAGCATTGCCGCAGTGGAGGTTCCGTGGTCCAACACCTCGCATTTTGGCATTTTGAATACCAACGCCGAAGGACGAGTGTTGGAGTTTGATGAAAAACCCGAACACCCCAAAAGCAACCTGGCTTCCACGGGTATCTATATTTTCAATTTCTCGGTATTAAAAAAATACCTCGAAAACGATCAGTGGGATCCCGGTTCAGATAACGATTTTGGAAAAAATATTATTCCGACGATGGTCGAAGAGCAAAGCCGCGTCTGTGCCTACCAGTTCGGTGGCTACTGGAGAGACGTCGGTACCATCAAAGCCTTCTGGCAGGCGAACATGGATCTTTTGTCTCCGAACCCCCAAATTGACCTGGAAGATAGAGGCTGGCCGATAGATACAAGCGACCATGCACCACAAGAGAAAGTAGCCCATCCATATACAAAGCAGGGTCTTTCTTCCAGGGTTGGCCAAAACGTTGAGATTAACGGGAGTCGTGTGGAAAAGTCTATTCTTTCGAGAGGAGTAACACTTGGCAGGGAAACAGAGGTTAAAAACTCGATTGTTTTCCCGGAGATGAATATTGCCGATAGAAAAAAAATAGAAAATGAGATCGTCTGCGGAAAAGCAAGGCTTGAGGTTGTGGGCTAGGAAAAAAGGGAGGCTATGACGGATATGATGGACTGGAAGGAAGAAGAACAGCTGAACGGCAAAGAAGACGTGGAGGATAGGAAAACAGAGGAAGTTGAAGAACCGGAAAAAGAACGTGTACAACCTGCTGAAGAACAAGGTGAACCCGAAGAAAAAATACATGAAACTGCGGCAGCCGTCGAGACGGGAGATAAGGTCTCCGGCACCGTGGTCCGGATCACGGAGCGGGAGGTGCTGGTCGATATCGACTCCAAATCCGAGGGGATCATCCCTTTAAGCGAGTTGACCATAAAGCAGGTCGACAGCACCGAAGATGTCCTCGAGGAGGGCGATGATGTCGAGGCCGAAGTTCTTAGCATCGACGACGAAGGCACGGTCTACCTTTCCAAGCGCGAGATCGATTTCGACAATCTGTGGGAGCGCATCCAAAAGGATCGCGAGGAGCAAAATACCGTATCCGCCCGGGTGACCAAGCGCGTAAAGGGCGGCCTGGTCGTCGACCTCGAGGGGCTGCGGGGTTTTGTGCCCGGTTCCCATGTTGGCATCGGCTATATAGAAGATTTCGAGCAGTTCGTCGGCGAAACCCTCGATTTAAAAATCATCGAGATCGAACGGGATGAAAACAACATCGTCCTCTCCCGCAGGGAGGTTCTCGAGGAAGTGCGCGCCGAGGAAAAGGAGAAGACCTTGGCCGAGCTGGAGGAAGGAGAGATCCGGGAGGGAGTGGTCACCGGCCTGGTTGATTTTGGGGCCTTCGTCGATATCGGGGGCATCGACGGCCTTCTGCATATCTCCGAGATGGCCTGGGGCCATATCGAACACCCATCCGATATACTCGCGGAGGGTGATGCGATCGAGGTGATGGTCCTCGACATCGACCTTGAGGAGGAACGAATCGCGCTCGGCCTCAAACAGACCCTGCCCAGCCCCTGGGACGGGATCGCGGACCGCTTTACGGTCGGGGATACCATCGAGGCCGAAATAACAAATCTGGTCAGCTTCGGGGCCTTCGCCCGCATCGAGGAGGATATCGAAGGTCTCATCCACATCTCCGTGATGGCCCGACGCCATATCGACAAGCCTGAGGATATTGTCTCGGTCGGCGATGAGGTGAAGGTGAAGGTGCTGAGCATCAACGAGGAGGAGGAAAAGATTTCTCTCAGCATGAACGAAGTCGAACAGGAGGGGGACTTCGGCGGTTTTGAAACCAAGGAGGGCGGGGCCACGATCGGCGATATGGTGGGTGAGATCTTCGACGGTGAGGATGAATAACAACACGTGCAGGTACCTCTTTTTGCCCGAAGCTTCTATATCCTCTCCAGGGCAACGGCAAGTATTGAAAAAAGCGGTCGCAAAGCCGTGATAGGGTAGGCATGAGGCTTTATTTTTCGTTCCCAAGTCGGATCCCGACCTTTGTATTCCCTATGAGGAGCGTTGTACATGGACCGAAAGAAACAGATCAAAGATCAAATAACAATCGTGGCGAATACGATTCAAAAATACAGAATTCCTGAAAAGAAGGCCAGGACTATGAATGCCATCCAGGGCTGGACCGAAAAAGGGTTCGCGCTGTCGGATGAAGACCTTAAGGAAGCGATAGAAAAAGGCCGGAAGAAGGTGAGGAATGAAAAAGGCTGAGAAGCCCTGTCTCGGATGTAGTGTCTCTGCAGACAGGATTGCTGGCTGAGCAGTCGGAACATTGTGATAGGAGGGCAGGCCGAGATAGTTGGGAGGGCTTAGCATGAAACGACATTTTAAAGCAAAGATGCAGGCTGCCCGACAAAAGAAAGAACTCCGACACCGGATCAGAGCCCAGGAGATTATCCTGGCCGGACTTTCTTCTCATGACTACTCCAACCAACGGACGTACGAAGCGGCTGTAAGAAAAGCCAAAAACAAACTGCACCGGTTTTCAGACGAACTTGCTGGTGTAAACAACGAAAGGAGAACACAAACCATGCCCGAAGGAACCATAAAAACGATCATGTCCGACCGCGGCTTTGGCTTTATAACATCCGATGAAAAGAAAGAAGATATTTTCTTCCATATGTCGACCCTGGTGGACGTGCAACTTGAGGAGCTGCGTGCGGGAGATGCTGTTACCTATGAAGTAGAGCAAAGCGAAAAAGGGCCCCGGGCCACGGTGGTACGAAAGGTGGAAGAAGAATAGAGGCAGGCTCGATTCCGCAGGGATGTATGGAAAAAGAAAAGGACAGCCGTTTTGTTCACCCGCCCTTCTGTCGGGCGCGGCTGCCTTTTTCCATCGTATTTAAAGCCCAATGTGTCCCTTTCCACCGCAGTTGGGACATGTATGCTCGCCCTCGCTTTCACACCGCTCACATTCGGAAGCACCGAAAAGCGAAGCAATCCACCCTGCTTTTCCGGTTCCATGATACTCTTCACATGAAACCTTACCCTTACCTTCACACTGTTCACACTCTTGAGCCATCCCCTGCACCTCCTTTACAAACGTTTAGCGGGAAAGCAGAGAACCTCGCAAGTTTCTTTTAGGAATCCTCGTTCGCGAGCGTATGGAACCGGCGGGCACCACTTGGAGGTGAAAAGATTGAGGCTGCTTAATATTGGGTTTGGCAATGTTGTATCCGCTGATCACGTGATTGCTATCGTTGATCCTGATTCCGCTCCCATCAAACGTCGTGTTGAGCAAGCAAGAGATGATAACAAATTGATTGATGCGACGTATGGCCGCAGTACTCGTGCAGTGATTATTACCGATAGCAACCATGTTCTTCTTTCGGCTGTACAGCCGAAAACTGCGGCCAACAGAATGGAGGAGGTATAGTGGCAATCCATCGATCACCTTCGGGAGGCGGAAAAACTCTATGAGCGATAAACAGACGTATATCTTAAACCAACTGCGCAGACAAGAAGTTCCAGTATCAATATATCTCGTCAATGGCTTTAAACTCGAAGGAATCATTACAGGATTTGATCGATTTGTCGTGCTTTTACAAGATGAAAAAGGGGGGAAACAAAAGATTTACAAGCACGCCATCTCCACCATCCAGCCAGAAAAAGCGGTACCCCTTACGAGAGAAGATGATATATCTTAAGAATGATCTGAGCACAGCCCATTCTGTTCCATATCTGGATATGTTGCTTGAAGGGAGTGCGTTCATTGTTGCAGGGTAGATGATATACACCCCTTGTTGAGGCCGTTTCCCTTAGCGTCAAAATAAGAAGCCAGAAACGGGTCGGGCACCGAACCTCATCGGGATGCTCATCATAAACGAACAGCCAGCCTCTCGCAGTACAGTATTTTTGACTTTCTACAACGGTTTTCACTTCAAAAAAGAGTCATTGGTAGAAAAACATCCCGACTCCCACCATTCGAGTCCAATCGAAAGGACAGATGTGGTCGTTACACAATGTTTGCAGGACCATACCTGCCACTGGTTCCCTCTCAGGTGAACCAGTATTCCGTTTGCACTGCTTTATGATTCAAACCTGATGCTTAACGATACGTCTACGTTGTCGGGACTCGTGATAGGCTCGCTGCTTATGAAATTTGCACTGGCCCTTTCGGTGATCTGGTAGCCGAGCCCGTAGTTGAAATTTGTGAACGTCTGCCTGGATATTTCTGTCTCCAGGGTGTGTTTTGTATCTCCTAGTTCATCTTCAGACACTGGTTCTCCCTCTTCATCATATTCTTTACGTTCTATTTCCTACCGGCTTCTTTCATGCGCAGTTTCAACGTCTCTTATTTCGAGGCCTGTGTTACCATCGAAACGAAAGGTTACATTCGTGCCTTACTACATTCGGCAACTGAACTACCATCCAATTCGTCAATCCACAAGCGGTGGGGCACTTAGCGAAACTCTTTTCGTGCCTCCCGACAGCAGGCCTGGCAGACTGTGTTGTCCTTTACTGTCATCATCTTTCCCCCATCGTTCTGCCCGCAGAATACGCATACGGGTTCACGTTTTTGAAGGATGATAGCTTCGCCCTCCACGTAAATTTCGACGGGATCCCCGGGCGCGATGTCCAGCGTTTGACGCACAGCCTTTGGAATGGAGAACCCGCCCCGTGAACCGACAAGAGATACCGCACGCATGGAGACCCCCCTGTGGCGTATAATTTTTCAGCCTTGACTGTATATTCGTCTTATTTCGTCAGGAGCCCTTTTTTCTGGTGTAAATTTTCCAAAAAGAGGGACGATTGATTTTGTGCACGAGGTTTTCATGAAGGAGGATATTGTGCCTTCCTTCCAAAAAGAAGCCAAGCGTCGCTCTCCATCGATACACTCTTGCGTGGAGGTTGGGGGAAACACAACAAAGCCAAACCATAAGTTTTATAAATATTTATTATGATTTGACCAAAAAGACTGTTTTCAGGTATACTGAATGGCAGAGGAGCCTGGAAACATCGGCTTCCAAGGTGAAGGAGACAAGTCCTCTACGACTACAAAGGAGTGAGAACCTTGAGGCTGCTCGATAAACTGCGCACACTGAATACTTTTATGCAGGATACATCGGCCCAACCGGTCGATTTTGATGCGATCAGCGCCGTGCTGAGCGAGATTATCGACTGCAACACCTACGTTGTCAGTATAAAGGGCAAGATCCTCGGCGGCAGTTTCTGGGAGTTCGAATGCGGCATCCTCGCCTCGGAACTTTCCGAAGAAGGGGAGGTGCGGTTTTCACAACAACAAAAGCAGGAACTGCTGGAATTCACCGAACCCACCCGAATAACACCCGAGATTGAAGATGAGTGCATGTTCCTTCCGGATGAAGACTGTCCCCTGGAAGGAAAGCACATCGCAATCCTACCGGCTTACGGGGGCAAAAACCGCATGAGCACGCTCATCCTGGCGCGTGTGGATGAAACATTCCGCGAAGAAGATCTCGTCTTGGGGGAGTACGGAGCCACGGTCGTGGCGTTGGAGATCATCCGTTCCGAGCGGGAGAAACGCGAAGCGGAGTTAGAAAAAAGGATCGAAGCCCGTGTAGCCCTCAAGACCCTGTCCGTTTCTGAACTTGCAATGATCGATCGGATTTTCGAAGCGTTTGATGAAGACGACGAACAGATCATGGTGATGAGCGAAATTGCCGACCGGGCCAACGTCAGCAGATCGGTAGCTGTTGGTGCTTTGGATAGACTAGAAAGCGCAGGAGTCCTTGCGTCGCAGTCGCTGGGCATGAAGGGCACTAGAGTGAAACTCTTCAATGCGATGTTTCGGGATGAACTTGCCCGGCAAGATACGATGAAAGAGTTTTAAGAGAACCTCTCTTCGTCGGACGTTTTCAGGTATCCTTCTTGTAACCCCAATTTAGAAGGGTGTCATTCGGAATGTTGATTTGACGGGGTTCAAGCCCTTTTTACTTTTCACCAAATTGGTGAAGCAATTTTCCCTGTAAAATACGCAAAAAATCGGTCAAATAATAGAAACAGGTGCTCCCTTTTGGTATAATTTAGGTAGGAACCAAAACACCAAAAGAAAGGAGCACCTACTATGAATTATAGCACGACCGCCCCCTCTCGGGCAAATGCCAGAACCGGAATCGATGAGGAATTTTCACTGAAAAACGCCACCAGCTACGGAGGAGCCAACTTATATCTGGATTATTTGGAAGCTATTGGTCTGCAATCAAAACTTCAAGCAGAGATACCCATCGAAAAAGCTGAATACAGCACCTACGAGTTGTCCAAGGTCTGCATGCTTTTGATCACCGGTTACACACTGGGCAAAGACCGCATTCTTCAGTTCGAAGATCTGGAGGGGGATCCTCTCTTGATGAAAAAATTCGGCCTAGATAAAATCCCCCACTATTCACTGCTGTACAAGGATGTCGGGAGATTCGATACCGAAGAGAAAGTTGGTTCTTTAAAATCGGTAAACGGTGCTCTTTTGGAGCAGTCTCTTACCAACGACGTGATCATGGATTTTGATTCTTCGGTCACCACCGTATACGGCAATCAACAAAAGGCAGACATGGGGTACAATCAAAACAAACCGGGAAGGTTGAGCTATCATCCTTTCTTTTGTTTTGATGGTAAGACGAAAGTCTGCCTCAATGCAGAACTCAGGCAGGGTACAGCCTCAAACAGCCCCGATTTTAAGGACTTTTACGCCGGTACGAAGTCACTCCTGCCCAGTGGAATCGATACCTCCTATGCCCGCTTCGACTCAGGTTTTGGTGGTGAAGATGTATACCGGGTGCTCGAAAAGGACAACGTGGGCTATGTCGGTAAAATGAAGATGACCGATCGGCTGCGGCGTCATGCAGCTGCTCATCCTTTTAAAAGAGTCGAGTATACGGACCTTGTAGTCGAGGTGACATCGTTTAATTATCAGGCCACCACCTGGAATAAAAGAAGGAGGGTGGTCATCGTACGCACCAAAGACCCCAATGATGACCAACTGCGACTTTCGGATGAATACGGCTGGGATTACCGGGTGCTGATTACAAACCTGGATTGGGACTGCACGGATATCTGGCGGTTTTACAACCAGCGCTGCACCTCAGAGAACTACATAAAGGAAGTAAAATCCGGCTTTGGCATCGGGAATTATCCTACTGATGACTTCTATCCCAATGCAGCCGATCTGTTGCTTAAAGTAATCTCCTACAATTGTTTTATAGCATTCAAAAACGATTTATGTGATGAGCCGTTAGAAAGCCTTACTGTAGAGCGTATGCGACGCTATTTTCTAAGAATCCCTGCGGTAATCAGGAAACATGCTCGTCGGCTGCTCCTTAAGCTCGATGAGAATTTTCGGTTTAAAGATGAGTACATGAACATGAGGAGGAGGCTCGAAACAGAAGCCTTCGTCTGACTTAGGAAAATGGTAATAACAGAATAAAAAATTCCAGCTTGAAGAAAGGGGTCAGTGTATCTCAATTTACTGGGAAAAACTGTAATTTAATGCATATATGGAATTAGTAGGATAAAAATTGTGGTCTGAATGTATGACAGAAAAAACTGGTATCTAATTTAGGGGTAAATCTTCTTTTTTAACCCACCCTCTCTAAATTTGGGTTCAAGAGATCGGGAGTAAAGATGATCATGGGCTTTGCCCTACGATTTGTCAGAAACTGCCATAAACGTCTCGAGTAATGATGATTTCCGTCTCGTTTCCGTCGGCATCGATATAGGTTACGATCATATCGTCACCATCACGACGGAATTCGATGATATCATCTCCAACCTTGTACCAGCCTTCCTCCATCTCATCGGGCTCGAAGACCCCCTCCACGATCTCCCGTATCGCACGGTTGATAACCTGGCGCTCCAGGCTCTCCTGGAACCGCTCAAGAGCGGTTTTTTCGTCTTCCTCCCGGGCAAGCTCGCGCTGCTTGCTGGCGATGTTCAGAGCCACCTGCCGTGCATTCGCATTGTTAAAGATCTCAAAATCCCACCGCATCGTGTGATTTGCAGCATAGGCCACGCTGCTCAAACTCAGCGTTACAATCAGCACAATACCGATCAGCCTCAGCTTCTTGTTCATTTGTATGGACCCCTTTCTTAAAAGACTAGTTGAAATCCAGTCGCCAGGTAAACATTGCTGTCGGTAATACTTCCTTCTTCAGGAATCCCTTTAAGTTCAACATAGAAATGATCCGTAATCTCTGCTCCGGCGATA
>PUOX01000007.1 GCA_003552925.1 Mollicutes bacterium | reverse complement strand
GTGGACGACCACGGCTTCCAGACGCTTGGCGTCGGCGCCCTATCGAGCGCGATCAACCTCGGCGCGTTCCACGTCATCTCCGGGCTGGTGGTCGACTCGATCCGCAAGGGCATGCCGGTCGATCAAGCGGCGCAGCTGTTTCGCCAGAAGCTGCTCGGCCTGTCCCAGGAGGTAGGCCGCAACACGGCCATCGGTTCGGCCACCGAGGCACTGGCCGGCACCGGCGATGCGCTCTTGTCCGAGCTGAATCGCGTGGCCTCGATCGAAGGCTACGAGTTCAACCCGATGAACATCGCTGAGGGGGGGCTGGTCGGCGGCGGCGTCGGTGGCACCCTGGCTGGCGGCGGCACAACGGTCGGCGGCGGTGTGCGCCTGCTCGGTGACGCAGCGGACAACGCCATCGGCTCCTCCGAGGGTGCGACCCCGGACGACTTCAAGGCGCAGCCCCAGCCCGACTCGGTCAACCGCCGCCGGCGCTCCTGGCAGGAGCCCGTCGGTAAGCCCGAGGGTGAGGGCGGTGGCGCCCAGCCGACCCGCACGACCCGCGAGCCGGTTGCTGATCTGAAGGCGACGCTCGAGGCGCAGGCGGATCGGCCCCCGGAAGACCAGCTGGTGTTCCTCTCCGCGACCAACATGGAGGAGGGCGATCTTCAGCGGTTGCAGGAGGCCTACGGGCAGGAGCTGCACGTCCACGAGGTCAACGGCGGGGCGGCGTTCGCCTCTCCCTACGAGGGCGCCTTTGAGGGCATCGGCTACGAGCTGACCGACGACGAGGTCGGGCAGGTGCTGGGCCTGCCGCAGACCAAGGGTGAGGTCGCCGGGTCCGAGGCCGGGGCGACGGTCGCGCAGACGCATAACGCCGAGGGCGCCGTCAGCGGTGAGTCGGTGGTCACCGAGGAGGCGGGGCAGCAGCTGGTCAACGAAGGCCGCGCGGATCGGCTGGTCGATCCGGTCACCGTGCAGGCCGAGCGGGCCACCGCCGTGCGCCAGGAGGAAGCCGCCCGGGTGCGCGAGGAGAGTGGCGATCAGTCTTCGCCGCTGGCCTGGGCCGTGGAGCATGGGGACTCGGGTGAGAGCACCGGGGTGCGGGTCAACGCGGCCCGCGAGATGCTCCTGGGCGCTACCGCCGAGCAAGGCGGTGCCACCGAACAGAGGCTACTGAGCCAGGCCGAGGGCTTCGGGCTGGAGACGGATCGCTACTACCAGGACGAGCCGGCGGTCGACGCGGCGGTGCTGCGCTCGCAGCTCCAGCTGCGCATGAGCGACTCGCTGGAGAACTACCCCGACGTCACCCTGCGCGATGTGCTCGGCGAGAACCGCCTGAGCGACATGGAGGTCAACCAGCTTCAGGCCTTGGCCCGCGAGCTGAAGGTCGCCGATCTGCCCAAGAAGGTGCGCGCGGTCAGCGGCACGACCCGGGTGGCCTCTGCTGATGGCGCAGGCGTCGGCACGGTCAATCCGATGTCGGATGCAGCGGCGCGCAAGCGCTACCGCGGCGTGGCCGCCGGCGCGATCACCGACAAGTTCAGTGCTTGGGCCTCGGGGCAATCGCCGATGCCGGCCGATCTGAGCCTGCTGGCCGAGTTCGTTCCCGAGCTTGCCGATGTGCGCAAGGAGCGCACCGAGAGCCAGGAAGCCTACCAGGCCCGCGCCCGTCGCATGGTGCCCAATGACGCGGCGCTCAAGCAGCGGGTCCGCGACATGGATACGCAGCAGCTGGCTCAGCTTGCCGAGACGGCGCGCGTTGACGTTGCAACCCCCGAAGGCGTGCAGGTCGAGTTCGAGACCAGCCGCCAGCTGGATCGCAACAGCCTGGCCCGCGCCGTGGCCGGTCGCCAAGGCACCCAGGACACCCCGGCGGGGCGCCAAGCCTCCGAGCGTTCCCAGGCGCGCACCCAATCGAGCCCCGGCGGTCAGCAGGTGGACTTCGTCGGTCCTGCCCAGCAGGACGCCGGCGAGCAGACCCAGGCCCAGCGGGTGGCGGATCGGGCGTCCGGCCTGTGGGAGCGTGGCGTGGACGCGTTTGCCGACTACATGGCGGCGGTGTCCTTCGGCGAGCTGAGCGGCCCGCCGTCCCAGGAATACATCGCCAACACGCTGCTCGACTGGGCGTTGGTCGCCGATGTGGCCATGGGCGGCGAGCTGACGCGCAACGACGTCGAGATGCTCCACCAGGCGCACCCGTATCTGGGCGATAGCACCGAGCTGACCGACGCGGTGTTCCAGGCGGTCGAGGAGAACCGCGGCACCCAGGCGGCGCTCGGGCACGTCAACGCGGTGATGAACGATGCGGCTCAGGTCGAGGCCGACCCGGCCCACGCGTCGACCACCACTCAGGTGGATGCCTTGCCGACCCAGCAGGCCGCCGAGGTGCGCGCCGGGGTAGCCGGGGCGATCTTCCACCACCTGACCGGCGAGGGCGAAGGCCCCCGCATGGATGCGGCGATGGGCGACGGTCGCGGCAACATGCGCCACAGTGTGTTCGACGGGGCGAAGGCCCTGCGTCGCGCGCTTGCGTCACGCGGGGTGTTCGACCCGGTGGCGATCACCAAGGC
>PUOX01000053.1 GCA_003552925.1 Mollicutes bacterium | reverse complement strand
TACCTGAGTATATTGTCAGCAATACGTTGGTATTCACTTTCCCGTAATACTTGCGCAGCCAATACAAACATCAACGCGGATTGAAAGTTGCAATCCGGCCTGCGATGCTCGAGGACGGCGTAAGTTTCGTACTCAAGATAAGCAGGCAAACTCGTGAAAATCTTTTCCAGCGCCTCATTACCTTCTTTTAAAACTATCCTCTCAGCCACCCCCCAGGAACCATCGGCCGGATGCATTATCCCTGAATTCAGAAACCAGTCAATGTTCTTTCTGAGAACTGTCTCATAATTAAATTGTTGATCAACGGTCATTTTTTCAAGTTCCTTTTCAAATTGAGTAGGTAGACCCCATGCGAAAAGGTCTCACGCCCATGTCGGGAGCGCCGGTTGGCCTGACACCTGAAACCCCGTGATGATACGAGACACAGAAAGTCGGGTTATTGGTAATCCGGAAGAATATCCCGATGAGCGGCGAAAAGATCGTCACAAAGATCGCGGATCTGATCCAGCGTCAACTCGGCCCGTGTATGAGGATCGAGCATGGCCGCCTGATAAACCTTATCCTTACTGCGTCTGCAGGCCGCTTCAATCGTCAGCAGATGAACATTGATATGAGTCCGATTAAGGGCGGCAAGCTGCTCCGGCAGCGCGCCTACGTAAACCCCTTGCACCCCGTTGCCATCGACCAGACACGGCACCTCAACACAGGCGTCACCGGGAAGATTGGGAATCAAACCGTGGTTTAATACATTGCCGCCAATGCACGAAGTCTCGTCCTTAACCATGGCGCCAATAATCCTGGCTCCATATTCACTGCTCAACTGATGGGAAAGCTGCTGGTTATCGACGAGGTCTTCGCGCAGTTTTCCCCATTTCTCAATCTGCTTTCTGCAGCGCCGAGGATATTCATCCAAAGGGATGTTTAACTCGTCGATCAATTCGGGATTACCGGTTTTTATGAAATACGGATGATATTCCGCCGTATGTTCGGAAGATTCGGTGTTGTAGTAACCAAAATGACGCATTAATTCAAAGCGCACCATATCATTGTGCTTCTCGGCCTCACCTCGGCGAGCGGCACTGTTCATGGCGGCGGCCCGACGTTTAATCTCGGGATACAGATCCTCACCATTGTTCTTAATTTCAAGCAACCAGGCCATGTGGTTAATGCCGGCTATTTTCCATCTCGCTTGTTCGATCTTATCCTCCATGCCCACTTTTTTCAACAAACCGCTGGCGCAAACCTGGACGGAATGACAAAGCCCCACGGCCTTGACTCCGGTATGATGCTGCATGTAACCAGTCAATATCGACATGGGGTTGGTATAATTGAGCAGCCAGGCTTCGGGGCAAACCGCCTCCATATCCTCGGCGAAATCCCGCAGTACTGGAATAGTGCGTAAAGCGCGGAAGATACCGCCAATGCCGAGGGTGTCGGCAATCGTCTGCCGTAAACCATATTTCTTCGGCAGATCAAAATCTATCACCGTGCTGGGCTCGTAACCGCCTACCTGGATCGCGTTAATTACAAAATCAGCACCTCGCAAAGCTTCCCGTCGCTGCTCCACACCTAAGTGAGCAGTGATCCCGGCGCGCCCCTGATTGAGGTTGTTATTCAGGTTTTCAAGCATCCTGCTCGAATCCTGTAATCGCTCAGAATCAATATCATACAGAGATATATGGAGATCATGTATACCCGGGGTCAAGAGGCAATCCCCCAAAACATTTTTAGCGAAAACCGCACTGCCCGCACCCATGAATGCTACCTTAATCATACTTTCTCAAACTCCTTTTATTTTCTTTCATAACCGGCTCTGACGATGTAATCCTGATTACTCCAGGGCGATCAAACGTAAATATTCACCGAACCCCGTTCTTTCGGAGAATATTTACTTTTGCCCTGTGTTCTTGAATCAGCTTGTCCTTTGAAATAATATACCATAACCAACGCTGAGCAAAAAGAAACGGTTGTTCTCGGAAATCCATGAAGATAAGAAAAACCAGAAAAAAACTGCAGAATCAACCCGTTTTTCTGCGGTGAGAAAAAGATAAAGGCACCGAATGAAGTTGCAGGCACTCCAAGTGTTTACTTGATGTTTCATCCGTACGTTTCAAAGCCTCAAGAACGTGCCTGGTCCTACTGTGTGTAACAATTATAGAGCAGCGTTCGCTAGGGGCTCCCGATGAATCGCTGTTCATAATCATTCGTTTCACCCTGGCAAGAGTGGCGCCGCCCGCCCCCGCCTGCAAAGCGGCTTCCACAAAGTCACCCGAATGTTCCTCTGGACAAACCAGGGTAATTTCATTACAACGTTTTCGTAGGTTTAATCCAATATCTTCACTCAATTCCGGAAAACGACGACGCCAGGCAGTATGAGCTTTCAGTTCATCAATGGCCGCGACAATCTGTTCAATGCTGGCAGTATGTTCCTGAGGACCGATCTGCAGACTGGTATCCAGCAATCCACGATAACCCGGGCCGCAGTAGATAAAACCCTTACCGGGTCGATTCAAACGACCTTTTTCAACCAGTAATCTTATCAACCCCTCCGCGTCAAGCTCCGGAACCAGCAGGTGAACC
>PUOX01000004.1 GCA_003552925.1 Mollicutes bacterium | reverse complement strand
TGACTTCACTTCGTTTCGCATGTGATCTCTTCGTTGACATGTTTTGCATTTATCCCGCGACAGCCCGCACTCCGAACAAGGCGGTATTCGCGGCACGTCATGGGTGTTTCTATAGTCAGCGCTGAATTCCCGCCACGCTTTCCTGAACTCGCTGTCATGCTTTTCCCGGTGGCTCGCGGCGGATTGAAGCGCATCGCGGATCAGAACACCGGTAAAAATTGCTATTCCGATTATCAGTAATGCTGTTTCCATCATTCACCTCCGGTTGTTTTGACAGCCATCATCAGCTTACCGCAATACGGGCAGTAAACATAAAAATTCTCGCGAGGCCCGCCCTCCATAAACAGGTGGCCCTGCCCGCATGTAGTATCCCACTTGTCATGCCACTCGTCATGTTTCCAGGTACAGTATTCCATCATTTCAATTCCGTATCGGTCTTCGCATATACATTCACTTATTTCATAATCACACATTGGGCATCTTAAATATTTATTGCCGCATACACATGGCAATGGTATGTTTTGTTGTTTCATCATTCACCTCCGTTGTTTGATTACCGGTCTCCACAGTCGTCGTGAAAACCCCACGCCTCTTCATATTCTGCTGATAATTGCCCAAACCCCTGGTATTCATCAATTCGCTGTTGCAACTCCAGCTCCATCGGATCATGTGTAATTGATGGGCATGGTTTGTTTCGGGCATTTTCCAAAGCTACATGAAGTTGCTCCACCCTAAATTGGGGTAATCGCTCCAGGCACTTAGCGCAAGCTATGGGTTTAATGCCTATTTGCTCTATTGTAAAGTCATTCTGACAGACTGGGCATTTAGTCCTCATTTCTCACCTCCGTTGGTTTGGGTTCAATCTTGATTTCGTGAGTCTTGGCACAGTCCACGCACAGTACCACCATGTCTCCGACAAAGGATTCTTCATATGCTCCTTCTGGATCATAGAATGTTTTGCATCCGCATAAATCGCATAAATAATAATCACTCAATGCCATCATTCACCTCCGGTTGTTTTGTTTTTCGGTGGGCCGGGTAACGGCATCCAGTGCGTGGGATTGTGGTTATACACAATCCCGTTTCCCACAACCACAAACCACCGCTTGTCTTTGTAGCTCCTTAAAACCACCGTGTAACTTGCCGGAGATCCATCAAAACATTTAGGTGGCCAGCATAGCACAGGCTGTCCAACATTCGGCAATCGGTTTTCAACACTTACCCAACTTTCGTATTCCATCATTCACCTCCGGTTGTTTATATTTCTTTTGTAAAGTCCTTGATATAATCGTCTCTAGAATCCAAAATCATTTTTGTGCAATCCAAACACAATATCCGACCATGCTTTTCATAATAAACCTCATTGTTTATAAAAGATGAGGCATTCGGTACATTCCTTTCCTGACCCAATTAACCAGTGCCAATCATTAGCCATAATTCACCTCGTTTATTTAGGCACATAACGTAATGTTATTATGCCTTCTGTTTTTCTAGTCACAACATACCGGCCTGTATTAACAGGGTCGGACGTTTTCGGTATGTCGGTGGTTCTGTCTGTCATCATTCACCTCCGCTGTTTTGCTTTACAGTACCCGCACATTTTGTCACTCACGTCCTCGTAGTCATCAGGCCCGAACGCCTGCTGGCATTCCTCGCAGGTTTTAAGCCAGCCCGTACCTCCGCAGTCCTCGCAGGGATAGGGTGGTGTGTACAGTCCCTGCTGTGCGCCGGTGCCCCGGCAGAATTTACATTGAACATCGCCTATCCAAAGCATTATTCAGTCTCCTCGATTTGCAGTTCAAAACGCGCGTACCGCATTTTGCCGTCGTGAAAATCGTAGGCTCCACTCCTTCCTATTTCCTCATTGATTTTATTTTGTGTAAACCTGCACAACCGATATTCGTGGTTATTTTCCCAGTGGCCGAGGCCGATATGTGCTGGCAATACTACCGAATTGGTGTAATTATAATCCACCTCAACCATTGGGTAAAATCCATCCCATTTCAACTCCCGGTACACATACCGCGCCGGTTCGGGGTCGGGCGTTTTAATGTACAAATTGACCATTAAACCACCTGTAAAAAGATTTACACGCATTGTGTTACTTCCGATCAAATGTTCCCCGGATTCATTAACTATCGTTTCTTCGTTGTCAATCGCTTTCTGTAGTTCCACTAGATCTGTAATTTGCTCTTTCATTTCAACCTCCAAATCATTTTGTTTACAATCAACATCTCCGCCAGCTCTCGGTGTCTGGCCGAAATTACGCGCTGTGCCTTGCGTTGCCAGCGCTGACGGCAAATCCATCGCCGGGCTATACCGTAGCCGGGGTTTGTCGTGTTCGCCGTCAGAATGGCTTTATTGTGGTTCATTTGGCATATCTCCTATGTCAGCTCGATTCCGTTTTCCGCCCAATGCCTCTGAACGGTATCCATAAACTCGTTCATTTCGCTACGTGAAAACTGGCTCGTGCAGGATATAAAATCCATCGCCGTCAGTCTGTCATCGTATCCCATCGGGCGAATTAGCGCAATCAGCTTGTCCCGGTACTCGGGATGTTTCCGTGTCAGTATCGCCAGGCCGATTTCAAGCT
>PUOX01000032.1 GCA_003552925.1 Mollicutes bacterium | reverse complement strand
TCGAAATCCTGCTCTATACCTTCGAGTTCATTTTCTAGTTGCGCTTCCCAATCCGATTCATTGAGCCTCGTCGGAATCTCGACAGTATAAGTTCCATTTTGCTCAGGAAGTGATTCGCTGTCAAAATTGTTCGACGGATACAATTCGAACGTGACTCGCCCAGTTCCTGTTTCTTGGAACTCGTTCTGTAGTGCAACCAGAGTCACATTACCACTGTCGACCATCTCTTGATTCTCGATAATACCGACACTGTCACGTCCGTCAAAGTAGAGCACCGAGTTTTCGTACCACGTCGACCCAATATCCAGTTCGTTGTATCCGGGCTGGTATTCGATGAACTGCGTCGAGATATTTTTCGGAGAGCCAGCACCTGATTCATTCCTGATCGATATATTATGCTCCTCTGTCCGTATCGTTCCGGCTGGCGGTGGCGGATTGATTCCGAGCGTCCGACTCTCGTACGACGTACCTAAGTTGATGCTCTCAAACCGTGATTCTTGATCTACACCGACTGCTGAGATTTCATGATGGAGTGATCGCAACTCATCCCGCGTTTCTTGATGATGCTCTAACTCCGTCTGTGCGTTCTGTTGCGGAACGATTTGGGCTTGATAAATAGCTAACAGCAACACGAGAATTCCGAGAAGCAAAATGAATGCGATAACCGGGGCGACAGCGCGATTATCTCGTGAAAATTCTCTCGGATTCACGTGTCGACCTCTATAATACTGATATTTGTGCTGTTGACGTTGTCGAATCTAACGGTATAGATGTCTCCTTGGCTCTCGTCTTCATACGTTTCATTATACGTCAAATTATCCCCGTTTTCATACTCTTCTAACGCGTCATTCCAGTATTCCGGCCCTTGACGCGTAGGTATTTCAACAGTTAAATTTTCACTTTCATTAAATTCTATATCTGTTCGATTGCGATTCATCTCAAGCGTCGTTCGACTGGTCCCTGTCTCTTCGAACCCGTTTTCTATAGCCGTGATTTTGAGTGTCGTCCCATCTGTCACCAGGTTTTGCTCTTCGATTATCGTGTTGTTCTCTCCCGAGACATCAGTATATAAAACAGAGTTTTCATACCACGTCGACTCGACGTCTAACTCGTTATAGCCTGGCTGGTATTCGATGAATTGGGTCGTGACATTATCGATTTCAGACCCGGTGTCATTGTAAATCGAAATTTCATGTTCGCTCGTCTGCAAAGTCCCAGCTGCTGGGGCTGGGTTGATCGTCAGCGTTCGTGATTGATAGGTTGTCCCCAGTGTTACGCTCGGAAACTGCGGATCGCCAGCTTGCCCAGTCCGTGAGATGGCATTCCGAACGTCGACCAACTCATCTCGTGTCTCTTCAAAATGCGTGAACTCTGTTTGGGCGTTCTGCTGTGGAACGATTTGGGCCTGATATATCGTTAACGTCAACATCAGAATCCCGAAGATAAGAATGAATCCGATCACTGCAGAAACAGCTCGCTGGTCGTCGCTGAACTGCCGGAGAGACGCAGAGATGCTCATACGGATTCACTCTTGGCCTGTCGACTACCACCAGCCTCACCAGTAGCCGTCTGATGGCCCGCTGTGGTGTCACCAGCTTGTACCCGATCCCGGCTGACGGTCGACCGCAGACGAAGCGAATCGAGAGGTGCATAGCCGGAGACGGACGTGCCGAAGCGTCGAGTAGTCAATTTAATAGACAGTCGACTTCGGCTCCATATAAATGCATGGTGAAAATGATATTCCGGATTAAAGAATTCCATTCTACTGTCACTACTTACCATATATGTCTGGAATTTTTAACAACTTCTTTTATGTATCAGTGTCGTAGGCTGTTCAATGAGGCGGATTCTTTCAACGGACACCCGCGGCGTCTCCGAAGTCGTGGGTGCCGTATTGCTGTTAGGGATTCTCATCTTGCTGTTATCTTCATATCAGGCGGTTGTAGTGCCAAACCAGAACGCCGCAACCGAGTTCGAACACAACCAGCAGGTCGAAGACGAGTTCGTCGACGTCCGGAATGCGATCATCGAAGCCCGCTCTGCAGGTCGCTCGACGTTTGCCTCGGTGAAGCTCGGAGCACAGTACCAAAACCGAATTTTTGCGATTAATCCACCCCCGCCGTCTGGGACGGTGCAAACAACTCAGCAAGCAAATCTCAGTGTTACCAGCGATAGCAGTGCCGATCCACTCCGACTCGACGAGCGACCGCTCGAAAACAATTTTGTCGAGTACACACCGCGGTATTTCGAATACGGTAGTCCAGGCACGATTCGGTTCGAAAACACCGTTGCGTACCACGACTACGGAGAGACAAACGTGCTGTTGACTGACCAGACGCTACTCCGTGGTGATACCGTCTCGCTGATTCCAGTTGAGGGGACGTTCCGCGAAAGTGGCACCAGACGGATCGCAATCGAGCCAATGCCCGGCGTGCTTGAGACGGTCTCCGTTGAGGATCCCGTAATAACAGTTCCAACAGAACTCTCAGAATCGGACTGGGAGCGGTTGCTCCAAGATGAACTCGATGGTGATGACGAGGTATCCGTGAGTGATGGGACGCTTACGCTGGAGTTGGATGGGACCTACGATGTAGCATATGCCCCTGTTGGT
>PUOX01000051.1 GCA_003552925.1 Mollicutes bacterium | reverse complement strand
TAGATTTCATCACTGGATACCGCTGAGCCACCTTCAGTCCAGTTGATAAACTGGTAGCCTTCAGCAGGAGTAGCCTCGAGACTAACCTGTTCTCCATGGTCATATGTTCCTGCTCCTGTGATGGTACCACCGTCTTCGGGGTTTGAGGTGGCGGTAATGGCGTACGACTTGAGCTGGAAGTTCGCCATCAGGTCACGGTCTTCGGTGGCGATGAATACCAGGGTTTCTTCAGTGGAGACCACCTGGTCGTCTTCCTGCCAGTGCAGGAAGGTATACCCTGTATTGGCCGTGGCGTCAAGTGTTACATTCTGTCCATGGTCATATTGACCGTCGCCGGTGGTGGTACCTCCATTTTCAGGCTGTGCCATGGTGTTGATTTGGTAGGTATTGATGGCAAAAAGCGCGGTCAGCGTGATATCCTGTTCGGGCATTGTATAGGTAAACGCGGCGTCTGTGCTGATGACCTGTTGGTTTTCATCCATCCAATGCACAAAGGCATAGCCTGTTTCGGGCGTGGCATTCAGTGAAACGGATTCCCCGGCTTCGTATTGGCCAGCCCCTGAGACCTGTCCGCTGTTTTCGGGTTCCACCTGCAGGTCCAGGTTATAGGTTGTTGGCTCTTCCAGGCTGAAATGAGCGGTAATCTGTGCATTATCTGCAGGCATCGTGTAGGTAAAAACCGAGTTGGTGCCGATGGTGGTCCCGTCCTTTTGCCAGCTATCGAACTCGTATCCTTCTGCAGGTGTGGCTTTGAGGATAATCTGATCACCCATATTGTAGTGACCCTGATCAGGATCAATCTGGATGCTGCCACTACCATCGGGCTGCACGGATACTGTCAGGGTATAATCCGTGAGCGCAAAATTGGCTACCAGGTCGCGGTCGTTGGTGGCACTAAAACTGTAAGATGGTTCATCGGATACCTCCGTTCCATTTTCTGTCCAGTTGACAAACTGGTAGCCTTCAGCCGGAGTGGCCTGGAGGCTAACCTGGTCTCCGTGATTGTAAGTCCCTGTTCCTGTGATGGTGCCGCCATCTTCGGGATTAGCTATGGCGCTAATGGTATAAGACTTGAGCTGGAAATTGGCCACCAGGTCGCGGTCTTCCGTTACAGTGAAGTCATAAGACTCCGTGGTAGCGACCTCAGTACCGTCTTCTGTCCAGTTTACAAACTGATAACCTTCCGCAGGGGTGGCGGTCAGGTTTGCATCTTGTCCGTGATTAAAGGTGCCTGTCCCGGAAATTGCTCCGCCATCGGCAGGGTTCGCGGTAGCTGTTACCTCATAGGTATTTAAGGCAAATGTGGCGTGGATGCTGTGGTCCTGATCAATGTGCTGAAACAGATACTCCACCACCGCACCTACAGAATCATCGTCCACCAACACATCTTCAATATGATAACCCGTATCCGGTGTGATCACAAATTTCTTATTGCTTCCTTCCGTGACAACGATGTCTCCCTCCGGATCAATGGATCCTCCTTCACTTGCCGTAGCTGTGATGATGTACTCCTCCAGTTCCATTTCGGTGAAGTTGGCCGTCACCTGCTTGTCATCATCCATCGCAATGGTCACTTCGGGGTCATTACCCGAGGCGTCACCTGACCAGCTTTCAAACTCCCATTGTGCAGCCGGTATAGCTTCCAGTGACACCGTTTGACCAGTAAGGACGTTCACTGGTTCAACATAGGCTGATCCGTCAACCAGCACCTGTCCTTCCCCGTTAATTTGAATGGTTAATACAGAATAGGCGACATTGGGATCGAACACCGAACCATTTTGAAAGCTTAATGGCAGGTCCTGAAATCCGGGGGGTGCACCCTGGATGAAAGACTGGCTTTCCACAAAGGTAATCTCACCATGGTTTTCGTGCGGGAGACAGTCATTTTCGTCTTCACAGAAAAGAAAACGCAAGTCAAAAAGCTTGGTGCCGTCAGGCAGGTCAAGTCCGTTCATCAGACTGTACCAACTGATGATGATGGGATTATCGTTTGGATTGGTGGTTGCATTGGAAATGCTGCTATGGATGTTTTCAATACCCACCAATTGCAGGACATCATCATTATAATAGATATGCAATTCAAGTACATGAATACCTTCAAACCCATCAGCGGTAACGGGCACATCCACGACATCTCCGGGGCTGGCTTCCACGTCTGCGATACTGATTGCTGCACTGCGTGAATTGGCCTCCACTGTCTCAGGGTAGCTGACAGCCGTAAGGACCACAATCAAAAACGCAGTGATATGTATATACTTGCCCATAAGTTTGTATCTGACTCAAAATATATAACAACCTATTGGCTTATTTGTTAAGGTTCTATGCCGACTAATGTTGCTTTTCAGCATCTGCAGATATTGGCGGACAAAGATAGCGTGAGGGCCTGCAACCAGCAGGAGGCATATTGATCTGGTAATGTCCTGATAAAGGTCAAAAAAGGCCGAATAAATGCGCGTGATGCGGCATTTTATTCAGCCTCTTTGTGTATGTGAGAACTTGTGTATGTCTGCGTTGTCGTGATTATCGGTTTCTTGCAGATCTTTTTAATGTAAACAGAGAAATCAGTCCAAACCCTATCAGCAGAGACCATAGCGCGATGGGAATTGGCGGGGCCTGGGTTATGGAGCCATC
>PUOX01000068.1 GCA_003552925.1 Mollicutes bacterium | reverse complement strand
GAATTTGAAGGTTACATACAACAGTACCCTGTTCTATAAATTCATTATTGGTGTTGCGTTCAAGCCTCTCGCGTACGATTTTTGCCACATCCGGAGCATTTCTCAAATACTAACGACCCTGGTGTTTCGATTCCATAAACTTCGTATTCGTGGTTACAGATCGACTTTCTTATTGTCTTTATCATATTCTCTGCTGTTTGAACTGGAATATCGAGTGCCGTCTCGATTGCGTCAATGTCGTCCCGTCGTCGAATTGAACGGCGATGCCAGAAGATGATACCGCCACCGCCCAGACCGATGGCACTGCCTGCTTTGAGAAGCGTCCGTCGACGGGACTCATACAATACTGTAGTGCCGATTAGATGAATAAGTCTTTATTACAAACATATTCGATTATGAGTGGAGCCGACTGAGGCATATACGTTCGTTTCCTGTTGCAGTGCCCATTACCACGATGCCGCCAAAATACTCGACTGACACACCGACCGAAAGGCTATCGCTCACGCCGCGGCAGGCGGAAAAATTGAGTTCCGAACATTCGGCCAGTCGCCACGATTGATTGTCGACTCATCACCGCGAGTCCACGAAAGCGCTCAGAACTCGGATCGAACCCACACCAGTCGTCACGCTGGCGGACCGCGAGCAGAAACGACCGATGGGCCTCACCTGTCTCGGCGTCGAGTTCAGTGTACTGTCCTCGCTGATCAAGGACGGCAATTCGGGTGTCGACAGTGTCAATTGCAGCGATCTGTGTACTGCCGTTATACTCCCATTGCTGTGTGAGGTTAAGATCATATGCAGTCAATGAACCATCGTCGTTGCCCATCAACAACCGCTCGTCGTCGACCACAACTATTGGTGTGACGTTCGACAATGTGTCGTCGTCCAACTCGATCCTCTCACCAAATTGAGTCTGTGGGATTCCATCTTCGGGGTCAAGGATGTTGACGAGTCCATCTCCGCGAGGGATCCACAGGTGATTACCGAACCATACGGGCGTCGACTGCCAGCCAGCCGCTCCATCGAGATCAGTCGACCACTGTTGGTCGGCTGTCTCGGGCTCAAAGCTAGCAACCGTACCGTCTCGGGTAGCGACAACAACTAACCCTTCCCGTAGAGTGAGTCCACGAGAGACTTCGTCGACTTCGGTTGTCCACTCAATCTCGCCGCTAGTCGAAACGGAAAGAAGGTGTGAGCCGCCAGACAGTCCGTGAGCGTCGGGGTCGTTTGTCACCACCAAGACATGGTCGTCGTGGTCGACGGCGATACTACTCATGTGACCATCGTCGTTGTTGCCAGCATTGAGCGTCCACTGAACGCGACCGGTTTCGCGATCACAGCTGACCAGCGTGTTACCACCTGTAGGGGCGACCACCTGGTCTTCGGTTATTAGGGGTCGACCGATCCCACCTTCAAGATCCAACCGGGTTATCCACTGTGGCTCGCCACGGTCGTCCAGAGCAATCAGTCGAAACTGGCGACTGTCGGAACTCATTCGGATGATACCGGTTCCCTCGCTGACGTAAGCCCTACCATCAGTGAACACTGGCTCGGACCAGATATCGGTGACCGCGTTCGTATAACCGTGTGTGGCTTCGAGTGCTGTATGACACCCTAAAGCTCTTCGACGCAGCCAGTAGCCCCCTCCAGCAACGCTTGCGAAGCCAACTGTTCCGCCGAGAACAGCGAGCAGCTTCCGCCTACTAAGCGTAGTCATACTGTTGAACGAGACGGTGAGTATGAAAAATTACTGAAATTTGGACCATTTCTCAAGAACTCATTAGAGTGTGAAACAAAACCTACCGTAACGGGGGTTCAGCCATCGATATCATCGTAGACGAGCTCGTGTGTGAGCTCACGATAAGCCGAACCGCCGAGTAGTCCCGATTCATCGAAGTGAAACGTCGACCTATTCTTGACGAGTAGCTCGCCGGCATCGGATGTGAGTTGTCCGCCGACAGTAGTCAGAAATTGGTGGCTCATAACTGAAGTCGACGACTTTCTCACGGTGTTGCATGGGTGAAAGGAAGCGAGGATGAACGCGGAGCAAACGCTTACAACCGCCCATTATCGGGAATCCATGCGTGGGTCGACCTTGATGATAAAGAAGTTATCAAAGTCGTTGACACTGGTGTTGTGAATCCCGATGTCGTCACCAACATGAAGACGTACCACTATCGCGCTGAGAACCGCGACCTACGGGAGGATCTCAAACCATACAATGTAGTCCAACCTGAGGGCCCAAGTTGGGAGGTTGACGGACGAGAAATCAGTTGGCAGAAATGGAATCTTCGTGTGAGTTTCAATCACCGTGAAGGGCTTGTCCTTCATAATATTAGCTACGAAGAAAATGGGACTGAACGGTCGATAATTAACCGTGCGTCCTTCCCAGAAGTAGCTACCTCTTACAACGACCCTGATCCAAACCACTATTGGAAAATCCCATTTGACGTTGGTGAATATGGGCTTGGTAGACTAGCTAATTCACTGACAGAAGGGTGTGATTGTTTAGGCTACATGCATTATTTCGATGGGATCCTAAACGATGGAGATGGTAATCCATCAGTCATTGAGAACGCGATTTGTCTGCACGAAGAGGATCAAGGGCTTCTCTGGAAACACCATGACTGGCGAGAGGGTGATG
>PUOX01000016.1 GCA_003552925.1 Mollicutes bacterium | reverse complement strand
CAGACCATGAAGTGTCCTTCATCGAAAAGCCGGACGGCTATACGATGAAGAAACTCAAATACTCTTCGGTGGAACTAGAACCCGGCATCATCGAAAACGGGGTCATCTACCGTGAAGAGAAGCTGCTCAAGATTTTGAAAGACACGTTCAAACTGTTCAAAATACGCGCTCGTCGCGTAAATCTTGTCGTGCACGAAGAACTCTACACCTTCCGCAAAATCGAAGTGCCGATCATTTATAAGCCCAACGAAATCGGCGGATACATCGAACAGCAGATGCAAAAAGTAATCATGGTTCCGTTTGAGGATATGAAGATGGATTACGTCATCCACCGCAAGAACGAAGACCACTACGAGGTCATTATGTTCTATGCGCCAAAACAGGAACTCAAAACCTACGTATCACTTTTTTACAACATGAACCTGCAAGTCGTCCGAACCGACATCCCGCCGCTTGCACTCCACCGCCTATATTATTATCGCAAGCACGAACAGCCCGAGATGGAATTTGAAAGCGACATCATGTTTGTGCCGATTTTTGATGTGAATTATTCACTCTATATGTTTGACGAGGAAATTCCGCTCTTTTCCCTCGTGCAAAACGTGCAGGCAAAAAACCTCGAAGACGACCGTTACCTCGACGTTATTGACGCAGAAATCTCAAAAATCGCCAACTACTACAAATACAACATCCACAGTGGCGATCGCGACGTGCAAAAGGTCGTGCTTTTCAACATGACCAGCAAGTTCTCCAACGAGGATTTGCAGGAGTATTTCGAAGAGGAAGCGTCCGGATTTGAAACCGTTGTCTTTGATATGAAAAACGTCAGCAAAATCGTCGATACGCTCATCGACCGCGACTGCTACATCCCGCTTGCGACTTCCTTGATTGAGTCGAAGGGGTGGTTTTGATGCCGAACCGCAAGTACCAAGGAAAAGAACGCGAAGGCTCGGAGTTCATCTACGTCGATCTCCTGCCGGAGATGCGCCGCCCGCGGCAGTTCAACGTCAACATTTTGCTCATCGTTCTTATTGCGGTCATCCTTTCGTGGCTAGTGATCTATATGCCCTTAAGCGGCCGGCAGGAACGTCTGGACGAAGTGTTGGAAGAAAGAAACGACCTCCGCAACGAACGTGCCATGATCGACGGCATCATCTCGACTTACCGCTTGGACGCCGACCGCATCACGTTCATGGAAAACATCGAACGCGCAAAGGCGCTGCAAAGCACATACACGCAATATAAAGAAGACATGGAAAACGCCGTATTGGAAATCGACCACAACGCGGACATCATCGATTTCCGCTACGACCACGCCAACAACGAAGTGGTTTTCCGCGTCACGATGGGAAGACGCATCCACTTTCCGAATCTGGAGATGGAAATCTACGAATTGCTTTATGTAGCCTCCATCAACTATCCGGAGCCCACCTCGCCCGAAGGCTCCACCCGCTACACGACGACAATCACCGTGGAGGTGGACCCCGATGCTTAGCAAACGAGCGAACGACATCATCTTTTTGGTTATTGTCGGCATCGTCGTCATCGGCGTTGTGGTGGCGCGCTTTATGGTGCTCGGCGTGTTTGACGACCGCATCGAAGGCATTGAAGAGGACATCCAAAGCCTGGAACGAGAAATCTCGACCGGAAGGAACCTGATCGCCGATTACCGCCATGAAGTGCTTCCAAGCGAATCGGTCTTGCATAGAAGCGTCCCCGAAAAATACGCCTCCGACCGCTTGATGTTCTTCCTCTACGCGCAGTTGCAACTAGAAGGCATCGAAGACACCGCCGAACGAAACATCTCCCTAAGCATACAGGAGAACCCCAGTTTCCCGGGCGGCACCGAGTTCAGCGCCCTTGCGAACACGTTCGACGCCTACCGCATCCGCATCCGTTTCAACACCACAGACGTCACCGAAGCGGAAGATTTAGTGGACCGCCTGCAGTCGGTCGACCAGCTTTTCGCCCTACAAAGCGTCGAGTACGAACTGCCCCGGGGCGATTCCTCAACCCGGGTGAGCCTATATTTCGTAACCTTCTACAATCCATAAAAAAAGCGCATCGTCACGATGCGCTTTCCACTTCTTTAATGGCCGCGATCAAGGCCTCGAAAAGTTCCGATTCCGGAACTTTTTTTACGACTTCGCCCTTGATGAACAACAACCCTTCGTTTTTTCCGCCGGCGATGCCCACGTCGGCGTCCTTCGCCTCTTCGGGGCCGTTGACGGCGCACCCCATGACGGCGACTGTGAGATTTGTCGGGTGTTTTTCGAGGTATTGCTCGACCTTTTTGGCCAAAGCGTCCATGTCGTAGGCGATTCGTCCGCAAGTCGGGCAACTAATCAGTTTGCCGGTTTCATAAAGGCCGAACTCGCCGAGGAGCGTCTTGGCGACTTTGAGCTCTTCGGCGCGGTCCCCAGTCAGCGAGACCCTGATAGTGTCGCCGATGCCGTGGTATAAAAGCGTACCGATGCCGGCGCTTGAGGCAATGGTGCCCCGGTGCGCCATCCCCGCTTCGGTCACGCCCAAATGGAGCGGATAAGGGAACGTGTCGGCCGCCAGCAAATTGGCCGCAATCGTCAAGCGGACATCGCTCGCTTTGAAACTCAGCACGATGTCGTAAAAGCCCATCTCTTCTAAAATGGCGACGTGTTTTTTCGCGCTTTCGACCATCGCCTTGGCCGTTTT
>PUOX01000014.1 GCA_003552925.1 Mollicutes bacterium | reverse complement strand
TATACTGCTGCCTTTGGTGACGTGATTTTAAACAGTATGCTCACCTTCCCGCTTTACTCCCAGGCTTTTGATGAGGCCGGAGGCTTTACCCCTGATTTTATGTCGTTTGCCCTTCAGCAGCTGGGACAGGATATCTTCATGGCCCGGGGAACCAGGGGCCTTATGGGGATGCAGCGTGGAGTGGCCTACGACCGGCACGTTAACCAGATGGCAGAGCGTTTTAATATGAGCCGGGAAGATGCCCACGAGCATATCCAGTACGGACGCCAGTTAATGTTCGATATTGAAAAGGCCGAAGGGCGCCAGATCTGGCTTACCGGTGAAAGAACCAGCGGCTTTGGTTCTGCGCACGGGGCTAACGAAACCGGGCACTTTGGCACCGGTATTCCCTTTACTGGCAAAGATCCTGGGATGAACCCGGTAGTGAAAAAGGAAACCCTGAACAAGAACTATAAAATGTTTGAGCCTATGGACAAAGACTCTGCCCAGAACCTGCACGATTTCCTGGCCCAGGTAAATTACCATGCTTACGGTGATCGCAAGAGGGCTAATGCCGATGAGCTTTTCCAGCGCATGGAAAAAGCTTTTCCGGGTATGAGAGATGAAGGTTTTCGCAGTATTTTTGGCCAGATTAGGAATGCAATGAGGCTTGCATCAAATGAAGTGCCGGATCGAGACCATAGCAATGTCGACATGCCCTCTACCATGTTCATGCGGGCCATGGGCTATGACGGTATCGATGCCCGCCATATTCGCGGAGAAGACGGAGAACGTTTTCACAGTGTTTTGTATAATTACAGGCCTGATCCTTCCGAGATGACAAGAGCTGAGTTTGAACGCCAGGAACTGCAGCTTGACATCGAGCGCAGGGCGGGAATGCACAATATGGCCGGTCCTTCGGGATCTACACTGCGCTCCGATGCTAAAAGCCATTATGACTTTGTTAAAGAGGCGGTTGACCAGGGAAAAGAAGTGCCTTATTATGTGCTTAAGGACTACCGGCAGCTCTTGGACAGCATAAAACCCTCAAGAATGTCGCTCGATGTTTTTGAAAGGGAGCTTACGCACCATGAAGCGCGGATAGCCGCCGGAGAGGCACGGGTGGAGCGCGATCACGGCCCCCTTAGCGCCAATCTTAAGCAAATGCTTGGCAAAACCGGCTGGGAAGATTGGTCCAGGCAGCGCGGTTACAGTGAGCAGGAGATTAAAGAGTTTAAGCGGTGGCTGGAGCTAACCGGCAAAGGCCAAGAGTTTGACTACGATATATTAACCCCTGAAAGGCTCTGGACGCAGCAGGTGGACCGGGCCTTGGAACGGGGAGAGAAGCTGCCCCCGCATGTGATGGAGCACTACCGCTGGCTCTCTTCACCCCATCGCGTTGCAGAAGAAGGGGTAGACTACTATTCTGAAAGGGGAGAGCACGATGTCACTGCTACTCAAAAACGGTATGAGAATCTCATTGAGCGAGGAGTATCTAAACTCGCCGGACATTTCGAGCAAGAGAAAGGAATCCCTCCTGAACTGGGTTCGGGACGAGATGGTCTGCGAGTCGTCCGAGGAACGGGATCGGACCCTGCTTTACGCCATCAACGGGAAATTGCCCGAGCATTCGGACTAAACAGCGCTCACATTGAAGCGCACCCCAATTATGATGGTTGGAATGCTGTAATCATTAACCACCGGTCCTTTGCCGACGATAAAGAGATTACAGCTACCAGCCCGCTGGTGCTTTTTAATATCCACGGTAACAAGGCTCCAGGACAGCGGTACAAAACTGCTATCCACGAAGTGGCCCACCACATGGAACATGTCCGGCCCGAGGAAAGTGAGTTTATAAGGGGTCTTGTTCTTACCAACTCAAGGGATGATTCCGTAAGAACTCCGCAGGATCTAGCCGAAAGGGTAGCTGAGCTAATGGGGGAGCTCTCTACCACGCAGCGCTTCTGGGACTCGGTTAAAAACCTGATGCCGCATGATGACTGGGTGAGGCTTTCCAGTGAAGCTACCCGGTATGAGGTTGATAGAACAGGGCAGAAGGTAGATAACCTAGAGCTGGTTAACGAACAGCTCATCAGTATGACGCGCAAGTATTTAGAACAGATACAAGGCCGCGAGACATTCATGGGCGAGATCGAGCCTATTTATGAGCGCCTGCAGGATAAACTCAGTCCCCAGGAAGCAAGAGATCTGCGTGATACCCTCATTTTTCAGCAGAAAAACACCGAAAAATACTTCCATAAGAGCGAAAAGTTTGCCATGGGCCTGGGTGATAAACAAGGCAATATTCAGGTGCAAGAGGCCATAAATCAGTTTACCTCCGCCCGGGCCGGTATCAAAAAGACCGAGCTCGAGCACCTGGGCCTGATCGACTGGCTTAAATCCATGGACCCCAAGCAGAAAATCCACAGGCAGGATATTTTGGATTATATCAACCAGAATAAACTGTCTGTTTTCGATCACGAGCTGGGAGGCAGGTCTCACTTTACCGACGATGAGCGGCAGCGTATGATGAACCATAACAACAGGCTCGAGGAGGCCCGGGGCCATCTCCACGATCTCGATAAAGGGTTTCGCCTGATCGCCAAGGCAGCTTCCCAGGCTAATACCAGGGATATGACCTATGAACAGTTTCGAGAGTGGAAGGAAAAAGACTATTCCACCTTTGTTGCCGAACAGGCCCGCACGCAGGTTATGCGTGTTTTAGAGGAAAGCGTTCCCAAGCACGGTGAGGGCAGCTTTCGGAAAGGTGAGTACAGGCTGGCAAGAGATATTATAGACCCTATCACCGGAGAGGTTATTTATAAAAAAGACAC
>PUOX01000049.1 GCA_003552925.1 Mollicutes bacterium | reverse complement strand
GCAGGCAATTCCCGGCATATCGGCAGAGGATGACCTGACAGGGAAATATTTATGGGTTAGGCAGACACTTACGACAACAGATGCCGACAATACACCGCAGCTGCACGGGTTGACGGTAGGAATAGCAGTTGAGAATAAGAGCATTGACGACGGCCCCGAAGTGGAGGAGGCCGTTTTTAATTATGTACCCGTGTCAGAGTGCATGGAAAGCCTATCCGAAATAACCGGCTTCTGGTGGCGTATAGACGAGAACAGAGTGCTTCATTTTACCGAACGCACAAAATATCAAGCACCTTTTACACTTACAGAAGGCTTGTGTAACAGGGGGAGTATCAAAGTAGAACACACTAACCCGAAATACCGTAACCAGCAGGTGATAACGGGTGTTAAGGATATAACCGACGTACAAGTAGATATCCGTAAAGGTGACGGCACTAATGACACATTCACAACAGGTTTTGCTGTAGCACGGGAGCCGATTATAAAAGTGGCCCGTGATTCGGACTACACAGGAGCCAAGCCCACACAGGAAGAATGGGACGCAATAGAGCCTGATAGTGTTGGCATACGCGGATTAACAGAGGACATGGACTGGTACTGGGGACATGGGGAGTTTACTATCCGGCAGGACAGGAACGGTGTGGTCTTAGAGGATACTGATTTTATCCGCATAGAGTACCGTGGAGAGTATCCGATGATCATTAAGACTCGCTCTCAATCAGCTATAGAGGACAGGAAACAGATTGAGAGTGTCGGCACGGGCATAGTGGAGGACGTTATACAAGAGCCTGCCTCGCGTACAAGAGAGGGTACATTCCAACTGGCTGCTCAGCTCCTAGAGAAATACAACAAAATCGGGCGCACTTTAAAGGCATCTACCTGGCAGGAAGGCTTAAAAGCAGGGCAGATACTTAACGTGCTTATGCCCCGCTACGGTATAGATGAAGAAACTGAGATGCTGATTGACAATGTAACCACGCGGCAGAATGGGGACGTTATATTCTATGAGATAAACGCAGTTGAAGGGCCGGAACTGAAAGGCTGGACTAAATTCTTTGAACAGATTGTGACACGTGGTGAGAGCCGTATAAGAGAAGGTATCGGCGAGGATGAGATGGTTATTGTTCCCTTCGACTTTGAGAAAGACTGGGTTGAGATGGAGAACCCTAACCTATTCCGGCAGGTAAAAGCAGACGGCACTTATACAGCAGGTGATGCTGTGAGCCCTACTTTCAGACCAGAGGACAGGGTACGGTATCTTGAATGGGAATATGACAACGGCACCAGGGAGCGAAAACTGATAACAGACTCAGAGGGTATGGATACAGACGAGATATTCACACTTACATACCTTGACCCAGCAGAGGCTATCGGTACGATTGTAGAATTCTCCTGGATAGGTGGCATCCGTGTTAAGGCAGGCGTGGGAACAGGTGTTATTGTAGACACACAAACAGACACTGTGACCGCCGACCCAGGCCCTGCGCCTTGGACTAAATCAAACATAGAATCGTGGCAGATAAACAAATGGGACAGAAAGGATTGGGTCTAATATGGCCATCTACGAACTCAAAACCGTGCGCAAGCGCAGCGATATAAGAGGGCGAGATGTAGGCCGTCCTGTTACGGAGGTTAAGGTATTATTTCGCAGGCCGGAGGAGGACGAAACTGTTGAGCAACTTAAGGAGCGCAAGCTAAAACGCAGCGGTAGAAGATGGCCTGTCCACGAAAAGGACATAAAAGAGGCTGAACTAAGGGAGGCAAAAGAAGAGGAAGAAGAGGAGACATTGAAAAGGGAGTGATTAAATGACCTTATCAAGACCGGTTCCGTATAAGCCTATCTGGTGGGAGGAAACAGACTTATTAAACGTCACCAACCTAGACCACATGGACTACGGTATTTTAAATGCCTTTTATCAGAGCCAGGCACATTGGCTGGTAGACGACTCAGAGGAACAGGTTATCTATAGTGGGAGCGATATCAGCGAACTAAGGTTATATGAAGACGTAAGCACTACACCTGTACTAAGACGCAGGATAACGCTAAACTACACAGGTGACGACATCACAAGCATTGACTTGAAAGTGTACGAAGACGACGGCACGACCATATTCTTACACTATATTGATACTATCAGTTATGATGCTAATGATAATATCGAGAAGGTGTCAAGAAGTGTAGAGGTTATGCCGACTTAGAAGGGATGTGATTTTATGTTGGGACCTATTTTGCAATGGGTAAATAAGATTTATCAGCAGGTGAACAATGTTAAAAGCGACACTGGGGACATACTCACAAATGCAGATGTTAAAACATCAAGCCGATTAGAAGGGGTTGGGGAGGTCGTTGCAAGTGGCACTCTAAGTGGCGACAGAAGCACATTAATTTCTGGCGTGAGCGGGCTGGTGACTGTAGGGGGGCGTCCTCACCTCTTTAGAATTTACCGAGGGGACAGCACAAGTGTACACGATCTAATTGCCCATGATTCAAGCGAAGCTACACCTAAAACATTTGTCATTGACGGGCAATTTACGATTGAAAATACATCTGGTACTGATAGTAACTATGTAGTTATAAAGTTGACTTAGCAAAGCAAGGAGGGTGCTAAGTGACCTATGATGATATAACGGGAAAAGGCAGGCTCTAGGCGAAAGCTGCCCCCGTGCGCACGGTTAAGCACGATGGCGAGATGTTATTATGTATTAAATTAAAAAGCGAGGCTTGGAGTGCTTAGATGTCGGAGCTCAAAGACGTTGTGGAAAGGTTTTTAAAATGTTTTCAGCAAGACATAAAAGATACATTAAAAGAACATGATGAGCGAATAGGGGAAGTAGAAAAAAAATTAAGCAGT
>PUOX01000035.1 GCA_003552925.1 Mollicutes bacterium | reverse complement strand
CAAAAATGTATGTTGGCGACGGCATCAACGACGCGCCTCTCATCAAAAGCGCCGACATCGGCGTGGCGATGGGCAACGGCAGCGAACTCGCCATCGATGTCGCCGATGTCATCATCATGAACGACGATTTGACCTTGCTCAAGCGCGCTTTCGTCTTGGCCAGGAAAACAAGGCGCGTAGTGCTTCAAAACATTGTTTTGAGTCTGTCCGTCAAATTTTTCTTCCTGGCCTTGGCCGGTTTCGGAGCCACCACCATGCTTATGGCGATTTTCGCAGACGTCGGCATCACCCTGATTGCCGTCATGAACGCGCTGCGGCTCGTCTATGGAAAGAGAGGGATGACGCGTGTCTACAAACCTGCATGAGACCGCCAAACTGTTCAAAATTTTCAGCGATGAAACCCGTCTTCGAATCATTGATTTGCTGCTGGATGGTGAATTTTGCGTGCAAGATATTTGCAATGAACTCAATATGCAGCAATCCACAGTCAGCCACCAGCTTCGCCTGTTGCGCGACCGCAATGTCGTGAAGCGTCGAAGAAGCGGAAAAAACATCTACTACAGCCTCAAAGACGTCCACGTGAAAACCATCTACCAGATGGCTCGCTCGCACGTGAAAGAATGTTGAAAACACGCCAACCGGCGTGTTTTTTCTAGAAAAAACCTTTCCCGCAGGAAAGGTTATAGATGCTTGAGCAATGCGTAGTGCTTCTTGCCTCGCCGCAACACGTGATAGGTGTTCTCAACGGCGGTCTTTTTGTCCAAAACGGCTTCGCCGTCTTGAGTTTTTTCTCCGTTAATGCTGATGGCGTTTTGCTTGATCAGGGTTCTCGCATCCCGTTTCGAAGAGGCCAACGTGGTTTCCACAAGCGCATCCACCAACGCGATGGGCTCGTCGATTTCCACGCTCGGTACGCCTTCAAGCCCCATGGCGATTTCTTCTTTGCTTAGCGAGGCTACCTCGTTTTGGAAGAGCGCCTGCGTGATTTTCTCCGCTTGTTTCAAGCCTTTATCCCCGTGGACAAGCCGCGTCACTTCGGCGGCAAGCGCCTTTTGGGCGTGACGCAAGTGCGGGGTTTCGTTCATGTCGGCTTCAAGCTCTTCGATGCGTTCTTTCGTAAAGGCGGTGAACTGTTTCAAACGCAGAAGCGCTTCATCGTCTTCCAAGTTGATCCAATATTGGTAAAACGCATACGGCGAGGTCTTCTCCGGATCCAACCATACGGCGCCGTCGGCCGTTTTTCCGAACTTGGCCCCGTCTTTTTTCAAAAGCAACGGCGCCACAAGCCCGTAGGCTTCTTTGTCCGCACCCAGCTTCTTGCGAATGTAATCCAGCCCGGCGGTGATGTTGCCCCATTGGTCTTGGCCGCCGACCTGCAACTTGCAGTTTTCCTCGGTGTAGAGTTCGAGAAAATCGATGGATTGGATAATTTGATAAGAAAACTCGGTGAAGGATATCCCTTTTTCAAGCCGGCTGCTTACGCTGTCTTTGGCCATCATCTGGTTGAGGTTGAAATACTTCCCCACATCGCGAAGGAAAGTGATCATGTCGTATTCCTTGAGCCAATCGTAGTTGTTGACGACCTTGGCGTCCGGCAACAGCTTTTTGACTTGAGCGCTGATGCTTTTCGCGTTTTCAAGCGTCTCTTCAAGCGTCAAAAGGTTGCGTTCGCTAGAGCGGCCGCTCGGGTCGCCAATCAACCCCGTGCCGCCGCCGACGACAAGAATCGGTTGATGGCCGCGCTCGGCAAGCCGCATTGCGATCATATAGGGGACAAGATGGCCGATGTGCAGCGAGTCGCTCGAGGGGTCGGCGCCGATATAGAAGGTCATTTTTTCGTCTTGGAGCTTTTTCTCTAAGTCTTCGTCCGTGACGGCGTATAAAAGATTTCGATACTTCAATTCTTCAATGATGTTCATGGTTTTCCTCCTCAAATAAACAAAAAGGTGGCGTGTAAAGGACGAACCTGAGTCCGCGGTGCCACCTTTGTTTTAGTTGAACTAACGCTTCAGGGATAACGGGTCGACCGTCCATTGTTTGGCAATGGAAACTTCCAAGTGTAGTTCGCAAGCGGCATTCTTAGTTCGCAGCGGCCACTAAGTCTCTTGAAACGCCGGGGATTGCTACTTTGCTTGTGCATCGTTTTTTATGTATTCAGCGTCGAGGCGCGACTGATGATGCCGTGCTCCAACATGACGGCACGCTCTTCTATTTCTTCTTGGTTCATAGCTTTGGTGAGAACCCGCATGGATACGGCGCCGATGTCATAGATTGGCACATCGACGCAAGTCAAGTTCGGGCGAGCCAAACGGGCATACTTGGTGTTTTGGAACCCGCAAACGCTGATGTCCTCGGGAACCTTCACCCGATTGGAGCGGGCAACATTGATAAAACTCACGGCGATGGAATCGCGTACGGCGATGACACCGTCGACTTTATGAGACTCGAAATATTCGTTGAAGTGCTCGGTGTTGACCGAAATCCTTCCGCTGGTTCGCATGATTTGCGGGGCCAGATTCGCTTCTTTCATGGCGCGCAAATAACCTTGTTCTTTCAAATCGTTCACCATGTATTTGCGCACGGTGGAGACCATGTAGATATTTTTTCGGCCTTCGTCAATCATCTTCTTCGTGATTTCGTATCCGGCTTTTTCGTAGTCGATGGATACGCTAGGGATGTCCTCGCGCTTATGATAGATTGTGTTGGAGAGGACAATGGGGATTTGGTATTCGTTTTTGATTTTCATCAAGAACTCATACTGTTCATCGGTGATTTCGTCGTTCAAATACAACATACCGTCGACTTGGGCGGCGATGATTTCTTTAAGAACCTCTTCTTCGTTGGATTCTTCATTGTCGAGAATGTACAAAAGAATGGAGTATTTATACACCCTCGCGATGTCGGCAATTCCGTTCATCATTTCGGCGATGGATGCACGGCTCATATCGGGCACGAGCACGGCCACCGTCGTCGATTTGCGGCTGGCAAGGCCCTTGGCAAAAGCGTTGGGTTTGTAGCCGAGTTCTTCGATGACGCGCAACACTCTTTCGCGAGTTTCCGGCTTGACTTTTTCCGGGTTGTTGATGGCACGCGAAACCGTCGCGAGCGAAACGTGCGCCGCTCCGGCAACGTCATAAATTGTCGCTTTGCCTTTAGTCATTCAACCACCTTCTTCCTTCTAAGCCATTATAGCATTGTATGTAAATGTTTTCAATTGCTTTCATGCGTTTTTTAGCGGTTCAAGCCATAAAAAAAGCCTTCTTGAGAAGGCTTTTCTTATCGGCGTTCCTTAATTCGCGAGGCTTTTGCCGAACGCCCGCGAATGTAGTGAAGTTTGGCGCGGCGCACTTTGCCCTTGCGTACGACATCAATCTTGGCGATGGATGGCGAATGAACGGGGAAGGTACGCTCGATTCCGACACCGAAAGACACTTTTCGGACGGTGAAGGTTTCGCTAACGCCGGATCCCTGTCTTTTGATGACGAGCCCTTCGAACACTTGGATACGTTCGCGGGTCCCCTCTTTGATGTTGACCGACACGCGGACACGGTCGCCCGGGCGGAACGGTGGCACATCGTTTTTCAGGTAATCCTTGGTCACTTCGCTGATTAAGGTCTGAGACATGTGGGAATCACTCCTTGCTTCCTCTTTGTTCATAGAGCGTTTCTCCAGCGGAACAAGGTTATTTAAACAGCGCGAATTATTATAGCACATGCTTTCATGATATTCAACCGCTTTTCTTGCAAACCGGAAATTTAGCGGGATTTGTTGTCTTTGCGTTTCAAATAGTCTTCGTAAAGGTCCGGACGCCGCTTCTTGGTGCGCATGAGCGCTTGTTCTTTGCGCCATGCCTCAATCTTGCCGTGGTCGCCGGAGAGCAACACCTCCGGCACGGCTCTCCCTTCAAACACCCTAGGGCGTGTATACTGCGGGTATTCCAGCAGCCCCGCGGAAAAAGAGTCCTCTTTTGCAGAATCCTCGTTGTTCAATACGCCGGGAATCAATCGAACCAACGAATCAACAACGACCATGGCGGCGATTTCGCCGCCGGTCAGGATATAATCACCGATGGAAATCTCCACGTCGAAATAATCGCGGATTCGTTCGTCGTATCCTTCATAGTGTCCGCATAAAATGATGATGCGTTCGTTTTTCGCCAGAGTCCTAGCGCGCTCTTGCGAATAGGGAATGCCTTGAGGCGTCATCAGAATTCTGAGCGCTTGGCGTTCATCGTCCAAATCGCGCAAGGCGCGCACGACCGGTTCGACGCGCAAGACCATGCCCGCACCGCCGCCGTAAGGGTAATCGTCGACGCTACGGTGTTTGTCTGTGCTGTATTCACGATAATCGTGAACATGAATGTCCACATGTCCATCGACTTGCGCCCGGTGCAAGATGGATTGCCCGACAATGGGGCGGATCATGTCGGGGAAAAGTGTCAAAATGTCAATTCTCATAACAATCCCTCAACTTCTTTCACTTCAATTTCGCCGCGCTTCAAATCGACGCGTTCTATAAAAACCTTCAAAAACGGTATCAAGGCGTCTTTTTGTCCGCGTCTTTTCACACGGAGCATCGTGCCTTGCGGCATGTCCAACACCTCTTCGACGATGCCGATGGTTTTACCGGAAGCGACGACGGAAAGGCCGTTCAAGTCGTCAAAATAGAACTCGTCTTCGCTGAGAGGCTCTCGGTCCATATCGGCAACTTCTAGCGTGCAGCCTTTGTATTGCTCGGCCTCGTCGATGGAATCGATCTCCTCAAAGGCAACGATGTCCATATCGCCCTTCTCGCGGTGCTTCGCCACGGTGACTTTGCGACGTTCTTTCGGGTGGTTGATGTAAAGAACGCTTCCTTGCGCATAACGCTCCTCTTTGAAATCGGAGTCGCTTTTCACCCGCAGTTCCCCGCGTATTCCTTGGGTATTGGTGATGGTGCCGATGGCGATGTATTTCATAAAATCACCTCTATCGTGTGAACATTACTTTTTCACTGTCGAACATCTTGTTTAACGCATACACCATAAGACCCGAATACACCAGATTCATCAGTAGCGTAATCACAAGATTGATGACCGAATACTCAAACATCAGAATCCCCGAAAGCGCGTTGATGGGCGCATAAATCGGAAAGAAATGCACCCAGAGCGATTGGTTGGGTTCCGCGCCGAAAGAGTTCAAAATGCCGATAATCATGGCGATGAAATAAAACGGCATAATCATTGCATTGGCTTCTTTAATGGTTTTTGAATAGGTGCTGATGATGGAAATGAGCGACACGATGAAAATCACCGTCGTCAATAGCACCGCAAAAACGGCAACAAAATCAACGATCCTGTAGATGCCCATATCGGGCATCTCCTCGCCAAACTGCATCAGACGCGGCAAGGAAAGCAAAATACCGGCGAACGAAGAAATCGCGCTCAAAAACGACAGCACGGCAATGCTTGAGACTTTGCCCAGAGCAATGTCCCGCCTTTTCGTCGGGGTGACTAAAAGCGAAGCGATGGTGCCTCTTTCCTTTTCGCCGGCGATGGCGTCGGGACCGATGCTCATCGCACCGACAAACAAGAAGATAATCACCAGCATCGGCATCAGCATCGCAATGCCTCGCGCCGCGACGGTACGTTCGTCGAGAAAATTCTCGCTTGTCATGAGGTAAGGATGGTAATCGTCGGGATCGGCCAAACGGTCGCGAATGATTGATTCGTGGTAAGCGTTCATCACGCCCATAAACTGGTTGTACGCCGTTGAAGAGTGCTGATGGCCCTGGTTGTAATAGACGATGAGTTCGGGAATGGGGGAGCCGGCTTGGTAGGCTTCGATCTTGTCTTCAAAATCCTCTTCGAAGAAAAGCGCCAGTTCCACCTCTTCTTCGCGTACCATCTCTTCTAGTGTGTCTTTGTCGTACTCACCTTCCATAAGCTCGAACGTCAAGCGTTCTTCCAGCGAATGTTTTATGCTTTCCGGCATGTTTTTGGCATATACCGTATGCGTGTAGATCTCATCTTCGGTCATTTGCCGGCCGATGACTTCGCCCATGATTGAATAAATCAGAAAAATCGAAAGCCCCGGCAGTATGAACACTGTAAGCACCAAACGTTTGTCCGTAAGCACACGGAACAGCTCTTTTTTGAATATGACCCACATATTACGCACGGTCGGCACCTCCGCTTTCCTCGACCAATGAGAAGAACACGTTCTCAAGGTCCTGCTTGGCGTCTTTCGCTTTCACTTCTTGAAGCGTTCCGGAAACTTTCAGTTCTCCATCGATGATGATGCCGACTTTGTCGCAAAGCTTTTCCACCACGCTCAGGATATGCGTCGAGACAATGATGGCTTTGCCGGACTCTTTCAACTCGAGCAAATAGTCGACCACGGTCTTCGCCGTCAACACATCGAGGCCGTTGGTCGGTTCATCGAAAATGATGAAATCGGGGTCGTGCACCAAGGAGATGGCGATGGAGGTTTTTTGCTTCATGCCGCTAGAGAGGTCGGCAACTTTGACTTCGGCGAACTTGTCCACGCCAAAACGTTTGAAAAGCTCCTTTTTCCGCTTTTCGGCCGTCTTTTCATCAACGCCGTGCAAACGCGAAAAATAGTCGTAAAGATAATTCGGGGTGAAAAAGTCGTCCAGTTTCAATTCATTGGTCAAAAACGCGATGTTTTTGCGAACGCCCATGCTGTCTTTCAACACGCTTTTTCCATCGACGAACACATCGCCTTCATCCGGTTTGATCAACGTGGAAATGCAACGCAACGTGGTCGTCTTGCCAGCGCCGTTCGGACCGAGCAATCCGTATATTTCACCACGTTTGGCCTCGAATGAAAGGCCTCTAACCGCAACGCGGCGTTTTTCATCAGTGTGCTCTATCCTTCGTTGTTTGCGCGAAAGATTGAACGTTTTGCGAAGATTTCTTACTTCCAAATCCATAACCATTATCCTTCCTAGGTAAAAAACTCCCAAGGTGAGTCCTTAGGAGGTTTTCAAGCGCTAAAACGCATCGATATTGATGGTGATTTTTTTATGGGCACGCGAAGCGCTCGCGTATGCGATGGTGCGTATCGCATTGGCGATGCGGCCGTTTTTGCCGATGACCCTTCCGAGATCGTCGCTGTGCACAAGCACTTGAACGGTGATTTTATGATCGTCCTCAGAAAGTTTTTTCACTTCGACGTCGTCAGGATGAACCACAAGAGGTTTGACAAGATTGCCAACCAACTTTTCGTAATCCACAGCCATAAGCTCGTTCACCTTTACTTACTGCTTTTTTGTTGGTGATATTTTTCCCAAACGCCCTTTTTGGTAAGGATGTTTTTCGCCGTAGACGTAGGTTGTGCACCTTTTTTCAACCACTCTAGCGCACGGTCTTCGTCGATTTCGATCAAAGTCGGGGTTTGACGAGGATCGTAGTGGCCCAGGATTTCAAGATAGCGGCCATCGCGCTTGATGCGGGATTCCGCCACGACCAGACGATAAAACGGGCGTTTTTTGGTTCCAAAACGTTGCAAACGAATTTTCACAGCCATAATCAGTATGCCTCCTTTTCAGTCTTCATAAAGTGTATCAAAAACCGAAAAGGATGTCAAGCTTTTTTGCTTGACACATCCTGGGCAGGTTGTTCTTCTTCCGTCTCGTTCTTGTCTTCGCTCAATCGATACGCTTCGTCGTCCAACAAAGACTCTTCCACACGGCGGACATGATTCAGACGTTTCAAGTCCTTCATCACTTCGTCGTAGCGGTCCTCGTTGATGTAGAGGATGGCGTATTTGCGCTTTTTATGGTAATAGGGCACATTCCCGTGTTTTTTCAAGCGCTTGATTACGCGGGGGCTTTTGAAATAGACGATCAAACTTTTTCGATTGTGCATGATAGGCCTCCTTTATCGACCGAAGAAAGACGGGTGTCCACACGGATGCGTTTCGAAACGGATGCGGCGATGTGCGTGCCGATTGCATCGAGTCTTTCTTGCAGCGACTTCTCCGCTTGCTTATACGCTTTTACAAGCGGATGGTTGTAAAGTTCGGCTTTCGCTTCGCTGAACGCTTGTTTGCGATGTTTGAGATTGGGGTGGTGCTTTCCGTATTTTTGCGCCTCGTTGTAGTTCGCTTCGGCTTTTTTGAAAGACGCAATCAAGGCTTGGACGTGTTCGTCCGCTTCGATTTCTCGATGCTTTTGAAGCATGGTCTTGTAAGCGTCGGTGCCTTTGATCTCGTCGACAAGCCGATACACTTTTTCGACGGTTTCTTGATTCATTATGCATCACCTTCTTTATTATAGCACATATGCCCCTCCACAAGAAAACATAGTCTCCGCATTTCGTTGACACTTTCTAACCCGCGCTTTATAATTGTATAGAGTAAGGAAACATGAAGGAATGAACGCAATGCGCGCATGGAAACTGTTTGGAATCCTTTTGTTGGCGCTGCTGGCGGTATCCGCCACCGATGTGAACACACAAAACGCGACCTACGAAGTCGCCTATTTTTACGTAGAAGCGTGCAGCGACTGCCAACGGGTTGAAAACGAAGGGCTTTTGGACGAACTCCGCGCACAAGGCGTAGACGTACAAACCTACGACATACAAAAAGACGAAAACGACAAGCTGTTTTTGCAGTTTACCGTGGCCTACAACACCAGGGACACGTATCCGATTTTGTTTGCCGGCAATGACGTATACAGCGGATATCCCGATATTCGAGACGGCATCCGTGATGGAGACATCCTAAAAAGCGCAGAAAGGCCGTTGCTTGACGTCGACCAAGTGAATTTGGACGACTTGTTGAACCTAGAAGGCTTGAGCGGGCTGTTCACCATAATCGTCGCCGGATTGATCGACGGCATCAACCCTTGCGCCATTGCCATGCTTTTGATGTTCATCTCCATGGTGGGCTTCATCAAAGACAAACGAGCGTTGCTGATCGTCAGCATCACCTACATCGGCGCGATATTCTTGACCTATTTCGCCATAGGGCTGTTTGTGCTGACCGCACTACAAACCCTCAGCGCCGTAGAAATCATTAGCCGAATCCTCTATATCCTCTTCGCCCTTCTCAGTTTTTTCTTGTTTTTGATCACCTTCCAAGACTATCTGGCCACCCGCAAACAAGAATATGGAAAGGTCAAAAACCAGCTCCCCTCACGGCTGAAAAAGTTCAACCAGCGACTGATGGAAAAATTCACCACCATATTTGAACAAGAAGAAAATCGCTTCAAACGGTACTTTTACGTCATCGGCATCCCTTTCTTAATCGGCGTCGTCATCGCCGTGACCGAAGCGCTTTGCACAGGACAAATCTATATCGTCATACTCTTCAGCATCCGCACGACCGCTCCGCTTCTGGGACGTTTTTACCTGCTCGTGTTCAACTTGATGTTCATCGTCCCCCTCATCATCATCGCCATCATCGCCATCCAAACCAAAAACGTGATGGCGGTCTCCGACGCCATCCGCAGACGGATGCCTTTAATCAAACTGGTCACAAGCATCTTCTTCTTCGTGATGATGGTATATTTCATTTCACAGCTCGCCGGCTTCACATTTTTCGGGTTTAACCTGTTGGAGGTATGATTATGAACATCGTCATCTTTAACGACCAAGAAACGTTTTTCAAAGGCAAGAGCTTAAACGCCCCTTTCTCAGAAAAATCAATCAAAGAAAAGAGCGTCGACCTTTTTGACGACGAAGACCCGTGCATCATCCATAAATCCTATGTCGTCAAAACCCTTGCCAAGCAAATCGAAGACGCGCTTGACGAAGCAAGCGGCGAACCTCTCAACGTGAAAGACCACCCCGAGATACAATCCACACTTGCCTTAGACGCCGAAGGCTTGAAAATCCGCAAAGAGGATGGGTAAATATGCGGTATTTCGATTACGCAGCCACCACCGGCCCCTCAAAAAGCGTTATGGAGGTCATGCTTGAAACGATGCGAACCTACCGGGGAAATCCCTCTTCTTTGCACACCCCGGGCATCGACGCACGCAAACGCTACAACCGTGCGAAAAAAACAATTGCCGCGTGCCTAAACACTGAAAAAGACAACATCGTTTTCACCGGAAGCGGCACCGAAGCCAGCAATCTCGCCATCAAAGGCGTCGCGGCGCGGCATCCGAAGAAAACCATCCTGACCTCCGCCGTAGAACACCCGGCGACGAAAAACGCCTGCGGCCATTTGCGTTCGCTTGGCCACCACGTCGTGGAAATTCCGACCGACCATGAGGGCTACATCGACCAAGTCGCGCTCCAAAACGCCTTGAAAGTCTACGATGTCTCGCTCGTCACCCTCATACACGCCAACAACGAAATCGGCACCTTGCAAGACGTCGAAGCCGTCCGCACCCTATGCCGCAAACACGGCGCGCTTCTGCACATCGACGCGGTGCAATCGCCTTTGCACATTCCCATGGACATGCAAACCCTTGACTGCGATTTTGCGAGTTTTTCCGCCCACAAGTTTTTCGGGCCGAACGGTATCGGTTTTTTATACGTCAAGGACCGCGAAACCATCAGCCCGATTCTTCACGGTGGCAAACAAGAATACAACCTGCGCGCCGGCACAGAAAATCTTGCGGCAATCGTCGGCTGCGAAGTCGCGCTCAAAGAAGCGGTTGATAACCTCAAAACGCGGGAAACGCACCTCAAGACGCTCGCCGAATATTTTCTGAGACGTCTCAAAGAAGAACACATCGACCACATCCTAAACGGCCCGCCGCTTGAAAAAAGCCGCCTTTACAACATCTTGAACATCGGTTTTTGCAGACAAGACGGCGAACGCCTCCTTTTCGACCTTGACCAAAAAGGCTTCGCCTTAAGCCGCGGCAGCGCCTGCAGCGCCGGGTCGATTGAAAACAGCCCCGTCTTGCAAGCGATTGGCGTCCCCGAGGACTACATCGACGGCTCGCTTCGCTTCTCGTTTTCCCATTGCGAAGACAAAGAAGACATCGAAGCCCTGGTGCAAGCGCTCAAATCCCTTATCGCATAGAAAAAGCGTTCCGTTTGGAACGCTTTTTTAGAGGTTTTTCATGGTTTTGTAGATGGAAACGCCGGTTTGTTTCTCAAAGGCCTTATCGATGCGCTTTTCCTCGGACTTGTTGTTGAGGATTTCCCGAAACCTTGTATACGCCTTTTGCAAGTCTTCTTTAGAAACCGACGCATCGTTAGCATGATGCTTTTCAACAAGCGAGAGAAACTCCACGAGGTCTACAAGTTCTTCGGTATCGTAGGCGTCAAAATCGATGGGATAGCTTTGTTCTTTATTCATCGCCGAAACAAATGCCTAAAGATTTCGCGGTTCTTACGATTTGCCCTTCCGGATCCACAAACTTCTCGCCGCCTTCGCTCGTTTCGCCGGTTTCGCCTTTTCCGACCACTTCTTCAAGCGAAACATGGGTGATGTCGCGCCCTTGGTAGCGCACCATTTTGCCGGCGCCGCCCTGCATCAATAAATCGAGGGCCGAAACGCCGAAACGAAGACCGAGCAAGCGGTCAAACTGGCTCGTGGTCCCGCCTCTTTGCAGATAAGAGAGGTTGGTGTAGCGCACTTCGTGGTTGTCGATCATCTCTTCGAGCTGGTCAGTGATTTTCTGGCCGATTCCGCCTAGGCGCACAGCGTCGGGGGAATCCTCTACGACGTCGCGGACATGCACATCGCCGTCTTTTTCTTTTGCGCCTTCGCTGACGACAATGATGGAGAAATTGCGGCCGCGCGCGTCGCGCTCTTTCACTTTTTCCACGACTTTTTCAAGGTCGTAGGGAATCTCGGGGATCAAAATCACATCCGCGCTGCCGGAGACGCCGCCTTCTAAGGCGAGCCAACCGGTGTTTCTGCCCATGACTTCGACAACGATGACGCGGTCGTGAGAGTAGGCGGTGGTGTGGATTTTGTCCAACGATTGAACGATGGTTTCAAGCGCGGTGTTGTAGCCGAACGTCACATCCGTCGAAGGAAGGTCGTTGTCAATGGTTTTCGGCACGCCAACCACCGGAACGCCTTTGCGATGGAAGTCTCTAGCGCTAGTGAGCGTACCGTCGCCGCCAACGACGATGAGTCCGTCGACGCCCTCTTTTTTCATGTTCTCGATTGCAACATCCGAAACATCCCTGTATTCATAGCTACCGTCTTCTTTTTTGAAATGGTAATTGAACAAGTTGTCCTTATTCGAAGCCTTTATAATCGTTCCGCCTTCGTGCATGATGCCGGAGACCGTATCCAAATCCAGCTTGACGAAATCGTTATGGTAAAGGCCGAAATATCCCCGGCGATAGCCGACAACTTCAATGCCGTATTTGTCGACGGCGGCTTTCACAACGCCGTTGATGACGGCGTTCAAACCGCTGCAATCCCCTCCACCGGTGATGATTCCTATTTTCTTGATCGCTTTCATAATAGCCTCCATGATTCGTTATTGTACCATGTTTATTGTACTGTGTATCGGGCCAAATCTCAACATATATAACCGCTTTGAAAACGCTTTTAGACCAACCGGTGCATTTTTCAGTGCCTTTCACGAAAGATTTTGTTCGATTTCTTGGGCATTTGTTGGCGAATTTGCTATAATATGTGCGAGGTGAACGACATGATTACAATGAAGAACATTATACGAGAAGGCCACCCGACTCTGGAAAAAAAAGCCAAGCCCGTTGAACTGCCCTTGGATGATGAAACCAAAAACACCCTCAAAGAGATGAGAGAGTTTCTTATACATTCGCAAGACGAAGAAAAACGGGAAGAATACGAGCTTCGTGAAGGCGTGGGCTTAAGCGCGCCGCAAATCGATATTTCCAAGCGTTTGGTCGCCATCTACACATTGGATGAGAAATTTGAAACCTTGCATGATTATTTGATGATCAATCCGAAAATCATCAGCCACTCGGAAGCCAAAACCTACATGCCGGGCGGCGAAGGGTGCTTGAGCGTCGACCGGGAAGTCGAAGGACTGGTGCCAAGACACAAAAAAGTCACGGTCAAGACGCACCTTTACGACCCCGAAACCGACACGGTTGAAGAAACCCGTATCAGGCTTCGAGGATTTCTCTCCATCGTGTTCCAGCATGAACTCGACCATCTAAACGGGGTGCTCTTCGTCAAACGCGTCGAAGAGTCCTTAGAAGGCATCACCCCCGTGCAATTCACACCGCCACAAGAGAACAACCAAAATACCGATTCCAATAAGGAGGAAAAACAATGAAACTGTTCATCGACACCGCAAACGTGGACCACATTAAAGAAATCGCCGCACTCGGCGTGTTAAGCGGCGTCACCACCAACCCAACCCTGATCGCCAAAGAAGGACGCGACTTTAACGAGGTGCTCAAAGAAATCACCGAAATCGTCGACGGACCAATCAGCGGAGAAGTCATCAGCTTAGAAGCCGAGAAGATGATCGAAGAAGGACGCGAAATCGCCAAAATGCACAAAAACATGGTGGTCAAGATTCCCATGACCGCCGAAGGCTTGAAAGCGGTACGCGTGCTTTCCAAAGAAGGCGTCAAAACCAACGTCACCCTCATTTTCAGCTTGAACCAGGCTCTGCTTGCGGCGTTGGCCGGAGCCACCTACGTTTCACCGTTCGTCGGCCGCCTAGACGATACCTTGCACGACGGCATCGAAGTTGTCAGCGACATCCGCGACGTCTTCGACATGTACGGCCTTGACACCGAAATCATCAGCGCCAGCATCCGCCATCCTCAGCACCTCGCCGATTCCGCACGTGCCGGAGCCCACATCGCAACCGTTCCTTACGCAGTGTTCCAAAAAGCGCTCAAACACCCCTTGACCGACAAAGGCATCGACGCCTTCTTGGCGGACTGGGAAGCGGCGTTCGGCAAAAAATAACCCCACGGGAGTGATTGCATGTCTTTCTTTCGATTCAACGCCAAAATGATCAACGGACAATCCCTCAACTTCCGCAACATCGAAGGGAACGTGGTGCTTGTCGTCAACACCGCCAGCGAAAGCAAGTTCGCCAAAAAACAACTGAAACACTTAGAACACATATACAAAGATTATAAAAGCGAACACTTTCTCGTCATGGGCTTCCCCACCGACCAAATCGGCGGGAAAGAATCCAAGTCCAACCAAGGCATCTACAACACCTACGTCAAAGACCACGGCGTTTCCTTCCCGCTGTTTGCGAAAACCAACGTCAAAGGCCAAAAAGCGAGCCCGATTTTCACATGGCTCAAACGCCAGAAAAAAGGCCTGCTTGGCCCTGAGATCAAATCCAACTTCACCAAGTTTTTGATCAACCGCGAAGGCAAGGTCGTCAAACGCTACGGCCCCATGAAAAGCTTTGAAAAAATGCGCGTCGACATTGCGAAATTGCTATAAAAAACAGGGATGCAAAATTGCATCCCTTTTTTCATGCGTGCCGAGAGTACCACTTATACACTCTCTCGCCTTGCGTTTCTTCGATGTCCTTCACTTGGAAAGTGGTCTTGCTTGGGGCCGAAAGCACCGTCGACTGCAAGGTCGAAAGCTTCCGCCACCGCTGCAGGATGTTGCGTTGAATTGCGAGCGCCTGCACGCGATTTTTGTGCATAAGCGCCGTGGTGCGGGCAATGTAGCGGGAGCGGCTTACCAAATGGGCGTCCTCCACCGCAACACCGCCGTCCTTATAGCGCATGTACGCCAAAAGCGTCGTCATCGGGACCAGCAACAGCAACAGCATCGTGAGAGGAAAAAAGACAAACAAGGGGATAAGCGGCAAATACAAGAGATGGATACGGACCATGTACCGCCGAAGCGCTCTTTTGGGAAGGGGCGTGAGGGTGAAATTCAAAGCGTATTCCGAAAGCGTTTTGTCCAAAAACGATTGAATCTCGCTTTTGGCGAGCACCGGAAACAGCACCACCTTGAAAGAATCCTCGTACTTCCCGCCGCCGGCAACTTCAAGTTCGATGGTCGCAAACCCGAATGGTTGGCGCAGCAATCCCTCAACCACGCTCAGCGCCTGAATGCGATGCGTTTTCACGGTGAAGCGCCGTTTCACAAGCAAACCGTGCTCGATGTGGATTTCGCCGTTCACTCTCTCCACGCGGAAAAACGCATACCGAAACACATAGCGAACGACAGACAGGAACCAGGAGATCAAAAACAACACAAACCCGAGCAAGACAAACGCCATGACACCCGCGGCGACAATGTTTTCGCCAACCTCCTGAAGCAAACCGTCCGGGATGAAGAACACGACTTGGGCAAAGACGGCGAAAATCAGCAGGACAAACGCGCCGACGCCGCCGGAGGTGAGCGCCGCAAGCATGAGCCTGGGGAAAGTGATTTCGATGGCGTTTCCCTTCTCTTCAGTCGAAACCGCTTCCGTTTCACCGCGCAACCCTTCTTCCAAAACATTCGCCTCATCATGGGTGAGCGCGTGGATGGTGACTTCCGGCTCCTCGGTGCCGCCGGCCGTTTCAATCGACAAAGAAACGAGACCGAGCAGCCGCAACAACACGCCGGCTTTCGCATTCACCGTCTGCACGCGTTCGCTTTTGATGTGCCTTTGCCTTCTGAGCACTGCGCCGCGCTTGATGTCCAAAGCGCCGTCGCGAAACGCATAATGGAAAAAGAACCATCGCCAAAAAGCGATGCCTCCATTGACAACCACCATGCCCAAAAACACCAAAACCATCAAGTACCACGGCGGCAGAGAACCCCCATCGGCCACAACACTGATGACAAACACCAAAAAGGGGATGGCCATGTGCTTCATTTGCCGAAGGAAGTAAAGCAAGATGGTCACGGGATGTTGTCGCCTTGCCTCAGACATCTTCCTCACTCTCCAATGCCAGTTCGGAAATGCGGCGGCGTAACGATTCCGCGGTTTCTTGTTTCAAAGCGGGAACTTGGTGTTTCGTGCCCGCGGTTGAAATCGACAACGTCGCCAAACCGAAAAGCCGCATAATCGGTCCGTGGTGTGTGTCGACATGTTGGATGCGCGTCATCGGAATCAACGAGCGTTTGATGACAATGAGGCCGTATTGAATGTCCACTTCTTCTTCGCGAAGCTCATAGCCCCAATAAATCATGCGAATCTGCGGAATCGCCACAATATGCAAGACGCCCATGAATCCGGCAACCCCGAGCAATATGTAAAACAAAAAGCCGGGCAGCGCGGCGACTTCACGCGCCAAAAAGAAATACCCGATTGCAATGGCGATTTCTATGGCGAAAAGGATGCCACCCTGTATACGCCATACTTTCATAGCGCTGGGATGGATCCGTTCTTTCGGTCTTTCAAGTGCCATACAATCTCCTCCAATCTTTCAATCCATTTCATAATAGCACGTTCCGCCTCAGTAGAAAACCCCAAAAAAAGAGGGAAGCTCCCTCTTATCGTCGGCGTTCTTTTTTGACCCAGTTGTGCAATCGGCTGAGCGATACGTTTTCTTCTAAGCAAACTTTTCGGTACGTTTTCTCCCCGTTCATGATGGCCCGGGCCAAACGTCGCTTGTCTTCTTCGGACACTTTCGTTTTGGCGAGTTCTTTCGCTTTCTTTTTCGTAAGCCCCTCTTTGCCGAACGTTTTATAAAGCGCATACCAGTCCTTGATGGTTTCGTGGTAGACGCCGTAGCTTTGCGCAAGGTCTTTGTACGCAACCCCTTCGGCCTTCAGCCGGCAAAGCTTGAGTTTAAAGGCGTACGTGTAAGGCTGATTCTTTTTCGCAGTGCCTGGGATTCCCGCGTGACGGCTCAATTTGTAGTAAAACCCGTCGTCGCTTTGAAACAATGGATTGATATGTTTCTTTTTCCCCCGAAGACGATGAATCAACGTAGCCTTGATCAAAGTCGCTTTATCGGCAGCTTCAATGTTGGCGACACGCAAGAACAATACATCCGAAAGGGCCTCGTACGCAGGAATGTTTTCATGGTGGACAAGATCTTTTTCGGGAATCTTGTTTTGGCTCTTTTTGACGATGTCGACGCTTTCAATGAGAGCGAGCGAAAAACCGGTCCCCGAATGTGCGTGCCGGAGGAACTCCGAACTGTCTTGGAAGTACACATGGAATGTCTGGTCTCCATACTCCAAAGCGCACACGCCGCTTACGCTCCATCGCGTCTTATTTTGATCTTTCCAACCGACCAGCGCCATAGGGCATAGACCGGAAAAACCGTAGACCCCGGTATCTTTCATTTATATTCCTCCCCCCGTGATGCTTTTATTATACACCCCCTGAGCGAAAAAGCGAAAGAATTTCGTATTCTATTCCAACAATCTTAACACACGATCGACGCTTCTGGGATGGGTCAAATGAAATCTCGCATAAAGCGGATGGAGGCGCGTAGAATGGGACATCCTCTCGATTTTTTGAAGCGCGCGGCTTAAAGTTTTGCCATACCCCATTGCTTTCGCGTAAGCGTCCGCGGCATATTCTTGTTTGTGCAACAACCAAAACAACAAAGTGCGCAAAAGCGCCCAAGCCAATATGAACGCCATAAACGCATTTATCGCAAGCGTTGCGCCACTGCCGAACCCGACGGTCAAAAACGCATAGCCGACCGCGGTCAACATTATTGCGCCAAACAAAGCGAACCACAGTCTCGTACGCATATGCTTGCGCGTTTCATGCCCGAGTTCGTGCACGAAGATCGCGAGAATCTCCTCGGAGCGAAGACGTGAAAGCATGGCGTCGGACACCAAAAGATGCTTCTTCCCATAAAGCCCGAGCAGCATGGCGTTCACACCGATGTTCATGGAAGGAAAACGCACCATGTACACGTTGCGCAACACCGGATGGTCGATGTTTGCATCCTCGTTACGATGTTCGTAGGGTACGAGACGCACCCTCTTTTCAAGCAGCGCAAAATGAAACCTGTCGAACAGCACGGCGAGGGTCGTGCCAATCATCAAAAGACCGGCGAAAAAGAGCCAAAAAGGCATTACACGGAACAAGAACCAGGCGGAAAACAACAAGAAGCCTCCGAAAAACCCTCGGAAAAACAACATCGTAAAAAAGCGAATGCCGGTGCGAATCCTCTCTTTGACCACCAAGGCATCCACCGCTGCGGCCGCGACAAGATAAAACCCAACGACGACAACAAGCGATTGCACCGAAACCCCATACTCCACCAGCAAAACCGTGACAAAAAGCATCGTCACAAACACGTAACGATGCCATATTTTTCGGTGATACAGTTTATGGGACTTCTCCTGAAACGGCAGGTTCAAGCGAACAACCCATGCGTCCGCAAGCGCCAGTACCGTTACCGCCAAAAAAAGCGCGTAAGCCATGGAAACACCCGCTTCCCGGCGTCATTCGCCGATGATTTTAATAAGCACACGCTTGCGGCGCTTTCCGTCAAACTCGCCATAGAAGATTTGTTCCCAAGGGCCGAAATCCAGCGCGCCGTCGGTGATGGCCACCACAACCTCGCGCCCCATCACGGTGCGTTTGAGGTGAGCGTCGGCGTTGTCTTCAAACGTGTTGTGCTTGTATTGGTCGTAAGGTTTTTCGGGCGCCAGCTTTTCCAGCCACACCTCAAAATCGTCGTGCAAGCCGGACTCGTCGTCGTTGATGAAAACACTAGAGGAGATGTGCATGGAGTTGACCAGCACGAGCCCCTCCGACACACCGCTTTCTTTGACCGCTTTGCGGACTTCCGCGGTGATGTTGATTAGTTCGCGACGTTTTTCGATTTGAAACGCCAGTTCTTTTCGGTACGATTTCATACAATCCCCCTATCGGACGGTTTTTAGTACATCCAGCCATTTCTTGCCGTATTCAAACGCTTCTCTATATCTTCTCAAATCTTTGAGCATGCTTCCATACAAGGAAACGGTCATCGAAATCACGAGAAAATCATGCCGCTTGAGCGCATTGTCCACCAGTTCTTTCATGCGCTTTAGGGCGTAATCGTCGCGCCCTTTGGTAATCAAATACTCCAGCACGGCAATAAACTGCTCTTCAATCGGACGCCAAGTGATGGGATTTTCTCGGTCGTATTGCGCAAGCACCTCACGACCTTCGTCGTAACGGTTTAATATATAATACGCATACAGTTTCATGACATAATACCAGGTCTCTTGCCCGGTAAAACTGTCCAACGTTTCAATAACAGCGTTATAATCTTCGACAACAATATAATAACGCGCAAGATTCATCTTTGTAAAGTAGTAAAGGTCGAGAATGCCGTATTGCTTCGCATAGGCGAGCGTCTCTTGATAGGACTCTTCAAACAACTCGAAGCGGTGCATGTGGATAAAGGTTTGCTGCCGCACGGCTTTGGCCCGGTTGCTGCGCTGAAAATTCGCGTGTTCTTCAAAAATCTCTTGCGCCTTGCGCAAATATTCCGACGCTTCTGTGAAACGTGTGTGGTCGCCGCTTATGTAGCACCCCAAAGAATAATAGGCGATGCCCCGCAAATGCGGGTCTTCAACACGGGGCAAACACTTTAACAAATGTTCGAACGCCTCTTGTTTGCTTTTTATCCTTGAGAGATATAACGCCTTTTCAACATTGAAAAGTTCTTGCTGTCGAGGGGTCATCACATCGTACAACAGCTGCGCGGCCCGGTAAAAATCTTCTATCTCATCTTTGGGCGCGTTCGTATGCAATGACGTCATCAACATCACCAAATAGTAATCGACAAAACAACCACTGTTCGCATACCGCGATTTTCGTGACTTCAGTTTTGCATACAACGCTCTCGCACCGGTATAGTCCACAAAAAGCACTTTGGTGTAAAGCGTTTGATAAAGCGCTTGAAATTCTTGGGCTATTTCCCCGTCCGAATACACCGGCAAGTCCAAAGCGTCCATGATCGGGCGAAGGGATTTGATGCCGGGCCGCACCGCCCCTTTCTCGATACGGCTGATGTAACTGTGGGAAAGGCCGGTGATTCTGGAGAGTTCTCTCAACGTCATGCCGGATAGCTTCCGAGCCAAAAATATTCTTTTGCCCAAAAAACGATTGTCGCATATTTCGTAGGTCAAAACGGCCACCTCCGTTACCAACATTATGGCACCAAGCACACATTTTTGCAACGTCGATTTGCAAAGCAAAACCGAAGCCAATACGACTCTCCTATGCTATACTGAATTGAGGATGTGATTCTTATGCTTACCACTGTATGGCAGGAACAGAAAAAACGGAAAAACATGTTGGGACTGACGACTGTGTTTTTGTTCATGTACGGTTTGTACTTTTTCCTAGACGCGCTGGCCGCCGGAAGCTTGCGACAATTGATGCAAGATTGGAGCATTTCGCTTTTCGCCGTTCACCAGCTGTTTAATATCACCATGGCGCTTCTTGCGGCGCTCATGATTTCACTCAGTCACATCAAATTGAAACTGTTCAATACCGAGCCCAAAGGTGCTACGAGCATCCCGTTTCTCTCGTTCATCTTCGGTTTGCTCACATTTGGTTGCGCGCCTTGCGTCATAGCTTTCTTTTCCGCCATCGGCATCGCCTTCACGCCCATCGTCTTCCCCCATGGCAATCTACTTTGGAAAGTCATTTTGCTGGCGCTTTTGCTTGTGGGGTTCTTGTGGATCCTTCGAAGCGTCGACAAGGGCACCTGCAAATTGAATCCATCAAAAAACAGCTGATTTCAGCTGTTTTTTAATGCGCTTACAAACTCATCCTTGCTTAACGGCTTGGCGTAATAATATCCTTGAGCGGCGTCGCAGCCGCTTTTTTCAAGCAAATCGTGTTGCGCCTTCGTTTCCACCCCTTCAACGATAACGGAAAACTCGGAGCTTTTGCCGATTTGAACCATGGCTTTCAAAAGGTTTCCATCAGATGTTTCGGGGTACCCTGCAAGGAAGGTGCGGTCGATTTTCAAAACATCGGCTTCCATCGTCTGCAAGCGCTTCAAAGAAGAATATCCGGTGCCGAAATCGTCAATCGCCACACGGACGCCGGCCTTCCGCAAAGCGTGCAAGTCCTTGTTCAGCCGGTTGTAATCGGAGACAAAGCTGGATTCGGTAAGTTCAAGACAGACTTCCTGCGGAGGCAAGTCATGGTCTCTTACGATTCGCAGGAATGTGTCGGCAAAGTCTTTTTCGGCAAATTGATGCACGCTGGCGTTGACGCTCATATGCAAAGTTCTGTTTGAAACTTGGTCGAAAATCCGTTTATCCTGGAAGCCTGTTTCATAAATGAACGCGCCGATGTCGGTCATGAAACCGTATTTTTCCGCAATGGGAAGAAAACTATCGGGCGGAACCGCACCTAGGGTTTTCGATGTCCAGCGTATAAGCGCTTCACAACCGACAATGGCGCCGGTTTCAAACTCGACGATTGGTTGATAACGCAACGAAAACTCGGTTCTCTGAACCGCTTCGTATAGAGCGTCGCGCACGTTGTACTCCCAAGAAAGCTTCTTGTGGAAGCGGTGGTTGTACAAAAGGTAACGATTTCCTTCGGCCGCGCTGATTTCAAAGGTGACCATCGCCTTGTTGAAGAGGTCCTTCGCTTCATCGCCATCTTCGGGGAACCGCAACGCCCCTGCGGTCATTTTGAAACGAAGGGCGTTGGTAAAGGGTTCTTCACAAGCGTCCACTACACTTTGGACTTGTTCGTGGAAGGCTTCCTCGTTTTTGATGCGTTTGTGCAAAATCACCGCAAAGAATTCGCTGTCGACTTGGGCGTAAAAACTCGCGGAGACCGTTTTTTTAAGACGCTTCTCAAGTTCTTTGAAAGTTTCGGTGTATTGTTTTTGGGAGTGCTTGTCGCTCAAATGCACAGAGTTTCGCACTTTCGACAAAACGAGTTGAAAAGGCACCTGGTCATCGATCAAGGATTGCATCCGTTTCAACAAGTAGCGCTTGTTCGGCAGCTGTGTATCTTGATCGTAATTAATCAACAGCTCTTTCTCCGATTGCAACGCTTGCATCTCGGTTAAGTCGCGGTGCACGGCGAGATAATAGCGAACCTTCCCTTTGCTGTTCTTAATCGTTTCAATCCGCATATTTTTCAAAATATAATCGCCATTTTTCTTCACATCCCATATTTCACCGGTCCAGCTTCCTTTTTCCCGGATGGATTTCCACATGGCGCGATAGAAAGCGGCGTCTTGGATGCCCGATTTGAAAAGGCTCGGCGTTTTCCCGAATAGTTCTTCAAATGAATAGCCATAAGTATCCATCACCGCAGGATTGGCGTAAACGATTTTGTTGTGTTTGTCGGTGATGACCACTCCGTCTGTGGCAAGTTCGGATATGCCTTGAATGATGCGCAGCACGTCCGAAGCGTTTTTAAAGACAGGAACCAAACAAAGCGCACCGCCGAGCAGGACAAGAGAAACTAAGAAGAAATGAGGAATAGGCACATCGAAAAGCGCATAGAGCGCTTCTACAAACAGCAAAAGAAAAAAGACCCCTCCCGTCATTAGGAGGAGTTGCCGTAGACGAATGCGAATGAAATTCCGACTGGAATCCATATCAGTACCCTCTCTTTTCCGGAATCACGCCGCGGACACCGCCGCGGGGATTCTTCATATCCCCATTATAGCGGGGAATCAAGTGGATATGCAAATGAAAGACACTTTGACCCGCCGCTTCGTCGACGTTGATGCCGATGTTGTAGCCATCCGGGTTGTAGCGTTTGTCGAGGAGCGCTTTGACGGCATGAAGGGCACGATGAAAAGATCGCACTTCTTGCTCGTTGGCTTCGAAGTATGTCTTGATATGCCGTTTGGGGATGATGAGCGCGTGGCCGGGGTTGACGGGGTAGGCGTCATAGATGGCGAAACAACAATCATCCTCGTACAAAGTGTCCCGTTGCATATTGCAAAACAGGCAGTCTTTCATCGAGTTCACCTCAGCATAACGCAGTCTTCGTAATCGCAATCATCTCTTCGGTCAATTGATAAGCCTCTTTGTAACGTCGTTTTCTTTGCAGAAAATCCACCATGTAATCGTAGGCGATTCTCGTTTCAAAATACGCTTTGTGGTTCATGGCTTCATCGAGAAATCTCTTCAGTGCATGTTCATACTCGTCGCGGTCGCATTCACAATACGCCTTCAAAAACGCCAGCGAGTAGCGATGAACGAGGTACCTGCGATTGAGGGGGTTCTCATCCTCGGGCACGTCCACGATGTTTTCGAGCACTTTTTCGCACTGCCCTTTTTGAAGATAAGCATACGCCCGGTAAAAATAGGACCCGGGGGTTTGGTTTTGGATGATGTCCAACACCTCGAGTGCGGCGTCGTACTCTTGCTGCGTGAGATGGTACAACGCTTCATTCATCTGAATGTTGTACAAAGGCCGTTCAAGTTCGTGCGCCTTTGCGAACTCTTTTTGTTTTTCCAGTTCCTCTTTCACATTCTCAACATGCCCGATGCGGATGCGGTTGCCGGTGCGGATGATTTGCGCAATCATTGAGCGGAACGTGTTTTGCTCCTCTTCAAAAACTTGAATGGCCTCGTCAAGATGAAGATTGGATTTTGGCAAGTGATAAGACTCGCTATAAACACAGCCGATGAAATAAGACGCCGTGGCTTTCAACCAACGTTCCCGCCCTTGTTTCCGAACAAGCTCGAAATCACGAAGCGCGCTTGAGAAATCGTTGATGTTGTAATTGAGGACGCCTCTAGACAAATAAAAGTACTGGCGCTGATGTTCGTTCATGATTTTGTCAATGCCGCTCAAATCGGAGGCAATGTCGGTTGCGTCCCCGTAATAGCGAAACAAGGTGAAATTATGATACGCGAGTTTCGCCAAATAGAAATCCACCATCCAAAACGAACGCTTATGTTTGTCTTCGTCTTCTTCCAACCCTTGCACCGCTTCCAAGAGTTTCTCGCCGTCAAAATACTCGATGCCTTGTTCTAAGATTCTTTTGTAATGGTCGAATTTCTTTTTGAGTTCGTCGTCATAGATAATGTCCAGATTCAAAATCGAATCAAGCCGTTCAAGGGTTTTTACGGTAATCTGCGTATCGCCCACTTCAATCTTGCGCAAATGCGCGTGCGAAAGATACACCTTGTTGGCCAAAGAACGCAACGTGTACTTCTTTCGCACCCGAAGAAAGCGGACAATCCTGCCAAACGCTTGCCTGTGCCTATTGACAACATCCAAAAGCCGTTCTTCCACCATGGCTCACTTCACCTTTCCGAATCTATTTCCACGAGAGCTTTTTCACCCGTTTCAACACAACGCTCATTCCGCCCATCATCATAGAAGAAGCGAAAGCGATGGTCCCAAGTTTTCCACCGGCGCCATCGAAATACGGGGCGCTAAAGACAAAGATGAAACCGAAGAGCAGCCCCGCTACTGCAATGTAACGCTCATCTAACAACCGCTTTTTCGAGCTCATGCCGACAAAGGATGCGCCAAAAGCCACAACGGCCAGTTCGACGCCGAAATCGGGAATCAAAAACGGAAGCGCCAACCCGCTCGCCACACCGACGATGCCACTGGCGAACACCGGGCCCTTATGATAGCGAACGCTGATGACAAACGTCACAACGGCGCCAAGTATGCTGAAAACGATTAGCGCCAACGCTTCAAAATTCGAATAGGCGGCGCCCTCTAAGAAATCGCGACCGAGTAGAACCCCCCCAATGACCGCAGCGGATAAGGCAATGGTTCCCAACTTTCCTCCATATCCGTTGAACACGTCTTTGGTCAAGACGAAAACGATGCCCACAATAACGCTGGCGACAAGCATATGCTCCATCTGCAAATATTCGGAAGAAGACATCCCCAAAAACGACCCGCAAAATATCGGAACGGCGTAAGGTCTCGCAAAGAGCGCGGCAACAACGCCCGCAATCCCCGAGGCAACCACGGCCCCGGCGCCGGCGTGCACACTGATTATATACGTGAAAACAGCGCCCAAAGCGGTCGAAAGAAAATCGTAAAACGAGCGTTTGGAGAAAAGCGGATACGCATTCCTCGCGCCTCGAGCCTCTAGATAGACACGTCGTAAAACATAAACAAGCAATGCGACAAACGGAAAAAAAGCGATCGAAAGAATGATGTTCTCATGCCATGCGTTCCATGCTGTCAATCCCACCAAGACAACCGTGAAAACCGTAAGAATCAAGTAGCCAAGAAGCGGTCTATTCATGAAGAAAAGAGCGTCAAACGACGCCCAAATCCTTACCCACTTTCTTAAAAGCGTCGATGGCATGGTCAAGGTCTTCTTTCGTGTGGCTGGCGCTGATCATCACACGGCAGCGACCTTTGTTTTTGGGGACGGTGGGAAACACGATTCCGGAGACGAACACGCCTTCTTCAAGCAACGCTTTGGAAAACTGCATAGTTTTCGCGTCCTCGCCAATCATCACCGGCGTGATGGGGGTTTCGGAGATGCCAATGTCGAAGCCAAGGTCTTTCAAGGCCTTCTTGAAATACTCGGCGTTCTTCCAAAGTTTCTTCGTATATTCTTCGCTCTCCATAAGCATTTTGACGCTCTCGATGGTCGCGGCGGTCGCCGCGGGCGGCAAGGCCGTTGAAAAAAGCAAAGGACGAGCTCGGTGCAGGAGCCAGTCTTTTACGTTTTGCTTGGTCGCCACATAACCTCCGACGACGCCGATGGCCTTGCTCAACGTGCCGATAATGAAATCAATTTCGCCATGCAAGCCGAAATGGTCGACCGTGCCGCGGCCGCTGCGTCCTAAGACGCCGCTTCCGTGGGCATCGTCGACATACGTCAAAGCGTCGTACTTCTTGGCGAGTTTGACAATATCCGGCAACGGTGCCAAATCGCCGTCCATAGAAAAGACGCCATCGGTGATGATGAGGACGTTGTTGTAGTCCTTGCGCTTTTCTTTGAGAATCGTTTCAAGATGTTGCATGTCGTTATGTTTGTAAATCGCTTTGTCCGCTTTCGAAAGGCGCACGCCATCAATGATGGATGCATGGTTCAGTTCGTCGCTTATGATCAAGTCGCCTTTGTCGGTGATGGCCTGGATGGTTCCGATGTTGCAATTAAGGCCGGATTGATAACAAATCACGGCTTCTTCCTCTTTGAACTCCGCGAGAACCGTTTCCAACTCCTCAAGCAAGTCTTGGTTGCCCACAATGGTGCGGACGCTTCCTGCGCCCACGCCGTAACGCTCCAAAGCTTCTTGGGAAGCCTTTTTGACGCGGGGGTTCGTAGCGAGGCCCAAATAGTTGTTGCTTGAAAGATTGACAACTTTTCGCCCGTCAAGGTCGATGACATGGTCGCAGGGACCATGGTTGATTGGCAGCTTGCGGTATACGCCGTCGTCTTTCAAGCCTTGCACTTTTTCATCGATGAATTTCCATTTACTCATAATCGTCCTCCTCGGGAATCAACACAATTTTGCCGCTATCGCCGCTGCCCATGATTTCGGCGGCCTTCGCGGCCTCTTTGAGCGGGAGTTGATGGGTGATGATTTTGTCGAGATTCAGTAAGCCTTCGTCGATCAACCGTCGCACTTCGTACCAAGTGTCGTAAATCTTTCGGCCGACGACGCCGTAAATCTCAATGCCTTTGAACACGATGTCGTTGGCCAAATCGAGCTCTATCGTTTCGGCGGGGATGCCTAAAAGACTCATGCCGCCGCCCGGTTTGATGTATTTGAACGCCTGTTGTATGGCCGTTTTGTTGCCGCTGAACTCTCCGACAACATCAACGCCGCGGCCTCCGGTTTCTTCAAACACACGTTTGACCACGTCTTCTTTTAACGGATTGATGACTACGTCGGCGCCGAGTTCGGCAGCCTTCTTCCGGCGGTAAGCGTTCACTTCGACGGCGATGACCTTTTTCGCTTTGTAGGCCCTTGACACATCGATGCCCATGAGCCCCAAAGGACCGCAACCGACAATGGCGACGCTTCTTCCTTCTATAGGGAAGTGCGCCATTGTGTGCACGGCGTTCCCCAAAGGTTCCTGAACCGAAAGATGTAACGGATCGGCGTCTTTGCTGTTGATGAAGCAATTGGCCGCAGGAATTTTCACATAGCCTGCAAAACAGCCATCGGTGTCCACACCGATGATTTCCGTGTTTTCACAGATATGCCCTTCCCCGCGCAAACAAAATTCACATTCACCGCAAATGATATGGGTTTCGGCGCTCACTACATCGCCGACCTTCACACGGTCGACATTGGCCCCGATTTTTAGAACTTCACCGCTGAACTCGTGCCCAACCGTCAAAGGAAGCTTCAGTCTTCCTTTCGCCCAATCGTCAAACTGGTAAATGTGATAATCTGTCCCGCAAAACGATGCGGTTTTCACTTTGATCAACACTTCATCGTCTTGCAAATCTTTTGTCAACGTCTTCTTTTGCGTTTCAAATCCGACCGTCGGATTCTCTTTGACAATTGCGGTCATCCGCAAAGTATCCGATTCCATAATCACGACCCCTTGTTATCGTTTTTTTTGCACGTCCAATTGCATTATAACATAACACACATGGGTTATTAGAGGGGATTTCACAAAAAAAGGCCACCAGATCTGTCTTCTGGTGACCCAAAAATAAAAAAGAGTTTCTATGAGACGTCTATGTCTCATCCGCGACTTCCTTAACCCACCGCTTACACCTACATTATGCACCACCGTTTTGCACAAATCAATAGAACGGTGTCAGTTTACAAAAGAACATATCGGCGCTTTAAGGAATAAAATTAAAAAGATGTTACGCCTATGTCGCGTGCACGACAAAAGCGAAAGTGCTTCTTCATTATAGCAAGGCCCTTTTCCGTCTCCTCAAAGCGGTTGCAATAATCAAGCAACAACTCGTACAAGAAATAGTGAAGGTGAATGTTTTTGGCGTCGTGCGACCCTTTCAGCATCCGCTCCGCGGCACGGTGCATCTTGTTTTCGGGCTGTTTGATGCCGGCGGCGTCTAACAAGAGCACGCCCGCCGCTTTGTAGTAGTCCGCGTTATCGGACGTTGATTCGTCAAGTTCTTGCACATACCCTTGCAAGCGCTCAACATCCTGAAGACAATACGCCACTTGAGCTTTGGAGAAAGCAATCAAAGCAGATCTCTGCGTGACGTCCTCCAAATACTTAAGGGAGTTTGCATAGTCTCCTTGAACGTAGGCCAAGTAGGCGCCGAGAATGGAGAAATTGTCGGCGGTGTTGATGATTTTGAACTCGGGTTGATGAACGATTTGGCTCAAAGATTGAAGCAACTTCTCGGCCTCGTCAAGCTTCTTTAAATCGATCAAGCTTTTGACCGTCAAAAAATCCACGTAGATTTTTCGGATGGGGCTTGTCAAACGACCATGGGCTTTCGAAGCCTCTTGGGCCGTATGAAGACTTCGATGAAACAAATACAACGCATCATACGTATAGGCCAAATACGATTTCGCCACCGCATCGAGTTTCTCGGAGGCGTGATGCCTGACCGCCATTTGCAGCGACTTCAACGCTTCGGGGTATTGCCCCGATAAGAAAAGCCGGACGCCTGTGACGGTGTGCAGGGTTTGTTGTTGAAAACGGGAGAGATAATCGAGAAAGTCCTTCAAATCCGTGAGAATCCTTCCAGCGCTTTTTTTGGACATAAACGTTCGATACGCCTCGATAGCCAACAAGAAATCGACACGCAACGGCGAAAACAGGAATTGCCGGGATCGTTTTTTCAACTCCAAATAGTACGTTTCCACCGATTCTTCGCGCTGAAAATAAATCGCGTCAAACAATTGCTTGAGCAACGTTCTGTTTTCGTTGATCGTATCGGGTGAAGTCTGCAAAGAGAGACCAACAGCGTGATAAAGCATCTGCAACGTATCCAGGTTCGGACAGACCTTGCAATTTTCGATGTCCGAAACCACCGTATGCGACAAATTGACGCTCCTTGCCACTCCACGCAAAGAATAGCCCCTTTTGTTGCGGTAATTCTTAAAGAGGCTTCCTAAGATTCTTAAATTCTCTTTTGGATACGCAGGCGTCGGCAAGGCAATCACCCGAATGAAAATCGCAACCGCCCGAAAGGACGGATGCGACGGTTATTTTGTCATCCAATTGAGGAGATATTCGTAAGTGTACGCTTTGTTTCGCTCGTTCAAGACTTCATGACGGGCATAGTAGATGGGCTTGATTTCGCCTTTGAAGTCTTCTATGCGCTTATCGTAAGCTTTATGAAGCTTCTCAATGGCCTTCATGTTTTTGGACAAGGGATCTTGTGCGCCGGAGATGAACATCATCGGTATGTTCGGCGTCTTCTCGATTTCTTTGCCTGAATTGGTTTTCATGATGCCCTTGAAGAGTTCTTTGTAGAAATATTTATTATAGATGAACCCTGCTTTGGGGTCTTCTTGATACTGTTCAATCACTTTTTCGTCAAAAGACAGCCAATCTTGCGGGGTTTTTCGATTCTTTATTTTGCGCACGATGCTTCGATTCATCAAGGAGCCCACGAAACGGTTGTGGACATTTTTCGAGATGAAAAGGCCCGAAACAAACGCCAACGCGAAATTGAAACCGGATACGATCGGGTTATAGCGCGGCATGGATCCCATCACGATGGCTTTTTTCACATGTTTGGGTTCTTTTTGCAGATAGCGACGCAGAATGAGCGAACCCATACTGTGTCCTAAAAGGATAACGTTCTTGGAGTTTTCTTCCTTGGCGATGGTTTCTTGAATCACGTCCACATCGTCAACGATTCTTTCAAACGTGTCCTCTTTGGCCAATAATCCTTGTTCATCCTGTTTGCAGCTGTCGCCGTGACCGCGATGGTCGTGCAAATAAACGGTCATTCCTTCTTTGGCCAAATAGCTCGCGAAATCGTCGTAACGTCCGACATGTTCGCCCATGCCGTGAAGAATGTGGACAATGCCCTTGGTTTTCCCTTCCGGGGAGTAGGTGAGTACGTTCAGTTTTCGTTCATCCGAAGTTTTGACATATGCTTGTGTTTTTTTCATAAAGGACCTCCTAAGGTATAAGGTAGCACAGTATCAGTCAATATTATAACACAATTTCCCAATCCTACAAACGTAAAAAGCACTGCTTCACAGCTTTTTTCGCAAGAGTGCGCGAAGCACACTTTCAAAAGCGACTAATTTATAAAGATGGGCGCTTTTATAGGTTTTAACGTTTCTAGAGAAAACGACGAGCAATGTATGTTATAATGTGTGAGATAAAAACAACTAAAAGGATGATTCTTCTATGAAACGCTTATTGCTTATTTTTACCCTGACACTATTTGTCATCACCTTAGCCGCATGCACCGAAGAAGCCCCCGTCGAAGACAATGGCGACAACGACATAACGGAAACGCTCGACATCTACTACCTAAACGACCTTCACGGCGCCATCACGCCTAGCGGCAACGCTATGGGCGTCTCTTATATCGGAAACTTCTTGCTGGACCGAAAGCAGGAAAATCCTGACTCCACGCTAATCCTTGCCGGTGGAGACATGCTGCAAGGCAGCGCGCTGTCCAACTATTACTATGGCGAGTCCGTCATCGAACTCATGAACGCCATGAAATTTGATGCTTTGGCCATCGGGAATCATGAGTTTGACTGGGGTTTAGAAACCGTCACCGACTATTTTGATCCCGAGACCGGCATTGCGAATTTTCCGCTTTTAGGCGCGAACGTCCATTACAAAGGCACCGATGACATTCCTGAAAACATCGATCCCTACACCATCATCGAACAAGGCGATTTGAGCGTCGGCATCATCGGCACCATCGGCTACGGCCTTGAAAGTTCCATCGCCACACGCTTTGTCGAAGACTACGAGTTCAAGCGTCCCGGCCCAATCGTCGAGGACTATTCACGTTATCTGCGAGAAGAACAAAACGTCGACATCGTTTTGCTTCTGACTCATGATGTGGGCGATGTCAACGACGATGTGGCCACATTCCCTGAAGACGCTCGTGTGGACGCCATATTCAACGGCCACAGCCATCAAACGTTCACCCGTTACGACAACGGCATCCCGGCCATCCAATCCGGCGCATACGGAGAATACGTCGGGCACGTGGAATTGACAATCGAAAACAAGCAAGTCGTCGACAGCGAAATGCGCAACCTCAACCGCTACAGCGACTCGCTTCTTCGTTCGCCGCACCCGGACATCGAAGCCATGGTGGAAAGCTACGTCTTAGAAACCGATGAAATTTTCAACAAAGAGATCATCATGCCCGAACGCTCCTTCAGCCGTGGCGAACTGACCGATTGGACCGCAGAACTGGTGCGTGTTGCGATGAACGCCGACATCGGCAGTCAAAACTATGGCGGCACACGCCAACCGATTGACGGAGACGAACCCATCACCCTTTCCACCCTTTATGACGTTTGGCCGTTTGACAACGCTGTCGTCGCCGGAGAGATGACCGGCGATGTCATCAACGAATACATTGAAGAATTCGACGGCAACAGCCACCCCTACATCACAACCTTTGAAGACGAAGAAATCTACACTTTCGCCGCCAACGACTACATCTTCTACCACACCGGAAACCGCTTCGCCGATGAAGGCGAAAACATCCGCGAACTCCCGTATTACATTCGCGAGCTTATCGAGCACGAACTGCAACTACAAAGCGAAGTTTACGGTACATTCGACATCACCAACGACATCCTCACCAAACCCTACGACGGTGAAGAAGACTGGCCAATCGACGAAATTGAAGAATAAGAAAAATCGATGCAATCGCATCGATTTTTTTATTATTAAGCGTAAGCTTATTTACAATTTTGGAGGTCCCGACCGGATTCGAACCGGTGATCACGGAGTTGCAGTCCATTGCCTTAGCCACTTGGCTACGGGACCTAGTGCCTTTTGACGCTACTATATAGTACCATATTTTTCCATGTTGTCAAGAATTCTCGTGCACCTCTTCTTCAGGCGCTTCTTTTGTGTCTTCTCCCTCTTTCGGCATGTTCGCTTTTTCTTCAAAATGCGCAAGCGCTCTTCTTTGAAGCCACATCATGAAAAGGGCGACGCTCACACCAACAATAGCCAGCCAGAAGATGATGTCGGCTTGTCGTCCTAAGGCCACAACGGCGTAGGACGTAATGTAAAACCTTACTGCGCGTGAAAAGAAGGCCGCAAACACATACTGAGGGAACTTCATCCGCGCCACCGCAGCAGTGAAAATGATCAAGAAAAAGGGCAGCGGTGTCAGCGCAAAAATGAAAATCGCCCAAAAGCCGTAACGGTCAAACAATTTTTTCGCACGTTCGCGATGCTTCTTCCGCACTAAGCGGTTATAGATTTTGTTGTTTTCGCTGGCCATGAATATATACACGATAATGGCGCCGATGGTGTTGGCCACAACCAGGTTCAGCGTGATGAACCACCAACGTTCCGGCGATTGCAGCAACAATGGAAACAGAATAAACTCAACGCCCGCCAAGGGCGTAATGGTTTCAATGATGGAATATATAAAAAGACCGATTTCTCCGTAAGCTTCAAAAAACTCCAGAATCGGACGGAATAAGTCGCTAAGGGTGTCTATAATCGTCGTACGTTCACCGTTGTCGTTTGCCAACATAAACAGTCTAGTTAAGAACATGGCTTCCACTCCCCGGGTTCTCGGTGTATCTTGCAGTCTAAGTTTAGAGCTTCACACACCCCTCAATGTGCTCTATACATTATAGCACACTTTTAGACGGCCAACAATCCATAATCGTTCCTACAATGACCAGCAGGTGCATTACAAGAACCCTACGAATCGGAACAGCACCACGATTGAAAAAATCGTGAACACCGCGGCGGCCGTCGTCCAAAGGACAAGCTGCGAAGCCAGCTCGTCATCGCCGCCGAGGCCTTTGGTCACCGCCACGCTGGAAACGGCGACCGGCGATGCGAAAATTGAAATCAGCGCCGCCCATGCATGATCAAAAGCGATCCATGGACGCAAAAGTATGGCCATGGTGAACACAATCGTAGGCACCACCACCAAACGCCCGATACCCCCAAACAAAAGCGGCCTCATCAAAGCGCGGCTGCGTGTTACCTTGAATTGCCCGCCAACGGCGATCAACGCCATGGGCGTCGCGGTCACCGCGATGTAATCCAAAGTCTCCACAACCACACCCGCATTGTCCTTGATCGCCGCCCAAGGCGTTTCGAAAACAATCGCCAAAATCCCGAAAATCACGGCAATCATCAACGGGTTCTTAAACGTGTCGGCGATGAAGTTCAGCAACATCTTCTTAGAAAAACGTTCCGTTTTCTGAAACAAATTGAACGTTAGAATCGAAAGCGTATTGGTCAAAGGAATCAAAAACACGTTCAAAATCATCACAACGCTCAAGTGTTCGCTTCCGCCAAGTCGAATGGCCAAGGGAACGCCGATCAACACAAAGTTCCCACGGTAAAACGACTGCAAAACTACCGGTTTGTATTTGGCGTCTCCCCGCCAAACAAGCACCGCGAGCGTTCCGAAAAACACGATAAAGAAAACCATCGCAACCGAGAACCACACAACACCCCATGAAATATGCTCGAGCCCTTCAACATCGGCAAGCGTCATAAAAATCAGCACCGGCAACGCCACGACAAAAATGAACCGGTTCAAATGCGACACGAAGTTGTCGCTCAAGACCCGTTTCTGACGCAGATAATAGCCCAAAAGAGCCAAAAATACGAGCGGAGCCAAAGCGTTGAAGGCAAACGCAAAACTTTCCATACACATACCTCACAGTCCGATATCTATTTTAGGATAACACAATCCTACAACCTCATAAAGCAAAAAACGCAAGAAGCACGAAAGCCGCGACGCACCAAAGCAAACACAAAGCGCCTGTTCCAAATGTGCGTATTTCAAGATACTAAAGGAATGACACGTCTCACAAGCACTACTGTTGACATGTGACGCGAGTATGTTACACTATAATTGAACCCCCCCTATACAGGGGGTCATCCGAAGGAGGATTAAAAATGAAAAAACTATTGCTGAAAGTCACCGGCATGACATGCGACGGTTGTGCCAACAGCGTAAAAAGGGCTTTATCACAACTGAATGTTAAAGATGTAGAAGTCGACCGCAACAACGACAAGGTTTCTTTGTCCTATGATGAAGATTCTGTCGAAGAAGCGGCGATTGTCCACGCCATTGAAAAAATCGGTTACAGAGTGAATCGTGATAACTGATGCGCAAGACCTTTAAAGTCACCGGCATGAGCTGCGCGACTTGCGCCAACAGCGTCAATTCCGTCTTAGAACACACCGAAGGTGTCCATGACGTTTCCGTGAACGTCGTCAACGACACCGCCGATGTGACCTTTGACGAGAACACCATCGACAGCGAAGGCGTAATCGCCGCTATTGAAAGCGCCGGCTACGGCGCTTTTTTACTCGACGACTCCCTTGAACGCATAACTCTCCGCGTTGAGGGCATGACGTGCGCAACATGCGTGGGCAACGTTGAAAAAACGCTCAAAAACTTAGAAGGAACCGAAGAGGTTTCCGTAAGCCTGGCCTCCAACAAGGCAACGCTTAAATACAACCCTCAAACTATTAGAATTTCCGAGATGAAAAAAGCCGTCCAGCAAATCGGTTACGACATCACGCTTGAAGAAGAAATCGACGATTCCGAAGACCCCGACGTCACAAAGATGAAAATCGCGAAGAAAAAAATGCTCTCTTCGGCGGTCCTTGCGAGTATCGTGATGATTCTCATGGTCATCCACATGTTTGTTGTGACCATTCCGTTTTACACGCCGATTACCGCCGCACTCGGTGCGCCTGTCGTCTTCTACTTCGGCTACCGAGTGCATCGGGGAAGTTTCAAGTCATTAAAGAATCTCTCTCCGAACATGGACGTTTTGGTGTCGCTTGGTTCCATGCCGCCTTACCTGATCGGCTTGATGGGTCTATTCTTCCCCGTCACGACGTTCATCGAGATGGCGACGGCCATCATGACTTTCCACCTGATCGGTAAATACTTGGAATCACGCGCAAAAGGCAAAGCCTCGCAAGCGATCAAAAAGCTTGTCGAGCTCGGCGCCAAAAGCGCCCGCATTGTAGTGGACGGCGAAGAAATTGAGATTTCCACCAAAGAACTCTCTCAAGGCGATTTGATGGTCATTCGGCCGGGAGAGAAAATCCCTACCGACGGCGTGGTGAAAGAAGGCTCCACAACCATCGACGAATCGATCGCCACGGGCGAATCCATGCCTGTCAAACGCGGCGTCGGCGATGAAGTCATCGGCGCCACCATCAACAAACAAGGCGCCATCAAAGTCGAAGTCACCAAAGTTGGCAAGGATACGTTCTTGTCCCAAGTGATTACGCTGGTCGAACAAGCCCAAGGGTCCAAAGTCCCCATCCAAGAATTCGCCGACCGCGTCACCGGATATTTCGTGCCCATTATCATGGTGCTCACGCTCATGACGTTCGGATCGTTTTTGTTCTTTACGGATTTCCATCAAGGCATCATGGGAACCATGAGTTTCCTGCCCTGGGTTAACCCCGACCAATCGCCGCTCGTGCTCGCGTTCGTCACCGCAACCGCGGTATTGGTCATCGCCTGCCCGTGCGCATTGGGTCTTGGCACACCCACCGCGCTCATGGTCGGCAGCGGCATCGGCGCCGACAAGGGCATCTTGATCCGTAACGGCGAAGCGGTGCAAACCTTGAAAGACATCAAACTTGTCGCGTTTGACAAGACCGGAACGCTGACATACGGCGAACCCGTAGTCACCGACCTGAAAACCGACGAAATCGAAGAAACAGAATTCTTGCAAATCGCCGCGTCCCTTGAAGAGGGTTCAGAGCATCCTCTCGCCCAAGCAATCCTGAAAGACGCAAAAGATAAAAAACTTTCGCTGAAGTCCGTCTCAGACTTCGAAGCGCTCAGCGGCCGCGGCGTCAAAGGCACCATTGCCGAAACCACCTACTATATCGGCAACCGCCGTTTGATGGACGAACAAAACATCGATTACCAAGCGTTTGAAAACACCGTCGCCGACTTCGAAAACGAAGCGAAAACCGCAATGCTTTTAAGCGACGGCGAAAAAGTTCTCGGCGTCATCGCCGTCTCCGACGCCTTGAAGAAAGATTCCCAGGCCGTCATCCGCGCCATTGAGAATCTCGGCATCAAAACCGCAATGATCACCGGCGACAACGAACGCACCGCAAACGCCATCGCCAAAAAAGCGGGCATCTCCCACGTAATCGCCGGCGTCCTGCCCGACGGAAAGGTCGACGAAGTCAAACGGCTCCAAGAAACCCACGGCCTTGTCGCCATGGTCGGCGACGGCATCAACGACGCCCCCGCGCTCAAACAGGCCAACGTCGGCATCGCTTTAGGCACAGGCACCGATGTCGCCATCGAAGCCGCCGACGTAACGCTCATCCGTGACGAGCTTTCACTGATTCTCACATCCATCGAACTCTCCCAAAACATCTTCCGAAAAATCAAAGAGAACTACTTCTGGGCATGGTTTTACAACGCCGTCGCCATACCGTTTGCGATGTTCGGCCTGCTGCATCCGATGATCGGCGCCGCGGCGATGTCGGTAAGCTCGCTCAACGTCATCTACAACTCCTTGCGATTAAAACGCAAAAAAATGAACGCAACCTTGGAGGTTCAATATGAAGCATGACAACGAAGCCGCCTTGAATCTATTAAAAACGGCCAAAGGCCAAATCGATTCCGTCGTGAAAATGACCGAAGAAGGCCGCTACTGTGTCGACATCGCCAATCAGATCATGGCGACGGTATCGTTGCTTAAAAAAGCGAATCTGAACATTTTGCAAAACCATATCGAAACGTGTGTCAGGGATTCGTTTCAAGACGGAACCCAGGAAGAAAAGACCGAAGAAATCATCCAAATACTAAACAAGTACCTGAAATAACGTTTGGGCCGCTCAAATGAGCGGCCTTTTCTTTGGAATCCTTCCAAAAAATGCGTTCTACCAAATCGACCAAAAGAAAAACACTTCGAAGTGAAGTGTTTTGGTTTTCATGGTCGGGAAGACAGGATTCGAACCTGCGACCTCTTAGCCCCGAACCAAGCGCTCTACCAAGCTGAGCTACTTCCCGGAAGGTTCTATATCCATTGTAACCGATTTGTGTCCCGTTGTGAACAGGAACACTATCTTCCTATAAAAAAACTCTTGAGGCAAGAGTTTTTCTTAAGTTTCTTAGTGGTCGGGAAGACAGGATTTGAACCTGCGACCTCTTGGTCCCAAACCAAGCGCTCTACCAAGCTAAGCTACTTCCCGAGTGGCGCGCCCAAGAGGACTTGAACCCCTAACCTTTTGATCCGTAGTCAAACGCTCTATCCAATTGAGCTATGGGCGCGAATTTTTGCAGCAAGAGCATTATACCACAGCCGCATATCCTTTGCAAGAACAAACGACCGTTGATAATAATACCAAAAAAAGCCCACTCTGGCAAGGGAAATATGTGAAAACCTCCAGGTTTTCCACATCCCTTAAGAAAGGCCTCTACGCTTTTCGAAGAAGATATGATACAATGAAAAAGAACAATTCTTAAGGAGGCTTACAATGGACTACATCTTATCGTTCACCGGCATGATTTTCATTCTTCCGCTCGCCTTGTTCATCCATTACCGGGGCAAGCATCTGCACAAAAACGAAAACGCCTATTATATCGTCACCGCACTGATTGCGCTTGTCGCCACCGTTTTGGCTGTGTTGGCGCAGGTTGGCGCATTAGGCTTCGAACTTGAAAACATTCCCGTTTTGTATCAGCTAATCTTCCAAGGACACCTCACGTTCTCTTTCTTTGTCCTCGTCATGTTCGCCGGCGCTTTCAAGAAAAAAAGCAAGCCGAAAATCACCTTGATGCGCGTTCGTCGTGAAATGGCCATTTTGGGCTTTCTTTTCCTCGTCCCGCACGCGACGTTTTTGATCATTACCGCACTCAGCGCCTTGAACCCGACCGGCACCATCGCGTTTTTGATCATGATTCCACTTTTCATCACCTCGTTTACGAACATCCGCAAAAAGATGCATCCGCTGCAATGGCGCAAACTTCATAAATGGGCATATCTCGCCTATTTCATGATTTATGTGCACCTGCTTTCGATCAACTCCATCGCGCAAGAAGACGAGTTGCGCTTTGTCCGGGCCGCGGCCTACACCGTCATCTTCGGAATCTACACCTATTTGAAGATGAAAAACTACGTCCTCGTTCCGAAGAAGACAACCGCCAAAAACGCTCAATAACACTCTCAAGACAGGCATTACGCCTGTCTTTTTTTGCGTGCATATTATTTGTAATTTCTCTAATTTAGTGACATAATGAAAGTGAAATCAAGAAAATATAGGAGGCCAAATCCATGAACTTTGAACTACCAAAACTCGCATACGATTACAACGCTTTAGAACCCTACATCGATCAACGCACGATGGAGATTCACCATACCAAACACCACCAAGCCTACATCGACAAGCTGAAAGCGGCTTTGGAAAACCATCCCAACTTGATGGAAAAATCCCTTGAAGAGGTGCTCAAGGACCTGAACAATGTGCCTGAGGATATCCGCACCGCCGTACGAAACAACGGAGGCGGCCATTACAACCATACGCTCTTTTGGACCATCCTCGCCCCCGAAAAAGAAAGCGACCGTCCCCATGGCGATTTGATGGACGCCATCAAACGCGACTTCGGATCGTTCGAAGACTTCCAAAAGGCTTTCGACACCGCCGCCAAAACGCGCTTTGGAAGCGGATGGGCCTGGTTGATGGTCGAAGATGGAACCTTGAAAATCACTTCTTCTCCAAACCAAGACGTCCCCTTCGAAGAAGGCACCCCCATCCTCAACTTGGATGTTTGGGAACACGCCTATTATCTGAACTATCAAAACCGTCGTCCCGACTACATCAACGCGTTTTGGAACGTCGTCAACTGGAAACAAGTGGAAACCTACTACCAACAAGCCATGCAATAACGACACCTCGACCGGATGCCATTCGCATCCGGTTTTTTTTATGGCAATCGGCAAATCGGACTTTCCTTTTGACAAAAAAGGCTGTATTATGGACATATGGATGATATCAAATGAGGTGGGCTTAATGAAAGAATTGTATCGCAAAGTAGAACAACACTTGAAAAAATTGAACTTCGAAGGCATATGGCCAACTTTTAGGCCCTATCCGTTTGCCCTCTACGATCAGGAAACCGTGCAGCTACAAGACCGTCAAATTTCTTGGGACAGCCGTTTCCGCGGCAATACCGCCATCAAGTTCGAAGGCCGAATGCTCGCAATTTGGAACGTGGATGAAGAGACGTTGAGGCTGAACACAAAGCGTCTCGCCTCACTCATCGTTCACGAAATGTTCCACGCTTTTCAATTTGAATACGGCGAGAAACGTTTTCGCAACGAAATCGACGCCATCCATTACGCATACGAAGCAGACAACCTCTCCGCAAAATACGAAGAGAACCGCTTACTCGCCGATTTGCTCGACGACTTCAAACAGCTTGACTGGTTACGGTTAGCGGCGTTAAGAGCCTACCGCAGGAAACACTTTCCACAAGCAGTCGCCTACGAAACCTATGTAGAAACCTGTGAAGGCATGGCCACCTACGCCGAATGGTCGGCGTTAAAAATGCTGGATAGAGACCTTTACGACCAAAGAATCGCAGAAATCCAAGCGAGTTTGAAAAATCCCGCTTCACTTTTCCCCATCCGCATCGTCAACAACAACTCCGGCGCCGCCCTCTTGGTCGTCGCAGAAAGCCAAGGCGAAGCGCTTTGGCATGTGATTGGCGAAGAAGAATCGATGTTGGACACATTGCTTCTGCCAAAAGCGAACGGCGATTCACCTCAAAAAAACGACGACATCAAACGGCTTTTGCAAGAATTCAAAGATAACAACAAGAAACTCGTCCAAGATACATTAAAGACCACAAAAACCGTGAAAGACGGACCGTTCAACATCATCGGATTCGACCCGCTCAACACCGTCAAAGCCGACGATTACATCTTCTTCCGCCACTTTGTCCTGCTCAAAAAAGGCGAAGAAACCGTCGTCGTCGACAATCCATCAGTCGCGAAGACCAATCCGGATGGTACACTCAAAGACATCCGACAGTAAATAAAGGAGCGATAGAATGTACATCGAAACCAAGAACGCACCCGCAGCCATCGGCGCCTATTCGCAAGGCGTCTTGAAAGGTGACACCCTTTACGTATCGGGGCAACTCCCCATCGACCCCAAAAACGGCGAAACCAAGACCGACATCGCTGAAGCGACCGAACAGTGCCTCAAAAACGTGCTGGCGATCGTCGAAGCCGCCGGGCTCAAAAAGCAAGACATCGTCCGCTGCGGCATTTTCATGAAAGATTTGGGACAGTTCCAATCCATGAACGAGCGCTACGGCGAATTCTTTCACGACCACAAGCCCGCCAGAGCGGCGATCGAAGCGGCAAGGCTCCCCAAAGACGTCGTCATCGAAATCGACGCCATCGCCGTGAAAGCCTAAGGATTTTATGGGCACAATCCTCAATGCCATCGCCGTCATCGTCGCTTCGTTCATCGGCGTCATTTTCAAAAAAGGCTTGCCCGGAAACCTGCAAAAGACCATCATGTTCGTGATGGGCCTTGCGCTGACCGCGCTTGCGCTTGGATGGTTTTTGCAGTATTTCTTGGTGATAGAAGATGGCACCCTCACCACAAGATACGAACTTTTGGTGCTTGGGTCTTTGGTCGCGGGCACACTCATCGGCGAAAAGATCGACATCGACGGCAAGTTGAAACGCTTCGCCTACGGCGTCGAGCACCGCTACAATTTGCCGCCCCTGGCCAAGGGGTTCATCAGCGGAACGTTGATTTTCTGCGTCGGAGCGCTGGCCATACTAGGCCCGATTCAAGATGCGCTTCATGGAGACATCAGCGTCCTCGCCGTTAAAAGCACCTTGGATTTCATCACCGCGCTCATGCTTGCGGCGGTCTTCGGCATCGGCGTCGCCTTTGCGGCAATCTCCATCTTGCTGTATCAAGGCGCGATCCATATCGCCGCCCTTTTTGCCGGGATGTTTTTGACCACGGCCATGATTGAAGGGTTCTCGATGGTTGGAAATGTCATTTTGGTCGCCATGGGCCTCAATTTCATGGAAATCAAGGAAATCAAAGTCGCCAACATGCTGCCGGCGCTGTTGTTTCCGATTGTTTACCATATCGTCGTCGGCTTGCTGTAAAGTCAAAAAAAGAGCGCTCAAACGAGCGCTCTTTTTGATCAAGGAGAAGATTTGAGGCATGAAAAAAACTTACCGGTGGTAAGTTTTCTAAGAAAAAATGGTGACCCGTACGGGATTCGAACCCGTGCATGCCAGCGTGAAAGGCTGGTGAGTTAAGCCGCTTCTCCAACGGGCCACAATGGCGCCCCAGCTAGGATTCGAACCTAGGACCCCTTGATTAACAGTCAAGTGCTCTAACCGGCTGAGCTACTGAGGCAGCACGGAGGGGGGCTTTTATTATGAATGTTTCATTGATTACATAAAGAAAGAAGCCTGGCGACGTCCTACTCTCGCACAAACGTACTAACATCGGCGCTGAAGCGCTTAACTTCTGTGTTCGAAATGGGAACAGGTGTGGCCGCTTCGCCATCGTCACCAGGCTATTCTTTCAAAACTGGATAATACTTCAAGAAAAGTTAAGTCCTCGATCTATTAGTACCAGTCAGCTACACATGTCGCCATGCTTCCACCTCTGGCCTATCAACCTCGTAGTCTACAAGGGATCTTACTCATAATGATGGGGAATCTCATCTTGGAGATGGCTTCACGCTTAGATGCTTTCAGCGCTTATCCTTTCCACACATGGCTACCCAGCTGTGGGTCTGGCAACCCAACTGGTGCACCAGAGGTGTGTCCAACCCGGTCCTCTCGTACTAAGGTTAGCTCTCCTCAAATTCCCAACGCCCACGACGGATAGGGACCGAACTGTCTCACGACGTTCTGAACCCAGCTCGCGTACCACTTTAAT
>PUOX01000015.1 GCA_003552925.1 Mollicutes bacterium | reverse complement strand
CTGGGTGACAGCGAAGAAGATGAGGATGGCAATACCTATGTTGCTTACTGGAGGGGGGAAGACTTTGTGGGGCAGGATGCCAGTTACCTGACCTGGCAAGGTGAAAAGTGGAATGTATTAGACTGGGGTGGGATGTAGCTGCTGTTGCTGATTTAGACTATCCCGGTACAGTTGAAGTTCTCTGGCAGCGCCCAGATGAAGGTGAATATGCTTACTGGAGGATGGATTCAAACTTTAATGCTACCAGTGCTGGTTGGCTTAAGTGGCAGGGAGTAGCCTGGGATATCGATGATTGGACTATCGGTGCTACTTATGACCTGGATAATAGCGGTGATGCTGAGATCATCTGGCAAAGAGTGGATTATGGACATTTTGCCTACTGGGTTATGAATGGTTATAACGGTCTGAGCTCAAACTGGATCGGCTATGACGGTGATCCAGCTGGTAAGGAGTGGGAGATAGTCGGAATCCATGCGAGTAAGTAAATGCCTGTTTGAGCAATTAAGAATAATGCCAACTGGAGAATCTCTCGTTGCTTGGAATAATTAAACCGGCCCTTAAAGGTTCGACTGCAGCCTTAGGCGCCGGTTTATTCTGTTTTTATGATTTTTCAGAACACGACTTTCAGTCAAGTTGTTAAAAAACTGATAATTTACTTGATTATATGGGCACGCTATGCTATATTTAAGAAAATAATCAAGAATATTTGTACTATAACTCTTTAAGCCTTAATGATTTAAACCATTGACCAAGGCCCGCTAGAACTTCTACAAGCTTTATGCTGAGGTTCAGGAACGATCTTCTTGTGTAAGTACCCTATCAGCAGTAGGACCCTGAGTTGATAGAATTGCTTAATTTAAAAACGTTTGGGTATTATTTCCTCTTGACATTTTGTTTTCTTGCTTTTTATACGGATAATATTTATTTCAGTGATTGGTATTGAGAGGGTATTTTATGGGCTACCTTTCAAATCGTTGTTTGCTGTTATAAGGTTATAAGGAGTGACGGACAAAAAAAGTGAGTTCATTCAGTTAAGGGGGTTTGCTTATGGATATTGAGTTATCGAATTTTAAGCGATTTTGAGTATATATTTCGGAGCACTTTGTTTGAAACACTATTAAGCATCAAACACAGAGGTAAAACAATTACTGCTAAAAAGGAGTGTTTATGTTAGCAAGCACAGGGTATTATATCAGCCGAACATAAACAAATTGCATGAAGGCTTAATTAATGTAGAAACATAAAAAATGCTTAAAAACTTAATAAAACCCAAAGTGAGGGCGAGATTAATGAGAAAAATAAAGCTGTTCATCTTATTATTACTTGTTTTAGCTTTTATGGGATCATTAGGGAGCCAGCCTGTTTATGCAATTGGTCCTCGTGATTATTTCGACGGGTCGGGAACCCCGGATGATCCTTTTTTGGTGACAAGTGATTTCCAACTATGGATGGTTAGGGCCTGGCCTAAATACTATTACAAACAAACCAGAGATATTGACTTAAGTAATCATTATCCATCTGATGACTCCCCTATAGGCTGGCCACCGATAGGCAGCGAGGAATTTAGGTTCACAGGAACATATGACGGAGATGGTTATAATATAACCAACCTGGTAATAAACGATTCTGAACGAAGCCACGCCGGGCTTTTTGGTTTTATAGATGATGACGCGGAGCTTAAAAATATTAATCTTTATTTTAGATCTGATGAATTTGATCATAATATAGTCGGTGGCGCCAACGTCGGTGGATTGGCAGGTCTATCAAGGGGGACAATTTATAACTGTAGAGCCAGCGGGACTATAAAAGGCACGAGCAGTGTTGGTGGACTGGTAGGGAGGAATATAGGAGTCATATCCGATTGTAAAGTGAGTTTAAGCAATGTTGAGGGTGATGGTTACGTAGGCGGCCTGGTGGGGAACGGTTATCTCAACAGCAAAATTACCGACAGTGATGTTACTTTTACTCAAGTTGAAGGAAAAACTTATGTGGGCGGTCTCGTGGGAATAATGCAGGGGCACACCACTGAAGGTTGCGGCGCGGCTATCAATACTGTAACAGGTGATAATAGGGTCGGTGGTTTGGTCGGTTTACTTGCTGGTTTTAATTTTTTAAACAACGATGCAACTTTAGGGGCTGTAAAAGGAGGAGACTACGTAGGAGGGCTGATTGGTGAATACCAGGGGATGGTGTTTTCCGGAAACACCTCTAACATCGGGGTTGAGGGAAGGGATTATGTCGGCGGTATGATTGGTTACTCTCTCAGAGCTGTCAGGGACCATACCGCTGGAATACCTGGTTCTGCCTTTGTAACCGGTAGGAATTATGTTGGGGGCCTGATTGGTTATACAAATCGTGATGTTATAGGGTGTAGTTCGCATCATCCTGTAGAGGGTGATAATCAGGTCGGAGGCTTAATAGGCAAAATCGAAGGTGACGTTGCAGGCAGCAGCGCTTTTGGCAATGTGGAAGGCATCCAGAATGTCGGCGGCCTTATTGGTATCACCGAAGGCCTGGTAAGTGAAAGCTACGCCCGGGGTAATGTAAATAAAGAAATTCAGGGCGGGTTTATAGGTGGGCTGGTTGGCTTGGTTGACTATGATGGTGCTGTTCATGACTGCTATGCAGCTGGAGATGTAATTGGAGCAGCTTCAGTAGGCGGTCTGGCAGGCGCTGTTTACGGTGAAGTGGAATCTAGCTATTCCATCGGTTCAGTTCAGGGCACACTTTGGGTTGGTGGCCTCGTCGGAGGCACATCAGCCGAAGCAACCATAATAAACAGCTATTATGACCGTGAAACCAGTGGACAAAATGATGATGATGGTCGTGGTGAGCCTAAATTCACTAAAGAAATGCAAAAAGGCATCCCTTCACAGGATATTTACACAGGATGGTCAGAACTTATCTGGGTTTTCACACCTACAGATAAATATCCTTATTTAGAAAGAGCTTATGTAACCGGGATGTATCG
>PUOX01000043.1 GCA_003552925.1 Mollicutes bacterium | reverse complement strand
TCAGGGAGAAAATACGGAAAGTTATTCCTGATATCAAGACGTTATTTATATCTGGGTATTCTGCAGATGTTGTGGCCCTTCAAGACACTGAAGGTGATCCGACAAGTGATTTCCTCACTAAACCGTTTTCCGTCGGGGAGCTGACCTGGAAAGTCAGGGAACTGCTGAAACCTTGATTTTATCGTAAAGGCAGACTAATATATAATATATTCCTCGCTAATAGCTGGAGAAGATTATGATACGTTTTATAGGCATAGTACTGGTTATCCTCACTTTAACAGCAGGGTGCTATTTGTTCCCTGGAGAAGAGAGGTATTTGGGTAAAGTAGCCGTTTCCTTTGAAGCAGAGGGCTTTGATTCCGGAGATACACCTGAAACAATTTATGCAGACTCAAACGAGGAAATAACTGTACCAGGGAACACTGGAGGACTCATCAAATATGAGCATGCATTTTCTCGTTGGGAGAAAAAAGGAAATGGGTCTGTTTATTTACCTGATGAAACGTTAAACGTTGGAACTGAAGGGATTACACTCGTTGCTGTGTTTGAGGAAATGGATGTTCCTGATGAAAAAAAAGACGACATAATTGAGAAACTTAATGAACATAGATTTTCATTAACATATTAGCCCCTAACCGATAGCATGGTGTTTGGTATCAGATTTGCTTCGGTCAGGTTGTTGTAGATGCAGAAAATTTGATTTTTTTATTATGAAGCCACGGAAACACCTGCGATTCAAATGGCTTCATCGCTTCACGCAGCAGAGGCAGATGCCGTTTCTTCTTCAGTTTCACTTCAATTATATCTTCAGATATTTCAATATCCCCTGCGTTACGTATGAATTTATTGAACAGAGTCTCTGCTTCACAGTGAGTATACCCAGGCAGTTCTCCGGCAAACAGACGATAGAGATTATGGGCTAAGATAGTCATAGTCAAATCAAAATCAACTTTGATTACCATGCCTGATGAGTTTCGGTTCAGATGGAAGAAATCTATATGTTCAGCAATTTCTTTCTCCACCATCCATCTTCTGCTGTAGGTACGCACCAGGTCTGCCGCAGAGGTATACGCATCATTCGTAATGATGATTGCTGGTTTGATCTTTCCGGTACCGGTGAGATACAGCTGCCGCAGCTCTCCCGGATAGTCTTTCAGCTCTGTATGCTCTTCATACACCTTCACGATGCGTCCCTTCCCATTGGCTCGTTTGATCCGCAGCTTTTTCCAAGATGTTGAAGGGATGCTGGCAATCCGTTCTATCAGCTTTGCTCCCCTCCTGCGTATCGTCACAAAAGTGATACCTGCTTCTGCAAGCTTCCCTAGATTTTCGTAGGTGGTGGCCTGACAGTCAAAGACCAGACACTTCAGCGACGCATGGGCAGGTTCTCCCTGACGATAGAAATCAAGGAACTCCAAGACTCCTTCGTGCTGGCGGGCATGTCGGATGGTGGTATCCCCGTAGCAGATGATTCCAGTATCCGGGTCCTGCGCCAGCAGCGCAAGCACAGAGGGAATCGATTTTCCTCGCTTACCCGACCAGTTGTTCTCTAACGCATCTCCATCCCCCCAGTAGGGGATCGCAGTGAAATCCAGATTCACCGTATCAGAGAGAAACCCATGCGCTCGCCAGATATGGTACAGACTCTTGAGAAATGACACATTCATCTCCCGGGTTACTCCGCTGGAATAAGAGGAAAACCAGGCAGTCTTCGGCAGTACCGTAAGGCCGGCAAACAATCCCATCCCTCGATCCATGCACCACAGATCATCTGCTGCATACCGCTTGATATTCGACAGCTTTAATCCAACAAAGGATAACAGGGATGCAATCCGGGTGAGTGATTTTGTCTCGGGATACCCTGAAGTTTCAATAGCCTGATCAATTCCGTAGTACCTCACCAGGGGAAGGAAACACAGAATACCGGCCAGCTGAGAACTGAAGGTCTCGTTCATATCTTCACGCATGCAGGCCTTTTCGGCAACCAGCACATCCGGCAAGGTAATCTGTGCCTCCTGTCTCGCTTCGGTGTCCCTCCTCGGCAGCCGGGCAAACCCTTCAGCCTGCAGCACCGTGGAGATATAACTTAATGAAACTGATTTCCCTACAGCCTCTAAGGCACTCTTGATCTCCGGAAGCGAGAGGTACTGTTTCCGGAGGGCAACAATGATTGCACGCACAGATCCATCAGGATCACCTTCCTTTCTTCCTAATACGGTAGGAAGAAAAAACGGGTCCTCATCAGGATGTTCTGTCATCCATGCTTTGAGATCCCGAGCCATGGAATACATCGTGTGGGTAGAGTACCCGTAACGTTCCCCGGCTTCATCAGCAGTCATGCCGTCATAGAAGAATGCTCGCAGTGCCAGATACTGCCGGTGCCGGGTACTGGAAGGGTGAGCAAAGTAATTGATCACTACTGTTTTAGGGTTATATACCATAATGAATAGAGTATATAATACATTTTTACCTATTGCAAGCGTCTAGTAAAGAGCAATATGTAACTACTTATTATATAGTTATGAATCCAATAAAACGACTGAGCTCATTTTTGATAAAATTTAGATATTTTATATAGCCCAAATACAATGAAAGCTAACCCAAAACCGATTGCGTGCTATCTCGATATATGATAAGTAGCTAAGAGATAATTAGAAGATTATTTTGAGTGATGCTTAGGGTTGGTTAATCACAATGAAAATCTATGTTCATATGTGATCTGAGCACTTCAGTACTTTCCCGGTGGGCACAGGCAAGGTAACAGATGAATTTTTTTGCAAGCAGCGCTACTTCACTTGCAGAAATTGGTATTCCACGCTTGTGCAGATGGGTTCTGATCTCCTGTTCATTGCGAGCGTGCCGGAATACTGCTTCTCCAATGTATATAATCACATCATATCCGAAGGTATGCCGTGGTGGGGCTAACGCTGCAAGCTCTTGCGAACGTGCCGTATAATTGCAGACTGCGCACCTATAGAGAGTCTCATGTGCGGTAATAGTCCCAACTGAATACAGTGCCAGGTTCCTGTCTCGGGTTTTCTG
>PUOX01000037.1 GCA_003552925.1 Mollicutes bacterium | reverse complement strand
TATTCGGTGTCGGTCCAGGGGATGTAGTAAAAGTGGGAGCCTTCCTGGGGGTTGATATCCGTGCTTGATGAGCCACCGCTAACGGTAAACTGGTCGGTGAGCTGCCAGGTGTGGTCGCTGGTGCTTTCTACCTCCCAGCAGTCGGGGTCAACGCTGCTGTCAAAGGTTTCCTCAAAGGGAAAGGATGCGATGGGGTCGCATACGACGGGCTGCGTGCCGGTGACCGCAATGTCGTCTACGTTCCAGGACCAGGACCAGGAACCGATGTAATTCCATTTGAATCGAACCTGAGATTCGCCTGCAATTGCGGAGATCTGCTGACTAAAATGGGAAGGATTTGCGGTAGTTGAGTTCCATTGTTCAATGGTCGTCCAACTATTGCCGTTATCCATGCTGTAGGCGAGCGTTGCCGTTGAACTGCTCTGCCACTGATGGAAATAGTGTGTAAAGGAAAGCGTGACCTCTTCATAGGCTGAGAGGTCGAACAGTGGACTTATAAGGTCTGCGTTTTGTGTGTTCCCGGATCCGTATGCATCGCTATTCAGGTAGGCATAGTTCCCCGTGTTGCCGTTGAGGCCATTGGAGTGCGTGCCAAACTGCCATACCTGTCCGTTGCCTTCGTGGTCAACGATTTCCCAGCACTCGGGCAGTTCGGTGGCATCGTAGAAATCTTCCGTGAAGGGCAGGTTGGTGATGATTCCGCAGCCGGTGGTAAATGCCACGGGGCCTGTCCAGCTGCTGAAGCTGTCTTCATCGCATGCGGCCCTGACGTAAACTTCGTAGCCGGTAAAGGCTGCCAGGTCAGTGATTTCCCAGGAGGTGTCTCCTTCAATCTGGATGGTGGCGTCGGCCTGGTTTTCGCCGGGCGTGAAGCCTGCCTGTCCCACTTCCACCTCCCACTCGTTTTCAAACCCTCCGGCCAGCCAGCTGACCGTGGCGCCGTCAGCGCTTACGCCGGTCACGGCAAGTGCATCGGGTACGGCACAGTCGACGATCTGGAAGGAACGGGCACCGGGCTCTCCGATGAGGGGCCAGGTTTCACTGCGTCCTGAAGCATCGGCGGCAGCAAGGTAATAGGTGATCTCCGTGTTTTCCGGACTTACGGGCAGGGAGGCCGCATAGGTGTGGTCTTGCTGGTGTGTGAGCGGCGTCGATTCGAAATCGCCATCGTCGGCGCGGTAATGCAGGAAGAGCTGATCGTCGAGCAACGCTTCGCCGCTATAGGCAATGATTTCGGCTTCTATCTCGAAGGATTCCTGGTAAGCTTGCTCGCCCTGGATGGGGATGTGGGAGATGTGCAGCATTTCCGTGTCGGCGACATCCTTTATGCGGCAGTGCAGGGCATCGGTGGAAAGCCAGTTACCCGTGAATCCGAGCACCTCATAGCCGGGCATGGCGTCTTCGTAGGTGTCCAGCGCGGCCTGGTCGTAAGCCGAACCGGTAAGCGGCACATACACCCTGTCATTCAGGATCAGGGAGTTGGCGTAAGGCTCGTCGTTGGGGGTAAATACGCGCACCACTTCATAGGGGGTGCCGTAAGAGCTGTGCTGGGAGGCAAAGAAATCGGCCTTGGCCTCATAAGCCGCATACCGGGGGTCGGAAGAAGGCACTTCGGCGATCAGTATTTTGTCCACATCCAGGAACTTGGCCCAGGTGTCAATGTGTTCGATGTAATCGCCGAGTACGTCGTTGACAATGTGGTAGGTGTGTATGCCCAGGAAGTCTTCCATCTGCTGCAGCATGTATTGCGCATCATCATTTTCGGAAAGCACCAGGTCGGTCGACACGCCCACGCCGTACCCGTCGGTCATGAAGTTTCCTCCTGTGTGTACGACATCCATCGCATACAGGGGCAGGTCTGCCTCGGCGGCAAAGACGCCTGGTATGGCGTTGTCATTTTCGCGGGGCCGGTTGTAGATGAAATCGACCACGCCTGTCTCCTGATTGCCGTCGGCAATGAACCACGGGCCATAATCCCTGGTCCAGTGTGAATCCGTTCCCGTGACGATGAACTCGCAGTTATCCAGGTTGGCTCCCGCATTGGCGTATGCAGTAGTGGCCTGGTTTTTTTCTCCGTTGTTGGCTACCAGGGTAAAGACGGTGGCGTGCTGCGACATATCTGCTACGAGGTCTACGGGTATGCCCAACGGGTAGCGGATCAGCACACCTTCCTGCCTTTCAAACTCAGCGATGGTGCGTACCGGGCCTTCGGGCGAAGCGGTCCTGGTAAATCCCTTGCCGATCTCGTGGCGGCGCAGCTCTTCTTCCGCTGTCATCCGCTGCGGCAGGGATTGCTCGTCAACGGAACCTTCCCGGGCAGGCAGGTCGTTTCCCGCCAAAAAGAAAAAGAGAAAGATCATTAGGGTGTGCAAGGTCTTCGAAAGTGAAGATGAAATGATTTTTACCGGCTTGTGTGCAGGCATGGTTTCCTTTTCCAAGCCTGCGATTCGCTCTGTGTCGATAAACCTTTCCATGGTGATGATGCTTTAGGTGATCAGGAAGCGCGGCCCTGAAGCGCATATGGCGCGTTGTGTGTAGTGTAAAACCTTGCTTTCCTGCTTATCTGTTGTTTTTGGTTAGGAATTCGTATTTAGGTATCCTAATATATAAATATATGTTTTTCAGGCGTTTAGCGCTGGATGTATCAGGCTGTGCACAAATAGTGTACCTGAGTGGCTATCTTGTTAATTAACAGTCTTTAACAGAGGTGTATTTGCAGGGTTCACAGGGTTTTTCTTCGAAAATGAAGACTGATTTCAAAAATGAAGAATAAAGATTGTAGGTTTTTAACATTCCAGGGAGGGGCAGTTGGCACCAAATGCTTCTTAAAGTGCTTGTTGCCAGCGCTTAACTAAGGGGAGGGTGTTTGTTTTGCGACTAAAACGGATTATATTCCCATTTTAGCAAACGATTCTTCGTTTTCGCAGCACAATATTCGAAAACGAAGGGTCAATTCAACCCCATAACCCCATAACCCCATAACCCCATAACCCCATAACCCCATAACCCCATAACCCCATAACCCCTTAACCCCTTAACCCCTTAACCCACCAACCC
>PUOX01000013.1 GCA_003552925.1 Mollicutes bacterium | reverse complement strand
TTCCCCTCCTTGAGGTAGTAGTGCCCGAAACAGAGGCTGACCAGAGCAGTCATCTGGTTGCCAAGGTCACCGCATAGTTCCTGAAAATGACGCTGAAAGTTGAGGTACTGATGATAGCGGCTGAAGCGTCCGGGGCACTGCTGGCCCGCGTAATTACCGATATACCTTCCGTCCTGCTCACCGTTATCCATACCCAGAAATCTGTCACCGAGCTCCTCACGCAGGTATTCCACCATGCCCTCCGGCGGCAGGAGGTGGGACCAGGCTCCTTCCAGGCTTGACCCCGGCACATGGCCCCAGAGATCAAAGAGGAACAGACCGCGCTCATGTACTTCGTGCACCAGGTCCTTAAAGTTATCGGCATACATTGTGGTAAAATGGGGCCAGATAATGGTACCCAGGTTAAAGTCACAGGTATAGAGGTCCAGGGTCTCTCGCCAGTTTATGAGTCTGCTCTCCTTCTTTTCAAAACCGCGCAGGGTGATAAATCGCGTGGTATGCCCAAACGTATCCCAGGTTGGCACCCTAAACTGTCTCCGCTCGTATTCAGGATACGCATCCGGTCGCAGTAAATGTGGATAGTGTTTCACCATCTGCTTTCACTCCTGACGAATTAGATGTTTCAGCCAGATACACGAAGGCCCTGAGGCCGAAGCTCCGTGGCCGCAGGGCCTGTTCCTATCCCTTTGCAGCACTTTCGCATGTAGGCAGGCACACTAAACATCATACCAGCCACTCTGTACGGTAGCAGGCACACTTAAGCGTTGATAGGCTTCCCCAACCACTGTCTCAAGAGCTCATCGAGGTATTCCCTTCAGCTGGGATTGGATGAATGTTAAGACTTTCAAAACCACTGTTTTGTTTTTCGATATCTGGAGGAACAATCCTCTTTGGGAGTTAAAAATTGCAGGTACTTTCTGCCGTAACTCCCTAATCTGCCATTCCATGGACAAACCAGGCCTTAATGCCCTGAAGCTAGCGCCTGCCTGCTGTAATTTGCAGGTCTTCACAAGGACTGCTATACTTTTAACAGTCATGGGTATGTCTGGCAGCCAACTGCCCAACAAGCACACCTTCGGGGCAACAGGGTTATAACTACAGCTCAAAACTCTAGTACAAAACCACTGAATGAGGAGGAATATTCCTTGAAAAATACTGCCGCTTCTTTTTTGTTCCTGCTCGCTGGACTGCTTGTATTAAGTATTTTCATTCTCCAACCGGCGCACTCTCAGACCTTTGATCTGGGCGGAAGAACCATTCGCATCGAAAACCCGCTTGACCAAACCACCCCCTTTTCACCACTGGATGAACCCACCTGGGGAGAACCGGATGCCCGTCTGAAAGCTCACATCGAAGAGGTGGAAGAAAAGTTTAACTGTGAGATCGAGATCTTCTGGGGTGCCTGGGGCGATGAGAGGACCGAAGAAATCGCCAGCAACGTCCTGGCCGGGGAACCACATGCCGATGTTTACCGCACCCTGCCCCATAACCAGGTGCCATGGGCCTCCCTCGCCATGGACGGCATCCTGCTTCCACTGGATGACGTTATAGATCTGGAAGAATGGCGAAACAGCCTCCCCTTTATGCACCAGCCGCAGGCCTTTGGACGAGAAATTCAGGGACAGGTCTATACCTTTACCGGTGAACTGCAGCCAATAACCGAACAGATCATGATCGCCTTTAATCACGAAATCTTTGACAGGGAAGGCCTTCCCAGCCCCTATGAACTGGTTGATGAGGGCAACTGGACGTGGGAAACCTTCCGGGAAATCGCAGAGCAGGCTGCACGGGACACAACTGGCGACGGGGAAATAGACCAGTATGGTGCCGGGGCCTGGCAGATTGGTGGGGACTGGCATCCCACTGAGGTAGGTATTGTCGACTGGGCCATTGCCAACAGTGGATCACTGGCCCGGGAGGATGACGGCCGTGAGGTTGTTTCGTTCCACGAACCGGAGTTCATTGACGCGATCGACTTCTGGAAGGGTCTTTTTGAAGACAATGTTGCCTCACAGGAATACTGGGGGCCGGAGGGCAATGTGGCGATGACTGTCACCGCCCCGCACACACTGGATTACGATTTTTGGGAAGACGATGTAGAGGTCGGACTTGTCCCCCTGCCTAAAGGACCTGAGGCGGAGGGCTTTGTCTTCCCACGCGGCATTGGACACGGCGCCGATGCGGCAATGCCGGTTACCGAGGAGGAACCAAGGGCAGTGCTTGAGGTGGTCGACGCCCTGTGGCAGCTGACAGATACCTACCGGGATATCGAAGAATACGAACAGCAGTTTTTCTCTCATCTAGAAATGCTGGTACACGACCGTGAATCAATGGATACCCTCGAGATGGCGCTGGAACAGCCCGATCCCTGGAACTTCCACTATCAGTATATATATACCAATGAAGACTACACAGAAGCGATCCTTGAAGCGATAACCCCCGAAGCCAGCACGACTACAGTCCTCAGCGGCTCCCAGCCAGCAGTACAGTCCTTTGTTGACGACCTGTTCGATCAGTAAAGGGCAGTACAACTGCATCATCACCAAAGACTCGAAACAGCTCTCCATAGACAACCTGCACCTTGACCCCGAAGGACAACAGCTGCTGGATGACCACCAATACCCTAAGGAACCGATGAAAAAAGAACAGAGGACGGCGGGAAGCTATACCGCCGTCCTCTGCCGTTATGGATAATAACGTACGCTGACAACTAGGGGGATCCGTCGGTTGCTGGTAACGTTCAGTCCCCTGAACCCAGTTTTAATCCATTCCTCAAGTACACCTCCCGCGACTTCTTCCACAGGAATGGCTGCGAGACAATACGACAAAAAGTGATAGCCTAAATGTTTTAAAAAAAATGCTGTCATAAATTGACTTGTGCTGGAAGATATAGTATTATATAAGACAGGAAGAATAATGTCGAACCATAACCAGGGGAGTCAATAATATGAAATCTACTGGCATAGTACGACAGGTAGATGATCTGGGCAGAATAGTAATCCCGGTCGAGCTCCGGCGCAATTTTGGTATTGATACTAAAGACCCGCTGGAAATTTATGTGG
>PUOX01000027.1 GCA_003552925.1 Mollicutes bacterium | reverse complement strand
GTACAAGAGGGTGACCCCCCCTGGCCTTCCCGGCCCTGCTTTTTTAGGGGGTCCCCTGCCGCTGTGTAAGCACCAGTTGTCCCGTGTCAGCCTGATACAGGCAGACTAGGGGTTTGCCGGGGGCTGGAGGCCGTCTTTAAAGATCTCGCGGATGGCCCCCACCGAGCCCAGGACCCCGCTGATCTCGTAGGGCATGTAGACAACCTTGTCGCTTTCTTTTTCGGCCAGATCGATAAAGGCCTCGATATACTTGATGGCGATCAGGTACTGGGAGGGGTTGCCGCCCGAGCCGGCCAGGGCACCGGAGATCGTTTCGATGGCCTGGGCCTCACCTTCGGCGATCCTGAGCCTGGCCTCCCGTTCGGCCTCAGCCAGCAGGATCTGGGCCCGCTTCTGTCCCTCGGCCCGGTTGACGGCCGCCTCGCGCTCACCCTCGGCCTTGAGGATGTCGGAGCGCTTCTGCCCCTCGGCCTGGAGGATGGACGCCCGCCGGTCGCGTTCAGCCCGCATCTGCTTCTCCATGGCTTCCTTGATGTCCTCGGGGGGAATAATATCCTGGAGCTCGACCCGGTTGACCTTGACCCCCCACTTGTCGGTGGCCTCATCGAGGATGATCTTCAGCTTGGAGTTGATGTTATCCCGGGAGCTTAAGGTCCGGTCCAGCTCCATCTCCCCGATCACGTTACGCAGGGTGGTCTGGGTCAGCTTTTTGATCGCCTCGGGCAGGTTGCTGATCTCATAGACCGCGCGCTTGGGATCGGTGACCTGGAAATAGAGCATGGCATCGATCTGGATCGCCACATTGTCCTCGGTGATAACGTTCTGCTTCGGGAAATCGTAGACCGCCTCCCGCAGGTCGATCTTTCGGATCGTCTGGCGGCGGGTCACCCGTTCCCCCTCCGGCCCCTCGGTGACAAACTCCCAGTCGATCTGCCGGGCGGTTTCGAACAGGGGCCAGATAATGTTGACCCCCGGGGCGAGGGTCCGGTTGTAGCGTCCCAGCCTTTCGATAACCATGGCCTCTGCCTGGTTGACAACCACCACACCCTTCAGCGCGAAAACGATAATAAAAAAGACAATAAAGGCCGCGATAATAAGTGGGGCCATCCTCATTCCTCCCTGTCAATCGATTTTATGATCACCTTGGCTCCCTCGACTCCGACAACCTCCACCCGCTCTCCACTGTCCACCCGTTCTCCTTCCAGGGCAACGGCCAGCCATTCCTCTCCGCCGATTTTCACCCTCCCGCGCTTTTCCTGGGGTCCGACCGCTTCGATGACCTTCCCCACCTGGCCCTGCAGGAGGTCGGTGTTGGTTCGGGCTTCCTTGCTGTCCAGGAAACGCAGAAAAAGCGGGCGGATCTGCCACAAGACGAGGGCGGTGGCCAGGGCGAAGGTTACAAGCTGGAGGGTAAGGCTGGTGGTAAAAAGGGAGACCAGCGCGGCGGCAAAGCATCCGACGGCAAAGCTGGCCACAATAAATTCCGGTGTAAGGGCCTCCACGACCAGCAGGATGATCCCCAGAACAACCCAAAACGTCCAGAGCGGCATAGCTTTCCCCCTTTCACAGGCGCTTAATCTCAGTTTTCGCTATATACTCGCTAGCTTAACACTTTTTCACTCCCAATTCAATAGAAGAACCCGCGAAGTAGACCCGGCAGCACAAAAAGGTTTCCGTGCTCTTCCGCGCTGGCTCCGGTGTGAGAGATTTGAAAAAACAAAAAGGGGGTCTGGCCTAGATCTAGAAAAAGGTATAGTTTAGAGGGCCAGGAGAAAGTAGACTACCAACGGGAGTATATGAGAAAAAGGAGACAACAGCCGAAAAAGGTGCATGAAATATTAGGGATAAAGGGGCGGTTACAAAATTCCTCAGCGGCATATGACCACTGCCCTGCGAAGAATGCAGAAAATTGAAAAGCGATATGGAGGTGAACAAGGCAGTTCCTCCCCAAAATAGGAAGGATCCATAATGAAGGATCTCATGAAGGAAAAGATCCGGAAGATACTGCGCGGGAAGAACGCTGCAGGTGGGGTGCGGGAGAAGAAAATATCCGAGCGCAGATTGGCATCGTGGCTTCGGCCACTGCCTCGGGATTGCATGATGCCTTCTGAAACAAACAAAGAGAAAAGGAGAGAAGCCTTGTATAGCCTCCCCCCCTTCTCAACCCTCGCCACAAGTTGAAATTATTAGAATGCGTACGATACGCCTATTCTTGCGACATAGAGCCCGATAGCACCGCTAAAGGACACGTAATTTCCTTCATCTCCTACTGCAAACGGATATTCCGCTCCTATGCCTAAATATGGGATAATCAAAGCAATGGTGCCGACTTCCCAGAACGGATTAAATTGGTCCATTTTCAGGGGATCGAAATATGTTTTTTGGCTATATCCAATACCTAAATTAATTCCTCTCCAACCTACCAATCTATCTTTAGCATCATATCGAGCCCATCCAATAGTCGGTAAGTCAAATCCTATTATGGTACTCGGTCCTCTGTCTCTGGTTATTACCTGTTCTAAGTTTTCATCGGCTTCTGCACCAACTGTTAAAAAGCATAAAATCAACAATGCAGCAACTAAATAAGTTAGCTTTTTCATAGTAGACCCCTTTCACTTTACTTTTTATTCACTATCCTATATTTGGTATTATCGGTATTCTTTGCTTTTACCTTCAAAGAGTACAGAAAAATTCTGAGTTCAGTAAAAAAAGAAGGTTATTTGATGCCTTTAGTAGCAAGGCTTACTTTTCTCGGCAAGCTGTGAAGGAAATCCCGGTCGAGGTGGTCAGTCTGGGATTAGGGGGGATGTAGCTGATATGGCCAGAGAGGCCAAGTAGAACCCAGGTTGCCCTGAACCTCCCGGCGTATTAACGCAGCCAGGGGGAGAAATATAGGCACCAGAAGAAGGGGATTTCCTGCGGATGCTGAATGCACATAAAAAGGAAGCAGGTATTTCTACCACGAGAAACTCCGGGATTACGCCGGAGGAAGGGGTTTAATATGCGAATTCAGAGCATTGAAACTTTTTCGCGCGGACAGCTGGGTATTGTCAGGGTTGAAACCTCAGATCGGAAGAG
>PUOX01000050.1 GCA_003552925.1 Mollicutes bacterium | reverse complement strand
TTCATGATGATGACATCGGCGACATCGATGGCGAGTTCGCTGCCGTTGCCCATCGCCACGCCGATGTCGGCGCTTTTGATGAGAGGCGCGTCGTTGATGCCGTCGCCAACATACATTTTTGCGCCTCGGGTCCGGATGTTGTTGAAGACGTCGATCTTGTCTTCGGGTAGCAAACTGTGGGCGTAGTCGATGCCGCCCACGTCGTAGGCGACTTCAGCGGCGGTAGCTTCGTTGTCGCCTGTGAGCATGGTGATGCGGGCGTGTTTCATGAGGTCTTTCATGATGATGCGTGAAGAGTCGCGGATTTGGTCTTTTACGACGACTCGTCCGATGTATTGGCCGTTGACGGCGACAAAAATGTTTGTGCCGGCGGTGTCGTGTTTGTCGATTGTTTCAATCTTTTCTTGTTCTAATAGTTTTCGGCTTCCGACTAAGATGGTTTTGCCGTTTTGCTTGGCCTTCATGCCGAAACCGCCGATTTCTTCGACGGAATCATATTCTTCTAAAGTGCCGGGGTAACTTTTGACGATGGATTGGGCGATGGGGTGGTTGGAATACTGCTCGACGGAAGCGGCATATTTTAGAGTGCTCAGGTCGGTGTAACCGGCCACTTCAAAATTGCCGTGTGTCAAGGTTCCGGTTTTGTCGATTCCGATGGCGGTGACAGCGTTCAAACCGTCCAAGTAGTTCGAGCCTTTGAACAAGATGCCTTCCTTGGCGCTTTTGCCGATGCCTGCGAAATAGGAAAGCGGAATGGAAAGCACCAGCGCACAAGGGCAGCTGATGACCAAAAAGATGGCGGCGCGGAAGATGTAGTCTTCCATGCCGGCGGGGTTGATGAGAGAAGGGATGAGAAACAGCAGAAACGCCATCGCCGTGACGACGGGGGTGTAGATGCGGGCGAAGCGTGTGATGAAGTTTTCGGTTTTGGTTTTCTTGTTGGTGGCGTTTTCAATCAAATCGATAATTTTCGCGATGGTGGATTCGTTGTATTCTTTGGCCGCTTCCACTTCAATGACATTGCCCATGTTGATGTTGCCGCTAAGGATGTAATCGCCTTCGTCAACATCTTGCAAACGGGATTCTCCGGTCAGAGCGCTTGTGTTTAATGACGTCGCACCTTTTTTGATGACGCCGTCGACCGGGACCTTCTCCCCGTTTTTGACCATCAAGCGATCGCCTTTTTTGATGGCGACGGGATCGCGGACCACCATTTCGCCGTTTTCGATGATGTTTGCGTATTCAATATGCAAATCCATCAACGAAGAAATTTCGTTCTTGGAACGGTCGACGGCACGGTGTTGCCAGTGTTCGCCGACAGAATAAAAGATGATGACCAAGGCGGCTTCGAAGGGTTTTTCGATGAACATCGCCGCCAGTGTGGCGATCAACATCAAGACGTTTTCGTTGAAAAACTCTTTGTTTCTGAGCCCTTTGTAGGTGTTTAAGATGATTTTGTGCGCGATGAATGCGTAGCCCACCCAATACAGCATGTTCAAGCGCGGGCGCAGCAATTCGAAATAGCCTAGTATGGAGCCGATGACATAGATTAAAGCGCCGATCAATACGAAACGGTAGGTGTGGATAAACTTTTTCGGTTTGATTTTATAACGTTCTCCATACGGAACCACGTCGACACCGCTTTCGATGCGGTCGACGATTTTTTGAAACTCGGGAATCGCCTGTCCTTCGTCGTAGGTGTCGTCCACCTCTAAAAGCATGGTTTGATTGGTGAAGTTGAAGTTGGCGGATTCTATATAAGAAAGCTCCATGAGAGCTTTTTCGATTTTCGCGGCGCACCCCGAACAAATGAGGTTTTTCATCATGACTTTTTTGACCATGTGCAATCATCCTATAAGTATGTCTTCACTTACCTCATTTTATATGATTGTACGTTCATGTGTCAAGTGCATTGTACTCTGTCTTGCACGTACATATTAAGAGGGCGTTTCTTGATTAAGGAAAAGGAACGTGTTATGATTTATAGCATCGAAGAGGTGATGCGTGGTGGATTTTCTTACATATGTCAAAGAACACGAACGGCCCATTCTAGAAGAAATCAAAGCGCTTTGTCGAATCCCCAGTGTTTTGGAATCTTTCGATCCCAAAAGCGAAACCCCTTTTGGCAAGCCTATAGCCGAAGCGCTGTCTCATATGCTTAAGCGGGCGAAAGCGGATGGCTTTGTGACGAAAAACATCCGCAATTACGCCGGCCACATCGAGTATGGGGAAGGGGAAGAACTGATTGGCATTTTGTGTCATCTGGACGTCGTACCCGCCCACTCAGAAGGGTGGAGCCACCCTCCTTTCCAACCGATTGTCAAAGACGGCAAGCTCTACGGACGCGGCACCATGGACGACAAAGGCCCTTTGGTCGCGGCCTATTTTGCCATAAAGTTCCTCAAGGACTTGGGCGTCAAGTTTCATCGTCGCGTGCGTTTGATCATGGGCACGGACGAAGAAACCGCCTGGCGAGGCATCGAGGAATATTTCAAGATGGAAGAAATGCCGACGTTCGGGTTCTCTCCGGATGCCACGTTTCCGCTCATTCATGGTGAAAAGGGCATTTTCAATTTTGATTTGAAAGGCGCGTATGCGGACGACGAACTGTTGTCTTTCAGCAGTGGAGAACGCTACAACATGGTACCCGACACCGCCGAATGCGAGTTGTCGATTGATTTGGCAAAAGAGTTCGAATCGTTTTTGAAATACAACGGCTATAAAGGAAAGGTCGAAGGCCAGACGTACAAAGTCTACGGCAAAAACGCCCATGCGATGAGCCCTCACCTCGGTGTAAACGCCGCGTTCATTTTGGCCGATTTCTTGCACAACCACCTCGACAACCCTTTCATAAACTTCATTCGAGAACGCTTGGCGTTCGACCCCTACGGTGAGAAGTTGAACATCGCCCAAAGGGACGATGTGATGAAATCGCTCACCGTCAATCCCGGCATTTTCCGCTATGGACGCGAAGGTTCGCAAATCGGGATTAATTGCCGTTATCCGCTGGAATTCAATCTTCGTTCCGCGGCGTTGAAAATCAATAACGCCGCCAAAAAATACGAGTTGACCTACGAACGCGTTTTCCATTTGCCCTTGCATTATGTGGAGAAGGATGATCCCTTGGTGACATCGTTGATGGACGCTTATCAAAAAATCACGAACGATTACGATTCAAAGCCCTACACCATCGGTGGCGGGACAT
>PUOX01000034.1 GCA_003552925.1 Mollicutes bacterium | reverse complement strand
TCCTTCATCCTTCATCCTTCTTATTTCATCATTCCCTATCATCCTGTCCATCCTGTAAATCCCGTCTAAAAAAATCTGCGCCAATCTGCGTCATCTGCGGATAGACATCCGGCGCCATAAAGTTCTGTTCACACATTCCTTATCGTAATTTCACCCCGCCCTTCGCTCCCTGCCCTCCGCTCTCCGCTCTCTTCATTCACTTGCAACGCATACCGTGATTTCGTATAATATCGAAGTTAAGTTCGCGTTAGTTTCAGACTGGTCTGCCAAGTCACATTACAGGGCCGTCTCAGCCGTTTCTTAACAGCGTTCTAAGTTCTTTCTTTTCAATTAGTTAATTGGCTGAAGAGGCGTTTTGGAAGTTAGTCTTACGGCCGGTACAAGGTGACCGGTTTTGTCACATACGTCACAGGTTAACGTTAAAAAAAAATAAAATTTCAAATTCAAAAGTGAAATGAGAAGATTTGGATATTTGCTATTAGCTACAGCGTCGGACGAGCACGCATCATTCCAAATATTCATCCCCGATTTCCTGCATTTTCTTACTATAGATAAGGGATAAGAAAACCATGCCAAAAAACCTATCGCAGAAAAGTAAACTGCAACTCAACCTCGAAACACTTGAAGAACGGATACTGCTGGATGTTACCTTAGGAATCGGAGAGTGGACCTACTTCGATCTACAGGGTGACGAACAGCCTCACGAGAACGACCTCTTTTTCGGGGTCCATCAAGATAGTACACCGGGTGCCGAGTTGGATATTCAGGCTGACGATGACGGACGATCAGCACCGACCGCTATCAGCGCGCGCGGCGGTGGTGACCTTTTTGTCTTTACTAATGTGGGTTCCCACGCCGGTACACTCGCCGATATATCCGTCGAAGATGAGACAAATGTGTTTTTTAGACATGTGGATGTGGCAGTCGACGTCGATGACGCACCGGAGGGAACTCTATCTTGGGATAGCTGGTTGGCTGAGGACATTAAATTATCACCGGATCAAGTCCATGAAAACGGAATGGATGATTCTGTTTCCGCCGCCGGCAGCCTCGGCGCGATCAGCCTCACCGAATCCAGCCAGTCGCTCGACGTAGAGAGCGATGACGGCGACGGTAATCCTGTCGGCGATATCGGGACTGTCACCGCCGAAGAAGGACTGCATTCCGCTCACAGTATTCGTGTCAGTAATTTTAATAACCTCGAGGGTGTCCGGATCGAAGACGGTGCATCTAATGACCAACATCTCGACGGAACGCTCGAACTGGATAGTATCGGAACCATCGAAGAAGATATCCGGATCGAAGGCAACCTCGCCGGCGAGCTGACCCTCACCGATATCGACAGCATCGACGGCAATATAGAGGTCGGTGCCGACCTCGACGGAACCATTTCGGTCAATGATTCCAATATCGGTGATATCTGGATACAGGTTAATATCACCGAAGAGGGTGAGATCAATTTTTCCCACTCCGAGTGGTCCGGCGGACTCTACGTCGGCGGCAGTATTGAAAGCGGTGACCCGATCGGGAGCGACCAGATCGGTACGCTGTCCGACGAACCGGACTGGGCACCCGGTGATCCGGGCGACTATGCAGGGTACTCCTTATATATAGGCGGAAGCCTGGAACGTGTGATTCAAGTCGACGGCCGGATAGATGATGTTTATGTCGGCGACGGCATCACTGCCGACGGTGCGGTCATATCGGAATCCGACAGCATAGGAAGTGTCGAAATTCATGACGACATGGCCGGTCAGCTACACGCGACCGAAGGCAGTATCGGGGCCGTCAGGGTGATTGGCGGCGATATAACCGGTGACGCCGAAATTCAGGCACACCCCACTACCGGAACCATCCATGGATTATACCTCGGCGACGGCGCTATCGACGCCAATGCCGGCATCACAGCCGATCGTCTCGACAGGCTCCCCCTCAATACGCCGGGCGCGGGTTATTCGCTGTTCATCGACGGCGACCTGGACTTCGATCTGACCTTTTCTAACGTGAACGTAATTCGTGATGTCCGTGTCGACGGCGGGATCATCGGCGGCGGCATTGATTTCACTGACGTCGATAACTGGAACGGCGGACTGTTCGTCGGCGACGGTGTCGCCGATGAAGTAGCCATCGTTGCGGAAAATGTTGGGAAACTCACGACCTCGCCGGGGGCCGGGAACTCTATCTATATCAGTCAAGACCTCGCCGGTGATATCGTGATCAACGAAGCAGTCGGAAACGTCTATGTCGGACAAAATATCACGGCGGACGGAAGCATACTCTCGGATAATGATATAGGCAATGTGAACGTCGTCGAGGATATCGCCGGAATCCTCCAGGCGGGTGGAGGGATCGGTAACGTGACGGCGGCATCCATCAGCGGCACAGGCGGTGAAGACCTCGGCGGCATTATTGCGCTGGACGGCAGTATCGGCGATGTCACCGTGACCACCGGCGACCTCAGCGGTCTTATCCAGGCCGATGACAGTGTCGGTGAAGTCAGAGTCGACGGCGACATAACCGCCGACGCCGAAATCAGTGCCGATGCAGAGACCGGAACCATCGGCGGACTCTATATCGGCGGCGTTCTCGATCCCGGCGCCGGTATCACAGCCAACGAAATCCTCGAACTCTCTACAGCTCCGGGCGCAGGATACTCGCTCTACATAGACGGCGACCTCGAGGCCGGCCTTACGCTTCCCGACGTGAAAAAAATCGGCGATGTCGGTATCGCCGGCAGCGTCAGCGACGAAGTAGAAATCGACTTGGAGAATTTTGACTGGAACGGCGGACTGTTCATCGGCGGCAGCGTCGACGATGAATTGACCATCAGTGCTGACGGAATCGGCGTCCTTTCACAGGGTGTCGGCGAAGATTATTCCATTTATATCGGACAAGACCTTGACGCGACCCTCGACCTATCCGACGCCGGCAGCGTCGGCAGCATCGGCGTCGGTGATGATATCACCGTGGACGGAGCAATCACCTTCGCCGATACCGACTGGACCGGCGGGCTGTTCGTCGGCGGCAGCGTTCTGGACGGGGACGCGATCGTGGCCGACCGGATCGGCACGCTCTCGGAGTCCATCAGAATCGAAGGAAGCCTCGAACGAGCGATCATTATTGAAGACGACGATATTGGAGATGTTTACGTTGGCGGCGATGTAACGTCCGACGGCAGCATAGTGTCGGTTACCGGAAGTATCGGCGACGTGGCCGTCACCGGTGATATCGACGGCCTGGTTCAGGCTGATCAGGGCATCGGCGACGTTGCGGCAGGGGCGATCAGCGGCAGCGGCGGTGAAGCCCTCGGCGGTGTGAT
>PUOX01000055.1 GCA_003552925.1 Mollicutes bacterium | reverse complement strand
TGGCGCTGTGGGGGTCGCAGCGTCCGCTGAAGCGTTCGGCCGCCGGGGCGGGTGAAGGCTCCAGCGAGCGGCGCGCGCGGCGCCGGCGCGCCGACTTGCCCATCGCTGGGCGCCGACGCGCCGACTTCTCAAGCGCCGAACGTCGTCGATGTGAAGGTTGCGCCGCCGGCGTTCGGACGGTCGCGCGTTCGGTGCGGGGAGGATTGCCGCGCCCCTCGCAGCTGGGCTCGGCGCAGCCGGGGGACACCTGCCGGCAGCCAATCCGACCGGGCAACCTTGGGGTGATGCCGCGGCCGTCGTGATCGTGTCGGTCGACGGGCACGCACGCCGTCGTCCACCACGGTCGTCGGGGGTGACGATGTGGACGTCGGTCCTCACGGACGGCGGGTGCGGACGGACGCTCGAGTCGGCTGGGCAGGCCTCCTCGCGTCCGGCGACCGAATCCCCATCGGGCGGACCAGATCGGAGCGCCCCGATATCGCGGAGCCGTCAACGGCGCCGTGTCCGGTCCCAAGCAACGACCGAGCCCACCGGAACTGGCTAGGACGTTGGCCCGCGGCGGGCGGCCCCGTCATCTGCCTCCAGACCACCCCGCCTGCTGCGCACCCGCAGGCCGTTCCGGACTGTCCCGGTGACGCGACGGCGACAGCGTGTCACGGCCCCTTTGCCAGCAAACAAGAACATTCGATAAGAATGATTGCATAGCCGAGTAAGTCTATTGATGCAGGGACACAAATTGTGAAATCGCGCGCCTGCCGTACTGGCCATATCCTAAAGGTGCGACACTCAAGATAGCGTCATTCTAGGTGCTCCATCTCGCAGGCAGTCGAGTCCTGGTTGATGGTGGCATCGGCTGGGGGAATTCCCCGCAGCGAAGGGGTGTGGGGCTGCGATCCGACGGACGATTGTTGGTCGCCGAGTCAGTCGGGGAGTCAAGGCGAAACCGACACACCTTCCCAAAGCGGCCGACCACAAGGAGTTTCACCTCAGCCTCTCTCTCCGTGAACCGCCATTCCCCCTCGCCGTTGACTCTCGTCAGGGGGGCTGTGGCCATTCGGGTAGATCGACCGGGTCTCGGCGCGCCGACCGTGGTGCCGCACGACATCGCTGAGGTACGGCTTTGGCAGGATTTTGAAGATCGACATCGACACGTAGAGGATCGTGTTGATCGCCACGAAGGTGGACAGCACCGCGAACCAGGGGGTTCCGAGGATCGACTCGGGCAGCACCGTGGCGAGGACGAGAGCCGGGAAGACGTTCATGCTGCCACCTCCGTTGCTGCTACGTCGGCCCGGGCGGGGACGTCGGGTTCGTGGGGGACGTGTCCCCACTCCGCTTGGTGGGCGAAGGTGATGTCGAGCAAGCCCTTGACGTAGACGACGTCGAGGAAGAGGTCATACACCAGCTCCGGGAACAGCAGCACGGCGAGGATGCGGGCCCGCCAACCCCCTTGCCACACGCTGATGACCCGGTCGACCACGAAGATCCCACCGATACCGAGCCAGAACGGGTACCAGACCCAGTGGGGGGTCGCCACCAGCGTGACGCCAAGGAGCAGCCAGAAGGAGCTGAGTGCGATGACGCTGTAGCCGATGCCGAGTTGTTGCGCCCAGTAGCGCACCAAGGCGGGCTTGAACCCGTAGGTCCCAAGGTTCTCCAACGCGCCGCGCTGCCACCGCAGCCGCTGGTTCCACAAGTGGCTCCACTTGGGCATGAGCTCTGTGACCACTCGGCACTCGCGAGGGCTGAACATGAGCGCCCCAAGGCTTTTGAGGGCGAGGGTCAGTTCGTTGTCCTCGGTGAGCGCGGCGGTGTCGTAGACGTCACCGCGCATGCCGGGCAGAAGTGAGCCGCGCGAGTCGGCGACCTCACGCAGGGCGGCGGACCGGAAGATCGAGGCGGTGCCGGTGAGCACGTACACCCGACCACGGCGACGCTCGAGTTCTCGACTGTAGCGCACGTACTCGTTTCGCTGAAACTGGGCGAGGAGCCCGCCGGTGTCGTCGCCGTAGAAGAGGCCACCGATGCTCATGATCGCCCGGTCATCAGTGAGGCGCTGGACCGCGGCGGCGAGGAACCCCAGGTCGAGCACCGTGTCGGCGTCCACGACCATGACGCAGTCGTTGTCGCCGAACTCGTCGAGCAGCTCGGTCAGCACCTGGTTGAGCGCTCCGGCCTTCTTCTCGGTGTTGTCGATCGTCTCGACCACCTCGGCGCCATGTCGCTGGGCGATCCGGACCGTGTCGTCGGTGCAGTTGTCGGCGACCACGACGACCCGCTCGGGTGGCCGGCTCTGGTCGAACAGTGACACGAGGGTCGCGCCGATCAAGGCTTGCTCGTTGTGGGCCGGCACGAGCACCGTGATGGTGACCGCTCCGGCGTACTCGCCTCGATTGCCGGCCATGATCGTCCGGGGAGCGAGGGGACGAAGAGCGCTGTCAGTCGAACGCCGGGCCCGGTCGGTGACGACGCGCTCGGCCGCAGCGATGCCGATCGCCGCGACCGCCGCAAGACCGAACGCCGTGACCATGAGCCACAACGACGGGGCGGCGGTGTCATACAGCATGTTCCAGGTGCCGAGCAAGACAGGGTCCTGCGGCGTGCCGGCAGCCTGCGGATCTCCGACCCACACCGCCAGCCCGAGCAACCCGGCCGCACACATGACGGCCATCGAGACAAAGACTCCGACGCCACGACCCAAGCCAGCACCGCCCCTGGACAACTCCGAGCCTGCCGGTGCTGCTGATGGACGATCGTCGGTGGACCAAGTCTTCATGCATCATGTATCGACACGGTTCGCCCGGGACTGAAACGCCCGGGATCTTGCGGAGGGTGGAGTGGATTGCCTCTGTTCTGCGTCTGAGTCTGTGCACCAGGTGGGGTAAGAATGGCCAATCCTCGAGAGCGCAGCGGCTGGGCGTAGCGCGGCACACATGGTTGGCTCGTAGCGACGCAGCTGCGTGTCCCGTAGACGCGGCGGGGGTCGGGCGAAGGTCGTCGTTCTTGTCCGGCGGGGTGTCCGGGTGTTGGCCTTACGGTGAAACTCGTGTCCGCGCCGGAGTCGGCGGTCGTCGCGGGGACACCAGACCCCCGCGCCCGGACGTTACGTGGAGGGATGGGACCCCGGCCGGGCGAGGGCTCCGTCGAGCGGTGCGGACGGGGCTTGGGCCGACGGCGAGGGATCGCTGGTTGCACCCGTCTCGTCCCTGCGCAGGCGGGCCGCCTCCTACGCTGGGCGCGCGAGACGGGCGACCGGGCGCGGAAGAGCGGCCCTTCGCGGGCGCCGGCGCGGCCGCGGCGTGCGGTGGACGGACCGGGGAGGTGGTGATGGACGCGAGCGACCGGGTGCTGCTCG
>PUOX01000028.1 GCA_003552925.1 Mollicutes bacterium | reverse complement strand
TCGTCGGCGAAGAGACCAGCAAAGTCTATTCGAAGAAACTCTTTGACAAAGACATCGAGTTCGACATTGTCGACAAAGAACTTCGAACGCTTGAAGAGGGTGTGGACGATGAAGAAGATTCAGACGACTGAGGAACTTGAAAAAGCCACCGCCTCCGGTTTTGCCGTGGTGGTGTTCAAGAGCGAGATTTGCCCGTCTTGTGACGCTTTCGACCGTTATGTGAAACCTTTGCGGGAGCTGTTTCCAAACGCAGGCTTCTACGAGGTTTCACGAAGCCGTTCGCCGCTTTGCGAAGCGTTTGACGTCCGAGGCGTACCCAGCTTGTTCGTGTTTTGCGACGGGAAGCTTGTCGCTTCTTATAACGACGGCACTCACAAATCCTTCATGGACGTGCAGAGTTTTTTAAGAAAAGCTTTTGAGAAAGGGGATGTGCGATGTTTTTCAAACGAAGAAAAAAACTGATTCCGCCTTATGAGCGAACGCCGGATGAAAAACCCTTCCAGGTCTACGAAATCCTAGAAAAGCCCAAGGCCGAGGAGCACAAGTACCGCAAAAACCGTTTTGTGTCGCCTATTTTCGGCGAGAACGTTAAAGACGAGGTAGTCATCCCTATCAAAACAAGCCGAAAACGTGATATGGACAAACTCGACCCGTTCCGCACGAAACCCCGTTTGAGCAAAGAAGAGCGCATCCGCAAATACGGCACGGCGTATCCCGAATTCGACCTCGTCCGTGGAAAAAATCTTGACGAAGTGATGAATCCCGAAAAACGCAAAACCAAAGAAGACCACGCCAACATGCGCGCGAACATCATCGACAAGGACGAAGAACACCAAACGCAAAGCGAACCAAAGAGACCGCAAGAGACGTCGCCCTCTCCCCAGGAAAGTCCGAAAGAACAGGACAATCAAAAACGCGTGAACGAGTTTTTCTCCGATTCTTCGGGTTCAAAGAGCGCCGATGAACCCGCGAGTACTCCCGAGGAGCATTCAAACACCGAAACGCACGACGCTTCTCGAAAAACAGACGTTCAAGATACCACGCGCGAACAAGAGCCCCAAGAGACCGCGCCCGAACCTTCCGTAACCGAAGAAGCTCAAAATATGAGAGACACCCGTTTAGACCCCAGCTTCGAAGAGGTCGAAGACCGCACCGCCCAAACCATCAAGACCGGTAAAAAGACTTACGATAACTATCAAATTCCGCCCATCGACCTATTGAACGAATCTTTAGAAGACGCACCGGATCTAAGCGAATCGATTGAAAAACAGACCAACGTGCTGAACGAAACGTTTGAAGAGTTCAACATAGGGGCCCGTGTGTACAAACACATTCAAGGACCGACCGTCACCAGGTTTGAAATCGCGGTGGAAAAGGGCGTCAAGTTGAACAAAATCACCAACATATCCGACAATATCAAGATGAAACTCGGCGCCAAACAAATTCGCATCGAAGCTCCGATTCCCGGCAAAAAAATCGTCGGCATCGAAGTGCCGAACGAAGAACCCGCCACGGTGCACTTTTTGAACGTGGTCAATCGCTCTATGTTCAAAAACGCGGCCATGCCGCTGACCGTCGCGTTAGGCCTCGACATCGACGGCAATCCGATTTACGCCCCCATCAAATCCATGCCGCACGGGTTAATCGCTGGACAGACCGGCAGCGGGAAAAGCGTCTGCATCAACACGATTCTCATGAGCCTCCTATTGAAATACAAACCCAGTGATTTGAAACTGATGCTCATCGACCCGAAGATGGTCGAACTCTCCGTCTACAACGACATCCCCCATCTCATCACACCCGTCATCACTGACGCCAAAGCGGCAACCGCCGCGCTAAAATGGGTTGTCGAGGAAATGGAGCGCCGTTTCAACGCCTTCAACGAACTCCGTGTCCGTGACATCGACGGTTACAACAAAAAAGTCCAAGACGAAAGCGAAGAGCTGCCTTATATCGTCATCGTCGTCGACGAGCTGGCCGATTTGATGATGATCGCTTCACAACACGTAGAAGAAGCCATCATGCGCATCACGCAAAAGGCCCGTGCCTGCGGCATCCACTTGCTTGTGGCCACCCAAAGGCCGTCAACGGACGTTGTCAAAGGCACCATCAAGTCCAACATCCCCACCCGTATCGCTTTTGCGGTCTCGAGCCATGTCGATTCGCAGACCATCATCGACGCTCCTGGCGCGGAGACATTGTTAGGAAACGGGGATATGCTCTATATGGCGGCCGGGCAAAGCAAAATCCGTTTGCAAGGCGCCTTCATCGCCGATGATGACATCGAAACGGTTACCGATTTCATTCGCAACCAAGCGACCGCCGAATATGTTTTCACCCAAGACGCTTTAGTGCGAAACGCCACGAAGTCTTTTGAACAAGACGAACTTCTTGCCGAAGTGGCCAGGTTTGTCGTGGACCGTCAAGAAGCCTCCATCAACAAAATCTCCAAAACTTTCAGCATCGGTTTCAACCGTGCCCAAAGCATTGTCGAGTCGCTTGAAGCGGCCAACATCGTTTCCGGGAACCTCGGTTCGAAAGCCCGGGAAGTGCTCGTAACCTCCGATGAGCTGGAAAGCATTCTGAAAAACCTTTAGGTGATACCTATGCGCGACGATTCGACATTGGATGACTATTTTGCCCAAGATAAGGAAAGCCGGCAACGCGAATGGCTTAATAGGCGTTATTTGGCAAAGCTGAGGCGCAAGATGATTTTTGTGCTCCTCGGCTTTGTGATTATTTTGACGTTGCCTTTCCTCTACGATAGAAATTTGCCCTTCAACACCTTTTACAACGAACCGTCGACGTTTATACGCGGTGTTCCCTTTGGCGTTTTCGACGTCGCCATCATCTATTACATCCTCACGCTTGCGGCGCTTTACATGCTCTATTTGGCGTATCGGATGATACAGATTCGCTCCTCATTGGCGAGTCTTTCGCCCTCGCGGGTGGAAAAACTAGTCGTCCGCTTCGACTTGGTGAGTTTTGCCGTTCATTTGGTCGCGTTTTATATGGTCGCCAACGCGTTTTTCTTTTCGTTCGCTTCCATTTCGGGCCACAGCATGGAGCCTACGCTCAACGACGGCGACAACATCGTGCTTCGCCATGCCTTTGTCGATTATGAGCGTTATGATTTGGTAGTCGTCAGCACTAAGAACCATGAGGAAATCGACGACTTCATGATCAAACGCATCATCGGCTTGCCCGGAGAGACGCTGAGCATAGAGGACGGGTCCGTCTACATTGACGGCGTCGAATTGCACGAGCCTTACTTGGGCAACGCCTTGACGTATTGTTCGAACAACCACACATGCACATTCGAGTTGGAGGAAGACGAGTATTTCCTCATGGGCGACAACCGC
>PUOX01000065.1 GCA_003552925.1 Mollicutes bacterium | reverse complement strand
TCGACGTTTGGAATATCCTCAGCTTCATACAGGATGTTGTCCCTGTCGGGCATGCCGTCGGCGTCCAGACCAAGCACCCAAACCTTCACGGTCGCGTGCGGGCCACCTTCTTCGGTAAGCATCCAGGTCAATTCGTGAAGTTGTGCGCTGCGGAAATGGGCGGCACCCATCACGCTGTTCCAGTCACCCTGAAAACCAAGCTGCGCATCCACCTCGCCATCGTCATAACGGAACTCAGTGGTAGGAGCAGGCTCGTCCCAGGTGATCATGGCGCCATCGACAACTTCTAGAGCAACCACGTTGGATACGGGATACGCAATTTCCGTGAGGATGATGTCAGCAAGCTCCACATCGGTATCGCCTACCGTTACCTCATCTGAATAAGGCTCATATCCTTCATAGGATACGTGGATGTCATAGTCGTTGTTTGCATAAACACCAGTGATTTCAAATTCACCGTCTGCGTCTGTATGCACTTCGTAGTCATCATAGCCCATCAGTTCAACAGTAGCCCCTTCAAGTCCCACGTCCGGGAAGTCGCTGCCGGCAACGAAACCGCTCACGGTCACTATTGGAAATGCTTCCATGCTCGCCGAAATGGTTGTGGTTTCGTCTTCTTCAATGACCACATCCTCTACAACAGAGTCATCATATCCAAATTTACTAAAGTGGATATCATAGGTGCCGGGCAGGAGGTGTGGGAATTCAAATTCACCATCTTCATTGGTCTCTGTCGTGGAGCTGGTTTCCATAACGTGTACGTGCACTCCTTCCAGTGGATCACCATTTTCGGTCACTGTACCTTCAAGGGCACCCAGACCGGCAGTAGAGAAGAACATGGTAATGTTGGGGAAATAATCCACAATGATACCATCGGCATCAGGAGCTACAGGGTCAAATGGGTTATTATCCCGCTGGGCACGACGCGAACGTTGTGCTCCCTCTGCATCCGTATTGAAGAAGTTATTGCCGCTTTCCCACTGGTCGTCCATCTTATAGGAGTAAACCACAAGATTGCCTCCGCCATACACGTAAATATCATCAAAGTTGATATAGATTTCATTTTCTCCTGATGGGAAATCCACGCTTCCGTCAAATACGAGCTGAAGGTTTTCCGGATCCTCCCAACCATCGGCGAGGTCGTCAGCGTCGGTTTCTCCAAGCCATATCTGAATATCTTTGTTATCGTGGGTGCTGGCAAAATCATTATAATACTGGATGCCTGTGATTACACCCCCGCCAAGACCAATTTCATCGGGATAGTATAATGTCTGCGAGATGCTGTAATGCCAGAAAAAGTTATATGGAAGCCCTTGCATATTATCGCCATCACCAATGGTCACCGCCACGATATCACCGGACTGTACGGTTACGTTTAGTGGTGGAGTCTGGTTGTTGCCGGGCACTTCATCATCAGCAAAGTCAACATAGCCATATAGGTAGGTCGGTCCTGTTTCACCTAATTCCGGTGTCCATGCTAGCTCGTAGGTTTGTGTCTCAGCAAATTCAATGGGTTCGCCAGCAACGGAGGCAAGCTCCACATCACCTTCCTGCATCAGCCTTACGGTATAGTCATCCTGGGTTTCTGTGCCGGCATTTTGTACAGTGACCGTATAGATGGATTCAACGCCTTCTGAGGGTATGGTATTACCCGTCACGGAAACGCCTGCCAGGTCATTTTCCACCACTGGCTCAAGGATCAGGTCATCGAGATACCATTGATTAATATTCCAGCTATCGCCCTCGAAGCGGAAAGCCATGTGCATGGTGGTTTCTCCCGGGGGTACGTTGAAATACAGTTCATATTCACCGGCAGGCACATCAGCCTCAATCTCAATTTCCCAGATATCATCCCAGGTGTCGCCGTCGTCAAAACTAATATCGATGGCAGCCACTTCCCCGTCAAAGTCAGAAAAGTCGTTAAGATACTGTTTGAACTTAAAGCGCAGTTCTTCATATCCCTCCACATCGATGGGCGCTGTAACCAGGCGTCCTGAGCCAATTGCTGAGGGTGAAAAGTTAAACCTCATTTCCGGCGCTTCACCACCGGCATTGCTGGTATTCCAGACACCCCAGTTGGGTGCAAAGTCTCCAACCACTTCCCAGCCCGGAGGCAGTTCACCTACTTCATAGTCGAAGGTTTCATAGAGCAGGATACCTTCTGCGCCAAGCAACGTGGCATTGGATTCTGCCGTACCGCCTTCACCCATGTCGTTGGATGCGGTCACCGTATAATAGTAATTGCCGATGCCAGGAACGGTTGTATCCGTGAAGGTCTCCTCTGCAATATCGGAGGCAACTTCCACTTCATCCGGAAATCGAACGATGGTGTACGTCAGGTTGCTGTCATCGAAATACCCGTCATTCATACCTTCAGTGGGAGGATCCCAGGTCAGCAGTCCGTTATTGCCATCAGCACTCAGGTGCACGTCTTCGGGAGCTCCGGGCACGTCTTCACCCACGAACAGAGCAGCAGTAGCTGACATGCCTTCGCCTTCGGCATTCTCACCTGCGATGGCATAACCATATACGCCGGATTCCGTGAGGTCAGTATCCATGAAGGTTTCTGATCCGCCTATGGTGGGATCGTCGATGGTGTGGATCAGGTTGCCGTCACGGTATACGAGGACAGCATCCAGCTCCGTAAGCGGATCGCCGCCTACGGTTTCTTCAGGATTTGTCCAGCTGAGCTCTGCCTCCAGTTCGCCAAGCGCACCGGGCATTACTTCAAAATCTGTAACTGCAGCAGGAGCATCATCTTCTGCCAAAGGCTCCACGTAGGCTTCGATATTCCACACGATTTGGAAACCAAAATCTGATGCAATATCCCATTCGATACCATCAATACTTAACAGGTTAGCCATACCGTCAAAGGCCATAACTTGTTCGAAGGCTGCAGGGAAATTATCAGGTCCCATATCATCAATCTCCCAGCCAATCCATAACTCCTGGCTTACATCAATTTGATATGGGTCATCTAGTTCCACCAGAACCCAGTCTTCTTCGGCCAGCTCCATATCCTGGCTGGCAACCAACTCAGGATTATCAATATCTCCCTGCCAAATCATGGCAGTAGCAGCATTTGGCGCATCATTAATAAAGATATTGATCTTTGAAATGCCATATCCCTCATAATCCTCTATCTCATCTGGCATCCAACGGATTGCTGCCATCCACACTCCCGGATCAACAAGTCCCAGGGCATCGTCATTAATAGTATTTTCCCAATATTTGATCCATTCGCCCCCTTTAACATGGTCAGGATAAACTGGCAATTGACCTGGTTGGGTAGCATTGGAAATACTCAGCAGGGGGTGAGTATGATCTTGTTCATGCCCTTCCTGTCTTTCCTGCAATTGCCGCTCCCTCTCCATCTGTAGCTTTTGCATTT
>PUOX01000056.1 GCA_003552925.1 Mollicutes bacterium | reverse complement strand
TGAGCACTATGCCGAAGTTGGCGGAGATTTCCGAATACATCTTGTCGCATCATGAAAACTACGACGGAAGCGGCTATCCCAAAGGGGAAAAGGCAGAACAAATCCCAAAAATCTCCCGCATTTTGCGCATTTGCGACGCTTACGACGCCATGACCTCGTTTCGCTTTTACAGGGATACGGTAGATCAAGATGAAGCCATAGCCGAGTTGCAACGTTGCAAGGGAACGAATTTCGATCCGCATTTGGTGGATGTGTTCGTCGAACAAGTATTGAGGAGCCAAACAAAATGACAAACGCACAATCGTCACCGCAACCGATAGAATCGCTGGTTGATAAGCTGAACGTTGACGTCGAAAACGATGTGGTCGCAAGAGTTTCCTATCAAGACGGCGCCTCGAGAAAAATGCCGGAATGGGTCGCGAAGGAACTTCGTCAATATCTACGTGGTTGCCGCAAAGTCTTCGAGTTTCCCTACAAACTTCAAGGAACTGCGTTTGAGAGGCTTGTTTACGAGGCGGCGATGTCGATTCCTTATGGAGAGACAAGGAGTTATGGGTGGGTGGCCAACGCAATTGGCCGACCGAACGCCGCAAGGGCGGTAGGTAACGCCTTGAACAAAAACCCCTTGATGCTTGTGGTGCCGTGCCACCGAGTAGTGGCTAGCGGCGGAATCGGGGGCTTTGGGTGCGGTATAGAGTTGAAAAGAGCCTTGCTTGACTTAGAGCTCCGCCATCGCTGAATGCGCGATGGTTTTTCATCGAGCGGGCCGTTAACGATATCCAAAACGAGGTGGACTATGCTTTCAAAAAAAGGATTTGACGAATGGGTGAAAACATACGAACAAGACGTGTTTGACAGCGATGAGGCCGGAGAATTTCCTTTTGCCGGTTATCGCGATGTGCTTTTCACCATCTATCAAACAGGTCTCAAACGCATGCCCAAAAGAGTATTAGACGTCGGCATCGGAACGGGCGTCTTGGCCAAGCAATTCTATGACGCCGGAGCGGCTGTCGACGGGATGGATTTTTCCCAAAAGATGCTGGACGTTTCGAAGCAACGCATGCCCGAGGCGAGACTTGAGGTTCAGGACATGCGAGAAGGGCTGCCGCCTGCGTTTCAAGAAACTTCTTACGATCTCATTATTAGCACCTACGCGCTTCATCACCTTCATTACCAGGAAAAGGTCCACGCAATCAAGACCCTTCAAAACCAGCTCGCAAACGACGGCGTCTTGTTGATTGGAGATGTGGCCTTCGAAACATTCGACGAACACGAGCGAGTTCGCCGCAACCAAAGGGGATACTGGGATGAAGACGAACACTACTGGGTGTATGAAACGCTTCAAAAAGACTTTCCGAAGAGTCTGTTTGTGCCGATTTCCTTTTGCGCAGGCGTTCTCATTGTGAGGAGGAAATGAACTCCATGCGTTCAGCGGAAGATATGATGCGAAGAATTCGTACGTTTGTGGATTCCGATAAAAGAATCCGCCTTGCTCTCCTTAACGGCTCAAGGGCGGACAAGCAGCGCCGGACGGATGCGTTTTCCGATTTCGACTTGGCGTGTTTCGTCGACGATTTTTCTTCTTTTTTACACGATTTGCCGGATATGGGCATCTTTGGAGAAACATTGATTGTCCACACTTCCAACGATATGCTATATCTTCCCGATGATAGTTCGGATGTCTTTATGGTGCAGTCGCTTTATCAAGACGGACACCGTATCGATTTTGCCTTTCGTCCGCTTGCGGTGTTGGAAAAGCATTTGGAAGGTGAACCCAAGAGTTTGGTGGTCACTGACAAGGATAATCGCTTAAGCCGCGCATCCTATAGCGGAACGACGGATTTCAGGATGACAATCCCTTCCGAAAAAATGTTTCAAAGCGCACTCAATACGTTTTGGTGGCTGGTTCCTTATGTGGTGAAGGGTTTGATAAGGCGAGAATGGTTCTATGCCGAACGCCATTTGCGGTTGCTCCGCGACATTGCGCTTGACTTGCTTTGTTGGGAAGTGACGTTGAAAAAACCGTCATTCAACCCCGGAAGCGCGATGAGGCATGCCTCGGGAGCGCTCAACGATGATGATTTGCAAACTATGCTAAAAGCGCAAAAGAACCATAGTGAAAACGCGATGTGGCAATCGCTTCACGAACTTTGTGTCATGGTTTTGAAACGTTCAGAAACGCTGGCGGAATCATTGGGGTATGCCATGGAGACCACAACCTATCGAGACGTTCACCGCTATGCGTTGAAAATGAGGAGGAAACATAGTGAAAAAACTCTTTGACCTGCTGCAAAAACCCAAGCCGTTTGCGCCGCACACCACTGCATTTTGGGACGATGAACACATCAGCAAAGGCATGCTAGAAGCGCATCTTGCTCCCGATGTTGACGCGGCGTCCCGAACCGATGCTTTCATGGATGCTTCGGCGGATTTCATCGCCCGTCGCTTGCCTCCCGAATACTACGAGGACGTCTTGGACCTTGGCTGCGGGCCGGGGTTGTATGCGAAACGCTTGCGAGATAGAGGCTATAAAGTCAAAGGTCTGGATGTCTCAAAGCGCTCTATCCGCTATGCGAAAGAACATTTTTCGGACATCGACTTCGTTTGCCAGGACTACCTTGCTTTGCAAGAGACGAACAAGTACGATTTGGTGCTGATAATGTACTGCGATTTCGCCGTTTTGCCTCCCGACAAACGGAAACGTTTGCTAAAAATCGTGCATCAAGCCCTTCGAAAAGATGGCCGTTTCATGTTTGATGTCTTTACGCCCGAAGCTTTTGCCAATCGCGAGGAATCGCATAGTTGGTTTCAAGAAGACGGAGGTTTTTTCCGGGAGGATTCCTATCTTTGTTTGGAATCTTACATCCCTTACGACGACGATGTACATTTGGAACGCTTCGTCCTCATTGAACAAGACGGCGGGGTTGAGGCCATCCACAACTGGCATCAAGCATATGATGGCAATCGTATCGATGAAGAGCTCAAAGCTTCAGGGTTTTCGGTTGAGTCTTCTTACGCCGACGCCAAGGGTGCCGCCACAAAAAAAAGCGACACGCTTTGCGTCATCGCTTCGAAAGAATGAGAAACGCCTTCGGGCGTTTTTTTATAGGGTGAGGTTTTTGCGGGAAAAAATACGAATTGCTGCCGCAAACAATATTGCACCGAAGAGAACTAACAGAAAGATGAACAGGAAGTATATCCCTTCAATGGGGAAAATCCTCTCAGGGGCGAACAGGGAATAAGGTGTGAAAAAACGCAAAAATTCCAGACGGTCGTTCACGTCTTTGATCATGTCGACCAACAGGAACCCAACAGGAAGCGCAATGCTAAGACCGAGGGTATGCTTGGTTTCGTTGAACACCGTTGAACAAAAGAACGTGAGGCCTGCGAT
>PUOX01000029.1 GCA_003552925.1 Mollicutes bacterium | reverse complement strand
ACCATCCCCAAGGAAAAAGCGTAAATGCATGCCGCAAAGTTTGAAAAGTTTGTTATAATGGCGTTGGTGGTTTTATGAGACTGAGAAATGTGCGCTACGCTCCAAAGCTGATTGCGAAACATCCTGAGTTGATTAAGGATGTCGACGAGACAACCAAAATCAACCTGATAGAATCTTTCAAGAAGAAACGTCCTTTGGAAGTGGAAATCGGTGCCGGGAAAGGCCGGTTCATCCATACACTGGCGCAAAGGCAGCCGGAAAAGAACCATATCGCCATCGAACGTTTCGACAGCGTCATCGTTCGCGCCCTTGAAAAGGCGATTGAAGAACCTCTTGAGAACTTGTTGTTGCTGAGAATGGACGCAAGGCACATTGAAAACGTTCTCGCCCCAAATTCCGTTTCGAAGATCTATCTGAATTTCTCGGACCCGTGGCCGAAAGTCCGCCATGCCAAACGCCGCTTGACGCATCCGAATTATCTTTCCTTATATAAAAGACTGTTGACAAGCAATGGCACGATTGAATTCAAGACGGACAACCGAACCTTCTTCGAGTATACGCTCAGGAGCATGAATCATGCGGGCATGGTGTTTCGATACGTCTCTTTGGACCTTCACGCCGACGACCCGCCAGGCAACATCATGACCGAGTTTGAGGAAAAGCATTCAAAGCATGGACCGATATACAAAATAACCGCATCGTTTGAGGAGGATGAGGATGAAAAAGATTTATAAGGACTTGGTGAATCTCCCCGGTCCCCCGAGTTTTGAACGTGAAGTGAAGCGCTACATGAAACAAGAAATCTCCAAACACACCGACGAGATTGTCGAAGACAAGCTAGGCTCCATCTTCGGCGGCATCAACACAAAAAGCGACGGCCCTCGCGTCATGATGGCGGGGCACATGGACGAAGTCGGCGCGATGGTCACCGGCATCACGAAAGAGGGATTGATCAAAATGCAAGCCCTCGGCGGCATGAAAGGCGACGTCTTTCTCTCGCAACACATGATCATCTACACCGAAGACCAAGGCGAAATCCCCGGCGTCACCGCATCGAAGCCTCCGCATCTCACCCGCGGTCAAAAAGAAGACAAACCGCTCAAGTTTGAGGATTTGCGCCTCGACATCGGCGCCGATTCCAAAGAGCATGCCGAAAAACTTGGCGTGAAAGTCGGACAAATGATTGCGCCCCGAAACACATACATTGAAACCAAGGACAAAAAGAAAATCATCTCGAAAGCCTGGGACGACCGTTTCGGTTGCGCCATGGCGCTCGAGCTTCTTGAAACCCTCAAGAACGAAGACCTCCCCTGTTCACTGTTCGCCGGCGGCACCGTGCAAGAGGAAGCGGGCCTGCGCGGCGCGAAGACCGCAACCCACGCGGTCAACCCCGACGTTTTTCTAGCCGTCGATTGTTCGCCTTGCCAGGATTCGTTTGAAGGCGACGAGATTAGCGGAAACTTGGGCAAAGGGTTCTTGATGCGTTTTTACGACCCCAACACCATCATGCATCGCGGCATGCGCGAGCATATTGAGCGTTTAGCGGAGAAGCACAACATCAAGTTTCAATACTATCAATCCAAAGGCGGCACCGACGCGGCCCGCGCGCAACTTTCAAGAAGCGGCGTTGTGGTGGCGACCATCGGCATGCCGGCCCGCTATATCCATTCGACCACGTCGATGATTCACAAAGAAGACTATGAAGCGGTCAAAGAAATGCTTTTGGCTTTGATTCGTTCGCTTGATTCTAAGACATTTTCAGAAATCAAAGCGAACGTCTGATTTTGGGCATTTCCTCCCGGCACGGCAAAGCGAAAGCACGCCAGTGCACAAGGGAGAGTGTAGATACATCCAAATACGGGACCTCGATAGAGGCCTAAAATGAAGGAGAATGCATTATGAGAGACAAAAGAACCAAAGAAATGACCACGATGGCCATGTTCATCGCCATCATCGTCGTCATGGCGTTGATTCCCTATGTGGGATTCTTCCAATATGGCGGCATCGCGTTTACGACGCTGCACATTCCCGTCATCATCGGTACGCTTTATGGCGGCTGGAAATTCGGAGCGGGGCTAGGCCTGACGTTCGGGCTCTTTTCAATGATCATCGCCTTTATGCGCCCCGACCCCGGCAACGTCATTTTCCAAAACCCCGTCGTCGCCATCGCCCCCCGTTTGATTTTCGGGTTGGCGACCTGGTACATCTATGTCGGTATGAAACGTTGGATCGGCGATGTCCGCATTTCGACGGCCATAACGTTTTTGCTGGCTACGCTGGTGCACACCGTCGTCACCATTTCGTTTGTTGTATTGTTTTTGGGATTTTATCGCGAGTTCATCGGCGAATTTATCGGCATCATTATCGCCGTCATGCCCATCAACGGCACCATCGAGATTGTCAGCGCTATTGTGCTTGGCACCCCGATTGTGTTGAGACTGCGCGCTTCGGACATGTTCCGTCTTCATGAGGAAGAATAGGTGATTGTATGAACCTCTACATTGACATCGGCAACTCGAACATCGTCATCGGCAAGGGCGACAACGGGTTTGAAGAAACGTACCGGTACCGGACCGACCCTTTGAAATCGAGCGATGAGTATTACGCGCTGTTGAAACATCTCTTTGACGGTGTCGAAGCGGTGATCATCGCCAGCGTCGTGCCACAACTCAACGTGGCGTTCAAAACCTTTTTGAAACGGTATTACGGCATCACGCCGCTTTTCGTTGAGCCCGGTGTCAAAACCGGCGTGAAAATCAAGACGGATTACCCGCAAGAAGTGGGCGCCGACCTTGTTTCCGCGGCGGCGGGCGCGCTTGATTGTTACGGCAAGGACGCCATCATCGTCGACATGGGCACCGCCACAACCTTTTCCTATATGCAAGGAGCGGAAATCAAGGGCGTTTCCATCAACATCGGACTTGACGCCAGCAAGGATGCGCTTGTCTCAAGCACGTCGCAGCTGTTGCAGTTTGCGTTTGAAAAACCGCCCGGCGTGTTGGGAACGAACACTGTAGACGCATTGAACGCCGGTTTCCTTTACGGACATGTCCATCAAATCAACGGCATGGTCGACGCCATTCGTGATACGTACAAAAACACGGACGCTCCGGTCATCATCACCGGCGGCGCGAGCAAGTATTTGGAGGGTATGTTGCCTAGTGGTTACATATTCGACGAATACATCGTCTTGAAAGGCTTAGAGGCAATCTATCGCCGCAACAAATCCAAAAAATAATTTTTTGCCCCGTGTTGCGGGGCTTTTTTATGCGGACTTCAGCCGGCGTCAAAAATTTGCAATTTGTTTTTTGTTGGTGTATAATTACAATATCATAAGCTATTGCCTTTGGTAGTCGCAGACTCCCATGGGTGAAATAGCTTGATAAAGCCAAACCTGGAGCAATCCAGGGACGGAAAACTATAGGGTCTCACTGAGACAGCCAGTTGCCTTGCTAAGTCATCTATGGAGTTGATTTTTATGAAAAAAACGTTTGCGACGTTGGCGATAGCTTTTTTGTT
>PUOX01000019.1 GCA_003552925.1 Mollicutes bacterium | reverse complement strand
GTAAGCCCAAATAAGCCTGATAATTTCCAGTTAGGAGCATAGATAATGAACAACCCAAAGATAGTATGGAATACTCACTCATGGGCTTTACCAGTAAGCGTCACATATTACCCAGCTAACCTGCACGGACTTACTGCGATAAGAATACACCTGCTATGCGTTAACTTTGTTTATTACTTTTACCGATAGGAGATTTACCGATAGGAGGGTAGACAGAACAATGGCACACGAAACTGAGCAGAATACAGCTAAATCAGAACAGAATACAGCTAAACCAGAACAGAATACAGCCGAACCTGATCACCTTGAAGAAAAACCTGATGAAGTGTTGCAAGGTGAGTTAGTTGAAGGGGACACAGAGAGCACAAAGGTTGCTAAGTATAAGGCCGCTCAAGCCCCGGTAAAACAGAGGGGAGGGGAAGAGGGGAAGGACTATAACATTCGCGACATATCACACCCGAAAAAGCGTGCCCTGTTGAACGCCCTTCTTGAAACTGGGGGCAACGTAACCCGCTCGGCTGACGCGGCCAAGGTGGACAGGAGAACACATTATGACTGGCTGGATAAGGATCCGGTCTACGTTCAGGTGTTCAAGAAGTGTAAAGAGCGTGCCATTGACGTGTTAGAGGCAGAGGCTATCCGCCGTGCCGCTGAAGGTGTTAACGAGCCGGTCTATTACCAGGGTGAGGTAGTGGGGGAAAGAAAGGTCTACTCTGATCTCCTGCTAATGTTTCTGATGAAGAAGCTTGACCCTTCCTATAAGGACTCACACCAGCAGAACGTGGGTATATTTGGCAAAGAGGGCCAGTTTAAGATAGAGTTTAACATCCCACGACCAGAAGAGTAGAAGCTGAGATGACAGACCTCACCCCCACCCCCCGGGCGAACCCAGTCTAGTTAGAAGCTGAGCTGATAGAATACCTGACCTTCCCCGGGCGCGCGCACACGTGGGCCTGTATACGCACGCAATGCACACGTATTGCCTATGCAATGCGGACGTAATGCGCACGTAATGCGAACGCATGCTTGCTAGAACCCTGCCGGTAGTAGGACTTATCCCGATACTGGCCTTATTCCAGTACCGGGTAAATCCTCTTACTTGACATAGTTGATGTTCAGGCGGCCTATTCCAGTATCAATAAAGCCCAGTGTGCTTGCGATATAGTTGCTTTTACCGGACTTAGTAGGGCCGTAGTCCTTGGTTTCATCGATAGTGATAATTAGCTTATCACCTTGGCGCTTGATACTGACATTGTCCTGCGGACTGGCCTTTTCCTGCTGCTGCTGCGCCTTTTTCTGCGGCTGCTGGCCGGGTGTTTGGCGCTCAGGCCCTTTGTTAGCGGCCTGTTTGGGCTTTTCGGCGGCCTTTTCAGCGCCGGGTAATTCCATGCCCAGTTGCTGCGCCATCGCCATTAACACCTGATCCCTTTGCACGTTAGTCATAGTCATTCTAAGATACCTCCAGATATGGTATTAGTAGGGTATACTGGATACCCCCCCGGCTGCCGCACCGGCCCGTGCTCAGTGTTCGCTGCTCGAGCAGTAGCCTTCAGTGGTCAGTATTCTGTAACAGTATTTACAGAATCCAAGCTTCAGAATTTCTCGGTCCTCGGCGATAAGCTGCCGGTTGCGCTCTTCCATCGCTCGCTTCATCGCGTAGGCCTGACGCGGATCGACGTCGTTATACATGCGATCCAGCGTTTGCCTAGTTCTGCGAAAGTGATAGCTAGGCATTATATCCCTCCAGTTGTCGATATCTCGACAGTAATGGGTAAATAAAATACCGGTACGGCACCCGGCAGGGTATCCAGTCGCTATGCGGTTGTCAAAGAGCGGGAAGCCGGCCCGGCGTCGACCTGTCGAACCGGCAGCCAAAACGATATCACGGCAGCAGCGAACCTGTCAAGCCCTGAACGTTTGTTCGGCAGCGGAAAGCCTGCAACCACCGGGCAAAAAATTTTTTTAACGAACTGCTGTTCGCCCCGGTTCGCCCTTTGATGGCTGCTTTACCGGCTGGTAATGAGAGAATAACCGGGACCTATAGCAGCTATCAGGTAGTGCATATCCAGTGGAATGGTTAATCACTTCAGTGGGTGACAACAAGACCGGGTATATTATATACCCCCTATATAATAACCCATACCCCTGGTAGGTACTAACTATTATAGAGATACGGGAGGGAGGGACAGCCCCCGGAGGCTGGTTCTTTAGAATAACTGGTGGCTAATGATAAAACATCTTGCCATAGTAGGGGTGGGGTGCTAAGACTCAGTCCGGACTGATACCGGACCCCCCCTATGGCGTGCCGACCGGGACGCGCCCCCCCCTAAGACCCCTTTTCCGCCACTGATTAGATGGACAAAAGAGGGAAATTTCCTTCCAAATACTGGAGGTAATGCCGATGAACTTAGATCTTGGCTTCGAGATAGACAACGCCGGGGGGACGTTTTTGGTCCTCATTTTCCCTGATTTTGTCTTAAAAATACCCCGGAAGAAGGGGTTGTGCTCTAGAAGGAAGCTCAACGAGATGGCAGCTAAGATTAATCGTTTGGCGGATGAATTTGAGGAAGTGTTGCCGGTTGAAGTGATGCCTCCGTTCCTGGTTCAGGAGTCTGCAAAGGGGATTAGATGCGACAAATTGGCCGATGAGGCCCAGTGGAAGCGTGTTCAGTCACGCTTGAACGGATTGGCTAAAAAGTGTCGCTCTTTGGGGGTAGAGGCTAAGGATTTACGCCCTGTCAACATCTACTACGATGCTGAAAACGACAGGGTGTCGGTGATAGATGTTATGCATTTTCGCGAACACAGGAGGTGACAAGGGTTGGAACAGCTGCTTGAGAGGATCAGTGAGATGGAGACATATTGCTGGAACCATCCTGAATACGGGCCTGATTACCAGAGGAAGATAGTGGAGCTCAGGAACCGCTATTTAATGGGTGAAAGGAGCCTTGATCATTACAGTGAGACTTGCAAGTTGTGGGAAAGACTTGCTTTAAAGGTGAGGAGGTTCAAAGGTGCTGAGTAAGATTATTGATGCCTTGGAAGCTTTTACGCGCAGGAGGGCCAAGAAGGTGCTGCAGGGGATCCCTGTTTTGTGGATTACCTATGATTCCGAAGGCAGCGTTCCCAATGTTAATGTCCATGTCCACCCGGAGCTGCAGGAGGATGAGTATTTGAAAGGGCGCTATGAAGAGATTGCGTATCATCTGAGAAAATACTATTGCGATTGGAGAGGTTGATGTGTGCAGAAAGTGTGGTAGTAATCGGGTTGATTTTATAAATGGCAACATGATTTGCAGAGATTGTGGCTGGACCAAGTGGTAACGAAAGGAGGCTGTAACAATGCCTGATCGGACGATGAATGACTGGGATAAGATGATTGGCAATGCCTTGGAAGAGGTAATTGAGCTCGGTATTGAAGGTGGGATGCCTGCTGGGGAGATGCTTAGCAGGACCACTAAGAAGATAAAAAAGATAATGCACCAGGGTCATAAGGGTAAGGAAGCTGGTCCACCTCTGGGCGGTCCGCCTCCGAGTCTTCCGCCAGATGCTGCTC
>PUOX01000064.1 GCA_003552925.1 Mollicutes bacterium | reverse complement strand
TACATCGCCGGGCACAATCCCCGCGGAATGAAAAATATAGAATCGCGTCGCATCCATTATTTCATCGTGGACCAAGAAGAAGTATACGCAATCTTGCGGGATGCAAAATTCCGGGTTCGCCATAAGCTCTATGAAGTTGAAGAAATGCTGCAAGACAAGTATTTCATTCGTGTAAGCAAGTACGCCTTAGTCAACATCAACAAAATCGAATACATCAAACCCGCGTTTAACTCCAAGCTGCTCTTGGTGATGAAAAACGGTGACCAAGTCGAGGTAAACAGGCGGTATTATAAAACATTCAAGCAGACGCTGGATTTGTAAGGGGGTGAAACTGTGAACGTATTCATTCAACTTGCCGAGTTCATTTACAACAACTTGATGACAGTCAGTTTTTTCCTAGCGCTGTTCGTCTTCTTTGTGTTTCATCTGAAGCAGTTGATACAAGAAACTAGGATCAACCAAAAACTGAATTTGAAGAAAAAATTCGCTCGAAGCATTGAAAGCGTAAGTTTTCGGAGGCTTTTCACGAAACGTGTGGCGGTCGTTGCGCTTCCGCTTTTGATTTTGGGTGGGTTGTTGCTGTTTTATCCGCGCGAATCTGTAATGTTTGACGACTATCTGAACAAGATTACGTCAAAAGAAGATGTTGTCACCCGGTATGAGAATTTCAATCAAAGGTTCTATTCTCACCATTTTCAAGATGTTCCCGATCGTATAGACGATGTGGATGTGTTGAAAGATTTGCGTCAAAAATCGCCGACTCTTCATGAAAAAGTCGATATGGTCGCCCGTTATAACGACTATATATTCAGCATCGATGAAACCAACGTTCACATAACCCGTGTTGACGCCGGTGAAATCACCCATTTGGAAAAATTGACGTTTTACGACGAAATTGACTCGCACGAAACCTTTCGGCCAAGCGCCCTTTTTGTGGATTACAATAAGCTCGTTGTTGTCGGCCAAGTGAAAGAGAACTTGCCGGTAAGTGCAAGCGATTCCGATTATTTGCAGGAAGATTTTCGAACTGTCGTTAGAGTATACGATATAGAAGCGGACTTTGAACATTTGGACACGTATCGCATGGACGGGCTAGTGAGTGATATTTCTTACAACGGAACAAACCTCATGATGGCAACAACGCGCTATATTCCTTTTGAACACGCAACGTTTGATTTGGACGACTATCGCCCCTGGTCGCAGGCCAACGATCAGGAGAGACACTACAATCGCTACAGTTCGATGCGGTATGTGGAACGAGTCAAACCGAACAGTTTTGTGAGCTTCCACACCTTGAACATCCGGACCGGTGCGCAAGATTTCGAGACATTGCTCACCGATTACAACCACAAAGTTGCGATGAAAGACGCCGATGTGTATTCCGTGGCCAACAGCTATACGTTTTACGACATCAGCGATGGAGTGAGTTTGCCCAATCCCATCAAGTCTGAAGACACAACCATCACGCAATTCAACGTCATTGGCAATCGCATGTATCGCCATCGCGCCAGGCGCTTAGAAGGCAGAGCCAACATGGAGGCGGGCATAGCCCTGGAAAATCGCGATTTCATTGTCATGACGTTGTCCGACGGGCATCAAATCATCAACAAACTTGACCGTAAAATGATGCAGTCCGTCCGGACTTTGAGATTGGAAGAATCCGGTGCCTTCCGCCACATGTATTACCATCAAGGCATACTCTATCTATCGAGGTTTGTCGAAGGGAAGCCGTATATGAACGTCTACGATGTGCGGCACAGCGGGGGCATCGTCAGGATGGATACCCATCAGACGTCGCCGTTGACATCTTGTTCGATGCCTGTGGGCGATAGCGGTTATCTTTCTTTCAATCGCGGTCCTTCCACGCTTCAGGCGATTTCCTATATCGTCAAGGACGCCCCAAGTTTGGAATATGCGCATATGAGGGTGGTTGCGCCTTTGGATTACGACTTCGCCTTAAGCGACAACCCTATTGGGTGTCGAAACGTTCATTTTGACGCCGAGCATCGAAAATTCACCCTCCCGCTCTACGTTTCGGCTTCTTACCAAGAAGATTCATTAATGATTCCGTCAATATTGTTTTATGACGTGTCGGAAACAGGCAGGTTCTCTAACCCCGAAGTCCTTGAGTTGAGCACGGCTTTTATCGGAGATACACCCTTTGGCTATCGCACCATTACCATGGGGGATTATCGATACCACCTTACGCCGAACGGCATTGTATCAACGAGTAGAACTGATTTCTCCCAAACCATCGACAGAGTGTTGTTCCCATAAAAAAGATGCGATTTTCTTAGATCGCATCTATTTTTTTGCGGTTCTCCGGACGGCTTCGGCGACCGCCAAAGCGACACGTTTGTTGTATGGGGAAGGAATAATATAGTCGTTGCGAAGGTCCTTCTCATCAATGACGCCGGCGATGGCGTGCGCAGCCGCCAACTTCATCTCGTCGGTGATTTCTCTAGCTCTGGCGTCTAAGGCTCCTCGGAATATCCCCGGGAAAGCGAGGACATTGTTGATTTGGTTGGGGTGGTCGCTTCTTCCGGTGCCAACGATGGCGGCTCCGGCTTTTATCGCCAGCTTCGGATCAATCTCCGGGTCGGGGTTGGCCAGTGCGAACACAATGGGAGAATCGTTCATGTTTCGAATGTCGCCTTCGTCCAATAGATTCCCCACTGAGACGCCGATGAACGCATCAGCCCCTTTCATTAAGTCGGACAGCGACTTTTTTCTTGGTTCTGAAGGAGAAGCAAGGATGCCGTCTCGAAACAGGCTTTGAATGGTATTGTCGTATTGGGCGATGTTTTCTTCGCTCAATACGCCTTGCTTGTTGTAAGCGTGTATTCGTTTTACCCCCAAGGCATTGAGCATTTTTGCAATGGCATGGCCGGCGGCGCCCGTACCGCATAAAACGATGTCTAAATCTTTGATGGAACGTTTCAAGAGACGACAGCTGTTGAGCATGCCGGCCGCGGTGACGATGGCCGTCCCGTGCTGGTCGTCGTGAAAAACGGGGATGTCGAGGGCCTCCTTAAGTCTTTGTTCGACTTCAATGCACTTGGGCGCCGCAATATCCTCTAAATTTATGCCTCCGTAGGTAGGCGCTATGTGCTTGCACGTTTCCACAATTTTATCGGCGTCTTGGGTGTTTAAGCAAACCGGTACGGCATCGACGTTCGCAAAGGCTTTGAACAACACGGCTTTCCCTTCCATGACAGGAAGCGATGCTTCGGCGCCGATGTTGCCAAGTCCCAAAACGGCGCTTCCGTCCGTAACGACCGCCACCATGTTCTGTTTTGTGGTGTATGTGTACGCTTCTTGCTTGTTGTTGGCGATTATGCGGCAAGGTTCGGCAACGCCGGGCGAATACGCCAAAGAAAGGTCTTCATTGGTTTCAAGTGGGACTTTTGGGATAATTTCCAGCTTTCCTTTGTGTTTTTTATGCAGCGCCAAGCTTCGTTCTTTTAAGCTCTTCATCCGGACGCCCTCCTGAAAATAGAGTTTCCGTGCAAATCGTAAGCCACGAAACAGGGGAAATCCTCAACTTGCAATTCGTAGACGGCTTCGGGTCCAAGTTCCTCGTAAGCCAGAAGCTTTCGGGACTTGATTTTGCTGGCTAAAAGTGCGGCGGCGCCGCCGGTTGCGATCAAGTATACTGATTTGTTCAAAAGCATCGCTTTATGGAAATCCTCGCTGCGGTCGCCTTTGCCGATCATGACTTTGACGCCTCTTTCCATTAGCGGCACGGCAAGTTCGTCCATGCGGTATGATGAAGTAGGGCCGCTCGACCCTACGATTTGCCCTTCTTTTGCCGGCGTGGGGCCAACGTAATAAATGATGGAACCTCGCAAATCGAACGGTGGACGCTTCTCATCGACAAGACGAATATGCGCTTGGTCTCTCGCGGTGTACACCGTACCTGTAATAAAAACCTTTTCGCCTGCCTGCAATGATTCTAGGGATTTTTCGGAAATGGGTGGTGTGAGGCGTTTCATAAAATCACCTCTTCATGCCTCGAAGCGTGGCATTGAATGTTGATGGCGACCGGCAAAGACGCGATGTGCATCGGATACGTATTGATTTTTACCGCTAAACAAGTGGTTTCTCCACCAACGCCCATAGGTCCGATGTCCAAAGCGTTGATTTCCTTGTATAGCTCGCGTTCCAATTGTCGGATGTCTTCATCGTCGCTTTCATCATCCAAATCTCGGAAAAGCGCTTCTTTGGCCAATAATGCGCTTTTTTCAAGATTGCCTCCCAAACCGATGCCGACAATAATCGGCGGGCAAGGTCTGCCTCCGGCTTCTTCGATGGCGTTGCGCACCATTTTTTTGACTCCTTCGGCACCATCGCTGGGTTTCAAAATGCCGACTTTGGACATGTTTTCGCTTCCGGCCCCTTTAGCCGCAATTTTGATTCTCAGTTGGTCTCCCATCACGTGCTTGAAATGGACAATCGCAGGGGTGTTGTCGCTCGTGTTTTCTCTACGAAAGGGATGCTTGACCACCGACTTTCTGAGAAACCCCTCTTCATAAGCTTCTTTCACGCCTTGGTTTAAGACATCTTCGAGCGAGTAGTCCATGGTGAGTTCGTGGCCGATTTCTACGAACATCACGACCATGCCCGTATCTTGACAAAGAGGAAATACGCCTTGTTTGGCTATTTCCTGATTTTCAATAAGATCGTCCAAAATAGATTTTGAAACCTCACGACGTTCTTTGTCGCGCGCTTTTCGAAACGCTGTCAACAAAGAATCGTCTAAATGATGATTCATTCGAATCAAGGCTTCTTTCACAGATTTTTTCACTTGTTCAGCGGGTACTTTTCGCATTCAATCACCTTCCTCGCATCACATACATGATTATAACATACCATATGAAAGATAAGCTGAGGTTTTTATGGAAAAAACTTGCGTTCAAAAAGCCTTTTTGGTATAATCATTAAGCGTTGAACTTACTATGATGAAAATCATGGCGGAAGGAGCATCGTTATAATGAAAAAAGGTATTCACCCGGATTATAAGAAAGTTACTGTGAAATGCACAACATGTGGTAACGAGTTTGAAAGCGGTTCTGTTCTGGATGAAGTACGTGTTGATACATGTTCAAACTGTCACCCTTTCTTTACCGGCAAACAACGACACGGAAAAACCGCGGGTCGTGTTGAACGTTTCAACAAACGCTACGGCATGAAAAAAGAAACCGAGTAAACAAACTGGAAAAGGCCACTTTTGTGGCCTTTTATTTTCTGGAGGTTCAAAGTGAAAAGCGATGAATTGTATATGACGGAAGCTTTGAATGAAGCCAAGAAGGCGCTCGCAAAAGACGAGGTGCCCATAGGGGCCGTTGTCGTTTATGAAGGCGCGATTATTGGTCGAGGCTACAATCAAAGAGAAACCTTGCAGCGTGCTACCGCACATGCGGAAATCATCGCCATTGACGAAGCCTGCCGCACACTCGGAAGTTGGCGATTGGAAGACTGCACCATTTATGTCAGTGTGGAACCTTGTCCAATGTGCGCCGGCACCATCATTCAATCGCGAATCAAACGGCTGGTATACGCAGCGAGCGACAACAAAAACGGAGCACATGTTTCTGGATTGAACGTTTTTGAGGGACCCTTCAACCACAAAGTCGCCATTGATTCGGGGGTTTTGGCTCAGGAAAGCAGGCAGATGATACGCAAGTTTTTTTCATCTTTACGAAAATAGCAAAGTAAGGTATAGTATCTATTGGTAGAAGTCTCTTGTCGAGCATCCTCATCCAATAGGCATGGGTGAACCAGGTCAGGTCGGGAACGAAGCAGCCTTAAGCCTTTTGTCTATGTGGGTGGGGATGCTCGGCGGGAGACTTTTTAAATACGGAAAGGGAATCTATATGCCTAAGAAAACGCCAAAATGGATTTTTTTTGATTTGGATGGAACTGTTATTGACCACACAACGCATACGGTGCCTCAAAAAACACGCAAGGCGTTGGAGCTTTTGCGTGAAAACGGACATCACCTCGTTATGGCAACCGGACGATCGCCTGCTTTGTTGGGCGATGTATTGAGAGACCTTAACATTGAAACTTTCATTGCCGTAAACGGCAGGTACGTCTGCCATAAAGGGGAGGTTCTCTATGAAAACAACATCCCCGCATCTCTTGTGAAAGAATTGAGTGATGATCTACGACAACGAGGCATCGATGTGGCGTACTTGTCGGCCCATCAGTACGCTATCGCCGAGAAAAACACCGATTTGCCCAAGCGTTTCAGTGAGTATTTCAATTTGCCGGAACCGACAACGGTTCCAAACTTCCACCTCCAAAACAACGTATTGCAAATGGTCATGTTTAATGAGTCTGACGATTACGAAAACATTGCGTCAAAGTACCCTGCGTTGGAGTTCATCGCTTCTTGCCCATACGGCGTCGACATCAATCATCGTGGTGGCATGAAAGAGACGGGGATGAAAGTTTTGGCGAAACATCTAGGTTTTCTGCGCGAACACACCGTTGCCATCGGTGATGGATTCAACGACATATCCCTTATCCGAGAAGCCGGCATCGGCATTGCCATGGGCAATGCATGTAAACCCCTCAAAGAGGCCTCCGATATCGTGACTTCACGTGTGGAGGACAATGGGTTTTATGAAGCGTTTGTCAAGCTGAACATGTTGTAAGCCGTCCTAGGACGGCTTTCTTTATAGTGTATTTGTTATAAAGGCATTATCAGGAACTGTGTGAAAGTATTTACTAATGGAATAATAAAGTATACAATGATTTTGAAGTGGTGATACGTATGTATGATATTATTGTCGTTGGCGGGGGACACGCCGGAAGTGAAGCGGCGCTTTCCTCGGCACGCATGAACAAACGAACGTTGCTGATTACGGGAAACCTTGATTATATTGCCTCCATGCCTTGCAACCCCTCGATTGGCGGGCCGGCGAAAGGCATCGTGGTGCGCGAGATTGACGCGCTTGGTGGAGAAATGGCCAAAAACGCCGATGCAACCCTAATTCAAATGAGGCTTTTGAACTATTCTAAAGGACCTGCCGTCCGCGCTTTGCGAGCACAATCGGACAAGTTGGAATATCCCAAAAGGATGAAAGAGACTTTACTTTCACAAGAGAACTTAACGGTTGTCGAAGCTTACGTCGAAAAGATTCTGGCGAAGAACGGCAAAGTCTATGGCGTTGCAACCAAAGACCAAGAATACTTCGGAACTAGCGTTATATTGACAACCGGCACGTTTTTAAACAGCCGGGTTTTGGTGGGCGATCAAATCAAAGCGGAAGGGCCGGAGGGTGAAACGCCATCCACCGGATTGAGTCCCCAGCTGAAAGACATGGGGTTTGAACTGAGCAGGTTGAAAACCGGAACACCGCCGCGTATTCACCAAGATACGGTGGATTTCACAAAAACCGACGAACACAAAGGCGATAACGTGGTAAGGCGTTTCAGCCATTACTCCGATTTTGAATATGATGTCTCTGCACAGAAATCATGCTTTTTGACGTACACAACGGCGAACACCCACGAGATTATTCACGAGAATCTGCATAAATCCTCTATGTACAGCGGCGTCATAGAAGGTGTTGGCCCAAGGTATTGTCCCTCTATAGAAGACAAAATCGTACGTTTCAAAGACAAAAAAAGACATCAGATTTTTTTAGAACCGGAAAGCGTCAACCTTCCCGACATCTATATTCAAGGGTTTTCGACGTCGCTTCCGCGTGATGTGCAGCTTCAAATCGTCCAATCCATTCCCGGTCTTGAAAATGCCAGGATTACCAAGTATGCATACGCCATTGAGTATGACGCCATTGATTCCAGGCAATTATGGCCGACACTAGAGTCCAAACCCATTGAAAATCTGTATTTTGCAGGTCAAATCAATGGAACTAGCGGATATGAAGAAGCCGCAGGACAAGGGTTGTTGGCCGGCGTCAACGCGGTTTTAAAGATTGAAGGGCGCAAGCCTCTCATATTGCGTCGTGATGAAGCTTATATCGGTGTGTTGATAGACGATTTGGTGACAAAAGGAACCATCGACCCTTACAGACTGTTGACATCGAGAGCCGAACATCGGTTGTTGCTCCGAAACGACAACGCCGATTTGCGTTTGATGAAAAAGGGATACGATGTAGGGTTGATTGACGAAGAGCGATATCGAGTCTTTCAAGAGAAAAAACGTGACATCGAAGCTTTGAAAGACTCTTTGAAGTCTATTGTGCTCTACCCTAAAGAAACCGTGAATGAACGTTTGTTGCAATGGAATTCGAAGCCTTTGAGAGACAAAACCACATTCTACGATTTGATTCGAAGACCGGAGATCAAGGCGATTTACAGCAAGCGATTTTCGGATGACCTCGCTTTTGATGAGGAAATCTTTGAACAGGTGGAAATTGACATCAAATACGAAGGGTATATAAAAAAGGCCAAAAAACAAGCGGAGAGGCTGCATCGACAAGAAGACACGAACATCCCTTCGGACATCGATTACGACCGCATTGACAATCTTGCTCATGAAGCTAAAGAGAAGTTGAAAAAGATACGCCCGCTGACTTTGGGCCAAGCTTCAAGAATAAGCGGCGTGAATCCTACGGACGTAGCCATTTTAGGAGTCTATTTGCGAAGCCGATCAAAAACGTAGTCACGTGCAGTAATATTTCCTGCATAGTTTAAAGGAAGGTGTTGGCCGATGGTTGAGGCGGACAAGATATTTCAAGAATATAATGTAAAACTTTCTCCCAAGCAACTGCAAAATTTTCAATCGTATGCGCGAATATTAGAAGAATGGAACAAAAAAATGAATTTGACGGCGCCTCAGTCGACTGAATCCATCTACCGAAAACATTTTGTCGACTCTTTGATGATGGATCGTGTGATGGAGTTGAACACACAAAGCTTGTTGGATGTCGGAAGTGGTGCAGGCTTTCCCGCTCTGCCATTAAAAATCCTACATCTCGGTTTGAGGGTCACGGTTGTGGACTCCACCAAAAAACGGATACGGTTTCTTGAACATATAGCCAAAGAACTGCAATTAGACATGCATGCCGTGCATGGCCGCATCGAGGAACACGATCAAAAGGAAGATTTTGACATTGTGACCGCTCGGGCCGTTGCTTCGTTGAATATCTTATGCGAACTTTGCCTTCCATTTGTCAAAGTTGGCGGTTACTTCATTGCCTACAAAGGCAAAAATTTTCAAAAAGAACTTGATGAGTCGGCACATGCGTTAGACTTGCTCGGCGGAAAAATCAAGGATATCTACCGCTACTCTATTGACGATACCGATCGGGTCCTTATAATGATTGAGAAGACCGCTTCGACGCCTTACAAATATCCCCGCAAATTCTCGCAAGTCAAAAAAACGCCCCTCTAGGTTGGAGGCATGATTATGAAACGTCTTTTGGAAAACAATATGGAACTTGCACAGCAACAAGTTGAAAGAGAATCTTCCAATACAGAGTACTACTTCTTGCAACGGAAGGCGTTTTTTGTCGCTTTGTCGCTGTTGGTTTTAATCGTCCCTATCAATCTAATGTTATACGCTGCGGGAACCTCTGTGTATTCGATGGTCGCATACACGATGTTGATGTTGACGATTGTTTTGGTCAATGGGGTGTTTTACTATTTGCATTTTCTCCTGCCGGATACCAAGCTTGCCACATACATTAGCGCATTGGGTGTTTATCTATTGTCCATTGGATTGATACTTGAGCTTCGAGAGCCTAGCATCTTTGCGGTGTTGTTCTTGAGTTATGCAATTATTGCTATATATCAAGATTTAAAAATTGCATATTTAAACGGTGTTGGTTTGTTTGTTGTGGGAAGTTTTATCATCTTCCGTTTTCCGGAGTTCTTTGACGTTGGCACAACCCTCTCGCCCAACACATTTTACCTCTTCTTGTTCTTGCTCATTTTTGTCGTTTTGCTTTCTGTGGCCTCATTTATCATGATTAAAAGAAAAGAGTTCTTTTATCGACAACTTGCCCGAATCAAAGAGCGAGAGTTCAAAATTATCGATTTGTTTTTTAGACTTCAGAAGAACTACTTCGGAACTACCTTTGATTACAACGAATACTATGACCAAATTGACGCTTTTACAGAGGAATTCTCTAACAATATAGACGTTGAAAATGCATTTCGTGAAAGAATTGAGATTTTACGGGAAATGCGAACCAAGACGAAAGAAGAACTCTTACAAAAACACCCCTCATACACGCTTGAAGAGCTACATGAAATAGAACAACTAGAATTAGCCACGGTTCGAAAAATGCCTAAAATAGCCTTTAAGGCCAGTCAATCACCTTACATTCAAATTAGCAAGAAAGATGTTTTTGCCGAAAAGCAATACTCGACGCTTAATCATTCAACGGATGAACTGGCGGTAAAGGTTGTCGCTTTTTCTGTTTTTTACTCCTTGTTAAAAATGGATACACCGATATCAAAAAAGATGACCGATGAAGAAATCATAACGATACTCTCCTCCGAAGAGTTTCATCAAATCATACCTCGTGAGATTTTGAGCACTTACATCAGGAATAGAGATGATTTTGCCAACATCATTGATTCGACTCAAAAGCGTGGTGATGCATCATGAAAGATATGCTGCAAAAGATACGTGGCAGTGAGTTTTTGTCCACTAGTGAATTGCTCCAGCTCAAAGTTTCTGTCGTCATGCTTTTTTTGTTAGTGTTTGGCATGTTAACGATTCCCATCTCAATTATTGAGGATTTCGGCTTCACCATACGCATTATAGTACCTCTAGCGTTTTTCTTCATGTTTATAATTACATTCTTAATGCTTCTTTTTCATAGAATTCGAATCGCGATGCATTTCAGCATTTACATCTTTATCGGCCTCACCCTTTACTATGTTGGCGAATCGGGCCAATTTTACAGTTACTTTTTGTTCTTCATCACATTGACCATCATTATTTTCTACCAAGACATCTCTACGTACATAGTCTACGGTGGGGCATTGACAATTTATGGTCTAATCTATATCCATAATGCTCCGGAAATCGCTTCCGGGGCTGAATTGTTGCATCCGGAGCTGTCTCCGATCATTTATCAAGTTATCTTGGCCGGCTTTTTCTTGATTTTCCTGCTGAATTTCATCCTAATGGAAAGCATTAACGAGCAGCTGAGCGAAGAGTATCTAAAAACCAAAAAAGGCATTGAGAGATATCGTGTCATGTCGTTGCGCCAGGCGGAAGACATCGATTATAGTGTAAAGGGTCGTCCCATACACGAGGATATCCGCCTCGAAAACACTGTCAAAGAAATTGGCGCGCTGTTGGTGGATAAATTAGACAAAAACGGATTACTCAAATCAAAAGGAACTCAAGACATAGAAGAGATAGTAGAATTCTATTTCTATTTGCATAAGCGAGATTTAAACAAGATACTAAAAGATTCCAGTGTATCGCCTTTGACCAAAAACTATACGATGCAGTTGAAAAAGTATCTATTGGACCGAAACAGCGAATTGAACGAAATCCTATTTGACGTTGCGGCGACCTTCGTACCACCCCTTGAACATGAGTACAAAAGATATAAGTCTCATTTAAGCGAACTGTTCTACAGCAAAACCAACCGCATCATCGCCATATGCGTCTTGTATAAGTTTTTGCGCTCTGAGATTACCCAGTACGACAAATGGGGCAGAGTTGCGCTTGCATGCGAACATGCGGAGATTAAGAGGCTTTTTCAATCGAAACCTTACCGTAGCTTCATTTCTTTTACCGACATGAACTTTTTCTTGCAGAACGAATACTTGTTTAAAAAGCATCTCAGTTAAGTTTTCCACACTCAATGTGGAAAACTTAATCTTTTTCACAGTGAATTTTCATCACTCGTATGGTAGAATGAACTTACCTTCGCGCAGAACATACTTGTTTGCGCGAGTTTTTAAGGGGGGTATATGGGAAAAGTTTTAGCTGTAAGCAACCAAAAGGGCGGTGTTGGGAAGACCACCACTAGCGTTAATCTTGCCAGCTCCTTGTCTTATCTAGGGAAAAAGGTGTTGCTGGTGGATGTGGATCATCAAGCGAACGCAACCACCTATATGGGCATCAATCGCTCTAACTTAGAATACACGGTGGCGGATATATTCACACAAACAGCGCCCATCGAATCTGTTATTCAATCCGTTGAAAGCGTTAAGGTTGATATGATTCCTGCGCGTTTTGAACTAGTGAACATTGAAAGAAGACTTTTGGAAGACGACGATATGGAATATGTTTTGGCGAACGCTTTAAAAAAAGTGCGTCACAAATACGATTTCATTATCATCGATTGCCCGCCTTCGCTAGGCATAATAACTATGAATGCTTTAGTGGCCGCCGATGGCATACTTATCCCTGTCCAATGCGAGTTTTTGGCTTTGGACGGGTTGACGCAACTACTGAACACCATAAGAGTCATCCAAAAAAAACAAAAATATCAACAAAGAAAATTAACGATAGAAGGGGTTTTACTTACCATGCTGGATACGAGAAGCAACATAGGGTATGAAGTGATCAATGAAGTCAAAACGTATTTCAAAGAGAAGGTTTTTCAAACGATTATTCCAAGAAACGTCAAAGTGGCCGTAGCGCCCAGTTATGGTCTGCCTGTGACCGAATACTCTCCGAAATCCAAAGGAGCAATTAGTTACAGGAAACTTGCCAGAGAGGTCGTATTTAACAATGACCAGTAAAGAGAAGCTGGGACGAAAGATTCTGGATCTCATTGAAGAAAATGAAGTGCAACTATACGAAAACGAGAAAATAGTTGAACTAAAAATTCCGAAAATAAAGAGGAATCCGGATCAACCGAGAGTTCGTTTTGATGAAAAAAGGCTGAAAGATCTGGCACGGTCCATCAAACGTTACGGTGTCATTCAACCTGTTATTGTGAAACCATCCGGAGATCATTACATCTTAATCTCGGGAGAACGGCGTCTTCGAGCTTTGCGTATGATAGGGAAAAACACGGTGCCGGCCATCGTTCGCGACTATGACTCGCTATATCTTGCGGAAATAGCGATTTTAGAAAACTTGCAACGTGAAAATCTAACGGTTATAGAAGAAGCCATGGCTTATCAAAGAACGATTAAGAATCTAGAGATCACCCAAAAAGAACTCGCAGAAAAGCTTGGCAAAAGCCGTTCTTACATCACCAACATAATAGGATTGCTAAAATTGCCAATTAATATCATTAACGATGTGAATCGGGGATTGATTAGCCCTGGACATGCTCGCGTTTTGAGTAAGCTTAATGACGATGAATTGGCTTTGCTGTTAGCTGAACGGATCAAGACAGAAAAATGGAGTGTCCGGGAAACCGAAGACATCGCCAGAAGAAAACGATTTGCGCTGATGACAGACAATTCTTACGTAGAACAGCTGGAAGCTACGGTTCACAACAAGCCCGTGTTTGAGCAATGGGCGAAAGACCAACTAGGCGAAGAAACAGAGGTCTTTTTTAGCAACAATGAGATAAAATTGAGGTTTAGAAATAGAACTGAGTTTGCAAAAGCTTTAGAAAAAGTGAAGAGTTATCAAAAGACATAACAACCAAAAGCTTGAGCAACATTGGTTTAATCAGAAATGAGGGTGGAATTGATGAATGGCTATAAAGTTCATGATATAGTACGAATGAAAAAAGCCCATCCTTGTGGCGAAAACAAATGGGAGATTGTTCGATATGGTGCGGATGTTAAGTTGAAATGCTTGAATTGTGAACGCATTGTGTTGATTGAACGACCTAAGTTCAATAAAAATGTTAAAAAGAAGCTGACAAGCGAAAACTAGTTTTGCGAGAGGTGCTCGATGGATAAAATCACAAAGGCAATTATAGAGTTTAGAGATAAAAGGGGATGGAAGGAGACGGATACACCTGAGAGCTTGGCAAAATCTATTGTCATAGAAGCCGCCGAATTATTGGAGAATTTCCAATGGGGTGCAGACAGTTACGATCAAGAGAATGTTAAAGACGAAATAGCCGATGTTATACTCTATTCATTGGCTTTAGCTCATGATTTGGGCTTGAATGTTGAGCAAATTGCTTTTGATAAGCTTAAAAAAAACGCCCAAAAATACCCTCTTAAAAATTAGTCTTGCTTTTTACAAGTGATTGTTATAGAATGATATTTGCGTGTTTGGAGGGGTAGCGAAGTGGCTAAACGCGGCAGACTGTAAATCTGCTCCCTCAGGGTTCGGCGGTTCAAATCCGTCCCCCTCCACCATACGTTTTAAGTTGTAATAAGGTGCTTGTTGTTCGAAGGCTGTAGGTTTCAGTGACCAAGCAACAAGACATTATTAAGGGCATCTTGTTGACAACTTATACAAAAAGTAGTACAATACTACTCGCATTTAATGATGAAATGGTGATGTGGGCCTGTAGCTCAGCTGGTTAGAGCGCACGCCTGATAAGCGTGAGGTCGATGGTTCAAGTCCATTCAGGCCCACCATTTCGGGGGCCTTAGCTCAGCTGGGAGAGCGCCTGCTTTGCACGCAGGAGGTCAGCGGTTCGATCCCGCTAGGCTCCACCACATTACGGAGGATTAGCTCAGTTGGGAGAGCACCTGCCTTACAAGCAGGGGGTCAGTGGTTCGAGCCCGCTATCCTCCACCAAGCCGGAATAGCTCAGCTGGTAGAGCAACTGACTTGTAATCAGTAGGTCACGGGTTCGACTCCTGTTTCCGGCACCATCTTTTAATGTCCTGCTAGCTCAGTTGGTAGAGCATCTGACTTTTAATCAGAGGGTCAGAGGTTCGAATCCTCTGCAGGACACCACTTGCCTGGGTGGCGGAATTGGTAGACGCGTTGGACTTAAAATCCAATGGTATGTTAATACCGTGCCGGTTCAAGTCCGGCCCTAGGTACCACATTTATCTTTTCCATCTCTGCCAGTAGCTTTTTTTATGAGTGAAGAAGCACCACCTCAAATTGCTCATTACGAAAACGCTTTGATGTGGGGCTTCTTCAGAGCCACTCTCTAAGCACTTGGCGGTGTAGCTCAGTTGGTTAGAGCGTCCGGTTCATACCCGGAAGGTCGGGGGTTCGAATCCCTTCGCCGCTACCATTTGTGGACCCGTAGCTCAGCTGGTTAGAGCTCCCGGCTCATAACCGGTCGGTCGCAGGTTCGAATCCTGCCGGGTCCACCATAACGGTTCGCCATGCACGGAGGAATACCCAAGTCTGGCTGAAGGGATCGGTCTTGAAAACCGACAGGGCGCGAGAGCGCCGCGGGGGTTCGAATCCCTCTTCCTCCGCCATTGACACAACTCAAGTAAATTGTTAATATTATATTAGTCTTCAATCATCTTATATCGCGGGGTGGAGCAGTCTGGTAGCTCGTCGGGCTCATAACCCGAAGGTCGTAGGTTCAAATCCTTCCCCCGCTACCATTATTTGGTCCTGTGGTGTAGCGGTTAACATGCCAGTCTGTCACACTGGAGATCGCGGGTTCGATTCCCGTCAGGACCGCCATATGGCTCGGTAGCTCAGTCGGTAGAGCAGTAGACTGAAAATCTATGTGTCGGCAGTTCGATTCTGCCCCGAGCCACCATGAGGCACACAAATAAGGCGCGCAAGCGTCTTTTTTTTATGCCCAATTCGTGGCGAAAGTCTATCGGTCTTTCAAGGGGGTGGGGCGTATTTAATCTTCATCGTATTACAAGATTTCTATGAAGCGTCATTCAATAACTTACTATCTTTTTACATAATAACATAATATAAAAGGGGGTATGAAAAAGGGGGGGGGTATTATAAACACGTATCTTGAGATATATGCGCCTGTGAGATTAACTATTTTGAAGTAGATATAATGATTAATCATGAGGAACAATAGATGCCAATGTAATGTAATCAAAATTATTCAAGGAAAATAGGGGGGGTATAATAAGAGGGGTACAGATAATGGTTTTCATGGATGCATAAAGGGGGTATATAAGGGGGGGTATGAATAAGTCTGTCTATCCTGTCTTAATGTATTCGATGATTAACAATTAACTCATAGTGATTATTGTGTCAAATAAGCGACTACGCAAAAATATGGGGGGTATACATGGGGGGTGATATTTACTTTTAGTGTGTAAATTTACTGTTTGCGGAAACTATTATCGAGTGATTCACCCCTGAATTAGAAGCGGATTTAAGCAAGTTTGGCAATGTAGAAAGTAAAATTACCTCCATGCAATAACTATATCATTGGTTGTATCTAATATTTAATACTTGGAGGATAACATGATATTAAAAGATGATTCTATGATTTCTTTTGAAACACCAGAGCAGTTCCGGACCTTTTATGAGAATTTGTTGAAAGGTGAGCAGTGGAAGATAACTACCGATACATTGAATGATAGGGGATACCACTCTCAAGATGAAAGTTATGTCAAAGAGTTAAGAGACTTGTTTAATGCGAAAGGCTTATTTCGGCGCAGTGTATCAATTGCGGAGATAATGTCTTTCATGGATAGCTACTACATTATGGATAAAGTATTTGATGCTTTAAAGAAGATGTTGACGCCAGGAGATTATAATAGAATTAATATGTGTTGCGAGTATAGGATTAAATATTCGAAGAATCGTAGAATTGATTATATTCTCAAGTACCATAATAAGATATTGCTCATTGAGTTCAGACTGTCGGCCACATTTCCGAATATGTCTAGCGTATGGCAAAAGAAAGAAACCGAACTTTTAATCTATAAGGAGCTGCTTAACAACTATATACCTAAAGAATGTCACATATTGATTTACGCTTTTATAGCGATGCCAGAGTATGATAAAAAAAGGCCTATATATAAACACATCAAGTATAATAACCAAAACGCTCAATATTTTGCGGATTACATTAACGAATTCTTAATCAATACCCCTTCAATATCACAAGTGCAGTGATGAGACTTGATTAATATCCTTTAAAATTATAGAATGAGGTGTTGCTTACTGCATATCGATTAAGGTTTAAAGGAGTCTCGTGCATGATAATACTATTGGTTAATGATGATGGCATTCATTCGCCTCTCTTGGCTTTCGCTGAAAAAGAACTCAAGAAACATGGGACCGTCTACACTGTAGCGCCAATGGAACAACAATCCGGAAATAGCGTCTCTATTACTATTGGATCCTTACAATACCAACAATTAAGTGACAAACGCTTTGCTGTACATGGTACGCCTGCTGATTGTGTTTCTTTCGCTGTATACGGGTTAAGAATCCAACCGGACTTAGTAGTTTCGGGCATCAACAAAGGGTACAATTTAGGGATTGACACGAAGTACTCTGGAACCGTAGGTGCGGCTCTTCAAGCAAACTACAACGGTCTAAAAGCTGTTGCTTTTTCAGGCGATTATAAAGGAAGTTCTGTAATAGAAGCTAATTTCAACAATACTTTCGACTATATCTTAAAAAATCACATGTTGTCTGATAAATACATTTTGAACATCAATTTTCCCCCCGAAACTTTTGAAGCAAAGTTACGATGTATAAAAGAAACGCGCTTGCACTACCTTCGGTATGAGTATGATGTTGTTTTGGAAGGTAATGTATTTAAGAAAAAACGAAAGAAAATTCTCGGAGACATCCCAAAGGATAGCGATATATATGCCGTGCGTAATGGTTATGTATCAATTTCAAAAATCGGTCTTGACGCTTAACAATGCATACTATTGAAGTGGCTGCGGCCGTAATGTATAACGAGCAAGGCGAGGTTCTATGTGCTCAAAGAGCTGATCAAGCTGATTTGGCAAAAAAATGGGAGTTTCCCGGAGGGAAAATACAACGAGGGGAATCTCATGAGGAAGCTTTGATAAGAGAAATCAAAGAGGAGCTTTCCTTGGACATTAATGTACAACATCGCATTGCTTCTATCAGCCATACCTACGAGTCTTTTAGGTTGGTATTGCATGTTTATGAAGCGGTGATTGTCGGGGGGCGCTTGGTTCAGAATGTTCACAAAAACTTGAAGTGGATGCCTCTTAATCGTTTGCATCTTTTAGATTGGGCTCCCGCGAACTATGTAGTCCTAAACAAGCTGCAAAAGTCTTGAAAAATGCCAATTACGGCATTTTTTTATTTTGTAAAATATACGAGTTTTTGTGTTATCATATCAAATGTGAGCAAATAAAACTTTGATAGATGAGGTGAATGTGGTTTGGAAAAAGTAAAAGTTGCAATTTGGGGTTTTGGAGCCATGGGAAGAGGCATTGCTGAGATGCTTTCGGAAAAAGAAGGGGTTGAAATAGTCGGAGTTTGCGATATTTCGCCAGACCTTAAAGGCAAGCCTGTGGCAGATTTGTTAGAAAACAAAGAAATCGCTAAAGAAGATGTTGTGGTGACAGAGAACATTGACGGTGTTTTAAAAACAGGTGCCGATGTTTTGTTTATCGCTACGGATTCTTACACAAGAAAGTCTTTCGAGAAAATCAAGAAGGGATTAACGCACAAAATCAATATTATCAGCACAGCCGAGGAAATGGCTTATCCTTATGCCAATGAACCTGAACTATCCAAAGAGATTGACGCTTTGGCGAAGGAAAACGATGTCACTGTACTCGGGACAGGCGTGAACCCGGGATTTGTCATGGACTTCTTGGCCATCGCTATGACAGGCGCAATGAAAGATATTGAATCCATTGAAATTCGTCGCGTTAACAGTTTGTCCCCTTTCGGGCCTACAGTAATGAAAGAACAAGGCGTCGGCATTTCGATGGAAGAGTTTGAGAAAAAAATGGCGAACAATGATTTGGCCGGCCATGTAGGTTTCAAAGAGAGCGTCTTCATGATTGCTGACGCTTTAGGGATAGAAATCCAAGACTTTGAACAACAAATGAAGCCCATCGTGACTTCCGTAGATCGCAAGAGCCGCTATGGAGAGGCCAAAAAGGGCCATGTAGCGGGCATTGATATGACCGCACAAGGGTATGTGAATAACAAGAAATTTATCGACATGAAGCACCCTCAGCAAATCGAGCCTGAAATGGAAGGAACACAAACAGGGGATTATATCACGATTCACGGCACACCCGAAGTGAACCTTTCCATAACTCCGGAGATTGACGGTGGCGTTGGGACTATAGCCACTTGCGTGAACATGATGCCACACGTTATCAACTCCGAGCCAGGATTGAAAACGATGATTAATCTTCCAGTACCACGAGCTATTTTGGGAGATGTACGAAAACTCATCAAAAAATAAAGCGTTTACACAAGGTTCTTTCTGCTTTAGAAAGGGCCTTTTTTTATGCCCTTTAAATAAGGGAAATGACTATACAATGAAAGGGTTTTTATGGTATCATAATTAAGTGTGAAACAATACCGAAGAGAAAGGGTGGAATTATGCTTATTCCCAAGGGGACGTTCGTACGGATAAGAGACTATATTCTTCTCCCAGAACAACGCGCAGATTCGCTTCCGGAAAGCACGTCAAAAGTTCCTTTGAAGTGTTGGGTCAAAGGAAGATTGCAAGAAGAAGCCGAACTGTACGAAGAGGCCACTATCGAAACCGCCACAAATCGCTTGATTAAGGGCGTTGTAAAAGAAGTGCACCCCAAGTACAAACACACGTACGGTGACTATGTCGAAGAGATTCAGCAAATGCGAGAAACGATTTTGGCAGAGATGTGGGGGGATAAGGATGAGTAGTTATGACATCCAAGATCTTCTCAACCGAAAAAACAGCATTATAAAGAACTCGGTGGGTCTTGATTACGACACCTTCGAGTTTTCCGGTATCGGCTTTGATTATGAAAAAATGATGCACGACGCCGGGTACTCGTTTGAAGAAGTGCGGAACATACAAAACAACAACATGGTCGGCGCCACGCCGTTGATTGAGTTGAAAAACATAACTGAATACGCTCGCAAATTCGCCTCTCCGGGTTATGGTGCGAGAATTTTTTTGAAGGATGAAGCGTCTAATCTTAGCGGTTCGTTCAAGGCTAGGCGCGCCGCCATCAGTGTTCATAAAGCCAAAGAGATGGGCTATAAAGGCGTCATCGCTGCGACGAGCGGGAACTACGGTGCCGCTGTGGCCGCTTTGGCCGCGAAATATGGTCTTAAGTGCATCATCGTTCAAGAATGCTTCGACTCTAAAAATCTTGCACAACCTGAGATTTTAGAAAAGGCGCGTGCCTGTGAAGCGTATGGGGCCGAAGTCATTCAGCTGAGCGTCGGACCCGAACTCTTTTATACATTTTTGAACCTTCTTGACGAAACCGGCTACTTTAACGCTTCTTTATATTCGCCTTACGGCATTATGGGTATAGAGACTTTGGGGTACGAAATAGCAAAAGAGACCGAAAAACGACACGGAAAGTTCCCTGATGTCGTTGTTTGTACGAACGCGGGCGGTGGAAACTTGACAGGAACCGCGCGCGGCGTCCGAAGGGCTGGCGCAAAAGACACAAAGATTTATGGTGCGAGCGTGAATCTTGAGGGCTTACATATGGCCAGCGATCAAGACTTTAACCGCAAATCCTTTACAACCGGCCACACCGGTTTCGGTCTTCCATTTGCCATCAACCCCGATCGAAGCGATGTTCCAAGAAGCGCCGCGCGACCCATGCGCTACATGGACAAATATTATACAGTCAACCAAGGAAGTGTCTTTTTCATCACAGAGGCTTTGGCCGTTCTTGAAGGCCTTGAAAGAGGCCCGGCGGGCAATACGAGTTTAGCCGTAGCGTTCAAGTTGGCCCAAACGATGAAAAAAGATGAAATCATCGTCGTGCAAGAAAGCGAATACACTGGGGCTGGGAAACACCATCAACCACAACTTTCTTTCGCTAAAAAGAACAACATTGACATCTCCTTTGGGTTGCCCCACAAGGAAAAACCAGGGCAAAACATCATCTTGCCCATCAGCGCCGAGAAAATCGACGTGCAAAACATCGATTTGGACCGTATTCGCAAATCCTATTTGAAACGGTACAAAAACAAGAAATTGACCGATGAGGACTATCGTTATTTGTCCGATGAGTTGTCGGTAGGAACGAATAGAGTAAAAGAGCTTTTAAAGGAGGTAAAAGCATGAAAGAGCGCAAGGACGATTTTAAGAAACGCAGAGAACATTTAAAGGACATGTCGGATGCAGAGTTGAAAAAGTACTTCTTTGAACTGGCTGATAAAATGGTGGACCCGTTGGTGGATTTGGGCCATAAATACACGTCCAAATCCATTGAGCGCAGTGTGCTCTTGCGTATGGGTTTTTCCAGCATTGAAAGCAAAGCCATAGTAGATAAACTGGCTGAAAGCAATCTTTTGTCAAAAGGGGCAGGCCACTGTGTGTACCGCCTCGCACGTGATAAAGGGCTGGAAATCCGCGATGCAGGCATGCTTTTAAGCGAAGGCAAACATATCGACGAGTTGAAGGAGGCGTTGGTGCACAATGAAACTTAAACCGAACGACAAACTGGATATTCATAACATACTCAAAGACCTCGACAAGTATCATCCTAAACGCAAAGGATGGACATGGAGAAACAAGAAAAGCCTGAAAATGGGCGCTTTTGAGTACAAACAAACCAGCGAATCCTTGAAAAATTCGGTGCCGTTGCCCAGTGCCGCATACTTGGGCAACATCGACCCTCAACCGGACGCAGTGGTTACCGCTGAAATTGCCTCGGGCCGGTTCGAGGACGATATACGCCGTATGAGAATGGCCGCATATCATGGCGCCGATCATATCATGGTCATACGCACTGCAGGCCAGTCTCATTTTGACGGCTTGTTGGAAGGGACTCCGCAAGGCGTTGGCGGGATTCCCATAACCCGGAAGCAGCTGCGCGCGCAAAGAAAAGCTTTGGATTATATTGAAGAAGAAGTCGGTCGTCCGATTAATTACCATTCATACGTTTCGGGCGTTGCCGGACCCGAGATAGCGGTATTGTTTACCGAAGAAGGTGTCAACGGCGCACATCAAGACCCTCAATACAATGTCTTGTACCGAAACATCAACATGGTGCGCAGCTTTGTGGACGCCGCTGAAAGCAAAAAAGTGCTCGCGTTTGCGGACATCGCCCAAATCGACGGAGCCCACAACGCAAACGCTACCGCCCGCGATGCTTGGAAGGTTATGCCCGAGCTCCTGGTTCAACACGCCATCAACTCGGTGTATAGCGAAAAGGCCGGCATTAAACCGGAAAACATTTGCCTCTCTTCGGTTCCGCCTGCGGCCCCTCCCTCCCCGGATTTGAAATTGAACCTTCCCTACGCCATTGCGTTACGTGAATTTTTCGACAAGTACAAGATTCGCGCGCAAATGAACACCAAATACATGGATTCTTCAACGCGCGAAGCCACGGTAACGCATGTGTTGAACCTGTTGATTTCTCGCTTGACCAGCGCTGACATACAAAGTACCATCACTCCCGATGAAGGACGCAACGTTCCATGGCACGTATACAACATCGAAGCGCTGGACACGACCAAACAATCCATGGTCGGCATGGACGACTTGTTGGGCATGGTGGATATCAAAGACGAAGGGTATTTATACGACAAAAAACGCGAGATTCAAGAACGCGCCGTTTTGATGATGGAAGAAATACTAGAATTGGGCGGTTATTTCAACGCTGTCGAAGCGGGCATGTTTGTGGATAGCGGCGAGTACCCCGAGCGCAACTCCGACGGCATCATGCGTGAAATCGACGGAGGCATCGGCGCCAATTCGGTCGTTAAACGCGATGAGAATTACATGGCGCCCGTCACAGCCCATTTCGGCTACAACAACGTCGAACAATACGATCCTTCCGCCAAAGACAATCCGGCCAACCTGATTGACGGTTCGACCTTTGAGAAACCGGACAAGATTCAATACATCGACGAACTCGATGAAACCGACAATGTATACCTCCGAATGAAAGAAAACGAAAAATACAGAAACTCCGATTGGCTCAAACCCGAGGTGGAATGGTTGGGCGACGGCGTTGTGACTGTGGATTTGTTTTTCCCTGCGCCTAAGAAGATTGCCGTAGAGGCGGCGGTTGCGACCGGCCGAAAAATGAACCTAACCGACGTCGAGGCAATCCACAGCGAAGTGTTGCATCCAAGTGAAGGCACCCGCGTCCAAATCAAGGGTCGTGTGGACTTTGACATTAACGTCAATGACCTCGAACTTCCAGAAGAACTCGACACCATCGAAGAAGAGGTCATATACGATTATGTGAAGAAAAACCCCATGAAGGTCATCGCCGGAACCGGTGGCGACGACGAACATAGCGTCGGCATCCGCGAAGTGTTGGACATCAAGCATGGCGGCATCGAAAAATACGGCATCAAATATGAGTATTTGGGCACAAGCGTACCGATTGAAAAGTTCATAGACGCCGCCATTGAGATGGATGCGGACGCAGTTATGATGTCGACCATCATTTCGCATGACGAAGTGCATTATAAAAACATGCAAAAACTTCATGACTATGCGGTCGAAAAAGGTGTTCGCGACAAGTTGATCTTGCTGGCCGGAGGCACGCAGGTCATTCCTGAACTGGCGAGAAAGAACGCCATGGACCAAGGGTTCGGCCGCGGTTCGAACGGACATCAAGTTGCAAGCTTCCTTGTGAAACGGCACAAGGCGATGAAAAACGATGAAAATTGATACGTTGGTTGCGGAAATCGGAAGCACGACGACTGTCGTCAATGCATTCCGTATCCAAAACAAACATACGGATTTCCTAGGTCGAGGAGTCGCTGTCACAACTGTTGACAGCGACGTCCGCGACGGACTTGACGGAGCCGTTGAAGATTTAAAAACGAACTTGAAAGCCGATGAATTGTCCTTTGGAGAAATGTTCGCCTCATCAAGCGCCGCCGGCGGATTAAAGATGACGGTATCCGGACTGGTTTACGAGATGACGGTTAGAGCCGCCAAAGAAGCCGCCCTGAACGCCGGCGCCAACATTCATCTCATTACCGCGGGCCCCTTGGAAGAAGACGACCTTGAACAAATTGAAGACATTCGCCCCAACATCGTTTTGATTTCCGGCGGCACCGATTACGGAGAAAAAAACGTTGCTTTTGAGAACTTGAAAAAAGTTGAAAGCATGCATTTGAACACGCCGATTCTTTATGCGGGGAACGTAGAAAACCACTATCGCATCAAGAAACACTTCGCCAATAGTCCTCAAAAGGACTATCTCTCCATTGTCGAAAATGTCTATCCCCGCGTCGATTTTTTAAACATTCATCCGTTGAGAAAAAAAATTTACGAAACGTTTGAAGAACACATCGTCCACGCCAAAGGCATGAAGCATGTCAAAGAAAGGGTCAACGGTTCCATCATGCCTACGCCGGGGTCGGTGATGGAAGCGGCGATGTTGCTATATAGCGAGCTTGGCAATCTTGTCGTCATCGATGTCGGGGGCGCTACGACGGATGTGCATTCGGTTACGGTCCCTAGCGACGAATACCTCAAATACAGCGAAGGGGAAGCCAAGGAGAAACGGACGGTCGAAGGCGATCTCGGCGTGTTCGTCAATCGCGAAAAGGTGTTGGAATACGCCGATAAGGATCGCGTCCGCCGTAAGCTGCGTTTGGACGAGGAGACTTTCCAAGATTTAATGGACAATTACCGGCAAATTCCGAAAAGCGACGTAGAAAGAGCGTTTGTTTATGAGCTGACCAAAGTATGCGTGCACAAGAGCTTGGACCGTCATGTGGGCGATTTGCGCAACGTCTACACGACGGGAGGCATGAAAGTGATTCCCGAAGGAAGGGACTTGACGCAAGTTCAAACCGTCGTTTTAACCGGAGGCGCACTCATCCACCTAGACGACACCGAATCCATCGTTGCCGATTATTTGCGGGACAAAACCAAGAAACTGGTGCCCAAAGGAAAAGTGAAGATTTTAAGAGACTGGGATTACATCATGTCCAGCGTGGGCGTATTGTCGCTCAAATACCCTGATGAAGCGCTTGCGTTGCTAAAGAAATCCCTGCGAATCGAGAGTGATGACCATGTATCCACGAATCGTCATTGATGTTGAGAAGTATCGCCACAATGTCAGAGTCATGAAAGAGCGGCTCGCCACGCATGGTATGAGCATGATGGCGGTAACCAAAGTTTTTTGCGCGAACGAGGAACTGATCAAAATTCTAAACGAGGAAAAGGTGGACTATATCGCCGATTCCCGAGTGAAGAACTTAAAAACCATGAACACCTCCATTCCCAAGGTCCTCTTGCGTCTGCCCTCATTGCATGAGGTCCATGATGTGGTTCGCTATGCCGATGTTTCGTTGAACTCTGAATGGCAAACCATCAAGGCATTGAACGCCGCCGCAAAAGCGGCAGGGAAAACCCACAAAGTTGTTGTCATGGTCGATTTGGGAGACTTGCGGGAAGGCGTGTATTATAAGGATGACGTGCAAAGCTTCCTTCAAAAAGTCGAAACGTTAAAGCACATTGAACTTCACGGCCTTGGCACCAATTTAACTTGCCACGGCGGCATTATCCCTCGGGAAGATACGCTTGAGAAGCTTGTGAAAATCGTGAAAACCGCCGAGAAGAATTTGGGCAGGAAGCTTTCTATGGTATCCGCCGGGAATTCCTCGCATTTGCATCTTTTTGAAAACGGCACCGACATGCCGACGTTGAACAACTTGCGTATTGGAGAGGCCATGGTCTTAGGTCGCGAAACGGCCTTTGGCAATAAAGTCGACGGCTTATACGACGATGTGTTTACGTTAGAAGCCGACATTATTGAACTCAAGGAAAAACCTTCTTATCCGGAAGGTGAAATTGGCATGGACGCTTTTGGCAAAAAACCCTCCTTTGAAGACAAAGGCCCCATGCTTCGTGCCATTTTGGCCATTGGCAAGCAAGATGTCGACCACCACGAGCTAATCCCCATAGACCAAAACATCGAGGCAATCGGAAGCAGCAGCGATCATGTCATCGTCAACATGACTAACACGGACAAATCGTACGCTGTTGGCGACACGTTGACATTCAAACTGACATACGGCAGTCTGTTGAGTCTGATGACCTCGCCTTACGTGGTGAAGCATTATGCGTAATCAATACCGTCCTACATGGCTGGAAGTCAATTTGAAACATGTGTACGAAAACTACAGGATGATGCGAGACCATATCGCGCCGGCGCAAGCCATACCGGTGGTCAAAGCCGATGCCTATGGCCACGGTGCGAAAAGAGTCGTCCGCTATTTTTACGAAAGAGGCGTGCAGTTCTTCGCCGTCAGTTTGCTTGAAGAAGCGCTTGAACTTAAGGAGATTGCCGAAGACATTGATGTGTTGGTGATGGGCGCCGTGCACAAGGAAGACTTTGACGTCCTCTCCCGTCACAACATCTTGTTCACCGTAACCAGTCGGCATCTTTTTGACGCCGCAAAACAGTTTGCCAAGCCTTTGCGTTTTCATATGAAAATCGACACAGGCATGCACCGTTTGGGCTTCAAGGATTATTCCGAAGCGCTTGAGGTGGCGAGCGAAGTGCAAAACATATCGCATTTGTCAATGGAAGGAGTATACACCCATTTTGCGACCGCGGATTGTGACGAAGCATACGTGAAGCGTCAAATCTCGCTTTTTGAAAGTTTCTTGCAATCAATGCCCTTCCAACCGCAAAGCGTTCATGTTTCCAACACTTCGGCCATCATGAAATACGAGAACGACTTTCCCTATACGACGCATGCCCGATTGGGCATTGCAATGTATGGCGCTTCGCTGGAAGGCGATTTATTTCCGCTTAAGACCACTTACACCTTGAAAAGCCGGATTGTCGAAATCAAGTCGTTGCAAAAAGGTGACAAGCTGGGCTACAGCATCACCTACGAAGCCAAACAAAATGAACGCATCGGAGTCTTGCCGATAGGGTACGCAGATGGTATGATAAGAAAGAACCAAGGTGGATACGTCACCATCAACAATACACGCTGCGAAATCGTTGGCCGCATATGCATGGACCAAATGTTCGTCCGTATTGAAGACGACATGCGTTTAGGCGATGAAGTGGTGTTGATGGGCGAGGATCCTCATATTGATGAAGTGGCAAGACGTTTGGACACCATCAACTATGAAGTTTTTTGCCAGATAGGGAAACGCGTTCCAAGAATCTATACAGAGTAGGATGTGAACAATCATGATTTCAGTATATTCGGAAATCGGCACCTTGCAGACCGTTTTGTTGCACCGCCCGGGGAGGGAGCTTGAGAACCTCACCCCCGCAAGCTTGGACCGTTTGCTTTTTGACGATATCCCGTATTTGAAGGTTGCCGTTGAAGAGCACGATTATTTTGCGGAAGTGTTGAGAAAAGAAGGTGTGGAAGTTCTCTACATCACCGATTTGGTCGGTGAAGCTTTAGAAGCCAATCCCGAAGTCAAACCCACCTTTATCAAACGTTTTATAGACGAAGCCCAAGTGAAGTCCGATAAGCTCCGTAAGAAACTTACCGAACACTTGGAAAACATGCCTGTCAAAAAAATGGTGGCTGCAATGATTGAAGGCATTCGCACCAAGGACCTTCCATCGTTTCATGAAAACTCCATCATGGACATGTTGGAACTCGAATACCCGTTTTATACCGACCCGATGCCGAATATACTCTTTCAGCGCGATCCGTTCGCATCCATAGGGCGCGGAGCGTCTTTGCACCGCATGCATACGTGGATTCGCCATCGAGAATCGATTTTCAGCGAGTATGTCCTCCGTTACCATCCCCGATTCAAAAAAAGCAAGATTCCCTTCTACTATTCCCGAAACGAAGGCGAGTCCATTGAGGGCGGTGACATTCTTGTCTTGAACGAAAAGACCCTGGCGATCGGCATCAGCGCACGCACCAACCCTTACGCCATCGAGAAGCTTGCCCGAAAAGTGTTCAAGCATGAGGAAGGAATCGAGACGGTCTTGGCCATGAACATTCCTAAAACCCGTGCCTTCATGCATTTGGACACTGTGCTGACACAAGTCGATTACGGCATGTTCACGGTCCATCCCAACATCCTCAAAGGGCTGACGATATTCGAAATCCGGCGAGACCAGGACGATATAAGCATTCGCAAGATATCAGAACCTCTTGAAGAAACGCTGTCCAAACATTTAAAGCGTCCGGTAGAACTCATCCATTGCGGAGGGGACGACGTTGTGCATAGCGAACGCGAACAATGGAGCGACGGTGCGAACACTTTGGCTTTAGCCCCCGGAAAAGTCGTCGCCTATTCACGCAACCACGTTACGAACAAATTGATGCGCGACAAAGGCGTCGAAGTCATCGAAATCCCCTCAAGCGAACTATCTCGCGGACGAGGCGGTCCGCGTTGCATGAGCATGCCAATTGTAAGAAAACCATTATAATGTAGGAGGTACACATGAATTTGAAAGGAAAAAGCTTTTTGACGCTGTTGGATTACTCCAAAGAAGAAATCGAATATCTTTTGAACTTGTCTTCCCGCTTGAAAACGATGAAACGCCAAGGGAAGCCACACCGTTATCTTGAAGGGAAAAATGTCGTATTGTTGTTCCAAAAGGATTCCACCCGGACACGTTGCGCCTTTGAAAGCGGCGCGAACGATTTGGGCATGGGCGTGACTTATTTGGGCCCTAGTGGCTCGCAAATGGGCAAGAAGGAGTCCGTCAAGGATACCGCTCGCGTACTGGGCCGGATGTATGAAGGCATCCAGTTCCGAGGGTACAAGCATAGCGACGTCGAAGCTTTGGCCGAACATTCCGGCGTCCCCGTTTGGAACGGGTTGACCGACCTTTACCACCCGACGCAAGTTTTGGCGGACTTTTTGACGGTCCAAGAAGAACTCGGCAAACTACAAGGCGTGAAATTCGCCTACGTCGGCGACGCCCGCAACAACATGGGGAACTCGCTGATGGTCGGCAGCGCCAAGCTAGGTCTGCATTTCACCGCCGTAGCCCCTAAAGATGTTTGGCCGGATGAAGCGTTGGTGGAAAAATGCATGAAACTCGCGGAAGCATCCGGAGGCTCAATCACACTCACAGAAGACAAATGGGGAGGAACCCGGGAGGCCGATGTCGTATACACCGATGTATGGGTGTCCATGGGCGAGCCCGAAGACGTTTGGCGTTCACGCATCGCCGCGCTGAACGACTATCAAGTGGATGAAGCACTGATGAAAAACGCTGGCGACCAAGCGATTTTCATGCATTGCTTGCCCGCTTTCCACGGCATCGACACAGAAATCGGCGCTCAGATCGCCGAAACGTTCAAGAACGAATATCCACGCGTTCAAAACGGTGAAATGGAAGTGACCGACGCGGTCATTGAATCTCCGCAAAGCAAAGTCTTTGAAGAAGCCGAAAACCGCATGCACACCATCAAAGCCGTGATGCTTGCAACGATGAGCGACGATTACGAGATACAATAGATATAAAGCACTAGGATAGAAAGAGCCGGAAAGGGCTCTTTTTTCTTTTGTGAAATCTTTTCATGCGCTATAATAGAAACAAAGAATGTTCATCTTGGAGGAATTGCATGCACTTGCTGATGTTGTTTTTCATCTACGCTTTTCTTGGTTGGTGTCTTGAAGTTTTCTATGCGTTTACCAAAACCAAACGTTTTGTGAACCGCGGTTTTTTGAATGGTCCGTTTGTGCCCATTTATGGCGTGAGCGTAATGTTGGTGCATGTGCTGATTACTTCGTTGTTATCCGCTTATCCAGAGTTAAGCCCAACGGACATGGTGGCGGTGTTTGTGTTGATCATCAGTGTTTCTACGCTGTTGGAGTTGATAGGCGGAGCGGTGTTGTTTCATTTGTTTGAAGCCCGTTGGTGGGATTATTCGCATATGCGTTTCAATTACAAAGGCTTCATCAGTTTGCGGTTCTCCCTGATTTGGGGATTTTTGGGCTCCGCCGTCTTTTTCGTGTTCCACACCCGATGGTTGTATCCTTTTATCGTGGATATGGAACCACGGTTGTTGAATACTATGGTTACCGCTTTGAGCGCCGTTTTTCTTTTGGACCTCTTTTTCACCATTTTGGCGCTTTTCAATTTCAAAAATCTGCTTCGTGAACTTCGGCGGCGTTCAATGAACCTTCGAAACGCCACGGAAAAAATGGAAAACCATCTGGGCGATGAGACGTTCCAGTCTTTTCGCCAAAACCTCAACGGCTTTATTGACAGAATCAAAAACCACGAACGGTTAAGCAGCTTGAAGGTTCGTTTCGATAAGCTGCGGCAATCCGCCTCCACGATTCGAAACAAAGCCGCGAACCTTGAGTTTGAGACGTTTAAGAAACTAGTCCGTAAAATCACAGGCAACCGCTTGTATAAAGCGTTCCCCGAGGTGAAAATAGCGTTAAAAGATGAAGAAGGGGAGGATGGAGACTATGAATCGTGATTTTGAGACTTTCTTCAACATTGCAACTCCCATCCTCTTTCACCCCGTCTTTCGGATGCAGACCCAATACAGCCATCACACTCGTTCATTGTTCGACCACTCGGTGCTGGTGGCGTACTCGGCGTTCAAGGTAGGCAAACGCCTTTCAATGAATGTTGAAAGCATCGTACGAGGCGCTCTATTGCATGATTTTTTTCTCTACGACTGGCACATAGAAGGCAAAAAGTATCCGAAAAAACTTTTTAAAAAGCACGGGTTCACCCATGCTAGAAAATCCTACGAAAACGCTTCGTTTTTCTTCCCGTTGGACCCTGTGGAAAAAGACATCATCTTAAAACATATGTTTCCGCTGAATATACGGCCTCCTTTGTACTTGGAAAGCTGGCTTGTAAACATAGTGGACAACCTGATTACGTTTAGGGAGTACTTTTTCCAAAGAAACGGACAAACGCATCCCATTCTGGAAGAAGTCCACAAAAGAATAAAAAAACAAGCCTCTTGAACACGGTTCAGAGGCTTGTCTGTTTATTGTGAATAAGAACGGAGTTTGTTGACGCCGAATTCTACGACGGTGACCAAGACGATTAAGATGATGGTCCAAGCGAACACCACATCGTATTGGAAGTTGTCTCTTCCACGGGCGAGCGCTTCGCCGATGCTTTGTGGCGATTGTGCAATAAATTCAGCCATGACGAGCACTTTGAATCCCAATCCGATGCTTTGCAAGAAACCGGTCTTGATGTATGGAAAGGCCAACGGCAAGTAGACTTTTCCCACTTTTTTGTAAGTGGGGATTTTTTCTAGCGCCAAGGCCATTTTCAACGTGGGATTCATGTTGAGCACGCCTTGCTTGGCCGCCTCGTAAACCAATGGGAAAATCATCAAGAAAGTTATGACATACAGCGAACGTGTCATGCCGTAAATGATAAGGATGATTACAATTAGCGAAGCGACCGGCAATGTCCGCAAGCTCGTCACAATGGGGCGAAGAAGCGTGCTTAACGTTTGGTTGAACCCGGATACGACGCCCAAGACAATGCCGACAAGGGTCGATGCGCCAATCGCGAGGGATAGGCGTTGCAGCGAAGAAAGGATGATGCTATAGGTATTTCGAGATTGCAACAAATCCACCAAAGTCTGAAAGACGTTGCTCGGGTAAGGAAACAAATCCGCTTTATCGATACGCATGGCCTGAAGTTGCCAAAGAAGCAAAACCACCCCAATCGTTGTCAGATAAAGGATGTATTTTTTCATTCTGAGGGGGAGAAATAGAAGCCGTCATCCGGTAGTTTCCCGCGGATCAGATCCGGATTGAGCTCCAAAATTCTTTCAAAGAAAAACTCCAGGTCTTCACGAGCTTCTTCAGCGGTTGCGAAGCGGATGTTGCTGCGCGGAATGGCGTTTTCTAAAACCGGTCGGGGGAAGCCGTAATCCAACGCTTCCGCGTATTCCGCGACGAGTTCTGGGTCTTCATTCGCCATTTGTACGCTTTCTTTGATGTGTGCCAAATACGTTTCAACAATGTCTTTCGACAAGCTATCTTTCACGAAGATGCCGGCTTGTGGATAGGAATCTTTACCGGTGAACGTTTTCCATTCGTCTTGCAAATCCAATATATGGAGATTATCCATATCCATCTGGCCGACGCTTAACACCGGTTCCGCCAGCAAAACGATTTTTTCCGAGTCGGCTTTCAGTTCGCCCAAAGCCACTTGTACGGAGCTTACATATTGGATGTCGGGGGCGTTATCAAAGTCGTATTCTCCAAGCAGAGATTGCAAAATAATGTCCGGCGTCGAGTTCCGCCCGAATGCGGTGATGCTTTTTCCATCCAAATCGTCCATGCTCTCCAAAGGCTGTCCGGACACCAAGTAGAAGTTGCCCCAAGTGATGGCGGCCGCAAATTTGTAGGGGACATCCCCCGAGTTAATCAAACGTGCTCCGCGATTGGTCGGTGCGAAAATGACATCGTGGCTTTCGCTGCCAAATGCGGCGTCCAAAGGTTCAGGACCGCTAACGACGTTGATGTTATATTTCACATCATCCGTCTCCGGTTTTTCGTGTTGAAAGTATGCTTGCGCCAAGCTCGGGGAGCCGGCGGGAACGATGATATCTAGTGTGGTTCCGTCATCGGATTCGCATGCAAGCGCCACAAAACCGATCAACAACAATAAACTGGCAAAAAGTAGTTTTTTCATACTATAACCTCCTCCGTAGATATGATATACTGTGGGTGTTCGCAAAAGTGTAACATATGTTACGAAAGAGGTGCTTTTTTATGGAGCTTCAACAAGTTTTGCAGGACCCTTATGTTTCCAAACACTTGCCGCTTCCTTGTGTGTATCCGTCGAACTACGTTCTCCACCATGAGCATGAGCGATGTGAAAGCATCGGCATCATCATATCGGGCTCGTTGGAGATGATTCATTACACCAAGGACGGTGAGGTCTTACATTTGGCAGATTTGCACGACCGAACCATTTTTGGCGACTTTTTGGTGTTTTCGGCTTATCCATACTTTCCCGGCAACCTAGTCGTACGCGAAAAAGCGTCCATCGTCCATGTCGACCAAAAAACGTTGGACCATTTGATCAAAACCTCGGACATCTTCCGAAGGTTTTACTTGCAAAGCGTCGGCGACAAGGCGATTGCTTTCAACATGCAAAACAAGATGTTGAGGCAGCCCACGCTGCGAGAGAAGCTGCTTTTTTATATTGAACACGCGCGCGCCCGCGAGAAAAACGAAAAAATCCCCATCACAAGCAAAACCCACTTGGCTCAACTTTTAAACGTCCGAAGGCCTTCGCTTTCGCGCACATTGTCTCAGCTTCGCGCAGAGGGCGTACTCGATTACAGCCGAACACACATCTGGCTTCTTTGACCAAAAAAATAATGTAGAAAAAGACTTGCAATGATGAAAAGAATTTGGTAACATATCAAAGACTTTGTATGAAGTCTGGCTGTGAAGTGGGAGGTTGTTGACACACCGATAGGCGTTGTCTTGGTGTGTACAAGAAATTTCCATGGAGCAAGTCTATAAAAGAATTGTAGGCGAAAGGAGGAACAACGAGTGGCAAACCAAAACATCAGAATTCGATTGAAATCCTACGATCACAGATTGTTGGACCAATCGGCGAAAAAGATTGTGGAAACGGTGAAGAAGACAGGGTCGAAAGTATCCGGTCCGATTCCCTTGCCAACGGAAAAAGAGGTGTTCACGATTCTGCGCAGCGTGCACGTCAACAAGAAATCACGCGAACAGTTCGAACGTCGTACGCACAAGCGTTTGATCGACATCGTGGATCCCAATCCCCAAACAATCGACAGTTTGATGCATCTGGACTTACCGTCCGGTGTCGACATTATCTTGAAATAATTAATTAGGAGGTGTACTCATGGCCAAAGGTATCTTAGGAACAAAAGTAGGAATGACGCAAATTTTCAACGAAGACGGGAAATTGGTCCCGGTTACCGTGGTTCAATGCGAACCCAACGTCATCTTGCAAAAGAAGACGAAAGAAAACGACGGTTACGAAGCCGTTCAGCTTGGCTACAAAGACAAGCCTGAACGCCTTGCCAATAAGCCTGAACGCGGTCACATCAGCAAAGCCAATTCAACACCTAAGCGCTACGTTAAAGAAATTGCCGGCGAAGAGTTGAGCAATTTTGAAGTAGGTCAAGAGATTAGGGTGAATATATTCGAAGACGGCGAGATTGTTGATGTTACCGGAACATCCAAAGGAAAAGGTTTCCAAGGGAACATCAAACGACACAACCACGCTCGCGGTCCGATGTCCCACGGTTCGGATTTCCACAGACGTCCTGGCGCAATTGGAACCATCAACCCGAATCACGTGCTTAAAGGAACGAAATTGCCCGGACATATGGGGCACGAGACAGTGACCATCCAGAATCTTGCAGTCGTCAAGGTTGACCCAGAACGCAACCTTCTGATGATTAAAGGAAACGTCCCCGGTCCGAAAAAAGGTATGGTCATGGTTCGCAACGCCGTAAAATCCGGCACAGTCGAACCGCTTGACCCGAAAAACTACGTCACAAACGAAGAGGACTCGCAAGAGTCCGCCGAATAGTACCTGAAAGGAGGACTTAACGATGCCTAAAGTAGCATTACGCAACCAAAGCGGCGAAAACGTCGGCGAAATTTCCCTTGCAGACAGCGTTTTCGCAATCGAACCGAACCAACAAGCACTCTTTGACGTCGTCAAGGCGCAACGCGCCGCCATGCGTCAAGGAACACATAAAGTGAAAAACCGTAGCGAAGCTCGCGGCGGTGGCCGCAAGCCATGGCGCCAAAAAGGGACAGGACGCGCGCGTCAAGGCTCCATTCGCTCGCCACAATGGGTTGGCGGCGGCGTGGTGTTCGGCCCGACGCCCAGAAGCTACACACTGAAGACCAACCGTAAAATTCGACGTTTGGCTTTGAAATCGGCGCTTTCTTTGAAAGTGCAAGAAGAAAGCCTCATTGTCCTTGACAATTTTACGTTTGAAGCGCCCAAGACCAAAGAAATGGTCGGAGTGCTCAAAAGTTTGTCTGTTGATCAAAAGGCTCTAATCGTGTTGCCGGAGAGAAACGCGAACGTTGAACGTTCGGCGAACAATCTGCCCAACGTCTTCGTGACCACCGTCAACGAAACCAGCGTTTACGACATCATGAACGCGAACGTATTGATCACCACACAAGACGCTGTCAAAGTTCTAGAGGAGGTGCTTGCATAATGTTGGCATCCGAAATCATCAAGCGCCCCATCATCACTGAAAAAAGCATGCAGTTGGTTGAAAAACAAAACCAATACACCTTTGTCGTCGACAAGCGTGCCAACAAGATTCAGGTTCGCAAGGCCGTTGAAGAGCTCTTCGACGTCAAAGTGCTCAACGTAAACATTCTCAACATGAAACCGAAAAAGAAACGCGTAGGTCGCTATGAAGGATTTCAAGGCGCAATCGCCAAAGCGATTGTCACCCTTCAAGAAGGCGACAACATTGAAATCTTCTCATCCTAATCCCTATGTGTAAAAGGAGGTTAACGTCATGGCATTAAAGAAATACAAATCGATTACCAACGGTTCGCGGCATATGACCGGCTTGGACTACTCGGAAATTACGACCAACAAGCCCGAAAAATCCTTGCTAGTGTCACGCAGCACACGCGCGGGACGCAACAACCAAGGCAAAATCACCGTCCGTCATCAAGGCGGAGGCGTCAAGCAAAAATATCGCTTGATTGACTTCAAACGCAACAAAGACGGCATCCCCGGTCGTGTTGCAACGATAGAATACGATCCCAACCGCAGCGCGAACATCGCGCTCATCCATTACGCCGACGGTGAAAAACGCTACATCCTGGCCCCGAAAGGGTTGAAAGTCGGGATGACCATTCTCTCCGGTGAAGAGGCCGACATCCGCACAGGCAACGCCAAAGCGCTGAACACCATTCCGATAGGCACCATCGTTCACAACATCGAACTGTTGCCGGGCAAAGGCGGACAGCTCGTCCGTAGCGCCGGTACAAGAGCGCAAATCCTCGGTCGCGAAGACAAGTATGTTCTTGTCAAACTCGCTTCCGGTGAAGTGCGCCGCATCCTCGGAACCTGTCGCGCCACCATTGGCGAAGTCGGCAACGAGTATCACGAACTTGTCAACATCGGCAAAGCAGGACGCAACCGTCACCGCGGGGTTCGCCCGACGGTACGAGGCAGCGTCATGAATCCCACGGACCACCCCCACGGCGGTGGCGAGGGCCGTCAGCCGATCGGTCTTAAGAGCCCGATGTCACCTTGGGGCAAAAAGACACTCGGTTTGAAAACCCGTCGTAACAAAAAAGCAAGCTCGCGTCTCATCGCTAGACGCCGCAAGCAGAAGAAATAGAAAGGAGGAACTCACACTATGGCACGTTCACTGAAAAAAGGTCCCTTTTGCGACCAGCACTTGATGGAAAAAGTTGAAAAGATGAACAAGGAAAATAAAAAGAAAGTCATCCAGACGTGGTCACGCCGTTCCACCATCTTCCCACAATTTGTCGGACACACCATCGCGGTCTATAACGGCAAAGAGCATGTTCCCGTATACATCACCGAGGACATGGTCGGCCACAAACTCGGAGAGTTCGCTCCTACACGAGTTTTTCGCGGACATGAAAAAGACAAGAAAGCAACGAGGAAGTAGAGGAGGATACCATGGAAGAAGCTAGAGCACAAGCCAGAACCGTTCGCATCTCTTCTCGCAAAGTAAAGCTGGTCATCGACTTAATCCGCGGCAAAGACGTCAGCGAAGCGTTTGCGATTTTACAGCATACCCCGAGAGCGGCCTCACCTATGGTTGAAAAAGTTCTCAAGTCGGCTGTTGCCAACGCCGAACACAACTATAGCATGAACGTCGACAATCTCTTTGTCAAAGAAGCGTACGTCGGCGAAGGCCCCACCTTGAAACGCATAAGACCACGCGCTCAAGGCAGCGCGTCACCTATCATGAAGAGAACGAGCCACACGACCATCGTTGTGGCCGAGAAAGAGTAAAGGAGGGAATCGAATGGGTCAGAAAGTAAATCCAGTAGGGTTACGAGTTGGCATCATCCGAGATTGGGATTCGCGCTGGTATGCGAATAAAAATGACGTCGCGGGATTGTTGCACGAAGACATTAAAATTCGCGAACTCTTGGAAGAGTTGTATGCGAACGCTGCGGTTTCGAAAATCGAAATCGAACGTTTGAAAAATAGAATCGTCATCACTGTCCACACGGCGAAGCCGGGGATGGTTATCGGTCGCGAAGGTTCCGTAAAGAACAAGGTTGTTGCCAAACTCAAGGAACTTACCGACAAAGACATCATCCTTAACGTCGCCGAAATCAAAAAACCCGAATTGGACGCCAAGCTCGTCGCCGACACCGTCGCGCGCCAGCTTGAAAACCGCGCATCATTCCGCCGCGTTCAAAAAATGGCCATCCAACGCGCCATGCGTTCAGGAGCCAAAGGGTGCCGTACCTTGGTCTCAGGCCGCTTAGGCGGTGCTGAAATGGCACGTAGCGAAGGCTACAACGAGGGGAACGTCCCCTTGCACACCTTGCGTGCCGACATCGATTACGCCATGACCGAAGCGTACACGACGTATGGAAAAATCGGTGTAAAGGTATGGATCTACAAAGGTGAAATACTACCTAAGAAAAAGGGGGCTAATTAGTTATGCTAATTCCCAAAAGAACCAAATACAGACGCCCTCACCGTGTATCGTATGAAGGAAAAGCCAAAGGCGGAACCAGCGTAAGCTTTGGTGATTACGGCCTTCAATCTCTTGAAGGAGCCTGGATCACCGCCCGCCAGATTGAATCCGCAAGGATCGCGGTGAACCGCTATATGAAACGCCAGGGGAAACTATGGATCCGCATTTTCCCGCACATGGCGAAAACTGCGAAACCCCTTGAAGTCCGCATGGGTTCCGGTAAAGGAACGCCGGAAAGCTTCGTGGCCGTTGTCAAAAAAGGCACCATCATGCTCGAGGTTGCCGGTGTCAACGAAGAAGTCGCCAACGAAGCGCTTCGCCTAGCCGCGCACAAACTGCCGGTCCGGACGAAAGTGGTTAAGAAAGAAAGTGGTGATTTCAGTGAAAACTAACGAAATTCGTGAATGGGACACTGAAAAAATCAACAAAGAAATTGTTGCACACAAAAAAGAACTCTTTGACCTCCGCTTCCAACAAGCCACGGGTCAGCTCGAGAATACCGCTCGAATCAAAAACGTTAAAAAGGCGATTGCGCGCATGAAGACCGTTCTCAACGAGCGCAACGCCAAATAAGACGGGAGGAATAGTGTATGGAACGAAACAACCGCAGAGTCCTTACCGGGACCGTCGTTTCCAACAAACCGGACAAGACGATTTCGGTCGAGGTTGAACGATACATTCAGCATCCGAAATACAAAAAACGCATCAAACGTTCCCGCAAATTTTCAGCGCACGATGAAAACAACGAAGCGAAGATGGGCGACAAGGTCAAGATCATGGAAACCCGTCCACTGTCCAAGTCGAAAAAATTTCGCTTGCTTGAAATCGTTGAGAGAAAAGAACAGATTTAGGACAGCTCATAAGGCTTAAAAGGAGGTTCTTAGGATGATTCAACAGGAATCGAAGCTAAAAGTCGCCGACAATTCCGGCGCAAAAGTGATAGAAGCCATCAAGATTCTTGGTGGGACGGGTGCCAAGTACGCTAACATCGGCGACATCGTCACGGCCACCGTCAAACAGGCAATCCCGGGCGGCATGGTCAAAAAAGGCGACATCGTCAAGGCTGTAATCGTCCGTACGGCACGTGAAACACGTCGCAGCGACGGCTCATACATCCGTTTCGACGACAACGCCGCCGTAATTGTTGCCGACGACAAATCGCCCCGGGGAACCCGGATTTTCGGTCCGGTGGCGCGAGAGTTACGTGAAGAGGGTTTTACAAAAATTCTTTCATTGGCTCCCGAAGTACTATAAAGAGTAGGAGGAAAACGTATGAAGATTAAAAAAGGTGATAAAGTACGTGTTATGGCCGGGGAATTCAAAGGCAAAGAAGGCAAAGTCATGAAGACCTTCCCCAAATCCAATCGTGTACTCATCGAAGGCATAAACGTCATCAAAAAGCACGCGAAACCTACTCAAGCCAACCCTGACGGGGGCATCTTGGAATACGAAGCGCCCATTCACGCATCCAACGTGATGCTCGTGGGCAAAGAAGGCGCAACGAGAGTAGGATACAAAACCATTTCGGAAACCTCAAAGAAGGAAACACTCACCAAAAAGGTTCGTGTCTCGAAAAAAACCGGTGAGGTCTTAGACTAATGAGAGAGGAGGCATGAGTGGATGACTCGCTTAAAAGAACGTTACATTGAAGATATCCGCCCATCTCTGGTGGAGAAGTTTGACTATTCCACCGTGATGAAAGCACCAAAAATCACAAAAATCGTATTGAATATGGGTGTCGGCGACGCCGTGGAAAACACCAAGGCGCTCGACGACGCTGTTGCAGAAATGACACAAATCGCCGGTCAGAAGCCCGTCGTGACCCGTGCGCGCAAATCCATCGCCGGGTTCAAACTGCGTGAAGGTATGGCAATAGGATGCAAAGTGACTCTCCGCGGCCAGAGAATGTACGAATTCCTGGACAAGCTCATCAGCATCGCCCTTCCACGGGTACGGGACTTTCAAGGCGTAAGCCCGAAAGCCTTTGACGGAAGAGGTAATTACACGCTCGGTGTCAAGGAGCAGCTCATATTCCCCGAAATAGACTACGACAAGGTTACCCGCGTTCGTGGACTTGACATTGTCATCGTCACGACCGCCGAAACCGACGTCGAGGCAAAAGAACTGCTTTCACAGTTCGGTATGCCGTTCAGCAAAAATTAAGGAGGCTATTTATGGCTAAGAAATCAATGATCGCGAAACAAAAACGCCCACAGAAATTCAAAGTCCGTCAATACACACGTTGTGAGCGCTGCGGACGACCGCATTCCGTCATTCGCAAGTTCAAGCTGTGCCGTATCTGTTTCCGTGAACTGGCATACAAAGGACAAATTCCGGGCGTCAAAAAAGCAAGTTGGTAAATATTATTCCTAGTGATTGGGAGGAGGCAATTTTATGACAATGACAGATCCTATTGCTGATATGCTGACAAGAATCCGCAACGCAAATCAGATGAAAAGCGAAACCGTCGATATTCCGGCTTCCAAACTTAAAAAACAAGTCTTGGAGCTGTTGCGCGATGAAGGATATATTGCAAAAATCGATGTAATCAAAGCCAAACCCGTCGACAAATTGCGCGTGACGTTGAAATACATCCAAAACGAACGCGTCGTCAAGGGATTGAAACGCATTTCCAAACCGGGCCTCAGAGTGTACGCCAAGAGCGGAGAAATCCCCAAGGTGTTAAACGGCCTCGGTATCGCCGTCATTTCAACGTCGAAAGGCATCGTTTCAGACCGCGAAGCCCGCAAACAAAACATCGGCGGCGAAATTTTAGCGTACGTATGGTAATCAAACAAAGGAGGTACTAACATGAGTCGTATAGGGGATAAACCCATCGTCCTGCCTGAGGGCGTAAGCGCCAGTGTAAACGGCCGCATGCTCGAAGTGAAAGGCCCCAAGGGCACTTTGACTTTCGAGATGCACGAAGACATGGCCGTAGACCTTGACGAACAATCGATCACAATCAACCGTCCAAGCGATGCCAAACCGCACCGCATGTTGCACGGGACGCATCGTGCCCATATCGCCAACCTCGTCGAAGGCGTCAGCCAAGGTTTCAAAAAGAAACTGAAAATGGTCGGCGTAGGCTACAGGGCGCAACTAAAAGGCAATAAACTGACCATCAACGCCGGGTATTCACAACCCGTCGAACTCGATATTCCCGAAGGGATTGAAGTAGCTGTCGACAAAAACACTTTGATCACCGTAAGCGGCATCGACAAACAGAAGGTCGGCGAGTTCGCCGCCAACGTTCGTGCCGTGCGCAAGCCCGAACCTTATCTAGGCAAAGGCATCCGTTACGTCGACGAACATGTACGTCGCAAAGAAGGAAAAACTGCTACGTAGTAGTTAGGAGTGACCAATATGAGTAAGAAAACCACACGAAATTCAATGCGCATTAAAAGACATAAACGTGCACGCAGAAACCTTATCGGCACCGCCGTGCGTCCCCGTCTGAGCGTCTACCGTTCCAACAAGAACATCTTCGCTCAGCTCATCGACGACATCAACGGCGAAACACTCGCCAGCGCCTCAACGCTTGAAGAAGGTTCCGTCAAGGAAACCCGCGGCAACAAAGAAGGCGCCAAAGCCGTCGGTGAAGTGCTTGCCAAACGCGCTTTGGAAAAAGACATCAAAAAAGTCGTCTTTGACCGTAGCGGCTATCGTTTCCACGGCCGCATCAAAGCGTTGGCCGACGCCGCACGCGAAGCCGGACTGGAATTCTAAGAAGGAGGTAACCCATGCAAAAAAATCGTAGAAAGCGTAGAAAGAAAGAAGAAAATATTTACGAAGAACGCGTTGTAAATATCAGCCGTGTCACCAAAGTCGTCAAAGGTGGCCGTCGCTTTCGCTTCAGCGCATTAGTCGTCGTAGGCGACAAAAAGGGCAAAGTCGGCTTTGGCACCGGGAAAGCGCAAGAAGTTCCCGACGCCATCAAAAAAGCCATCGAAGAAGCGAAGCGCAATTTTGTCAAAGTACCTATGTATGGTACCACCATTCCTCATGAAATCACCGGACGCCACGGCGGCGGAAAAGTTTACTTGAAACCGGCCGTTGAAGGTACCGGTGTCATCGCGGGCGGACCTGTCCGCGCCGTATTGGAAGCGGCGGGCGTTTCCGACATCTTAAGCAAGTCTTTGGGCTCTGATTCACCAATTAACATTGTACGTGCGACCATGCACGCCATCAACAACCTGCGTACGGCGGACCAAGTAGCCCGCACACGCGGCAAGACCCCAAAGGAGATTCTCGGGTAGATGAAAACCCTAGAAATCACTTTGGTCAAGAGCCTGATCGCAACCAAGCCCAAACATCGCAAGACCGCCCACGCTCTCGGACTTCGCAAACCCCGTCAAACCGTAGTCCGCAAAGACACCGATACCATTCGTGGAATGGTTCGCACCATCGCACACCTAGTCCATGTTGTTGAAAAATAGGAGGTAGCCCAATGAAACTACATGAATTGAAATCCAACCCCGGCGCCACACGCAAGAGAAAGCGCGTTGGCCGAGGCATGTCAAGCGGCAACGGCAAAACCGCCGGTCGCGGACACAAAGGACAGTCTCAACGTTCAGGGTTCAGCCTACCGATTGGTTTTGAAGGTGGTCAAACACCTACGTATAAACGTTTCCGTAAAGTCGGGTTCAAAAACCCCCATCGCAAAGCCTACGCGACAGTGAACGTCGAACGTTTGAACCGTTATGAAGACGGTACCACCATCACTCCCGAGATGCTCAGAGAAGACCGTGTCATCTCCAAATTGAGTGACGGTGTCAAAATTTTAGGAAAAGGAACGCTTGAGAAAAAACTGACTGTCAAGGCCCATAAATTCACGGCTTCCGCCGAAGAAAAAATTAAGTCTGCCGGTGGAACCATCGAGGTGGTTTGATGGATACAATCAAAGCGGTTTTCAAAAACAAAAGCCTGATGAAGAAAATCCTCTTCACCTTGGCGGTTTTCTTGATTTACCGCGCCGCAACGTTCATCACCATGCCGTTAATCGACCCAGCGGAAATCCGTGCGTTCTTTGAACAGCAAACCGGATTTTTGGGCATTATGGACGCCTTTACCGGACAAGCGCTCAGCAACTACTCGATCATCGCGCTTGGCATCGCGCCCTATATTACCGCGTCGATCATCATGCAACTTTTGCAGATGGACATTGTGCCCATCTTTAAAGAGTGGTCGCAAGAAGGCGAAACCGGGAAACGGAAGCTCAATCAAACCACCCGTTATTTGGCCATCGGCCTCGCCTTTATGCAAGCCCTCGGTATGACTTTCGGGTTTTCGATGACCCAAGACGCCATCTTCCAACCCGGCATTGAAGCCAACTTCTTGACTTACACCTACCTCGCGCTTGTCATGACCGCAGGTACGGCGTTCTTGCTTTGGCTTGCCGACCAAATCACCATGAAAGGCGTTGGCAACGGCACATCGATGATTATCGTCGCCGGAATCATCGCCGGCCTTCCGGGCATGTTCACGCAACTCGGTAGAGAATACTTGATCGATGGCGACGGTTTCGACGCATACTCCATTTTCGCAGTCGTTGTCGTATTGTATGTGCTCATTCTCGTCGGCATCACCTATATGCAATCGGCGAGCCGTAAGATTCCCGTACAGTATTCCAATCGACCGAGCAGCTCCCGCTTCAAAGGGAAGTCCGGTTCGAACATCCCCATCAAGATTAACTCCGCCGGCGTCATCCCCGTAATCTTTGCGGTAACGATTCTTTCCTTGCCGCAAACGTTGTTGAACTTCCTTCCGGAATTCGCCGAAACCAACATCGGCTTTTGGATCAACGAAATGTTCAACTATCAAAGACCTCTCGGCTACGTCATTTACGCCATCTTGATTGTTGTATTCACGTTCTTTTATTCGTTCGTGCAAATCAATCCTGAAAAGATTTCCAACAATCTGCAGAAGCAAAATGCTTTTGTCCCCGGCGTACGCCCCGGCGTAGAGACCGAAAACTATATTTCCAAGCTGCTATTCAAAATCACCACCATCGGCGCAATCTATCTGCTCGTTGTCGCTTCGCTCCCCATTTTCACATCCATCATCTTCGGATTGCCGCAATACGTACAAGTCGGCGGCACTTCACTACTGATTGTTGTCGGGGTGGCGATTGAAACGACCAAACAAATCAAAACTGACGTTCAAGGCAAAAGCTATAGCGGCTTCATCCGCTAGGAGGCGTTAGTGTGAAACTACTAGTCATGGGACCTCCCGGTGCGGGCAAAGGCAGTCAGTCCAAGAAACTTGTCGAAGAATACGGACTGACCAACATATCCACCGGCGAGATGTTCCGCGAAGCCAACAGACGTGGAGAAAAACTTGGCATTGAGGCGATGAAGTATATCAACGAGGGAAACCTCGTCGACGATGACATCACCAACGAAATCGTCCGCCAGCGTTTGAAAAAGAAAGGACCGGACAGCCGTTTCTTGCTCGATGGCTATCCGCGTACCGTCAAACAGGCCGAAGCGCTAGACAAGATGCTTAAAGACATCGGTTCCCGCCTGTCCGCCGTCATCAACATCGTTGTCGACAATGATGTGATTTTAGAGCGCATGGTCGGAAGACGCGTCTGCAAGTCCTGCCCCGAAACCTATCACACCAAGTTTCGTCCTCCAAACGTCGAAGGCGTTTGCGACGCTTGCGGGGGAGAACTTTACCAACGCGAGGACGACAAGCCCGCGTCGGTGAAAAACCGTCTGAGCATCTACGAGTCCAAAACGCGCCCCATCATCGATTATTACAAGGGCCGGGGCGTGCTCGTCAACATCAACGGCATGCAGTCTTTTGAAGCGGTATATTCCGACATCAAACGCGCATTGCGTGAGTTGCGCCATGATCAATAGAAAATCCGACCGTGAAATTGAGTTCATGCGCGAGGCCGGACGCATTGTCGCCCTTGCCCATCAAGAGGTAAAAAAAGCCGTCCGCCCGGGCGTCACAACCCAAGAGATCGACGATATCGTGGAACATATCATCCGTTCGCACGACGCCACGCCCTCTTTCAAGGGATACGGAGGGTTTCCCGGCAGCGCCTGCACTTCCATCAACGACGAGGTCGTGCACGGCATTCCCTCGAAACATCGAAAGCTTAAGCAAGGAGACATCTTGAAAGTCGACATCGGCGCATATTACAAAGGGTACCACGGTGATTCCGCTTGGACATACCCCGTCGGTACAATCTCACAAGAAGCGCAAGACTTGCTGGATGCGACCGAAGAAGCCCTTTTCAAAGGCCTTGAAAAAGCCAAAAGCGGCGCCCGTCTTTCCGACATTTCCCACGCCATACAACATCACGCCGAAAACAAAGGGTTCAGCGTGGTCCGCGATTTCGTCGGACACGGCATAGGAAAAAACCTGCATGAAGCTCCGCAAATCCCAAACTACGGCCCTCCGGGAAAAGGACCGGTACTGAAACCGGGCATGACGCTGGCGATTGAACCGATGATCAACAGCGGCGATAAGGAAGTAAGAGTGAAAAGCGACCAGTGGACCGCCGTCACACTAGACGGTTCGCTCAGCGCCCACTTCGAACATACCGTACTGATCACCGATGAGGATTACGAGCTTTTAACCGCTCTTGAAGGAGGAAGGCATAGTGGCTAAAGAAGAAAAGATCGAGGTGGAAGGCAAGATTCTCGAATCTCTGCCCAACGCCGAATTCTTGGTCGAATTGGATAACGGCCATACTATCAAGGCCCACGTTTCAGGTAAAATCCGTATGTATCACATACGCATCTTACCTGGTGACAAAGTCACGGTGGAACTCTCCCCCTACGACTTAACACGTGGCCGCATCACGTACCGACACAAATAAGCAAAGGATTCCAAAGGAGGAAATTGGAATGAAAGTAAGACCATCCGTTAAGAAAATTTGCGACAAATGCAAGATCATCAAACGCAAGGGGAAAGTCATGGTAATTTGCGACAACCCCAAACACAAACAAAGACAAGGTTAATAGGAGGTGCACTATGGCACGTATATCAGGCGTTGACATCCCCAGAGACAAACGAATCGTAATTGCACTTACATACATTTACGGAATCGGCAAAAGCGTTTCCGAAAACATCGTGACAAAAGCGCAAGTATCTCCGGATACCCGCGTGAAAGATTTAAAAGACGAAGAACTCGTTCGCATCCGCGAAGCGGTCGACGATTACAAGACCGAAGGCGACCTGCGTCGCGAAGTGCGCTTGAACATCAAGCGCCTTCAAGAAACAGGCTCGTACCGCGGCATGCGTCATCGTAGAAACCTGCCGACCCGTGGGCAAAAAACCCGCAACAATGCGCGTACCCGCAAAGGACCGCGCAAAACGGTCGCGAAGAAGAAGAAATAGGAGGAGAGAATTATGGCACGTAAAAAAGCTAGAACGAAAAAACGTCGCGTCAGAAAGAATATTCCTTCCGGAGTCGCACATATTCACTCGACTTTCAACAACACCATCATCACAATCTCCGACCCCAGCGGCAACGCCATCGCTTGGGCTTCCGCGGGAGCGCTCGGCTTCAAAGGAAGCCGCAAATCGACTCCTTACGCCGCCCAGATTTCAAGCGAAGCTTGCGCGAAAGCCGCGATGGAACACGGCGTGCAAAAAGTGGAAGTGTCGGTCAAGGGACCGGGCCCCGGTCGTGAAGCCGCCATTCGTTCCCTGCAAAGCGCCGGTTTGGAAATCACCGCGATCAAGGATGAAACCCCGATTCCCCACAATGGTTGTCGTCCCCCGAAAAGACCTCGCGGCTAAAATTATATAATTAAGGGAGGTTGTACTTTTGAAAGACTTAAAGTTTGTGAAACCGGAAACAAGAATCCTTCACGATGGCGACACCAAAGGCGAATTCAAGATTAGACCTTTAGAACGCGGTTATGGAACCACCCTGGGCAACGCCCTGCGCCGCATCCTGCTTTCGAGTCTCCCCGGAGCCTCCATCGTGAATTGCAAAATAGACGGTGTTCAACACGAGTTCTCATCCATGGAAGGCATCGTCGAAGATGTGACGACCATTGTCTTGAACCTAAAAGACGTTGTCTTGACCATTGACGATAAAAATCCAAGCGCCGAGAAGCCGTTGGTTATTGAAGTAGACGGCCCGGGCGAGGTGACGGCCGCCGACATCAAAAAAGTCATGAAAGCCGAAGACATGGAAGACGACGTCAACGTCGTCAACCCCGAACAGCACATCGCGACCATCACCCAAGAACGCAGTCTGCGCATCGAAATGACCGCCGCGCAAGGCGTCGGTTACGTAAGCGCCGAGGAAAACAAGGAATACGACCGCAGCGTCGGCGTCATTCCCATTGATTGCATCTACACCCCGGTCACTCGCGTTCAATACGATGTCGAAAAGACCCGCGAAAAAGATCGCGCGGACTTAGACAGGCTTTATTTGGAGATTGAAACCAACGGCAGCATCACGCCGAAAGAAGCCTTGGGCATTGCCGCAAAAATGATGATCAACCATCTGGAGATGGTCGTAGAGCTTTCCGAAAAAGCACAAGAAGAAGACTACATGGTCGAAAGGGAATCCGAGCAGAATTCGCAAATCCTAGAGATGCAAATCGAGGATTTGGACCTTTCCGTCCGCAGCTACAACTGTTTGAAGCGCGCCGGCATCAACACCGTCGAAGAACTCACCAAGAAAACCGAAGAAGACATGATGAAAGTGCGCAATCTCGGCAAGAAATCCCTTAAAGAAGTGAAACAAAAACTTGAAGATCTCGGCCTTTCACTCGCCAGACATTCCTAGGAGGTATACATATGGCTACTTACCGCAAACTGAACCGCAGAACCGATCAACGCAAAGCCATGTTGCGTGATTTGGTGACCCAGCTCATCATGCACGAGCGGATTGAAACCACGGAAAAAAAAGCGAAAGAGCTTAGCCGTTTGATGGATAAAATGATTACCCTCGGCAAGAAAAACACCCTTGAATCCCGCAAACGCGCCGCACAAACCGTGCGTTTCATCGACACCGAAGAAAACCAAAACGCCTTGCAAAAACTTTTCGAAACACTTGCACCGCGTTATAAAGATCGTAGCGGCGGCTACACCCGCATTTTCAAAAAAGGACCCCGTCGCGGCGACAGTACCGAAATGGCCATCATCGAATTGGTAGAATAATCAAAGCTGAAAATGCGAGTCCGCACTCGCATTTTTTGTTTGTTTCAACCCTATCTCTTCGCTTTTCAACGGCAAGTTTGATATAATGAATACGACTTTGAGGTGATAAAATGAGCTTAATCGAAATCGAAAACGTTTCCTTCACCTACCACGGAAACAAAAAAGCCCTAGACGACGTTTCTTTGTCCATTGAAAAAGGCGAATGGGTCAGCATATTAGGCCACAACGGCAGTGGAAAAAGCACGCTGTCTAAACTTATTGTCGGCCTTTTGAAGCCCCAACAAGGCGTTATCCGCGTCGGCGGCATCACTTTGAGCGCCGACACTGTACGCGACATTCGTAAAAAAGTGGGCATCGTCTTTCAAAACCCCGACAACCAGTTTGTCGGCGTCACCGTGCGCGACGACATCGCCTTTGGCTTGGAAAACTTGCAAATCGAACGCGAGGAAATGATTGAGCGCATCGAGCATTACGCCAAAAAAGTCGACATGTACTCCTATTTGAACAAAGAACCGCATAACTTAAGCGGCGGTCAAAAGCAACGTGTGGCCATCGCCGGCATTCTTGCCATGAAGACCGATGTAATCATTTTTGATGAGGCTACGGCCATGCTTGACCCCGAAGGCCGAGAACGGGTCATGGAATACATGCGGGCGTTGAATCGCGAAGGCACCACCATCATCACCATCACCCATGACATGAAAGAGGCTGTCTTGAGCGATCGTATCGTTGTTTTGAAAGACGGACGCGTTCTCAAATCCGACAAAAGCGAAAACATCCTAAAAGATAAAGCCACGTTGGAAAAGTCCAATTTGGAATTGTTGCTCCCCCTTGAAATCATGCATTACCTCAACGAAAACGGGATTGAAAACCCCTCGCTCAAGGAGTTCTTATGGCAATTAAGTTTGAACGGGTAGGCTACGAATACAAAGATATCGACGGAAAAGGGTATTTGGCGCTGGCCGATGTCACCCTCAACATCAACAAGACGGGGGAGTTCATCACGTTGATTGGAGAGACCGGCAGCGGCAAAAGCACGCTCGCGCAGCACATGAACGCATTGCTGACCCCTACGGAGGGCCGCGTTCATATTTTTGGCATGAAGATTTCTCGAGAAACCCGAAAAAGCAAAAACCTCAAACTCAACCCGATTCGTCAAAAAGTAGGCCTGGTGTTTCAGTTCCCTGAATACCAGCTGTTTGAAGAAACGGTTGAAAACGACATTGCCTTCGGTCCGAAAAATTTTGGCGTAAGTGAAGCAGAAGCCAAGGAGCGGGCCAAAAAAATGCTCAATATTGTCGGATTGGACGACAGCTACCTCTCCCGCAGCCCGTTCAATTTGAGCGGCGGCGAAAAGAAACGGGTGAGCATCGCCGGCATTTTGGCGATGGAACCGGACATCTTGGTTCTTGACGAGCCAACAAGCGGTCTCGACCCCTTGGGAAGGAACGCATTGCTGGAAGTGTTCTATGATATCCATCAAAAACTGGACAAAACGGTTGTCATCATTACTCACGACATGAACACGGTTTATGAATACGCCAAGCGCGTTTTAGTTATGCGTGAAGGAAATCTTGTCTACGATGGTAATCCGACGCAGCTTTTTTCACGCAAAAATGTAAAAAGTTGGAACCTTGACGTTCCCGACATCTTGAAACTGCGACGTGCGTTAGAAGAGAAGTTTTCCATCACCCTTGAAGGCGAAACCAGAAGCAAAGCGCAACTGATGGCGAAAATCAAGGAGGCGTTACGATGAAAAACATCGTCATAGGCCGCTATGTTCCGGGCAACAGCTTCCTGTACCGCATGGACCCGCGCACCAAATTGATCGCCTTGATCGCTTTGATGGTCGCCGCGTTCTTGATTCAGTCCTTTACGCACATGTTGGTTTCGCTTGCGCTTGTTACGTTGCTTTTGGTCGCCGGACGAATCAGCGTCAAACGCGTTTATTTAGGGCTTCGACCTCTTATGTTCCTGCTATTTTTCACATTTATTTTTCAAGTCATGTTCAACCAAGAAGGCGACGAAATTTTCACACTGCCCCTTCATTACTCATTGCTTAGCATCGTTGCGGCGGCAGCGGTTGTTGTGTTTTGGTTCATGACCAAAAAACATGTTCGTTTCAAGCTTTTCTATTTCTTGTTCACCGTCGCCGCCGTTTTTGCGGTGTTGCATTATATCGATTTCGGCGTTTTATTTGGCGAAGGAACGTTCCGTGTCTTCGAAGAAGGGCTCTCCACCGCATTTTTCATCATGGTGCGGCTCATCATTATCATCATGCTTTCGACCATCTTGACCATTACCACCAAACCTACGGATTTGAATCTCGGATTGGAACGAGTGCTTAAACCGCTCCGCATTGTCCGCATCAATACCGAAGAAATTGCCATGATCATATCCATCGCGCTTCGATACATTCCTACGCTTCTTGATGAGGCGAACAAAATCATGCTCGCGCAAGCGAGCCGCGGTGTGGATTTCCAAGAAGGAAAACTTAAGGACAAAGTGGTGCAAATCATTTCGCTCTTGGTTCCGATGTTTATCATTTCCTTCCAAAGAAGCGACGATTTGGCCAACGCCATGGAGGCGCGTTCGTTCGTTCCTGGCCAACCGAGGACCCGTTTGCATGTGCTCACTTGGAAACGGCTCGACACGTTCGCGTTAACACTCTCTCTTGTGGCCCTGGTAGCGGTCATCGTTGTGCGGGTGGTTTGATGGAAAAGTTTTTGCACGCCTTAGAAACTTCCGATGAGCAAGCGTTGAAAACCATGGTTGGGCCCGAGACGGTCTATCGTGACGAAATGGAGAAGCTTCATCACGGGAAAGACGCCTATGAAAGGCTTTTGGCGCTTAATCCCGGCAAACACGAACGCTATGTTCAATATGAGAACATTCACGTGTGCACTTTTCCGGATGGAACCATCATGAAGGTCAAGTTCAAGGGTGGGTTCCTGCATCGCGTTTATAGAAAAAAACGCGATTTATCCAAACGAAGGTTTCGCTTGGATATCGCTTATGATGGAACGTTGTTTCACGGTTTTCAGCGACAAAGAGCGAAGCGCAGCGTTCAAGGCGTCTTAGAGAAGATTTTGGCGCACATATGCGGCCACGATGTTTTTGTGCATCCTGCGGGGAGGACCGACAAAGGTGTCCATGCACTGCATCAGGTCGTGCATTTTGACACGACTTCCGCGTTGCCGCAAGAGCGAATCGGGAGCGTTTTGACCATGATGCTTCCCGAGGATATCGTCCTTAGAAATGTTGAAGAGGTTCCCGAGGTGTTTCACGCGAGATACGACGCATTGAAGAAGACCTACCGCTATACGCTGATTCACCGCAAGGATCCTTTCTATGCCCATAGAGCACTGTATCGTCCCCCATTGGATCAAAAACAGTTGTTAAGCGTCTTAAAACAATGCGAAGGGACGCACGACTTCCGAGGGTTTTGCAAACAAAGTCCGAACCAGGACACAGTAAAAACTATCGATCGAGTAGACGTGAAACAAGACGGGGACTGGACGGTCGTTGAAATTACCGGGAACGGCTTTTTGCGTCATATGGTGAGAATTCTCGTCGGCAACGCTCTAAACGATGTCGAAAAAGGCACAACTTTGATTCGAGACGCGCTCAAAACCCCCGATAAGAACACCAGAAAGCACATGGCGAAAGCTTCGGCGTTGACGCTTTCGAAGGTGATGTATCGGTAGCCGTCATCACAAAAAAAGCAAACACCGCGGTGTTTGCTTTTTAAAAGGCTATTTTACGGTAATCGGTTGCTCTTGTTTCTCTTCAAGGTTGCGCCGAGTGAAGAGTTTCTTCATCACGACCACGCCGAGCAAAATCGTGATGTTGAACAAGACGATGGTCGCGCCCGAGGGAAAACCGAGGCGGAAAGAAAGCCAAAGACCTAAAATGACCGAAACTTCGCTGAAAAGAATCGCAATCATCAAAGTGGTCTTGAAGCTTCGTCCGATTTTCATCGCGGCGGCCACGGGGATAATCATCAAACTCGAAACCAGCAGCACGCCGACGGTTTCGATCGAAAGCGAGACGACCACGCCCAAAAAAATGGTGGAGAAAAACTGGAAGAGATTGACGCGTATGCCCAGAAGCCTGGCGTAGGTCTCGTCAAAACTGATGATGACGATTTGCTTGTAGAAGATGAATATGAGTGTCAAGATGACGACTGTTGTGATGGCGATGATATAGACGAAGTTTCTGCCCACCGTCAAAATGCTGCCGAACAAGTAGTTGTAAATTTCAGTGTTGAACCCACCGGCCAGCGAGATGAAAAGCGCGCTTAACGCCGTCCCCAAACTGATGACGATGGGCATTGAGATTTCTTTGTAGTTTTTGTAGTAGCTGCGCAGCGCTTCGATAAGCAATGCGCCAATCACCGCAAACACCATACCGATATAAAGCGGATCGCCGATTGGCAGGCGTAAAATATTCAACAAAAAGAGTCCGATGGACAACCCGGCCAGCGAGAAGTGCGAGAGGGTGTCGGCAATCAAGCTCAATCTCTTGATGACAACGAAAGAGCCGATGATTGGAGCCAAAAGCCCCACCAAAATTCCTGTGATTAAGGCGAACTGCATAAACTCGCGTTCAATAATCGCCCGCAAGAAACTCGTCAGCATGATGGCATCCATCAATCATCCCCCCCCTTCGTGCATGTCGGAAACGCTAGTGAACTCCGCCACGCCTTCGTGAAGGTGCATGACATGGTTGAAGTTTGCTTTTCCGGGTTGCAAGGAGTGAGTGATTAAGATGATTGTGACGCCTTCGCTGTTCAAATCGTTGATGATGCGGTAAAAGCGGTTGACGTTGTCGGTGTCCACGCCAATGGTGGGCTCGTCCAAAATGAGGACTTCGGGTTTGTTGATCATGGCGCGTGCGATAAAGACGCGTTGCATCTGCCCGCCGCTCAAACTGTTGATGTTCTCGTTTTGGAGCTCTAAAATGCCTATGCGGTCGAACAACTCGAGCTTCTCTTTTTCACTTACTTTGGAGCTTTTGGAAACGTGCATGATTTCATTGACGGAAATCGGGAACTCATAGTTGAAATCGTCCATCTTTTGCGGAACATAGCCGATTTTGACCCATTTTTTGAAGTCGTTGATATCGGTGCCGTCGAGGAACACTTTCTTGCTTGGGACAGGGTTGATGCCCAGTATGCATTTGACAAGCGTGCTTTTGCCGCTTCCGTTGTTGCCGACCACGACCAAAAAATCGCCGATTTCGAGGCTGAAGGAGATGTTTTTGAGCACGGTACGGTAATCGTAGCCGAACGAAAGGTTGGAAATTTGTATGTGCATGCCGGTGTCCCTCCTATAATCATTGACATTATAACATGCGGAGGGCGGTTTCTAAACGTTTTGCATTACATTTATTGTAACACGTAGGGTGGTCAATGTTAAAATTCGTGTTTAAAAAACCCCGAAAATGTGCGATAATAAACGAAAGAGCCCTAAGGAGTTGACCGCATGTGAAAAAGAAATTCATTACTTTTGAAGGACCGGAAGGGTCCGGGAAAACATCAGTGTTGCGCGCCGTTGAAAAACGCCTGCAAGAACGCGGCGTGGACGTTATGACGACGAGAGAACCGGGAGGCATCAAGATTTCCGAACTCATTCGCAACGTCATTTTGGACGTCCACAACAAGGAGATGGACCCGCGCACGGAAGCGTTGCTTTATGCGGCTTCTAGAAGGCAGCACATCGTAGAGAAGATATGCCCTGCCCTTCAAGAGGGAAAAGTCATCTTGTGCGATCGTTTCGTGGATAGCTCGCTCGCTTATCAAGGATATGGACGCGAACTCGGGTTTGAAACCGTCTTTGAGTTGAACGCGTTCGCCATCAACGACTATTTGCCGGATTTGACAATCTTCATCGACGTTCCTCCCGAAGAGGGCTTGAAACGAGTCTTCCAAAACCATCGTAACGCCGACCGTTTGGATTTGGAAAACGGAACATTCCACGAACGTGTCTATAAAGGATACCAAGAAATCATCAAGAAATTTCCCAAACGCATCAAAGTCGTCAACGGCGACCGCCCCTTGAACGAAGTGGTTGACGACGCCATGAAACTTATCGACACACTAGAGTGAGGGGGATCCTGAATGGATTTCGAACATCTCAAAGAAGCGCAAAAGCCGGCCTTGAACATATTGTCCAACAGTTACCGCAAAGGCCGTCTTTCACACGCATATATATTCGAAGGCGCTGCAGGCTCCATGAAATTCGACACTGCGCTTTTTTTTGCGTCGCTGCTTTTGTGCCAAGCCGAAGAACACCGCCCTTGCGGCACGTGTTCGAATTGCCGGCGTGTGCAACACCTCACCCATCCGAACCTTTATGTGGTGCGCCCCACAAAACGACAAATCTTGAAAGAATCCATACAGGCATTGCGGCACGAGTTTTCCAAGACGAAAGTGGAGGAAGGGCCTAGACTTTACATCATTGAAGACGCCGACGCCATGAACCCGCATGCGGGCAACGCCCTTTTGAAGTTTCTCGAAGAGCCCCACGAAGACATGTACGCCGTCTTGCTTGTTGAAGACGCGCAGTATTTGCTGCCGACGTTGCGGTCCCGTTCGCAAATTGTACCGTTTCACCCTCTTCCCAAAAAAAGCATAGAAAAAGTTCTGGGTGAAGAGGGGTACGATAAGACATTCATCACCCTAGCTTCTAAGTTGAACGCCACTCCCGATGAAGCGCGGGCGTTTTTGGACGATGAACATCTTGAAAGCATCGTAGAGGCCATTGACGCCGTGTACGCGTCTTTGAACGACCAAAACGGTGCCCTGCTCGCCTTTCGCGAGCAAGCGGAAGAGTTTGTTCGCAACAAACAAACGATTTCAACACTGCTCGACGTGCTCATCCACTACCAAAAAGATGTGATTTATGGTAAAATAGGAAATCGCAATCAAATTGTGTTTGCCGATCGTATCGACACGATCGAAGCCTTGGCCGAACGCTACGAACTCGACAATTTGCTGTTGGTGCTTGAGCACATGTTGCAACTCAAAGCACGCCAGCAAAACTACGTCAACACCCGTTTGGCCTTAGACAATATCATGCTTGAACTGGAAAGAGGTCTTACCGATGGAAAATAGTGTTGTCGGCGTGCGCTTCAAGCCCGCCGGGAAAAGATATTATTTCACTCCCCGTGACATTGAACTCGAAAAGGGAGACAAGGTCGTCGTCGAGACGGTTCGTGGTTTGGAACTCGGTGAAGTGATGGAACCGAAAAAAACCATTGACGACGAGACGCTGTCGTCCTCTTTAAAACCCATCATTCGCAAAGCCACGACGAAGGACAAAGAAGCGGCGAAAAGAAACCGTGAGGAGATTCCGGAAGTCATGCGCCTTTGCCAACAACATGTGAAAAACCATAAACTGGAAATGAAGCTTCTTGATGCCGAATACACGCTCGACCGCTCGAAGCTCATCATCTATTTCAACGCCGAAGGGCGCATCGATTTTCGGGAACTCGTCAAAGATTTGGCCAACGAATTTCGTTTGCGCATCGAACTCCGCCAAGTCGGCGCCCGCGACGGTGCCAAGTTTTTAGGCGGCGTCGGTCCGTGCGGATATTTGCTTTGCTGCAACACGTTCCTAGGCGAGTTTGAAACAGTGTCCATCAAAATGGCCAAAAACCAAAACTTGTCATTGAACCCCTCCAACATCTCCGGTCTTTGCGGGAAACTGCTTTGCTGCATCCGCTACGAAGACGAAACCTATGTTGAACATCGCGAGGGCATGCCGAAGATGCACACCCGTGTTGTGACCCCGGAAGGCAAAGGAAAAGTTGTTTCCAAAAACATTCTGGAACGCACGGTCAAAGTGCATCTTGAAAGCGACACCATCAAAAGATTCTCCGTCTCGGAATTGAAAGACATCGAAGAGTATGACGCCTTAGAGTTCGTCAACAATGACAAATAAAAGCGAACCGTTGCATACGTTGCTCGGGCACGACATTCGCTTGATTCAGCGTCCCGACATGCTTTGCTTTTCCCTCGATTCGGTATTGGTGGCCGATTTTGTCAACACCGGCAAAAACGTGAGGAACATCGTCGATTTGGGCACCGGGTTCGCCCCGATTCCCCTGTTTTTGGCCACAAAGACCAAAACCGCCGACATCGTCGGCATAGAACTCCAAAAAGACGCGGCCGACCTTGCCGTGCGCAACGTTGAACTCAACGGCCTGCAAGAGAGGATTCGCATCATCCACGACGATTTGAAGTCTGCGGACAAACATCTTGCCTCAGACACCATCGACCTCGTCACGTGCAATCCCCCCTTTTACAAGGTCGACGCCAATACACCGCTCAAAGATAATCCTCAACAAGCCTACGCCCGTCATGAACTTGGCGCGACTTTCGAGGATATCGCCAAACAAAGCGCTCGCATGCTTCATCCGAAAGGACGGTTTGTCTTCATTCACCGTGTGGAGCGCCTCGAAGAAATCCTCACGACACTTTGGCGGTACAAATTTGCGGTGAAAAGAATCCGGTTTGTCCACCCCCGTGAAGGCAAAGAAGCCATGCTCGCACTCTTTGACGCCATGCTTGAAGGCGCATCGGGGATGAGAGTGCTTCCTCCTTTGACCGTGCACAGCGGTTCGAATTATTCTGACGAGGTGTTAAGAATCTTCAATCGAAAGTAAGTGATTCTATGGAAAGACAACGAAGTTTTGACCGTGAAGAGCCTGCGTTGTATTTGGTGTCCACCCCCATCGGCAACCTTGCCGACATGACCTATCGCGCTGTGGACATCTTGCAAGAGGTCGACACGGTTTTCGCCGAAGATACGCGCACCACAAGGACCTTGCTTGACCACTACGGAATCAAAACGCCCATGCAAAGCTTTCACGCCCACAATGAGATGGACAAGGCGGAGACTGTTTTGCGGACGTTGAAACAAGGACACAGCGTGGCACTGGTAAGCGATGCGGGCACGCCCTTGATCAGCGACCCGGGCGCAAAATTGGTGCAAGAAGTTCTAAAAAGCGGATTTTCCGTCGTTTCCGTACCTGGCGCCAACGCGGCGTTGTCCGCGCTCGTCGCCTCGGGCATTCGTCCCCATCCGTTTCTCTTTTACGGGTTTTTGCCGCAAAAAAGCGGCGCTAGGCAAAAGGTTCTGCGCGGCTTCACACACTCAAGCTACACGCTTATCTTTTACGAAAGCCCTCACCGGCTCCAAAAGACGCTTGCGGACATGCACGAAACTCTTGGCAACCGGAGCGTCGTCATCGCCCGAGAGTTGACCAAACGCTTTGAAGAAATCATTAGGCTGAACCTCGAAGAAGCCGATACTCTCCCGGAACTCAAAGGCGAAATCGTACTCGTCGTCGAAGGCGCGTCAGCAGATAGGGCGTTCACCGAATCCGACCTCGTCGAACACGTTCAAACGGTCATCGACGACGGCGAAAGCGAAATGGAAGCCATCAAAAAGGTCGCCCGTTTGCGAAAAATCAAGAAAAACACGGTGTATATGGCCTTTAAAAAGCATAAATCTCAAGACAATCAGGAGTGATACCATGGAAAAAACATACTACATCACAACCCCCATCTATTATCCAAGCGGCAATTTGCACATCGGAAACACCTACACGACCGTTTTCTGCGACGCGTTGAGACGATACAAAGACATGCGCGGTTACGACACCTACTATTTGACCGGTATGGACGAACACGGGAAAAAGATCGAAACCGTCGCCAACGAACGAAACATGCATCCAATCAAGCACGTCGATGAAATCGCCGCGGCGACTAAAGCGCTTTGGGATCGGATGAACATCTCGTACGACGATTTCATCCGCACCACCGAAAAGCGCCATAAAACGGTTGTGCAGAAAATTTTCGAACAGCTTCTCGACCAAGGCGATATCTACTTGGGCGAGTATGAGGGGTATTACTGCATGCATTGCGAAGCGTTTTTCACCGAAAGCCAGTTGGGCGAGGACAACACTTGTCCGGATTGCGAACGGGAAACGTCCAAGCTTCAAGAGGAGAGCTATTTCCTCCGCTTGAGCAAATACCAGAAGAAACTCCTTAGCTTCATCGAGGAAAACCCCGATTTCATCACGCCCGAATCGCGCCGCAACGAAGTGTTGAACTTCATCCGCCAAGGCCTCAACGACTTGAGCGTCTCAAGGACCACCTTTGATTGGGGCATCAAAATCGTCTCGAACCCTAAACATGTCGTCTACGTGTGGATCGACGCGCTTTCCAACTATATAAGCGCCTTAGGCTACGGCACCGATAACGACGAACTCTATCAAAAATACTGGCACGGCGACGAAGTCGTCCATGTCGTTGGCAAGGACATCCTTCGCTTTCATGCGATTTATTGGCCGATAATGCTGATGGCGCTCGACATTCCCATCACGTTCAAACTCCACGCGCACGGATTCTATACGGCGAAAGAAGGGAAAATGAGCAAATCGAAAGGCTCGGTCGTCTACCCCGACACCTTGATTGACCGCTACGGCCTTGACGAACTGCGCTACTTCCTGCTCCGCGAACTTCCCTACGGCGGCGACGGAATCTTCACGCCGCAATCGTTCGTAGAGCGCATCAACTACGATTTGGCCAATGATTTCGGCAATTTGCTGAACCGTACGGTTTCTATGATCAACAAATACTTAAACGGCAAAGTCACCTCGTATTCCGAGGCGAGCACGGACTACGACGAAGACCTTGAAACCATGTGCAAAGAAACCGTCAAAACCTACAGCGAAAACATGGAGTCCTTCAAAGTTTCCGAAGCCATCAAAGCGGTGTGGGCGCTGATCTCCCGCACCAACAAATACATCGACGAAACCGAACCGTGGATTCTTGGCAAAGACGAAAACAAAAAAGACGAGCTCGAAAACGTGCTTTACCATCTTGCCGAATCCTTGCGCCACATCGGGATTTTGTTGCAGCCGATTTTGCTGGATGCGAGCCAATCGCTTTTCAAGCAGCTTGGCGTCTCGAAATCGCTTCGCCGCTATGACACACTGAGTTTCGGCGAACTTCGCGAGATTGAAGTGGCGCGCAAACCCTCTCCCCTTTTCCCCCGCCTCGACCAAGAAGAAGAAATCGAGAAGCTCACCAAACATCTGCGCGGCGAAGAAGAAACGCAAGAAGAAAACGAAGAAAACTTGGCGACGTTTGAAGATTTCACCAAGTTGGACCTTAGAGTCGGGAAAATCACCGACTGCAAGCCCCACAGCAACGCCGACAAGCTGTTGGTCATCCAAGTGGACATCGGCGAAGGCAAGGACCGCCAAATCGTTGCGGGCGTTGCCAAGCATTATACTCCCGAAAGCCTGATCGGCAAGAAGGTCGTCGTCGTGGCCAACTTAGAACCTGTGAGTTTGCGCGGCGAAAAAAGCGAAGGCATGCTTTTGGCGGCTTCGAACGACGACACGCTCGAAGTGCTCACCCTCGAGAAGGCAAACCCCGGCGATTCGGTCAGCTGACCCCCACAAACTTTGGATAAAACAATTGACATTCATGGTCAAATAAGCTATTATATACGTCGGTACATTTCCAAAATCTCCCACTAGCCCGTCTATAATCCTATAGGAGGCTAACCCCCATGAAAACTTACATGGCAAACAATCAAGACATCGAACGTGATTGGTTTGTTGTCGACGCGAAGGGCAAAACACTCGGTCGCTTATCCACCGAAGTCGCCACCCTCTTGCGAGGCAAACACAAACCGACCTTCACACCGCACGTCGACTGCGGGGACTACGTAATCGTCGTCAACGCCAAAGATGTTGAACTCTCTGGCAAAAAATGGCAAGACAAGAAATACTATTCGCATTCGCAACACCCCGGATCGTTAAAAGTTCGCACCGCGCTGCAGATGAAGGAGAAACATCCGACGCGCATGGTCGAACACGCCGTAAAAGGGATGCTCCCACAAGGGAAACTGGGCCGCAAGATGTATAAGAAGCTGTTCGTTTACGAAAACGAGTCGCATCCGCATCAAGCCCAGCAACCAAAACCCTACGAGCTGAAAGGTTAGGAGGAAAACTATGGCAGAAGAAGTAAAATACATTGGAACCGGACGAAGAAAAAACGCCACCGCCCGTGTCATTTTGACACCGGGAAGCGGGACGTTTATCGTCAACGACCGTCCTCTTAACGATTACATCCCTTCCGCTTCGACCCGCCTTGACATTTTCCAGCCCCTTGAGATCACCGAAACCACGAAAACGTTCGACATCAAAGTCAACGTCGACGGCGGCGGCATCACCGGACAAGCCGGCGCAATCCGCCACGGTCTCGCAAGGGCTCTTGTGCAAGTCAACGCGGACTACCGCACCCCTTTGAAACGTGCAGGCTTGATCACCCGGGATCCCCGCGCCAAAGAGCGCAAGAAATACGGACTTAGAAAAGCCCGTCGCGCTCCACAATTCTCCAAACGTTAAAATCTCACAAAAAAGCACGCTTGCCGTGCTTTTTTTATGCGCCGCTTGCCGATGAGAGCCAAACATACTATAATGAAGACAGCGAAAAACGGAGGGATACACATGAAAGTTAGAGTACGCTACGCCCCGAGCCCGACCGGGCATCTGCATATCGGAAACGCGCGCACCGCACTGTTCAACTATTTGTTCGCCCGTCGCCACGACGGCGATTTCATTGTCCGCATCGAGGATACGGACGTCGAACGGAATGTGGAAACCGGCATCAAAAGCCAAATGTCTTACTTGCGGTGGCTCGGCATCGACTGGGACGAATCGATCGACAAAGACGGCGGTTACGGCCCCTACCGCCAGCTTGAACGTCTTGATGTATACAAGAAATACGCCCAAATTCTATTGGACAAGGGCCTTGCCTACAAGTGTTATTGCACCGCCGAAGAACTTGAAGAAGAGCGGAGAGCGCAAAAGGCCCGCGGCGACGAACAATTGCATTATTCGCGCAAATGCTTGGGCAAAGAAGACCGCGACGCGGAACACGCCATCCGGTTCAAAGTCCCCGACAACCAAACCTATACTTTTGACGACATCATCAAAGGCGAAGTGACCTTCCAAAGCGAAGACGTGGGCGATTTCATCATCGTCAAACGAAACGGCATTCCGACGTACAATTTCGCGTGCGCCGTTGACGATGCCCTGATGAAAATCACCCACGTCCTCCGTGGCGAAGACCATATCACCAACACCCCCAGGCAACTCATGGTATTGGACGCCTTGGGCTTTGACCGCCCTCGCTATGCGCACATGCCTTTGATTGTGAACGAACAAGGCAAGAAGCTTTCCAAGCGCGACGGTTCAATTGTTCAGTTCATCGAACAATACCACGAACTCGGCTTCCTCCCCGAGGCGCTTTTCAACTTTATCGCCTTATTGGGCTGGTCGCCCGACGCAAAAGAAGAGATATTGTCCCGCGAAGCACTCATCGAGCGCTTTGACGAAAAACGCCTCTCCTCTTCGCCGGCGACGTTTGACAAAGGCAAGCTCCACTACGTCAACAATCGTTATGTCAAAGCCTTGTCTCTTGAAGAAACCAAAGATTTATGCCGTCCTTTTTTGGAAAAAGAAGGCATCTTGAACGGCAAGGACGCTCAATGGTTCGAAAGCCTGATCGCCGTGTTCAAAGACCGTCTGAGCTACGGCGCCGAAATCGTCGGGTTGTACCGTGATTTCTTCGACAAGCCTTTCGCCTTAGAAGGGGAGGCGTTGGAGTTCTTGCGCCAAGACGGCGTCAAAACGCTTCTAGAAACGTTCAAAGGCAAACTCGAAGCCCAGGATGAGATTGATCCCGACACGTTGAAAACCTTAATCAAAGAAGCCGGCAAAGAGACTTCGATGAAAGGCAAGCTCCTTTTCATGCCAATCCGTATCGGGGTAAGCGGCCAGATGCACGGACCGGATTTGCCGCAAATGATGAATTTGCTTGGCAAAGCCATCCTCGTCGACAGACTTTCACGGGCTATTGCGTCGATTTGACCAAAACAAGCCGAAAAATACCATATTTGGCGGGAAAAGATTTGCATTTTTAAAAAAGGCGTTGTATAATGTCCATATCAAGGAAAAAAAGGAGATTTGTTGGTTACATGACTGGAACAGTAAAATGGTTCAACTCTGAAAAAGGCTACGGATTCATCACAAAAGATGAAGAATTCGTAACCGAAGAAGAACAAGGCGATGAAAAAGCCAAAGACATCTTCGTTCATTACAGCGCTATCAATCAAGAAGGCTTCAAAACGTTGAACGAAGGCGACAAAGTCGAATTTGAAGTAGTAGAAGGCGACCGTGGGCCTCAAGCTTCCAACGTTGAGAAGCTATAACAACGAACGGATAAAAACAGGGCGTTGCCCTGTTTTTTTGTGGCACAAGGGGTTTTGGTTTGGAAAAAGCCCGCCATGTGTTAAAATATATATGATTTTTCCGATATCTATTTGAAGGGTGACGCATATGAAGCTCTACAACACACTGACAAACAAAACCGAAACGTTCAAACCGATTGACAAAGATACGGTGAACATGTACATTTGCGGACCGACCGTCTACAATTACATTCACATCGGCAACGCACGTCCCGTCATCTTTTTTGACGTTGTGCGAAGGTTTTTCGAATACAAAGGGTATACGGTGAACTTCGTTTCCAACTTCACCGATGTCGACGACAAAATCATCACCAAAGCGATCGAAGACGAAACCGACGAGATGACCATCGCCAACAAGTTCATTGAAGCGTTTTACAAGGACGCCGAACGAGTGGGAAGCTCGACGAAATATCTTGCGCCTCGCGTGACCGAATACATGAGCTCCATCATATCTTACATAGAGAAACTGGTTGAAGCAGACTATGCCTACGAAGTGGACGGAAACGTCTTTTTCCGCGTCGCCAAAATCAGCGATTACGGCATTTTGTCCGGCCGCAAAGTTGACGACCTTATGGAAGGCGCCCGCGTCGAAGTCAACACGAAAAAGGAGAATCCCTTGGATTTCACGCTTTGGAAGACCACCGAAGTCGGCGTCACCTATCCGTCTCCTTGGGGCGAAGGCCGACCCGGATGGCATACCGAGTGCGTGGCGATGATTCAAGACATTTTTGGCGGGAAAATTGACATCCACGGCGGCGGCATCGGCCTGATTTTCCCCCATCACGAAAACGAAATCGCGCAAAATCGAGCTTTTGCGCAACATCATATCGCCAACTATTGGATGCACAACGGACAGCTGACCATCGACGACAAGAAAATGTCGAAGAGCGAAGGCCGCGTAGTGTTGGTTAAGGATTTGGACTACGATTACATGGGCTTTAGGTTGTTCACACTGAGCACGCATTACAGAAGCCCGGTTGAATACACCGACGAGACGCTCAAGCATCATGTCACCGAATGGGAAAAGATTAAGCGGACCTACAGCCAAACCTTTTATCAGCTGGACCTTGCGGATTATTTGGACACCAGAACCCACCCCGACAACAAGCTCAAGCAAATTTTGAACCGGTTTGTGGCCGCAATGGAGCAGGATTTCAACACTCCCAACGCCATCACTGAACTGCAAAACCTTGTCAAATACACCAACCAGAAACTCCGTCAGCGCGACACCCTTCCCGACCTTCGCGCCGCGCTGGAGGTTTTTGACACGTTTTTCAAGATTCTCGGCTTGAACCCCGAGGTTCGCAGGCTCACCCAAACGGACCGCGCCATATACATGGCCTGGACGGACGCCCGCAAAAACAAAGAGTTCGACAAAGCTGACCGCCTCCGCGAGAAACTGCTTGAAAGAGGCATCCTTTGAATGCTTCCCTACAACGCCCAAACGCTAGCGTATATCGGCGACGCCGTATACGAGCTTTATGTCCGTGAGCAATTGCTTGCAAAAGGAAAAGTGCAAACCAAAGACCTGCACCACACTGCGATTACTTACACCGAGGGTGCGGCCCAAAGCCGTGCGCTCAAAACGATCGAACCTCTTTTGACAGACGAGGAGTACGATGTCTTCAAAAGGGGAAGAAACGCCCCTTTGAGCCGAAAATCCCGTAAAGGCGATTTGATGGAGCACAAAATTGCCACGGGCTTCGAGGCCTTGCTTGGGCATTTGTATTTGACCGGCCAACACAAACGTCTCTACGAACTGCTTTCCCACACCGTCTGATTCGGCGTATTCTATTGGCCGAAGATACCGCCGGGATTGCGGTTCTTTTTCTAAAAAAACGAACCGCAGTGCCGTGATACAATCGAATCAAGAGGTGATCGCATGCAAATTCATGGAAACAACCCCGTTCAGGAAGCCTTGCGCTCTGGACGGAAAATACACGAAATCTTCGCCCAAAAGGGGCGCAAGGATTCGCTTCTTGAGAGTCTTGCCGATAAAGGCGTGCCCATTCGCTTCTTGCCCAAGCCCGAAATGGACAAACGGTTCGGCACTTCGCATCAAGGGCTCGTGGCCACTGTGGAAAATTACAAGCTTTTGTCGCTTGAGGATGTTTTGCGCAAAGAGGGCCCCAAGCTTTTTGTGATGCTCGATTCCATTGAAGACCCGCACAATTTGGGCGCGGTCATACGCAATGCGGAAGTATTCGGCGCCGATGCCGTCATCATTCCCAAACACCGCAGCGCCAGCATCACTCCGGGCGTTGTCAAAGCGTCGGCGGGCGCGATAGAACATGTGGACATCGTCGAAGTGACGAATTTGAACCGCGCCATTGAAACCCTCAAAAAAGCCAATGTATGGGTGGCGGGCTTCGACGTCGCGACCGAGACGGCGCTTTCCGACATTCACGCCGATGTGGATTTGTGTTTGGTTTTCGGCAACGAGCACAAGGGCCTCAGACCCTTGGTCAAAAAGAATTGCGACTACTTGGTGAAGATTCCCATGCGCGGAACGTTGAACAGTTTGAACGTCAGCGTCGCCGCCGGCATTGCCCTTTACGACGTCTTGCGCCGGAGAGATGGATGAGACGGCACAACGATTACGAAATCATCGACCGCATCCAAGAAGGCGATGAAGACGCTTTGGCGCTTTTATTGCATCAGTACCGACATTTCATGGCGAAAAAGATTCACAAGTTCAACCTCGCCTACGATTTCGACAATTTGTTTCAAGAATGCCTGATTATTCTCCATAGAAGCGCCATGCGGTTTGACGCTTCCTTCAACAAAACGTTCACCCGGTTTTTGGAGATGAACATCGAACGCTATTTCATCAGCCACATAGCGACGCTCAAACGACGCAAGGAAACGACGATGCATTATTTGAACGACATCGCCGAGCGCAACCACTGCCTTCGGGAAGCTTCGGCCTATTACTCGTTGCATGTTGCTGAGATTGAGAAGGTGTTGACCCCCTTTGAATATCGCGTCTACACATTGCGGGAACTCAAAAACTACGGCATCGACGCAATTGTTGAAAAAGAGAGCGCCGACATCAAATCCGTCTACAATGCCCTACACCGCGCAAAAGCCAAAATCAAGGCGTATTTCAGCGATTAACAGTTGACAAAGAAGCCCCTTTTTGATACATTATATATTTGCAAGGTTGTGATACTATGCGTCATAAAATACGTCTTGTTTGTGAAGTTTGCCTCTCACGGAACTACTCGACGCTCAAACACAAAGACGACAAAGAACGAATGACCATCAAGAAATACTGCAAACGCTGTAAGAAACACACCCTACATAAAGAATCCAAATAGGAGCGTAATACCCATGCCAAATTTGCCAAAAGACAAATCCGAAAAAGTCAACAAAGTCATCCAGGTTCTTAAAACAGAATATCCGTTCGAGGGTCTCTTGTTGTGCCTCTTAGGCGCGCTTGTCCTCATCTTGGGCGTCTACATCTTCGAAGGCGAACACCTTCGCATCACTTTCACACAACTTTGGATCTTCGACTCGCCCTTTAAAATCCGCGTCTTCTCCATCATCGTCATGGCCATCGGTGCCGCGGCGATTCTAGTCGCTTTAGCGCCTTTCTTCATTCCAGGACTCAAAGAAATGCGTCGCGTTTCCTGGCCGACAAAGTCGCTCATGTACAACCATACCGCCCGCGTTTTCGGTTTCATCATCGTTTTGGGCATCATGTTCGTCCTTTACGACCAAATCTTCCGTCCCATATTCAATATTCTTTATGATTTGGGAGCGTAACCATGGCTGAGGAATTTACGGACAAGAAGTGGTATGTGGTGCAGACGTATTCGGGGCAGGAAAACTCCGTCAAGACTAACTTGGAACGACGCATCGAGTCGATGCAGATGGAAGACAAGATTTTTCAAGTGGTCATCCCCGAACAAATCCGTCGCGAGAAGAAACCGGACGGCACCACCAAAGAGAAGGTTGTCAAACTGTATCCGGGCTATGTCTTTATCGAAATGATTGTCACCGACGATTCCTGGTTTGTGGTACGAAACACCCCGGGCGTCACCGGATTTCTCGGCAGCAGCGGCGGCGGCACAAAACCCGTCCCCTTGCCTCCCGATGAAATCAACCCCATCCTCAAGCGCGCCGGCGTCATGGAAACGCCGCAGCTGGATGTGGAACTGGGCCAGAAGGTCCGCGTTACGGCCGGACCGTTCATGAACCAAATCGGAAGAGTCGAAAGCATTGACCACGAAAAAGCCATGGTCACCGTGCTAGTTGAGATGTTCGGGCGCGAAACGCCCGCTCAATTGACGTTTGACGAAATCGATACCAACGTTTAATCTTGACAGCAAGGGTGCCATAGTATATAATGGCGTGGCATGTTGTGTGTCATGCCTGTTTTTTGAGTGGGAGGGTCGCTTGATCCGTTGACCACATCACGAATATGAGGAGGTGTCTATCGTGGCTAAAGAAGTCAGCAACGTCGTAAAATTGCAAATCCCCGCAGGAAAGGCAAACCCCGCGCCACCGGTCGGTCCGGCACTCGGACAAGCCGGCGTGAACATCCAAGAATTCTGCACGAAGTTCAACGAAAAAACGCGCGAACAGATGGGGAACATCATTCCTGTAGAAATTACCGTCTACAAGGACCGTTCGTTCTCGTTCATCACCAAAACCCCGCCTGCAGCGGATTTGCTGAAGAAAGCCGCCGGAATCGAAAAAGGCGCAGGCAATCCGCTTACCGAGAAAGTCGGTACCGTCACCCGCGAACAAGTAAAAGAAATCGCGGAAACGAAAATGCCGGATTTAAACGCCAACGACATTGAAGCGGCAATGAAAATCATCGAAGGTTCCGCCAGAAACATGGGAATCAAAGTCAAAGACTAAGCATTTGGTTGTTGCAATACAACTGAATGTGGGAGGAAAATCCTTCCGTTAGACCACATTTAGGAGGAAAAACAATGGCAAAAAAGAGCAAAAAATATCGTGAAGCTCAGGAGAAAATCGATAGAACCAAGTACTATGAGCTTGAAGAAGCCGTCAAAATGCTCAAAGACATTTCTTTTGAAGGTTTTGACGCCTCGGTCGAACTCGCCATGCGCTTGAACGTCAATCCGCGCAAAGCCGAAGAAAACATTCGCGGCGCCACCGTTTTGCCCCATGGAACCGGGAAAACGAAACGCGTTTTGGTGTTCGCCAAAGGCGACAAAGCGAAAGAAGCCGAAGAAGCCGGCGCCGATTATGTCGGCGATGAAGAACTCGTCGAAAAAGTCCAAAAAGGCTGGATGGAATTCGACACCGTCGTCGCCGCGCCCGATATGATGCCTCATGTCGGAAAACTCGGACGCACACTCGGTCCCAAAGGCCTCATGCCCAACCCGAAAACGGGCACGGTCACACAGGACATCGGCAAAGCGGTTGAAGAGATTAAAGCAGGTAAAGTTGAATACCGTGTCGACAAAGTCGGCAACTTGCACATCCTTGTCGGCAAAAAGTCCTTTTCCGAGGACAAACTGGTCGAAAACATCCGTTCGTTCTACGAAACCATCAAGCGTTTGCGTCCCTCGACCGTCAAAGGGGTATTCATTCAAAACCTCGCCATCTCGACCACGATGAGCCCCGGCGTACGGGTTGACACCAGCACGATTTTGTAGGATAATACACACGTAACTTTGAATAACTGTCGAAGACCTTGGGTGCCGCACGGCTTAATTTCCCAAGCAGACAAAAGAACTTGCACGCACAGCGTAGCCCTCTTTTGTCGTTTGACAGAAGAGGTTTTTTATTGACACATTAGGAGGTGGAAGAAGTGACTCGAAAAAACATCGAGAAAAAACAAGCACTCGTTGAAGAACTCAAAGACAAAATCAACGAAGCGAACAGCATCGTAATCGTCGATTACCTCGGCTTGAGCGTCGAAGAAGTGACCAAACTTCGTGTTGAGCTGATGAAAAACGGGTGCGAGTTCAAAGTCATCAAGAACAACATCATTCGCCGCGCAGCCGAAGCGGCAGGCTATGAAGAACTCACCGAAAGCACCACCGGGCCCAACGCCATCGCGTTTTCATACGAAGACAGCGTTTCGGCCGCGAAAGTCATCCACGAGTTCGCCAAAGAACACAAAAAGCCCGAACTCAAAGTCGGCATTGTCGACAAAGAGTTCATGAACAACGAAATGATCAAGAAAATCGCAACCATTCCTTCCCGCGAAGAATTGCTCACCATGTTTGCGGGCGGCCTTATCGAGCCCATTCGGAAAGTTGCAACCGCGATTCACATGCACGCAGAGAATCTAGAAAAAGAAGAAGACAACGGATAATAAGGAGGAAAATATCATGGCAAAACTTACAAATGAAGAAATCATTGAAGCGTTGAAAGAAAAAACATTGTTGGAGCTAAACGAACTCGTCGAAGCGATGAAAGAAGAATTCGGTGTCGACCCTAGCGCTGTCGCCGTAGCCGCACCCGGCGCCGCCGAAGAAGACGCCGCGCCAAGCGAGGTCACCGTCAAAATCACCAATGCGGGCCAAAAGAAAATCGGCGTCATCAAAGCCGTACGCGAGCTCACTGGCCTTGGCCTCAAAGAAGCCAAAGCGCTTGTTGATGGTGCGCCTGCAGCGGTCAAAGAAAACATCGACCCTGAAGAAGCCGAAGAAATCAAGGAAAAACTTGAAGAAGCCGGCGCCACCGTCGAAATCGAATAATTGTTTCCTAGGCGAAAAACCTGAGTGCGAACTCAGGTTTTTTTGCCTTTGAGGGGGAAAACGATGAGCCACTATTTCAGCGAAAAACCTGACGTCCGAAGCGATGAGATCATCTTGAGATGGGAACACAATGGCAAACGCTACACGTTTGTCTCCGACCACGGCGTCTTCTCCAAAAACCAGGTGGATTACGCCACCGCTTTTTTGTTGCAGGCCCTCAAAGTGTCAGAAGATGCAAAAACCGCGCTTGATTTAGGAACAGGCTACGGCGTCATCGGCATCGTGCTCAATCGTGAACACGGGTTACAAGTAACCATGAGCGACGTGAACGAGCGCGCCTTGTCCTTGGCAAAAAAGAACCTAGTGCATAACGATGCCACCGGCGACGTCGTACAAAGCGACGGTTTTTCTTCGCTTGAAGGTCAATCGTTCGATTTGATCGTCAGCAACCCGCCTATACGCATCGGCAAAGAAAGACTCTTTTCGATGCTTGAGGATTGCGCAAGCCACCTGCAAGACGATGGAGAACTATGGCTGGTTGCGAACAAAAAACACGGCGCCAAGACGATGAAAAGGCACTTGGAATCGACGTTTGATGTGGATGTGGCCGACAGGAAAAAAGGCTTTTTCGTTTTTGTCTGCAAAAAACGTTGAACCTTTTTCTCTATATATGGTACAATGAGTCAGTCTTCCGTCGACAGAAACCGAAACGGACCAAAAAATCGTTGACGGGTTGACAACTATGTGATACAATAACAAAATGCGTTACAATGCGCTTTTTTATGTTGTTATCACTTTTTTTAATATGTGAACGGGGTGTATAGTAGTGAATTACTCAACTGTGAAGTACGGAAAGAAGCGAGAACGACGGAACTACTCCCGCGTCAAATCGAACGTCGAACTGCCCAACCTAATCGAAGTTCAAACCAAATCTTTCAATTGGTTTATCGAAGAGGGACTCGACGAACTTCTCTCCGATATTTCGCCCATAGAAAACTTCACCGGCGGCCTTGAACTGTATTTTGAAGACATTGAGTTTGACGAACCGAAATACACCGCCAAGGAAGCCCGTGAAAAAGAACTGACCTACTCACGCCCGCTTCGTGTTGGCGTGCGTTTGGTCGACCATAGTACCGGTGTCATTCAGCGCCAGAAAATATTCATGGGCGATTTCCCCTTTATGACCGACCGGGCTTCTTTTATTATCAACGGCTCCGAACGCGTTATCGTTTCGCAAATTGTGCGAAGCGCCGGAGTGTTTTTCTCAGAAGAAATCGATAGGAAAACACTAAGAAGCGATTACTTGGGACAAATCATCCCCAACCGCGGTGCGTGGCTCGAATATGAGACGGATTCCAAAAACATCCTCAATGTGAAATTGGACCGTTCCAAAAAGATCCCGCTCACCGCTTTATTGCGTGCTGTAGGTCTTTCCAAAAACGAAAGCATCCGCAACCTTTATAAAAAACACAACTACATTGACCAGACCATAGAAAAAGATACGACCCGCTCGTCGGAAGAAGCGATTTTAGAAGTGTATTCCAAACTTCGTCAAGGCGAAACGGCAACCATTGACGGCGCCATCAAGTTTTTTGTCAGCCGTCTTTTCGATGCGAAACGTTATGAACTGGCCAAGGTGGGCCGTTTCAAAGTCAACCAAAAACTGAACGCCTTGAACCATGTTCGCGGCAAAACTTTGGCGGAAGACCTAGTCGACCCCGAAACCGGCGAAGTGCTCGTTTCGGCGAATCAAACCATCGACCGCGACATCGAGAAGATTCTCGATGAAAACCGCCACGCTTTCACCCACACGATTCCCGGCGTTTTGGCCCATGATTTGGAGTACGATTTCCACGAACAAAAGGACGTACTTGACGCCAATCCTTATTTGAATCATCTAAGCGACGATGAAAAGCTTGAACAAATCAAGGCCCAATCGTTCAAAACCCCCGAAGAGTACGCCGCGGGGTATTTGATGAAGCAAGGCTTGAACAAAGAGTCTTTCATCGAAAAAGAAGGAAACACCGCTTATGAAGAGATGCTTTCTTCCATCGAGGACACCCTTTCGAAAGAAGAACTGCAACTCGATTTGGCGCGTGTGGAAATCCTTGACATCAAACACCGCAACAAAGAAGACGAGGAAATCGACGTCCGCATCATCGGCAACGATTCCACCGAGACGGCGGAACATCTCACGCCCTCCGACATCATCGCCAGCGTCAGCTATTACCTCAACCTCATGGACAATTACGGACGTTTAGACGACATCGACCACCTTGGAAACCGCCGACTCCGCTTGATTGGCGAGCTGCTAAAGAATCAATTCCGCATTGGCCTTTCCAAGTTAGAAAAGAACGTCATGGACCGCATGTCGACACGGGACACTTCCGAGATGACTCCGCAAAACCTGATCAACATCCGCCCGTTGACGTCATCCTTGAAGGAGTTCTTCGGCTCCTCTCAGCTTTCGCAGTTCATGTCGCAAACCAACCCGCTTGACGAGTTGACGCATAAACGCCGCATTTCCGCGCTTGGCCCGGGGGGCCTCACTCGCGACCGCGCCGGCTTTGAAGTGCGCGACGTCCATTTCTCCCATTACGGACGAATTTGTCCGATTGAAACACCGGAAGGCCAAAACATCGGCCTGATCAATTCGTTATCCACCTACGTGCAAGTCAACCAGTACGGTTTGATCGAAACACCGTATCTCAAGGTGAAACGGGTTCCACAAGACGACGGCAGCGTCGAGCTGTTCATCACCGAAGAACACATCTTCCTAACCGCCGACCAAGAAGAAGAATACGTCATCGGACAGGCCAACATCAACCTTGACGACGACAAGCGCATCATCGACGACCACGTTGTCGCCCGCCACATGGGCGAGACCAAAATGCACGCCAAAGAGGAAATCGACTTAATCGACGTTTCCCCGAAGCAGATTGTCTCCGTTTCGACGGCGTCCATCCCCTTCCTTGAACACGACGACGCCAACCGTGCGCTAATGGGCGCCAACATGCAACGCCAGGCCATCCCATTGCTTAAGCCCGAAGCACCTTTTGTGGGCACGGGCATTGAATACAAAGCCGCCAAAGATAGCGGCGCTTGCTTGCTCGCCCAAAAAGACGGCGTCGTTGAATACGTCGACTCGCGCACTATCATCATCAAAAACGAAGACGGCACCCGCAAGACCTATCCTCTTGAGAAATTCGAACGAAGCAACCAAAGCACATGCTTCAACCACCGTCCGATTGTGAGGACCGGTGAAGAGGTCAAAGAAGGCGACATCATCACCGACGGACCGTCCATGGACGAAGGCGAGCTCGCCCTCGGCCGTAACGTCACCGTTGCGTTTATGACCTGGAACGGCTACAACTACGAAGACGCCGTCATCCTGAGCGAACGCCTCGTCAAAGAAGACGTCTACACTTCCATCCACATAGAAAAATACGATTGCGAAGCCCGCGACACCAAGCTTGGTAAAGAAGAAATCACCCGCGAAGTTCCGAATGTCGGAGAACGCGGCCGCCGATTCCTAGACGAAAACGGCATCATTATTCCTGGTGCCGAAGTCAAAGAGGGTGACATCCTCGTCGGCAAAGTGACTCCGAAAGGATTTACCGAAGAAACGCCCGAAGACCGTCTCCTTGGCGCCATCTTCGGCAAAAAAGCGCATGAACAACGCGATACGTCCTTGCGCGTCCCCCATGGGGGCGGCGGCATCGTCAAAAGCGTCAAGCATTTCTCACGCGACGCCGGCGACGAACTGCCACCTGGCGCAAACGAAGTCGTTCGCGTCTACATCGTGCAAAAACGGAAGATTTCCGAAGGCGACAAGATGGCCGGACGCCACGGCAACAAAGGCGTCATCTCGAAAATCCTCCCCGAAGAGGACATGCCCTATCTTCCCGATGGACGCCCCATCGACATCATGCTCAACCCGCTCGGCGTTCCCTCGCGGATGAACATCGGCCAGGTTTTGGAGATTCATTTGGGCATGGCCGCCAAAAAGTTAAACACGCACATCGCCACTCCGGTTTTTGACGGCGTAGAGAACGAAGACCTTGTCGAAATCATGAAAGAAGCGAACATGCAACCCGACGGGAAGACGCCGCTTTATTCCGGATTGACCGGCGAACGTTACGACAACGACGTCGCCGTCGGCGTCATGCACATGATCAAGCTCGACCACATGGTGGACGACAAGCTGCACGCCCGCAGCGTCGGTCCCTACACCCTGGTCACCCAGCAGCCGATGGGCGGAAAAGCCCAAAACGGCGGACAGCGCTTCGGTGAAATGGAAGTCTGGGCGCTTGAGGCTTATGGCGCGGCGTACTGCTTGCAGGAGATGCTTACCGTCAAAAGCGACGACATCATCGGCCGAAACAAAGTCTTCCGCTCCATCGTCGATGGCAAGAGCATTCCCGAACCGAGCTTGCCGGAGTCGTTTAGAGTGTTGACCCGCGAACTGCAGTCGCTCGGCATTTCCGTCGAACTCATCAACCGCGACACCCGTGAGAACGAAGCCCGCAAGAGCTTGGTTGAAGATTCGGGCGAACAGGATTATCAAGAAAAATACGGCTTTAACTCCTAAAGTTATAAGGATAAGGTGATTGTATGAGCCAAAAGTACCAGCACTACAAAATCCGCTTGGCCTCTTCCGAGGAGATTCTTTCTTGGTCTCACGGGGAAGTCAAAAAACACGAAACCATCAACTACCGCACTTTGAAGCCCGAACGTGACGGCCTTTTCTGCGAAGTCATCTTCGGCCCCACCAAAGACTATCAGTGTGCCTGCAACAATAAAAAGAAAAGCGCCCACAGCGGCAAAAAATGCAAGGACTGTGGCGTAGAGATTACCGAAAGCAAGGTGCGCAGGGAGCGCATGGGCCATATCAAGCTCGCCGCCCCCGTCGTCCACACTTGGTATCTTCGCAACACGCCGTCCCGCATTGCGACGCTATTGGATATCAAGTCCAAAGATTTGGAAGAAGTGGTGTATCTCGCTTCCTACATCGTCGTCGACAAAGGCGATACGGACCTTCACTACAAACAAATTCTCTCGGAAGCGGAATACACGCGCAAATACATGGAATACGGCACCCGCTTCAAAGCGTACACGGGCGCCGAGGCCATCAAGATTTTGCTAGAGCGCTTGGATTTGGAAGAAGAATCCTACAAGCTCCGCAAAGCTTTGCCAAAAGCTTCGAAGCAAAAACGCCACAAGTTCATCAAGCGCCTTGAAATCATCGAGGCATTCCGGAAATCGGACAACAACCCCGAGTGGATGGTCATGGACGTTTTGCCGGTCATCCCGCCCGAACTGCGTCCGATGGTCCAGCTTGACGGCGGCCGTTTCGCAACGACCGACTTGAACGACCTCTACCGTCGCATTCTCAATCGCAACAACCGCTTGAAACGTCAAAAAGAGCAAAATGCACCGCATTTGATCACCAAAAACGAGCGCCGCATGCTGCAAGAAGCGGTTGATGCTCTTATCGACAACTCCAAACGCGGCCGCAAAATGGTTGTCGAAAAGAACCGCCCCCTCAAGTCGCTTTCTGACATGCTCAGAGGCAAACAAGGCCGTTTTCGCCAAAACCTCCTCGGAAAACGTGTCGATTATTCCGGACGGAGCGTCATCGTAGTCGGCCCCGACCTTGAGATGTATCAAGCCGGCGTTCCTAAAGAAATGGCGATTTCCCTCTTCAAACCCTTTGTCATTCGGGAACTCATCAACCGCGACATTGCCAACAATATCAAAAACGCCAAAAAAATCATCGACGAACGCGACGGACGCATTTGGGAAGTCCTCGAAGACGTCATCAAAGAACACCCCGTCCTCTTGAACCGTGCGCCGACGCTTCACCGCCTCGGCATCCAGGCGTTTGAACCCGTTTTGGTCGAAGGCAAAGCCATCCGGTTGCATCCGCTCGTCACCACGGCCTTCAACGCCGACTTCGACGGCGACCAAATGGCCGTGCACGTCCCCTTGAGTGAAGAAGCGCAAGCGGAAGCCCGCGTGCTTATGCTTGCCTCCAACAATATTTTGAATCCCAAAGACGGCAAACCGGTCGTCACCCCTTCGCAGGACATGGTCCTCGGAAACTATTATTTGACGTTAGAGCGCCTTGACCAAAAAGGCGAAGGCAAAATCTTCAAAGACTCCAAAGAAGCCATGCTCGCCTACGAAAACGGCGACATCGGCTTGCATGCAATCATGGCGATTCGTGCGAGTTCGCTCGGAAACGCCCCCCTGACCGAAAAACAAAAAGAAGGGTACTTGATGACCACGATGGGGAAACTAATCTTCAACGAGATTCTTCCCCGCACATTCCCTTTCTTGAATGAACCCGACCCTCGCAACCTCGCCGAGGAGACTCCGGACAAGTATTTTGTCCCGCGAGGCAAAGATATCCGCAAAGCGATCAAAAACCGCATCACGTTAGAGAAGCATTACCGCGAACTCTCCCGTTTGCAGCGGACGAGCGTGAATGCGTCTCTTGAAGAAATCCAGGCGGTCGAGGAAAAAATAAAAGAACTTGAGGCTGAAGGCGCTTGTCGTCTGGCCAACCCCTTTGACAAAAAGTTCCTTTCGCAAATCATTTCCCGTGTCTTTGTCGATTTCAAAATCAACGAAACCTCGAAGATGCTGGATAAAATGAAAAACCTGGGCTTCAAGTATTCGACATACGCCGGCATCACCGTCAGCGCTTTCGACGTCAACCCTTATAGCAAAAAAGAAGACATCCTTTTAGACGCCGAACAGCGCGTTGAAAACATTCAAGAAATGCACGACAACGGATTTTTGACCGAAGACGAGCGCTACAATCACGTCTTGCAGGTCTGGGAAGAAGCCAAAGACAAAATTCAATCGGGCATTCGTGAAGAGCTTTCCATCGACAACCACATCCACATGATGAGCACTTCCGGCGCCCGCGGCAACATCTCGAACTTCACCCAGCTTGCCGGAATCCGCGGCCTCATGTCCAACCCCTCGGGCAAGACTATTGAACTTCCCATCAAAGCCTCTTTCCGCGAAGGATTGACGATGAGCGAGTTCTTCATCTCCACCCACGGCGCACGAAAAGGATCTACCGACACCGCGCTCAAAACCGCCGACTCAGGGTACTTGACACGTCGTCTTGTCGACGTCAGCCAGGACCTAGTCGTGACCGAAGAAGACTGCGGCACCGACCGCGGCACCATTGTCAGTGCGTTTAAGGACAATGACGACAAGATGATCGAATCCTTATACGACCGTTTGCTTGGGCGCTACACCCAGCAAACCGTCACGCATCCTAAAACCGGTGAAATTCTCGCCGAACAAGACACCTACATCACCGACAACATCGCAAGAAGCATCGTCGATGCGGGCGTCGAAGAGGTCAAAATCCGCAACATTCTCATGTGCAACGCCCAAGGCGGCGTCTGCAAGAAGTGTTACGGACAAAACTTGGCCACAGGCGAAGAAGTCGAAGTCGGCGAAAGCGTCGGCATCATCGCCGCACAATCCATCGGCGAACCCGGCACGCAGCTCACCATGCGTACCTTCCATACCGGAGGCGTCGCCGGAGCGGACATCACGCAAGGTCTGCCCCGTATCCAAGAGCTCTTTGAAGCAAGAGAGCCGAAAGGGAAGGCCATCATCGCCGAATTCGACGGTGAAATCACCGACATCGAGCAAATCGACGAACGCTACAAGGTTACCCTCGACGGCAAAGTCGACCACCATGTCTACGAGACAAACAGCAACGTCACGCTGCTTGTTGAAGAAGGCGACAAGGTGCGCGCCGGCCAAAAAATCACCGAAGGCTCCATCGACCCCAAACAGCTTTTGCGCGTCACCGACGCCGAAACCGTCCAACAATACATCCTCCGCGAAGTGCAGAAGGTCTATCGTTCCCAAGGTGTTGAGATTTCCGACAAGCACATCGAAATCATCATCCACCAAATGATGTGCAAGATCAACATCATCATCGAAGGCGACACGGAACTCCTCCCCGGCCAGCAAGTCGATTACAAAACGTTCCGCCGTGAAAACGAAGCCGCCCTCTCCAAGCGCCTCAAGCCGGCCATCGGCCGTCCCGTACTGCTTGGCATCACACGCGCTTCGCTCCGCAGCGACTCCTTCCTAAGCGCCGCAAGCTTCCAAGAGACCACACGGGTTCTTACCGACGCGGCCATCCGCGCCAAAACCGACGAACTCGCCGGCCTCAAGGAAAACGTCATCATCGGCGGTCGCATTCCTGCCGGTACGGGCATCCTCAAGCATAAACGTTTCGATTACGAAAAGCCGGAAGGCTCGGACTTCGACGACATAATCAACGACGACGAAGACGACAGCATCGACCCCGATTATGAACGGGTAGACGACGACTTTGACGAAGAGCTGTATTCGGAATTCACCGAACGATCCAGCGAAAACTAATAACGTTCAGTGCCGGGGGCCAAGCGCTCCCGGCACTTTTCACAAAAAATACGCCTATAAGCATTGACACACCTGGTACGGTGTTATATAATTATGCTTACGAAACATCTTGAGAATGACAGGGTTTTACATGAACCCTTGTTTTTATGGAAAAACCTGACACACATGGTTAAGTTGTATCATAATCGAAAGGAGGAAAACCATGCCGACTATCAACCAACTGGTACGCAAAGGACGCGAAACCCGCAGGAAAAAAACCAAGTCCCCACACTTGAGCATCAACTTCAACACCTTGAAGAGGCAATACACGCATTTGCCAAGCCCGCAAAAACGCGGTGTATGTACACGTGTTGCGACCATGACTCCGAAAAAGCCGAACTCGGCGCTTCGTAAGTACGCCCGTGTGCGTCTTACCAACGGAGTGGAAGTGACCGCCTACATCCCCGGAATCGGACACAAGCTTCAAGAACATAGCGTCGTCTTGATTCGTGGCGGACGCGTCAAAGACTTGCCGGGCGTTCGTTATCACATCGTTCGAGGCAGCTTGGACGCCGGAGGCGTCGAAGGCCGCAAGCAAGGCCGTTCAAAATACGGAACCAAAAAAGATGCATAAGTATAAATAGAGAACATGAAAGGAGGAAATACCTATGCCTCGTAAAGGACATGTGGCGAAAAGGGATGTACTGCCCGATCCGGTGTACAACTCGAAACTCGTCACCAAGTTAATCAACAGCATCATGAAAGACGGAAAAAGAAATACCGCGCAACGTATTTTATACAGCGCGTTCAACCGAGTTGAAGAAATCACCAATAAACCGCCGATGGAAGTATTCGAAGAAGCGATGAACAACATTATGCCCACTTTTGAAGTGCGCGCTCGCCGCGTTGGTGGACAAAACTATCAAGTGCCTATGGAGGTGCGCGAAGAGCGCCGTTACACCCTAGGGCTTCGCTGGATTACCCAGTATTCGCGTCTGCGAAATGAAAAGACTATGGAAGAGCGTTTGGCAAAAGAAATTGTCGCCGCCGCAAACGGCGAAGGACAATCTGTCAAAAAGAAAGAAGACATTCACAGAATGGCGGAGGCCAACAAAGCATTTGCCCATTATCGCTGGTAGGAAGGAGTGCATGTCATGGCACGTAAATACACATTAGAACGCACTCGAAACATCGGCATCATGGCCCACATCGATGCTGGTAAGACCACGACGACTGAACGTGTACTCTTCCACACGGGCAAAATCCACCGGATGGGAGAAACCCATGAGGGTGCCTCTCAAATGGACTGGATGGACCAAGAACAGGAACGTGGCATCACCATTACCTCCGCCGCAACCACAGCGTTTTGGCGTGAACACCGGGTCAACATCATCGACACCCCTGGTCATGTCGACTTCACCGTAGAAGTCTCCCGCTCGCTCCGCGTGCTTGACGGCGCGGTTACAGTGCTTGACGCCCAAGCGGGCGTCGAACCGCAAACCGAGACCGTATGGCGGCAAGCGACGGAATACATGGTTCCCCGCATCGTCTTTGTCAACAAAATGGACAAAGTCGGAGCCGATTTCGATTTCAGCGTCAAATCGCTGAACGAACGTTTAGGCGTCAAAGCGGCCGCGATACAGTGGCCCATCGGCGCAGAAAACGACTTCAACGCCATCATCGACCTAGTGGAGATGAAAGCGTACGAGTACGACGGGAAACCCGATGAAAACGCGAAACAAATAGACATTCCCGAAGACTATCGCGACATTGTCGAAGAAAAGCGCGGTGAATTGATTGAAATACTCGCCGACTTCGACGACGAGCTGATGATGGCCTATGTCGAAGGCGAAGAAATGACCGTCGGACAAATCAAAAGCGCCATCCGCAAGGCGACGCTCGATGTAGAATTTTTCCCTGTCCTATGCGGCAGCGCATTCAAAAACAAAGGCGTCAAGCTCATGCTTGATGCGGTCATCGATTATCTTCCCGCCCCGACCGACGTCATGAAGGTCAAAGGCACGATGAAAGATGGCAGCGAAGTCCGCGTCACATCCAGCGACGAAGGCAAATTTTCAGCTCTTGCCTTCAAAGTCGCCACCGACCCTTACGTCGGTAAATTGACTTTTTTCCGTGTTTATTCGGGAACTTTGAAAAAAGGTTCCTATGTCATCAATACAACCAAGGAAAACAAAGAGCGTGTAGGACGCATCCTGCAGATGCACGCGAACCACCGCGAGGAGATCGACACCGTCTATTCCGGTGACATCGCCGCCGCGGTCGGTCTCAAAAACACGGCCACGGGAGACACATTAGCGGAAGAGAAACACCCCATCCTTCTTGAGAAGATGAACTTCCCCGAACCCGTCATCAGCGTGGCCATTGAACCGCGTTCAAGAGCGGATCAAGATAAAATGGGGGTTGCCCTGCAAAAACTCGCGGAAGAAGATCCGACATTCCGCACCTACACCAACGAAGAAACAGGGCAAACCATCATCGCCGGTATGGGCGAGTTGCATCTCGACATCATCGTCGACCGATTGAAACGAGAGTTTAAGGTCGATGCGAACGTCGGCGCCCCCCAGGTCAGCTACCGCGAAACATTCACCACCGAAGCGGACGTCGAAGGAAAATTTGTCCGTCAAACCGGTGGCCGCGGACAGTATGGCCATGTATGGATCAAGTTTGAGCCCAACGAAGGCGAAGGGTTTGTGTTCGAGGACAAAATTGTTGGTGGCGTAGTGCCTCGCGAATACATCCCCGTCGTTGAACAGGGCGTGAGGGAATCCCTCGAAAACGGTGTCATAGCCGGCTATCCGGTCATCGACGTCAAAGCGACTCTCTTTGACGGGTCCTACCATGACGTCGACTCTTCAGAGGTCGCATTCAAAGTGGCGGCATCCATGGCGGTCCGTCAAGCCAAAGAACGCTGCAAGGCAATCTTGCTTGAACCGATCATGATTGTCGATGTCATCGCTCCGGACGACTATCTCGGAAACGTAATCGGCGATCTGACAGGGCGGCGAGGCAAGGTGGAAAGCCAGCAACAACGCGGCAACGCCCACCAAGTCAAAGCCCATGTACCCCTCTCGGAAATGTTCGGTTACGCGACCAGCCTACGTTCCAACACCCAGGGTCGGGGGAACTACACCATGCAGTTTTCACACTATGAACCGGCTCCCAAAAGCATTGCGGAGGAAATCGTCAAAAAACGCAACGGTTAACTGATTTAACTTGCATTCTCATTTAGAATACGATAAAATAACGGTGTTATAAGACCAAATAAAGGAGGAAATTCAACAATGGGAAAAGAAAAATTTGTACGTAAAGGAACCCATGTAAATATTGGTACCATCGGACACGTCGACCATGGAAAAACGACGTTGACCGCCGCAATCGCGACCGTATTGAACCGCCGGGGCATTGGCGATACCGCCGCACAAGACTATGACTCTATCGACAAGGCTCCAGAAGAAAAAGAACGAGGCATCACCATCAATACGATGCATATCGAATACGCCACCGAAAAACGCCACTACGCGCACGTGGACTGCCCGGGTCACGCAGACTACGTTAAAAACATGATTACAGGTGCCGCGCAAATGGACGGAGCCATTCTTGTCGTTAGCGCCGCGGACGGACCCATGCCACAAACACGCGAGCATATTCTTCTCGCTCGCCAAGTTGGCGTACCCCAACTCGTCGTCTACATGAACAAAACGGACATGGTGGAAGACGAAGAACTTCTCGAACTTGTTGAAATGGAAATCCGCGAACTCTTGAGCGAATACGAGTTTGACGGCGACGCAATCCCCGTCGTACGCGGATCCGCCCTTAAAGCCCTTGAAGGCGATGAAGAACAAGAGGAAAAAATCCTTGAACTGATGAACACCATCGACGAATACATCCCCGACCCTGTCCGCGAAACCGACAAGCCGTTCTTGATGCCCATCGAGGACGTATTCACCATTACCGGACGCGGAACCGTCGCGACCGGCCGTGTTGAACGCGGTAAAGTCAAGGTTCAAGACGAAGTTGAAATCGTCGGTATCAAGCCGACACGCAAGACTGTCGTTACCGGTGTCGAGATGTTCCGCAAGCTTCTTGACGAAGCCGAAGCGGGCGACAACATCGGCGCGCTGCTACGCGGCGTAACCCGTGACGACATCCAACGCGGTCAAGTACTCGCCAAGCCAGGCAGCGTTACTCCACACACCAAGTTCCGTTGTGAAGTATACGTTCTGAGCAAAGACGAAGGCGGCCGTCATACCCCCTTCTTCTCCAACTACAGACCGCAATTCTATTTCCGCACCACAGACGTCACCGGCGTCATCCAATTGCCTGAAGGCGTTGAAATGGTTATGCCGGGCGACAACATTGAGATGAACGTTGAACTCATCTACCCCATCGCTCTTGAACAAGGTACGAAATTCTCCATCCGCGAAGGCGGACGTACCGTAGGCGCTGGCGTTGTCGCAGAAGTTTCCGACTAATTCCCGCTTTAAAGACCCGGTCCTTGAAAAAGGATCGGGTTTTTTCAACTGCGTATTTTCATTTTAATTTGTCCAGGTCGTTGTATAATAGTTAGTAGGAGTGATACACATGATTGTCGATACCCATGTCCATTTGAACAACGATGTACTGTATGAGGACCTAACGCATTATTTGGAGAAAGCGCGCGGCCAAAACGTGGAGAAAATGATTGTCGTCGGTTTCACACCACAGACCAACGACATCGCCGCCAAGATTGCCGAAGAGCATGCCGGCGTATTCGCCACCGCAGGCTTGCATCCGAGCCATGCGCCGGACTTTCGCGAAGAGGATTTCGAGCGCCTGCAAGAACAGCTGAAACATCCTTTCGTTCGTGCGCTTGGTGAATGCGGCTTGGATTTCTACCGGGGCAAAGACGACAAAAACGAACAGCTAAAGCTTTTTGAACGCCAAGTCAAACTGGCGAAAGAGACGGATTTGCCGATTGTGGTCCATATGCGCGATGCGAGCGAGGCCACGTATGAAATCCTCGCCAAATATGCGCCCATCAAAGGCGTCATGCACTGCTACAGCGGCTCGGCCGAAATGGCGGAGAAGTTTTTGGCGCTCGGCCTTCACATCTCCTTAGGCGGCCCGGTGACGTTCAAAAACGCGAAAGCCCCGAAAGAAGTGGCCCGGAAAGTTCCGTTGGACCGCTTGCTTGTGGAAACGGACGCCCCGTTTCTTGCGCCGCACCCCTACCGTGGAAAACAAAACGATTCCAGCTACCTTCCGCTGATTGTCGAGGCAATTGCCTCTTTACGCGGAATGAGCTATGAGGAACTCGCTCAAGCAACCAGCGAGAACGCGTCAAAACTATTTCGTTTGAAGGAATGACGATGATGAAAAAATGGCTGATTGTCTTTGCGCTTGTATTTGTCCTGCTTGGTCTTTCCGGATGTGATTTTTGGTTTGAAGAGGAAGAAGAAATCGATACGGGACGCTACACCGAACAAGAGCTGATTCAACTGATTGAGTCGCTGATGCCCGAAGCGTACGAGAATGTCCACTACGATCTTGAGTCTTTCGAAGAAGTTCTCACCGACATGATTGAACGAAACAAGGATGCGGTCGTCGGCTTGCGTGTTACGGGTACGTTGTTCACAGGCGGAGGCAGCACCGGTTCGGCGGTGGTCTATCGCAAAGAGGGCAGCACCTTTTACGCGGTGACCAACCATCATGTCATCGAAAACTATCGAAGCATCGAGGTTGTCTACGAGCGCAACGGCATGCTTTTCACCGTTGAAAACCGCAACGTCGAAGTGCTGGGCAAAGACAAGACGACCGACCTTGCCGTATTGACGTTCAAAGCCAACGACAACTTTCCCGTAGTCTCGTTTGCGGATTCCTACGAGCTTAAACCCGGCCGTTTCGCCATTGCCGTTGGAAACCCGCTCGGGTTTGATTACTACGGAACGGTGACCTTGGGCGTCGTGTCCGGATTGTCTCGCTATGTTCCCGGAAGCGAGTTTGAAGTGCCGTTCATCCAACACGATGCGGCCATTTCCCCCGGCAACTCGGGCGGAGCCCTTTTTGACATCAACGGCAACCTGATTGGCATCAACAACATGAAAATTGTAAGCGACAAAGCCGACAACATCGGTTTTGCGATTCCTTCGAACACCGTCTCCCGCATCATCGCCGATTTGGAGGAGAAAGGGTATGTGGAAAGACCCTACTTAGGCGTACGTGCCATGGCGCAAGTCAGCGACTGCAACCAGCCCTTCGGTGTTTGCCTGAGCGATGTCCAAAGCGGCGGCGGGGCTGAAGAAGCCGGATTGCGCGAGGGAGACATCATCGTCGGATACAAACTCGAAGATTGGGACGACTACGTCGACATCTTGAACTTCAACGCCTTGCGAGAAGCCATCTTGAACTCGCAAGTGGGCGACCGCGTGTCCCTAAGATATTACCGCAACGATACTCTGCAAGAAACCGACTATGTGACCTTGCAGATTCATCCAGACGACGTTCGTCCGTAAAGGAGGCTAGTTATGGAAGAGGCGATTCGCAAACGACGAAGTGTCCGCACCTATCAAAACAAACCGCTTACCGAAGAGCAAAAAGCCCTCGTTCGCGAAACCGTCGAGGCCTTTCAAGGCGAACGGGGACCGTTTGGGCATTCGGCGAAGCTCTTTAGTTTTTTCTTGGATCGTCAAGAAGGCAAAAAGGAGAAAGTCGGCACCTACGGTTTTGTCAAAAACGCTTCCGCCTATTTTGGCGGCACTACGCAAAACACGTTCAGGCACCTGGTGGATTTCGGATATGTTTTTGAACGTTTGATTCTGGCTTTGACGGCCAAAGGATTCGGCACGGTTTGGCTGGGAGGAACCTTTCATCGCAAGCAGTTTCAACGTTTCGCGAGAAGGGGGCACATCATTCCCGCGGTTTCGCCGGTGGGCATTCCTGCCGAAAAGACAACGTTGCGCGAAAAAGCCATCCGCAAATTTTCCAAGGCTTCAAACCGTGTGCCTCTTAGTGAAATTGCGTTCCAAGACGAATTTTCCGAACCGTTGTCTTCCGACCATCCTCTCGCCGACGTTTTGGAATACGTCCGCATCGGCCCTTCCGCTTCCAACAAACAACCTTGGCGGATGCTCGTGCGTGAAAACAAAGTGCACTTCTATTTGCATTACCATCCCGGCTATAAGGAAAAAGCGTTCGGATACAATCTCCAAGCGCTTGATGGAGGCATCGCTCTTGCGCACTTCGCCATCGCCATGACCCATAAAGGCTTTGGGTATCGCTTTGTCTACGATCAAAAGGCGCCGCAGAGTTCTATGTATGAGTATGTCTTAAGCGCGGACACAAAGCGTTAAGACCTTCGTTGTAATTTTTCCGGAAATATAATACAATGGTAGTCGTGTTAGGAGTTGATAGCGTGTCTTTGAAAGCCGGAATCGTCGGTTTGCCAAATGTCGGCAAGTCGACGCTCTTTAACGCTTTGACCGATGCCGGCGCCCATGCGGCGAATTATCCTTTTGCGACCATAGACCCGAACATCGGCGTTGTCAATGTGCCCGATTCGCGTTTGAAGACGCTAGCGGACATTGTGAAACCCCAAAGAACCGTGCCCACCGCCTATGAGTTCATCGACATCGCCGGCCTTGTGAAAAACGCCAGCAAGGGCGAAGGGCTTGGCAACCGATTCTTGGCACAGATTCGCGAAGTCGACGCCATATTGCATGTGGTCCGCTGTTTCGAAAACGGCGACATTCCCCATGTCGACGGCAACATTGACGCGGTCCGTGATGTCGAGACGTTGAACGTCGAGTTGATTATGGCCGATTTGGAAGTTGTCGACAACCGAATCCCGAAGATTCGCAAAAAAGCCCGACTGGAAGTCGACAAGGAGATCAAACGAGAATACGAACTCTTCAGCGTCTTGAAAGAGGCTTTGTTGGAGGGCAAGCCGCTTAGGAACCTTTCTTTCACCAAAGAGGAAAGGCGGATGCTCAAGCCTTACGGTTTTCTTACGATGAAGCCGATTCTGTATGTGGCCAACGTCTCTGAAGGCGCGCTGTTGGAAGAAAACCATCCTCAGCTTCAGGCGCTTCGCAACCATGCCGAAGAAGAGGGCAGCGCGCTTTTGGAGATTTGCGCACAAATGGAAGAAGAATTGATCGCTTTAGACGTAGAGGAACGCCAAGAATATCTCGAGACGTTCGAACTCAACTCAACGGGCTTAGAGCGGATGATTGTGAAAACGTACGAACTGTTGGATTTGGAGACGTTTTTCACCCACAATGCAAAAGAGGCCCGCGCATGGACGTTTCAAAAGGGCATGACGGCCTACGAATGTGCCGGGCTCATCCATACGGATTTCCAAAGAGGCTTCATCAAAGCCGAAGTCATCCCCTTTCACGTTTTACAGGAACATGGCTCTATTGCCGGTGTTAAAGAAAAAGGAAAAATGCGTCTTGAAGGAAAAGAATACAAGGTTCAAGACGGAGACATCATCTTGTTCAAGTTTAATGTATAAATCTATTCTCAATTGAAAGGAAGTATTTCATGGAGCTGTTTGTTGATTATTTCGTTTTTGCATTCATGCTGTTTTTCATCACGTTTTTCATCGATGTGTTTTACCAGTATTTTCGCTATAAGCGTATCGTGCCCCGCAAGATGTTCACCTACAAGCCCGGAGGGCTTTTTGAGCACTATCGCATCGTAGCGTTCATCATGCTCGTGCTTGCTCTGTTGCATGCGGCGTTTGGCTTGAACCCCTTCGCCACGGGCGAAGACGCCACCGTGCTTTCCGTAGCGATAGAAATTGCGACGTTTTACATCCCGCTGACCATTTTCTTCATCTTTGTGTTCATTTTCTTGCTGTATTTGGTCTTTTCCTTGTACTCAAAAGCCAAGAACATCGAGGACCGCAAAGAATATTTGGCCGCAAAAGGTCATACCATCATTGTTGTCTCTTTCATCTTGGGCATTGCCGTCGGCACTTCGTTGATGCTATGGATTCTGTTAAGCGCTTTGCCCGAATAACTAGCGTCTTGGGGTCCCCCTTGACGCTTTTCCTTCACAAAGAAAGTTGGTGATTTCATGGACGCCACCATCGTGTCTGTTGGCAACGAGCTATTGAGCGGCCAAACGTTGAACAGCAATTTGACCTACATTGCAAGAAGATTGCAAGCGTTAGGGATTTTTGTCCGTGAAGCGTATACGATTAAAGACGAGGAAAGCTTGATTCACAAGGCCCTGTCCAACGTCGAGACCCCTTTGGTGCTTTTCACGGGCGGTCTTGGCCTTACTAGGGACGATATGACCAAAGAAAGCATCTGCCGTTATTACGATTTGCCTTTGGTCAAACATGAACCGACCCTTGAAAAGATTGAAGCCTATTTTGTCCGTAGCGGCCGCACCATGCGTAAAACCAACATCAAACAGGCTTATTTTCCCGATGGCGCCCATATTTTGGGCAACGAAGTCGGCACCGCCCCGGGCATGATTTTGCATGTCGAAGACAAAACCCTCATCACCTTGCCCGGTCCGCCGAAAGAAATGCAGGCGATGTTCAAAGAAGTGGAGCGTTATCTCGAACCTTATGGAGACAAGGATTACCATCGTGACGGCTTTCGCTTGGTCGGACGCGGCGAAAGCGAACTTGAAGCCGACCTAGAGGATTTTTACGACGAACATCCGTCCGTTGACATTGCCTCGTATGCAAACCTTGGCGAAATCAAGTATTTGTTCATATCGAAAGACAAAGCGAAACTTCACTCGGCCATGCGCGCCTTCAAGAAACGTTTGAAGCCCTACATTGTCGGTTCCTTTGAGGAAACCCTCGAAGGCAACGTCGTCCATGCGCTCAAGTCGCAGGGAAAGGTCGTAAGTTTTGCCGAGTCGTGCACGGGCGGGATGCTAACGTCTCGTTTGGTTGACGTTCCCGGAGCGTCTTCCGTTTTGAAAGAGTCGTACATTCTGTATTCGAACGATGCAAAAAACCGCCAATTGGGCGTTTCCCCCAAACTGCTTGAAGAATATGGCGCCGTCAGCGAACAAGCCGTTTACGAAATGGCTTACCGGCTTAAGCAAAAAACGGGCGCCGACATATCGCTAAGCATCTCCGGCATCGCCGGTCCTGAAGGCGGAAGCGATGACAAGCCGGTCGGCACCGTCTATTTCGGAGTGCACGCCGGAGGCGTCACAAAAGTTCACCAACGACTGTTCTCCGGAGATCGTTCGATGATTCGCAAGCGCGCCGTCGTGCACGCTTTGTATTTGCTGTATAAGGTTTTGGTGCCGGATGCGGATGCGTAGGGAATCTTTTACACTCCAAGGCGTACCGGTCGCGCTTTATACTTCGGAACACAGCGACCGCCTGATGTTTGTGCAGCACGGCATCTTCGGCAGCAAAGAAAAAGTGTTGAAACTGCTCGGTCCTTCGCTTGTCAAAATCGGATACACCGTCGTCGCCGTCGATGCGAAAAAGCATGGGGAACGAAGAGAAGAGCCCTTCGCCTCAAGAGACAAAGTCCTTTCCGAACTAGAGCTTTTCGACATCGTCGACCGGACATCCGACGACATTCTCAAAGTGTATGGTGAACGTTTCGCAAGCCGTTTTGAACGCTTTGACGTTCTCGGCGTATCGATGGGCGGTTACATCGCCTACAACGTCGCCGTAAAAACCGAAAACGTCCATACTCTGGTTGCGCTCTTGAGCAGCCCGAATTACTCGGAATCGGCGTTCAACGGTTTTACGGAGAAAGATTTTGCCAAGCATGAGGCACGCATCGTTGAAGAACGGGAGAAAATCGCCCGGATGGATCCAAGCGCTCAAAGCGAGAAACTGACTTTCTCGCGCGCGATTTTGATGAACGGGAAAAACGACGAAATCATCCCGCCAATCTATACGCAAAACTTTGTCGACGCCCATCCCGACCGCGACATCGTCTTTCGGCTTTACGATACGGAACATCGCATAATCCGCCCCATGCATGAGGAATTGATTGAGCTCTTAAAAAAGAAAGGGTAAGTATTTACAAGGCCCCTACCCTGTGCTATAATTATCTACCGTGAGCAAAACTCACAATCCTTGCCGCAAGCGAAGGCTGCGGCCATCTGTCCAAAAGGAGGTTTAATCATGCGAAAATATGAAATCATGTACATCATTCGCCCCGATTTAGAAGAAGAAAAGCGCAAAAAATTGATCGAATCGCTCGGCAAAGTCATCACCGACAACGATTCCGAAGTTGAAGACGTCAAGGAATGGGGCATGCGCGAACTCGCCTACGAAATCGAGAAGTACAAAAGCGGGTATTATGTGGTCATGAACGTCAAGGCCAACGATACCGCCCGCAGCGAGTTTGAACGATTGATTGGCATGAACGAAGATGTCATTCGCCATATTGTCATCCGTAACGAACGTTAAAAAACTAAGAGGTGTTATCCATGATCAACCGTGCTATTTTAGTCGGAGTATTGACGAAAAATCCCGAATTGCGGCACACATCGAACGATATTGCCGTGACAACGTTCACCTTAGCGGTCAACCGTCCGTTCAAAAATCAACAGGGTGAAAACGATGTCGATTTCATCCAATGCGTCGTTTGGCGCCGTCAGGCGGAAAATGTCGCCCAATACGTTTCCAAAGGAAGTTTGGTTGGTGTCGACGGACGCATCCAAAGCCGCTCTTACGATGATCAAGATGGCAACCGTCGTTTTATCACGGAAATCGTTGCCTATTCGGTACAATTTTTGGAACCGAAAGGTTCAAACCCTACATCGCGGGAAGCGCCCCCGAAACGGGAAGCGCCCCAAAAGGAAAAAGAAGAAGATCTCGACAGCATCGATATCGCTGAAGACGATCTACCATTCTAAAAGGAGGCAGCATTCATGGCAAGAAGAAACTTTCGCAGACGTCGCAAAAAAACATGTTATTTCACGGAAAACAACATAAAATATATCGACTTCAAAGACGTCGACCTGCTTAGACGTTTTATCAACGAAAACGGGAAAATTCTCCCCAAGCGGGTCACGGGTACGAAGTCCGGCTATCAAAAAGAGCTGAGCGTCGCCATCAAGCGCGCTCGCCATATGGCTTTGATTCCCTTTGCAAAAGATGAATAAAAAAATACGCAGATTTCTGCGTATTTTTTTTACCGGCTAACGGGGCGGATCTTCTTCATCAAGTAAACGAACGGCGTATCGAGCGCTGCGACGATGACTTTGATGAGGTAAGTGGTGATGAAGATGTTGACGAGCACGGGGAACGAGTAAAGCGTTGAAAGGGCGATAGGGACGAAAATGATGGTGTCGAGCAATTGCGAGAGCATCGTCGAACCTAGGTTGCGCACATATAGCGCACGATCGGATGGCCAAGCTTTTTTGATGCGTTGAAACACATAAACGTCAAAAAGCTGGCTGACGATATAAGCGGTGAGGCTTCCTAATGCGATTAGCGGCATGATGCCAAAAATCTGTTCCATCGCTTCGTGGATAATCACACCTTCTCCAATCGGTTCAAAGCGCAAGGCGATTTGCATGATGATTACCGTGCTGATTAGTGTGAAAAACCCTATGTATACCGCTCTTCTGGCCTCTTTCGGACCGTATTTTTCGTTTAGCGTGTCGGTCACTAAAAAGAGCGTGCCGTACATGATGTTGCCGAGGGTGGCTTCTAGGCCGAAGAGCTCGATGCTTTTGGTAACTTGGATGTTTGCCACCACGGTGCCCATGGCGATCCAGGCAAAAAGCCCGGTTTTACCAAACACTTTGTAAATGAGTACGACAAGGATGAAGTTGACAAGTGCAAACAAAAACCATAGAATTTCGTTCATGATAGCCTCCTAGTTTTGATAACGCAGGATGGTTGCGAACTGCGCTTGCAAATGTGTATTATAGAGGGACAAGGAAAGAAAGTCAAGAAATGGTTGCGCCTATTCGCCTTGTGCTTGATTTATGATATAATGATTTCGTAACCTCACAAACCGACATTGAAGGTGGATGTATGAAAGAAAGAACATTGACGTTGTTCAGTGCATGTGTGTTCACGGGGGTGCTGGTGATTGGTGTGGTTTTCACCGACCGGCACTGGTTTGCAGCGCTCGCAGTTTCGACGTTGTTTGCGGGAATCTTGGCTGCTATGCTTGTGTATCTGACCAAAAAAGACCGGAGCGAGCTTCGCGGCTTGCGAGAGCAACTTTCGTTGAAAGAGCACATACTTAATCGCAAACAAAAAGTCGAAGAACGTTTGCTGCATGACATGCCTACGGGCATTTTGTTGTTCGACGACGATTATGTCGTGCATTTCGCCAACGCATCCGCCAAGGACCTTTTTAAAAACCCGCTGGACAAACGCAGTTTGAGCATATTGCATCCGGAAATCTACGACGCTTTAAGGACCGGTTCTTTATCCCATCCCCGCATTTTCAAGATTTATGACGATTACTACGAAGTGTATTTCCACCACGAAGAACAAGCGCTGTATTTCTATAAAGAAAGCGAACGCGAACGATTAAAGAAAACGTACGAAGACAGCACCAGCGTCATTGGCGTGCTGCAGCTGGACAATTTGGAAGACGCCATCGGTGTGCTTGATGTGCAAGAACAAAACGAAATACAAGGACAGCTTTTGGGCGCTTTGGACGAATGGGCGGTCCGCCGCGAGTTTCATCTCGTGCCGGTGACGTCGACAAAAATGTATGTGTTCATGCACAAGAAGAACCTTGACAATTTGGTCAATGAAGAGTTTTCGATTGTGGACGAGATTGCGACCATTTCCAAAGAAAACGATTTGATGATTACCTTGAGTGGGGGGTTCGCATGCGCTTCGATTCCGCTTCGCAACTTGGCGGTCATTGCTGAAGAAGCTTTGGATCTGGCCTTGTCGAGGGGTGGCGATCAAATCGTCATCAACATTCAAGGCGAAGATTTCAAATATTTCGGGGGCAACACGAACACACAGGAAAAACGCACCCGAATCTCCAGCCGCATCAACGCCAAAAAGCTGGACTTATTGTTTGAAGAGTCCAGCAAAGTGTTCATCATGCCCCATCTATATCCTGACGCCGACGCACTCGGAGCAGCTATAGGCATACTCAAAATGGCCAAAAGCGCTCATGCCGAGGCATATATCGTTTTAGATTTCGACCAGCTTGACCATACCGTGGACAAAATTCTCACCAAAGTACGTTATGAGTATGAAAGCCTTTTGGATATGTTTGTGAGCGTGGACAAAGCGCGTCAGTACCAAGACAACCGCAGTTTGGTCGTTCTCGTCGACCACCACGCGAAAGCTCAATTGTTGGACGAGCGGCTTGTTGCCAACGCCGCATCCCGCGTAATCATCGACCATCATCGCAAGATGGAATCTTACGTAGAAGACACCCGTCTTTCCTACGTCGAACCGTACGCTTCCTCGACGACCGAACTCGTCATTGAGATGATTAGCGCTTACCCTAAAGATATCTTCATCAACACTTTCGAAGCGACCGTCATGCTTGCGGGCATCATTGTGGACACGAACAACTTCATGTATCGCACCGGGTCGCGGACGTTTGAGGCGGCGGCGGTACTGCGCCGTTTTGGCGCCGACACCTATCGCGTGAAAACCATCCTGCGCGAGTCGTTGGAAGAACTCAAAACCAAAGCCGAGCTTTTGCGCAGGGCCGAAGTCATCCATAAGCGTTTTGCCATCGTTCTTGTCCCCGACGAGGTCGACGCGGACCGTATCATGCTTGCGAAAATCGCCAACGATTTGTTGGAGATTGACGACATCGTCGCCGCGTTTGCCGTTGGCCAAATCGATAAGCAAACCGGCGCTATAAGTGCGCGCAGTCTTGAAGGGTTCAATGTGCAAACGCTCATGGAAAAATTCGGTGGCGGCGGCCATTTCAACAACGCCGGCGCCCAAGTGCAAACCGACGATTTGGAGAAACTCAAACTCGAGCTTGAATCCTTGCTCGAAGAAACCAGTCAGGAGGAGAAACCTATGAAAGTCATATTGAAAAAAGATGTGAAAGGCCGTGGCAAAAAAGGAGAAATGGTGGATGTCAAACCCGGGTATGGGAACTATCTCCTAACCAGTGGGCAAGCCATCGAAGCCACTCCCGAAAACATTCAGGCCTTAGAGGACGAACGCCGCAAGGCCAAAGAAGAGGCCGAACAGTTATACGAGGAAATGAAAGCGCTCAAAGACCGCATTGAGAACCGCGTGGTCAAAGTTGAAGTCAAAGTCGGCGAAAGTGGCAAACTTTTCGGTAAAATCACCACGAAACAAATCGCCGATGCCTTCAAAGCCCAACATAACGTCGAGATTGACAAGCGAAAGATTCAACTAGACGAACCGATTTCGGCGCTAGGCACTTACGAAATCGCGCTAAAACTCCACAAAGATGTGACCGCGACATTTGAACTGCATGTCGTGGAAGAAGCGTAACATGCCTGAAAAAACAATGCCGCACAATCTCGATGCGGAACAAAACGTCTTAGGCGCCGTATTCCTCGATCCCAATTCCATAAAGACCATCGCCGACTCGCTCTCGGTCGACGATTTTTTCACGCGTCGCCATCGGATTATCTACAAAGCGATCTTAAAGCTCTATGAAGAATCCATCGACATCGACTACACCACGCTGATTGACCGTCTGGATACGGAGCAAACGCTGCTTGACGCGGGAGGTTCGGATTACATATTAGGGCTTTCTGACACCACGCCTTCGCTTGCGAATCTTGAGCATTACATCAACATCGTCCGCGACAAAGCGGTCATCCGCAACATGATCCAGGTGGCCCAAAACGTATCGGAAAAAGGATTCGAAGCGAAAGACATGCAAAATTACATCGACGAATCGGAATCCCGTATTTTCGATGTTTCCCGTTCGCGCAGGACTTCCGACTTCATCGATTTGCGGACGGTCACCGAAGAGGTCATCAGCAAAACGGAAGAAGCCAAAAACAAACAGGGCGAACTCACCGGTCTCGACACGGGGTTCGAACGCCTCAACCAATACACTTTGGGCTTGCAGCCTTCAGAACTCTACATCATTGCCGCGCGCCCCTCGATGGGGAAAAGTGCGTTCGCGCTCAACATAGCCAGCAACATCGCCAAACTCAAAAGCCGCCCCTACATCGCCTTTTTCTCTTTGGAAATGGGCGTCGAACAACTCGTCAGCCGTATGCTTTCGGGCGAAGCGAACGTGGCAAGCACCCGATTGAGGCTTGGCGAACTCAACCCAAACGAATGGCAAAGGCTCTCCGTCGCCAGCGACCGCTTGGCGAAACTGAATGTTTTGTTTGACGACTCAGGCACCGTGAAAGTGACCGATCTTCGACAAAAATGCCGAAAGCTCGCTCAAGAAAACAAGCTTGACGTCGTCGTCATCGACTACCTCCAGCTCTTGAGCGGATCCTTCGCGCACACGAACCGCGTGCAAGAAGTCTCCGAAATCAGCCGCACCTTGAAAGAAATGGCGCGCGAGCTAAAAATTCCGGTCGTGGCACTTTCGCAGCTTTCTAGAAGCGTTGAACAGCGCAACGTCAAAAAACCCATCATGGCGGATTTGCGCGAATCCGGATCCATCGAACAGGATGCGGACGTCGTGCTGTTCCTTTATCGAGACGATTATTACAACGAAGACAGCGACCGGCCCGACATCGTCGACGTCATGGTTGCGAAAAACCGTAGCGGCGCGACCAACGTCAACGGTTTCCCGCTGATTTTCCGCAAGAAGTATTCCCAGTTCAAAACCACGAGCGACCCCAAGCACGAACCGCAGGAAACCGACCTTGACGATATTGATTAAACACGCTCCTCCGCGTGTTTTTTCTTACCGTGTGCATAATCTGGCTATGGACGCCTTTGTGTGGTCCTTTAAGCCGTTCGCTTGCAACACGGCATCTTTCGCTTGAAAATTGTCAGGCACTATACTATAATTAGGTCCGGAGTTGAAACCCTATGAAAGAACGTTTGGAAAAAATCAAAGAACGCTATCAAACAATCAACGAAGAGTTGAGCAAACCGGAGATTACCCAAGACATCGAAAAAATGACCGAGCTTTCCAAAGAACAGCGAAGTTTGGAAAAAACGGTCTCTCTTTATAATGACTATCTAGAACTCGAGCAAACCGTTGACGATTTGAAAGACATGGCCAAAGACGACGACGCGGACATTCGCGAAATGGCCGCTGAAGAACTCGAAGAGGCCCGTGAGAAAATGGTTAGTCTCGAAGAGCGCTTGCAAAGGCTCTTAATCCCTAAAGACCCCAACGATGAAAAAAACGTCATCGTGGAAATCCGCGGCGCCGCCGGCGGCAGCGAAGCGAACATTTTTGCCGGAGATCTATACCGGATGTATATGAAATACGCCGAAAAGCACTCATGGAACTTAAGCGTTGTCAACGCCGACGAAAGCGACGCCGGTGGCTTCAATCAAATCGAGTTCACCATCTCTGGCGACCAGGTGTATTCGTATATGAAATACGAATCCGGCGCTCACAGGGTGCAAAGAGTGCCCGCCACCGAATCCCAAGGGCGCATCCACACATCGACCGCCACAGTCGTAGTTTTGCCCGAGGCGGAAGAGATTGACGTGGAGATGAACATGAACGATTTGCGCATCGACACATTCCGCTCCAGCGGTTCCGGCGGACAAAGCGTCAACAAAACAGATTCCGCCGTGCGCGTGACGCATGAGCCCACCGGATTGATTGTCACATGTCAAGATGGGAAAAGCCAGCACGAAAATAAGGCTACGGCCCTTAAAATCATGCGCGCCCGTCTTTACGACGCCGTCGAAAAAGAACGCCGCGAAAAAGAGGGCGAAGAACGGCGCTCAAAAATCGGCACGGGCGAGAGAAGCGAAAAAATCCGTACCTACAACTACCCGCAAAACCGCATCACCGACCACCGGATACAGTTTACCACCCACAACCTCGACAAAGTCATGGAAGGCGAACTCGACCCCATCATCGAGGCGTTGCATGACGAGGAATTCAAGCGGAAGCTTGAAGAACAATAGCCCTATTTGGTCTTTTGGCCAAGGAGGATTTCTATGCCCACCTACCGCGACATTTTGAAAGTCAACGAGCAATACGCTTCCGACAACGGAAAAGAACCCAGTGCCGTCAAGCGGTTGCTGCTTCATTATTCCGGCCTTACCAGCACGCAGCTTGTGGCCAGTTTGAACACGAATATGCCGCAAAAGAATTATCGTGCATTTTTGCGTGCTTTGGACCAATACATCATCCACAACAAACCGGTTCAACATTTGATGGAATACGAGTATTTTTTCGGTCGTTCGTTTTACGTCAACAGCGATGTGATGATACCGAGATGCGAAACGGAAGAACTCGCTGAAAACGTCATACTCCTCATGGACGAATATTTTCCCGGAAAGTCGATCGACGTTTTGGATATCGGCACCGGCTCCGGTTGTTTGGCCCTCACCCTATCCTTGGAATGCGACAACGTCCGAGCCGTGGCTACGGACATTTCGGAAAAGGCGCTGGCCATCGCCCGCAAGAACCGTGAACGCTTAGGCGGGAAAGTGCGTTTCGAAAGCGGAAACCTTCTAGAGCCCGTAAACGGCAAGAAGTTTGACGTGGTCGTTTCCAACCCTCCTTACATCCCCGATGATGAGAAGCTTGACCCCGTCATCAGCGAACACGAACCCCCCATCGCTCTTTTTGGTGGCAAAGACGGCCTCGATTATTACAAAAGCATCATTCGCGAGTTGCCGAATGTGCTCAAAGATGAGTTTCTCGTCGCCTTCGAGCACGCTTCGCATCATGGAAAACAATTGAAGAAGTTGATCAAGAAAACGTTCAAGAATGTCCGTATCATACAAAAGAAAGACATGCAGGGAAAAGACAGGATGACCTTTTTCACCAACAAGTGACCCCTGTTCACTTGACAAACGCAAAACAGTTTTGGCATAATACGCCCTATCGGGAGTGAACTCTATGGACAAACTGGTCATTGTCGAATCGCCGAGCAAGTCCAAAACAATCAAGCAATACCTCGGAAACGATTACGAGGTGCTATCGTCCAAAGGCCATATCCGGGATTTAGCGATTTCCGGAACCGGCGGCCTCGGCCTCGACATCGAAAACAACTTCAAGCCCCGTTACACGGTGCTTGACGACAAACAAAAAACCATTGACGCTTTAAAGAAAGCCGCGGACAAAGCCAGTGCGGTTTTTTTGGCAACGGACCCCGACAGGGAAGGCGAAGCCATCAGTTGGCACCTCAAAGAGGTTTTGGAGTTGGAAAGCGACAAGAAGCCTACCCACCGAGTCATTTTTAACGAGGTCACGAAAGATGCCGTCCAACAAGCGTTTGAAAACCCCAGGGATATCGATTTGCACTTGGTCTCCTCCCAAGAGACCAGAAGAATCTTGGACCGTATCATCGGCTTTAAACTAAGCAAGCTTCTACAAAGCAAAATCAAGTCCAAATCCGCAGGTCGAGTGCAAAGTGCGGCGCTTAAGATGATTGTCGACCGTGAACGGGAGATTGAAGCGTTCACACCCGAAGAATATTGGAAAATCACCGCGCATTTCAATGAGTTCGACGCGGAACTCAGCAAAATCAAGAAACGCAAACCTTCTTTGAAGAATGAAGAAGAGGCGGACAAACTGCTCAAGAGCCTACAAGATGTTTTCAAGGTGCAATCTGTCAAGGACAAAGAACGTCGCCGGGCACCCAAAGCGCCTTTTACCACCTCTTCGTTGCAGCAAGAGGCCTCGACCCGCCTCAACATGAGCGGGCAGCGCACGATGATGACCGCCCAGAAATTGTACGAAGGCATCGATTTGAAGAGTGAAACCGTTGGTTTGATTACCTATATGCGTACAGACTCGACCCGACTTTCCGATTCGTTCATCAAACCCGCCAAAAGCCATATCCGCAAAGAATACGGCGAAGACTACGTCGGACGCTACCGCAAATCCCAAACCAAAGAAGGCGCGCAAGACGCCCACGAAGCCATCCGTCCTACGGATATCCGAAACCATCCCAAAAAAGTGAAACCTTATTTGAAAGACGACGAATACCGGCTTTACAAGATGATTTATGCCAGGGCGCTCGCCGCGCTCATGCGTCCGGCCGTGCTGAAAAACACCACGATGATTTTGAAAAACGCCGATGCGGAATTCAAAGCCAAGGCGCAAGAGATGCTTTTCGAGGGTTATTTGAAAGTTTACGGTCCCTATCAAAGCATCGAGACCAGCAACCTTCCGGAATTCAAAGAAGGCGATACGCTCAATGCGAAAAAGGTTGAAAAAAGCCAGCACTTCACTTCTCCGCCCGCCCGTTTCACAGAAGCGCGGCTCATCAAGGAAATGGAAGAAAAGGGCATCGGTCGGCCGAGCACTTACTCGCAAACCGTTTCGACGTTGAAAAAACGCCGCTACGTCACCACCAAGGAGAAGAAATTCACGCCCACCGAACAAGGTCGGTTGACCATCGAGAAGCTTGAACAGTATTTCGCCCGCATCATCAGTGTGGATTATACGGCGCAAATGGAAGACGTGCTGGACGACATCGCCAACGAGGACATCGATCATCTAGAAATCATTGCGGACTTCTACAATCGTTTCATTCCACTTGTTGAAAAGGCGAACAAGGAAATGGAGAAAGCCGCGCCGAAACTCACGGGCGAAAAATGTCCTAAGTGCGGACGCGACATGGTGTACCGCACCAGCCGTTATGGAACGTTTGAGGCTTGCAGCGGCTTTCCAGATTGCAAATACATCAAAAACGACAAGAAAAAAGAACCCAACAAGACCGGATTGACTTGCCCGAAATGCAAAAAGGGAGAAATCGTGGAGCGCGAGGCCAAAAGAGGCCGCAACAAAGGCAAAACGTTTTTTGCCTGCGACAACTTCCCCAAATGCAAAAACATTCTACGCGGCAAACCGACCGGCGACGCATGCAAAGGATGCGACGACTTAATGGTGGAACTTGACGACGGGTCCGTCGTCTGCAACAACAAAAAGTGTGCGGACGAATAATAAACTCCTCCCATTTTCTTTTTTAGAATGTTTTATAAAGAAGTCGGAAGAAACCTAAAAGCCTCTCATTAAGAGTTGGAGAGGACCTTCCCCGCTTCGTGGCGTTTCTTGACAAGCATTTGTAAATGTGATACTATTTACTTGCAACTGAAAGGTTGCAACTTATCCCTTACATAGCATGGTGAATACTTGCTATTCACACATCCCCTTCCTTAATCCGCCGCAAGGCGGATTTCCCTTTGTAAGGGGTTTTTTATTTGGTTATGGTTGGAATTATGTTATAATACCTTTGATTTGTGAAAGGCAGGTGAGGCCTGTGGGGTTCATCAAAAACTTGTTTCAAAGCAAAAAACGCAAACAACAGGCACAAAAATATAGAATCGGTATGGAAAAGACCCGCGAAAACGTCTTCAACCGCCTAGACGATCTTTTGCAAAGCGGCGCGCCAATTACCGAAGAACTGTTCGAGGATATTGAAGAACTCTTCATTACGGCCGATATGGGTGTCGATGTGGTCTTGTCCTTGGTTGAGCACTTGCGCAACACCGTAGAAGTGAAAAAGATTCAAGACGCACACGACTTACGAGAGGTCATCGTCGAAGAAATGTTCAAGCGTTATGTCAAAGACGAAATCGTGGACACGAACTTGCAATTGAGCGAAGGTCTTTCCGTGCTACTGTTCGTTGGTGTGAACGGTGTTGGAAAAACGACGACGATAGGAAAAGTCGCCTACCTTCTGCAGAAAAAAGGCAAAAAAGTCATGATGGTCGCCGGAGACACGTTTCGTGCCGGTGCGATTAATCAGTTGAGGATATGGAGCGAAAGAACGGGAAGCGAATTTTTTGAGAAACCCAAAGGCAGCGACCCTTCAAGCGTCATGTATGATGCCATCGCTTACGCGAAGAAACATGACATCGACGTGTTGCTATGCGACACGGCGGGCCGTCTACAAAACAAGAAACATCTCATGGAGGAACTCGGCAAAATCCACCGCGTCATTGGCCGGGAAATCAAAGGGGCTCCTCAAGAGACACTTTTGGTTGTCGATGCGACGACCGGCCAAAACGGACTATCCCAGGCGAAAATTTTCAATGAAGTGACTCGTCTTACCGGCGTTGTGCTGACAAAACTGGACGGCACGGCAAAGGGAGGCATCGCCCTTGCGATTCGCGAGACCATCGGCGTCCCCGTCAAGATGGTGGGCTTAGGCGAAAAGGTGGACGATTTGGAGCATTTCGACATTGAAGAGTACATATACGGACTCTTTGCGGATGTGATATAGATGGACGGGCTGGAAAAGCACCTCGAAATCGATACGTTGCTGTTTTACTACGAAGCGTTGCTTACCGAAAAGCAAGCAAAAATCATGCACTATTATTATCGGGACAATTACTCGCTAGCGGAAATTGCGGATTTGGTCAACACTTCCCGTAACGCCGTGCACGACCACATAAAAAAGACCGCCGCGAAACTCTACAATTACGAAGAGAAGTTAGGCCTCCGCAAAAAGGCCGAAAGACGGCAGGAACTGTTAAGCCGTATCAAAAAAGAAGTTCAATCCGAAACCTTACTAGCCCTTATTGATGAACTCGAAGAGGTGGATTAAATGGCATTTGACCAACTATCCGATCGACTGCAAATGGCGATGCGCCGCGTCCGCGGCAAGGCTCGCCTCACCGAAAAAGACATTGAAGAGATGATGCGTGAAGTGCGTTTGAGCCTTTTGGAGGCCGACGTCAACTTCAAAGTCGTCAAATCCTTCACCAAAGACGTCAAAGAAAAAGCGTTGGGCGACAAAATCTTAAAAGGGCTCAACCCCGGACAACAAGTCGTAAAAGTCGTCCACGAAAGCTTAACCGAGCTATTGGGTGGAGAAACTAGCGCGTTTACACTCGAAAAAGGAAAGACCACATCGATTATGCTCTCCGGACTCCAAGGCAGCGGGAAAACAACAACCGCCGGGAAACTTGCGAACTACATTCGCAAACACCATGATGCGAAGCCGCTTTTGGTCGCTTTGGACGTGTACCGCCCCGCCGCAATCGAGCAGCTTGTGACCATCGGCGAACAACTCGGCATCGATGTGTATGAACAGGGCACGAAAACCCCCCTCAAAGACGTCATCGACGGCGCGCTGGAGCATGCAGAAGCCAACGGCCACGATGTCTTGATTTTCGATACGGCCGGACGTCTGCATATCGACGAAACCATGATGGAAGAACTCAAAACGGTCAAGGCGCATTTGCGTCCCGATGAGATTTATCTAGTGCTCGACGCAATGACCGGACAAGATGCGGTCAGCGTAGCGGACCATTTCCATCAATCGCTATCCATCACGGGAAGCATCATCACGAAACTAGACGGCGACACCCGCGGTGGTGCCGCTTTGTCCATGAAAAAAGTCGCCGACGTCCCGATTAAGTTCATGGGGCTTGGCGAAAAGCTTGAAGATTTGGAAGTCTTCCATCCCGAGCGCATGGCCGGCCGCATTTTGGGCATGGGCGACGTCATGACCCTTGTCGACAAAGTCAGCGAAAACGTCGACGAAGAAGACATGATGAGCATGATGGAAAAGATGATGGAGGGCAAGTTCAACTTTAACGATTACCTAAAACAACTGAAAATGGTCAAGCGCATGGGATCCTTGTCGGGATTGATGAAGTTGATTCCCGGCATGAACAAAATGACCAAAAACATGAACGTCGACGACAAACAAATCGTTTATATCGAAACGCTCATCAACTCGATGACCAAACAAGAACGCAAAAAGCCCGAACTGATCAAAAACAGCAGTTCGCGGAGAAGACGCGTTGCGCAAGGCTCCGGCCGCAGCGTGGCCGAGGTGAACCGTCTCCTTCAAACCCTCGACCAGCAAAAACAGGCCATGCAGCGCATGTCGAAGATGGACCCATCCTCCATCGACCCAAACAAACCCATGAAGAGCATGCCGCAGCCTCCTGCGAACAAGAATAAGAAAAAAGGGAAAGGCAAAGGAAAAGGTGGATTCCGGTTTTAATCCGAATCCACCTTTTTCTTTTGAAAATAATTGTCCAAAAAATGTTCGATGGCGCGTTCTTGATGGTTTTTTGGGCTGATGACGTCGGCGACCTCTTTAAGTTCTTCGTGGGCGTTGCCCATCGCGACGCCGACGCCCGCGTATTCCAACATTTCGATGTCGTTGTGCCCGTCTCCGAAGGCGATGATGCTATCGCGATCAAAGCCCAGATGTTTCGCCACATGCTTTATGGCGATGCCTTTGTTGGTCTTAGGGCTGTAGAGTTCGATGACCGACTCGTAGTCGTTGCCCCAGTTTCGGGTTTTGATGATGTCTTTATAGTGTTTTGCAACGTATTCTTCGATAAGACGGCCTTCTTTTTCCTTGGCCATGATGATGCATCCGTTTGTTCCGGCGGGAAGCTTTCCGGAAAATTCTCCGACGTATAGATTGACGTGTTCGTTGAAGTGGAAGAAATTGCTGATGTCTTCCGATTCTTCAAGCAGGTATATGTCGTCTTTGATTTCGCAAAAGGCGTTTTCGATGTGCTTTCGGTTTTTGGCGAATACATCGTTTACGGCGTCACGGTCTAAGGGGATGTTGACTTCTTCGAAATCCGGATTGTTTTTCCACGTAATCAGTCCGCCGTTATAGTTGATCATCGGGGTGTTAAGCCCGAGTTGTTCATAAAAAAAGATGCTGCTTCGGTAAGGTCTTCCTGTTGCGATTACGAGTGTATGGCCTTCCGCTTGCAATGCTTTCAAGTATTCGCAAGTGTCTTCAGTCAAAGTTTCCCAATCGTACAGCAACGTGCCGTCCAAATCTAGCACGATTAAATGTTTTTTCATGCAAATCACCCAAAACATTATCGCATAAAGGCCGAACTTTAGCAAATTTTTTAGGCTGTGGAATAAAGGGGGGGGGCACCGCAAGAGATTCTTGATGGCGCGAATTGCTTTGGGCTTTTGAGGGATGGGATGCGGTGTCTTCGGTCTTTTCGGTCTAGAAATCCAGGCTCCCCAGGGGCCATCACAACGCTTCATCAAACGCATAAACGAAGCTTTGGACACTATGTATGTTGGATGACTTTCCGCACAGAGTATCACGAGTTACTGTAAAGTTGTCAGGCATGATATCTTGTGTTTGCATCGTGCTCACAATAATAAATGTTTTTTGTAGACTTCACATGTGATCCGTATCCTCCCTAAGGTGGACTTTCTCTTAACTCTTATAGGATACGGCTCTTTTTTTGTTTATCAAGCTTTAGCGTTCACATCTATTGTATATTGCCATCGCCTTTTGACGTCTAACATTTCATTCTACAATACAATAGGTTCTGAAAATGATACAATGAAGTATGTATGAAACAATGAAAGGAGCATTGTATGATTCTCAAACCGTCCATTCGCTCGAACGTTTTTACCAATGCGCATCCCCTCGGAAGTGAGTCGTTTGTGAAAAACCAAATCGAGGAGGCACAAGCGCAGCCATCTTTTGAAGGACCGCGAAACGTCCTTGTTGTTGGTGGGTCCTCTGGATATGGACTCGCTTCGCGCATCGCTTTGGCATATGGAGCCTTTGCCAATACGCTCAACGTTTCCTATGAAAGTCCGCCGAAAGGCAAACGCACAGGTACGGCGGGATGGTGGAACAACATCTTTTTCCAAAAACATGCGAAAGAAACGGGAAACGTCCACAAAGATTTTGTTGGCGATGCGTTTTCACAGACAATGAAAAAACAAGTGGCCGATTCCATCAGGGAGAATTTCGGCAAGGTGGATTTGGTCGTGTATTCGATCGCCGCGGGGGCGCGGCCCAATCCAAAAACGGGTGAACTTGTACGCTCATCCATCAAACCGATTGGCAATAAGGCGATGGGCAAGACCATCGACATTGCCAAACGACAACTTAAAGACCTCACCGTTGAACCCGCTGACGACGCTGAAATTCAAAACACCGTATATGTCATGGGAGGGTCGGACTGGCAAGATTGGATGGACACTCTTGAAGCCGAAGGGGTATTGTCCGAAGGAGTCAAGACGATATCGTATACTTATGTCGGAGGCGAGTCAACATCCCATATCTATCGTTCCGGCACAATCGGCAAAGCCAAGGAAGACTTGGAAGATAAGGCGCAAAAAATGCATGAAAAATTGCAAATTTCTTTAGGGGGAGAAGCCCTGATTTCTTCTTCCAAAGCCGTAGTCACCAAAGCTAGTGTCTTTATTCCCCAAATGCCGGTTTATGTGTCATGCCTTTTTGATACCATGATGAGGCACGGAGTTCATGAAACGGCGCTGGGTCATAAATATCGTTTGTTCAAAGATATGGTTTATGGGAATAAACGTATTGTGGACGACGTTGGTCGCCTCCGTCTCGACCACAAAGAGATGGACTTTGCAATTCAAAATGAAACTTCCCGTCTAATGAAAAATATAACCGAAGAAAAACTCTTCGGTCTTGAGGGGACTCAAATGGTGTTGCGGGACTTTTATCGGATGAACGGCTTTGCGTTTGAGGAAATTGATTACGATAAGCCCGTAGATATGGAAACGTTAAGCAAACTTAAGCCGGAATAAGAAAACCACTTTTATGAAGTGGTTTTCTTTTGCCTTTGGTGGCCCTTTATATGGGCATTTTGCGAAGGTTTGAACGCTTTTCATGAAAGAAAAATAAGATGCGATTGTGGCGTTGTTTGTCTATTGAAGCGTGGGGTGATTTTGATGGAAGCGTATTTTTTCCTGCAAAAAACTTTCGATTTCAAACATCGTCTGAAACAAAATCGCCCTGGTTTCAAACGCTTCTCGATTTTCCGGTAAAGGCTTTTTCCGGAAGCTTTCTCTCAAAGCATGAAGTTTTTCAAGCTGTGGTGTGGCCTTGTCGGTTTTCCCAATATCTTCCGCCAGCTCTTGGATGTAGTTGGAGAGCATGTCCGCATAAGGATGATGTTTCTCGAGTTTTTGCATCAAATCAAAGAGTCTCTCGACACGCTTCATTTGAGCATGCCGCATTCTAAGATACGCCATGTGTCGATGATTTTTATCGAAGAGCAAGTCTTTGTCGGTCAGTTCCGCTTCACGCAAGACGCGTACAAGTTGTTCGCGGTTTTCGGTATGGCGCTGAAGATATTGTTCTTTACGTTCTAATGCGGATAGCGCTTCCGAAGCAAGGACAACATCACGTTTGAGAAGTTCATCGATACGGTTGATATAGCCGCTCAAATACTTGTAAGTGTTGAGGGGATACGTCGCGTTTAAGACCATGGCGACAATTGCCGAGACGCCAATCAGCAAAATTGCGTTCACGAGCATAGACCAAGTGAACGCTCCTTCGATCAACAAATGCGAGGCAAGCACAAGAGAAGGGACGATGCCTACGGATATTTTGAGCGCGAATGATGAGGCAATGAAGAGAAAGGCCGACAAGAAAAAGACCCATGTGTGGTAGCCTAGAACAACGAAGAAGACGGTTGCGAGTCCGATGGCCAACAATCCCCCGGCAATTCGCTTAACGGCGTTTATATAAGAATCCTGCCTTGTCAGTTGTATGAACAGCACGGCGAGGATGCCGGCTGTGATGGCATACTCTAAATTCAAGACTTGTGCGATGATGGTCGTAATCACAAGCGCCAACGTCATTTTGATGGTTGTGTGAAGATATCTTCTCATTGCAAACTTCTCCTTTTACCGTGCGGTTTTGCGATTAAGAGCCTTCAAATCGTATTTGTTTTCAAGGCTGAAAACTCCGAAATGGCTTGAAAAAACCGCCACACGTGTTTCGTAACACTTACATTAAACCATAGAAAGAGTGTTTCACCAAACAATAGCCCTTGTTCCGGCTCAAGTTGTTTCGCCAAGCGTGAACATCGTCTTGTTCATAACAGTTGCTTCGCTATGTTATACTACATACATGCTTTACCCACAAACTTCTGTGAAGTTGCAACACAACCACCTAAACGATTAATCCCCTTAAGGATTACAACAATAGCATGCGACAAGAAAGAGGGTTGTGTGCTATAATGTTAAAGAGGTGATTCAAATGCCCGAGCTGTCTTTTGGCGGCATCATAAATTTCCTATTCGGCGTGGCTTTCGGGTTCACGATTTTTTCGTTGCTCTATGTGTATTTTATTGTCCGCGGCAAAGCGGTTTCTCTTAAAGACGACGAAGAAGCGGTTGAATCCGTAGACCAAGAACAGCTCAAAGCCCTGATTACCGACAAGCAAAACAGCTTTAAACGGATGTACAAAAAAACCAACAAAGGATTCGGGAAAGTGCTGTTTGACCTCTCTTACGAACTGGTTGACGAAATATCCTCGTATTATTATCCGCGATCAAAATATCCGATGCTTGAACTAAGTGTCGACGAAATGCTTATGCTCAACCATTACATCACCAACCGTATAGATGGCATCCTAGAACAACCCGTACTGAAAAACACTCGAAACGTCCGCATCAGCGGCATGGTGCACCTTTATCAGCGCAAGAAAAATATTGAGGATACAAAACTGCTCAAGGCGGTGCGCAACAAGAAATTGAACAAAGCGTTCCGCATGACCCTAGGCGCCATCAATGTGATGAATCCCGCCTATTGGTTCCGCAAGCTCGTCATCGGAACCAGCGTGGATTTCATGACGCGCCGCATCGCGTATACCGTCATTGGCGTCGTCGGCGAAGAGACCAGCAAAGTCTATTCGAAGAAACTCTTTGACAAAGACATCGAGTTCGACATTGTCGACAAAGAACTTCGAACGCTTGAAGAGGGTGTGGACGATGAAGAAGATTC
>PUOX01000011.1 GCA_003552925.1 Mollicutes bacterium | reverse complement strand
GTCCATTCTAGGTTGTTGATGTTGAACTGGCCAACCGCATACCCTTCCTTACGCGCTTTGGTTAACATTTCTTTTGCCGAAACTAACGACATTATCGGTACCTCCTTGTTTTCTGTGAACCATGAGTAATTATACCGTAGGAAAAGGCAAAAGTAAATCAAACAGCCCTACATTCGGCCTAGTGAACGTTTTCATTTCTGAAAACGATTGAATCCGAACAATCATCTTTGTGTTCATTGAGTCCCGATTGCTTCTAGATAAAAAAACCGGCTTTGAAAGCCGGTTTTCGTTACTCTTTGTCGTATTCGTCTTCGTATTGGTCCATGATGTCATGATATTCGTCTTCGTCGAAGTCGTCTTCGAATTCCTCATCAATCGGTTCAAGCGTGTCTTCTTCTTCATCCGCAACTTCGGGTTCAACGGTTTCTTTGCCTTGAATCTCTTCAAGTTCTTCTGAAGGAATGACTTCATCGGGAGCCTTCGTATCGGCTTCTGTGGCTTCATCTTGCTTAGCCTGGGCTTCCCTTTCCATACGCTCGCGCTCGGCTTCTTGCGCCTCAAGTTCTTGTTGGCGACGCTCAAGCATGGCCTGATGGTCCTTTTCTTTTTGCTTTTGCTCGGCGATGCGCGCATCGATTTCCGGATTGGAAACTTCTTTGTATTCGTTGTAGTATGAGCCGTCCTTTGTCCAAAGCTCGACTTTTTGATTGCCTTTTAAATCCCAAGTGTTCGATCCGGTATAGATGAACTTGGCGCTGCCAATCAGCTCGGTGTAAAACTCCGTCAAAATCCGGTCAAGATTGGTCACGCTGTCTCCTTTGCGCTCTAAGACTTTATCGAACAACTCATAGAGATCGAGCGGTTCGTTGCTTTCTTTTAGCACGTCTTCGGCGATGTTGATGTAACTGCGTTCTTGAACATCCATTAGTGCTACCCTCCTACATTTCTTGATAATAAAGATACAGTTCGCTATGGTTCACGGGCTGTCCGTCTTGAAGCAAGGTGTATCGAAGAAACACGCTTTGGCTTTTCATCTTCAACTCATGGGTTTGCACCATGAAACGCATTTCTTGCGATAAGAGATTGAGGGTTCCCTCGTGCAGCTGGTTTTCTTCAAACGTAAAATCCAGGGCCCTCTCGCCGTCACGAATATAATGAAGTGTAGCGTTGTCAAAAGTCAGGGTGTGTTTCCGGTCGCTATCGTCACGAAACTCCAAGACACCGTCTTGGAAGGTTCCTTTCGTGTCTATGGTTTCGCTGGCGGCTTCATTTTTGATGGTTAAATCAACGTGTACTTCGGACATGCAATCACCCGTGTTGTTTTTCAATTATTGCGCTTATGTATTATATAACAACTCCTGATAAGTTGCAAGCGAAAATGCGAGTTTGAGTCCTTGCAAAAGAAAAGAGACGTTACGAAGTCTCTTTGTAGGTTTTCGCGTGGTCGTCGAGTGCGGTGAGGAGCTTTTGGGCGCGGTCCCAAGTTCCGAGGTTTGCGCCACTGGCCATCGCATGACCGCCACCGTCAAATTGGTTGGCCACTTCGTTGATGGCCGGACCTTTGCTGCGGATGCGGGCGCGTACGATTTTTTCTTCGTACTCCGCAAACAGCACCCATATGGGGCAGTCTTCAAAAACACCAAGTTCGTTGACCAAGCTTGACGCTTCTTCGACGCTCACGCCAAAACGGTCGATGAGTTCGTGGGTGATTTCCACATACGCCACGCCGTTCTCCGTTTTTTGATAGTTTTGCAATACGTAGCCTTTGAAACGAATCAGTTCTTCGGACTTGGTGTCCAAAACCCGATACACTGCCTGCGCGTCGAGTCCAAGGTCGTAAAGCATGGCGACGCGACGCAAGGTGTTGCCGTCTACGCCGGGGTATTTGAAGCGTCCGGTGTCGGTGAGCGTGCCTGTATAAAGGGCTTGGAGGCCGGCTTGGGAGATTTTGTAATGGTCTTTGTACAGATGAAACAAGTCCATGATGATTAACGTCGCCGCCGGAGCGTTTGTGTCGACATATTCGAGGTCTCCATAAGAGTCGACCGGGATATGATGGTCAATTTTGATCAAGTATTTCCCCAAATTTTGACGTTGATCGGCCAAGCGGTCTTCGGTGGCCGTATCGACGGCGATAATCAAAGCGTCTTTGAACTCCTCGTCTTCAAGGGTGTCCACACGTCCTAAAAACTTCAAGTAATCCACTTCTTCGCCCACGACATAAACGTTTTTGTCAGGGTAAGTCTGTTCAACGATGTCTTTCAAACCAAACGCCGTCCCCAAACAATCGCCATCCGGTCTTCCGTGGGGAAGGATGATGATTTTTTGGAATTCGGCAATCTTTTCGTGAATCTTATGCAGTTTTTCTTTATCCATTGTTTTGTGTCCTTTCTATCAATCGGTCCAAATCTTCTAAGAGCTTGTCGGCGTCATCCCATTCGCTCAAGGTGCAACCACAGGCTAAATCGTGGCCGCCGCCGCCATATTTTTTGGCGATTTCCACCACCGGTGTTTTTTTGCTGCGAATTTCTACGTAAATCAAGCCGTCGTCGTCTTCAGTGAAATTCGCCCAAACGGGAATGCCGTGAATGCCGCTCATTTGATTGACCATGCCGCGACTTACGGTGAACGTCGAGACATTGAAGCGTTTCTTGATGTCCGGCGTGTTTTTCATGTAGGCGACGTTTTGCTTCGTGGTTTTGAAGTTGTTGATGAAGTATCCTTTCAGTTTCTTGAAGTTCAACTCTTCATCGTACAATCCGTCGTAAAATTCTTGCACACGGGCTCCTTTTTTCACTAGATACGCGGCGCATTCAAAAGTGAGCGCGTTGGTCATAGGATAGAGGAAACGCCCGCTGTCGGTGACCAGCCCCGCGTAGAGATAAGTGGCGGTGTCGCTGCAAATGGTGAGATCTTCGCGAATGCACATTTCGGTTAGGATTTGGCATGTCGCGATTTGGTTGGAATCGGAGAAGAAGTGGTCCGCGAAGTCCGTGCCGTTTTTGTGATGATCAATGACCATGGTCTCGCTGGCCTGCTCAAATCTAGCATCGCTTACTCGTTTTGAGCCGGCCACATCCAAGACGATAGACAATGCGTTTTTAAATACATCGTCCGATACTTCGTCCATGCTCCCGAGGATGTTAATGTCGCTGTCGTCCCCTACGACGTAGACGCTTTTGTCGGGGTAATTGTTTTGGATGATGCCGCGCAGCCCAAGCTGTGAACCTATGGCGTCTAAATCGGGCTGAATATGGCGGTGGATCACGATCACGTCGTACTCTTCAATTTTGTTCAAAATATCCTTATACATATGCATGCTCCTTTATGTCAAAATGAATCCTAAGTGCATGGTCTATGGCCATCGAATCGGATGAGGGGCTTCGTTGTCGTAATCCCAATAATAATCACGCAAATCGTCGCTGTGCATGCCGCGTTGTTCGTCTGTGGCACGATTTTCGGCTTTGTTCATCCATTTGTTGTAATAAACATCGTCATACATGGTGTATTCGGTGGTGCCGGCGCCGTATTCATACGCAACAACGCCCAACCCTTGTCGGACAATGTTGTAGTTGAGAAGTTCATAATCG
>PUOX01000006.1 GCA_003552925.1 Mollicutes bacterium | reverse complement strand
CCCACGTCCGCGTGCGGAACCTCCCGGAGAGTGAGTCCCCCGAGATCCGGGAGATCCGCGCCCGGCACATGAACCAGCTCGTCCAGGTCCGCGGGATCGTCCGGAAGGCCACGGACGTCCGCCCGAAGATCGAGGAGGCCGCCTTCGAGTGCCAGCTCTGTGGAACGCTGAACCGCATCCCCCAGTCCACCGGCGACTTCCAGGAGCCCCACGAGTGTGGGGGCTGTGAGCGACAGGGCCCGTTCAGGGTGAGTTTCGACCAGTCGGAGTTCGTCGACGCCCAGAAGCTGCGCATCCAGGAGAGTCCGGAGGGGCTGCGCGGCGGGGAGACCCCCCAGGCGATCGACGTCCACGTCGAAGACGACATCACCGGCGAGGTGACCCCCGGCGACCACGTCTCCGCGGTCGGCGTCCTCCGGCTCGAACAACAGGGAAACCAGGGGGAGAAGTCGCCCATCTTCGACTTCTACATGGAGGGGGTCTCCGTGGCGGTCGACGACGAGCAGTTCGAGGACATGGAGATCACCGACGCCGACAAAGAGGAGATCGTCCGCCTCTCGGGGGAGCCCGACGTCTACGAGCAGATGGTCGGCTCCATCGCACCGGCCATCTTCGGTTACGACGAGGAGAAACTCGCGATGATCCTCCAGCTCTTCTCGGGCGTGACCAAGGAGCTGCCCGACGGCTCCCGGATCCGCGGGGACCTGCACATGCTTCTCATCGGAGATCCCGGGACTGGTAAATGTGTGTCGGGTGACACACGTGTAACGCTGGCGGACGGCCGCGAGGTCCCCATCCGAACGCTTGTGGAATCGAACCTCGAGGATCCCAAACCGATCGACGATGGCTGGTGGGACGAGATCGATCTCGAGGTCCCATCGCTACAGGCTGATGGCTCGATTGCCCCAACGCGTGCCACGAAGGTCTGGAAGCGCGAGGCACCGGATCGGATGTACAAAATTCGAACCTCGAGTGGGCGAGAACTCGAGGTGACGCCGTCGCATCCGCTGTTCGTCCATCGGGACGGACAGCTCAAACCGGTTACCGCAGATGAGCTTATCGAAGGGCAGTTTATCGCAGCGCCCCGGTCCCTGCCCGTAAACGGTGACGATACGCTTGACATCAATTTCAGGCAATCCGAGGCGCGAAATGCGGTTCAGCTAGATTTGCCTGATGAATGGACACCCTGGTTGAGCCGATTGATCGGATATATCATTGCAGAAGGGTATGTCGAGCAACGAGACGACAATACAGGATTCGTATCCATTACCAATAACGACAGAGAGGTGCTGGATGACGCGACGGATGCTCTAAAACGCTTAGGGCTCAATACCACGGAGCGCGATCCACACGAGTCGAAGGATGCACGTGAATTACTCTGTTCAGCAGGAGAATTTGTGAGCTTTCTCAAGTCACTTGAGCCGCGCATTCTCGATTCATCTAGCAATCAGTGTGTTCCAGACTCGATCTTTAGAGCATCTGAATCGATCAAATCAGAATTCCTCAAGGCGTTCATCGAGGGAGAAGGGCACGTTTCAGCATCTCAACGGGAGATCACCATCGCTTCGATGAGCCGAGAAATGCTCGAAAATATTAGAACACTATTGCTCACGGTTGGGGTCCGTTCCCAGCTTCACGAACGACATAACGGTAGCTACCGGCTAAGAATAAGTGGAGCCGAATTCGAGAAATACGTTTCTAAAATTGGGTTTGTCACGCAACGGAAACAACGCGCGGTGTTACAGCATACTGGAACGAAGGCCAATACGAACCTCGATATCGTTCCAGACGTTAGTTCCGAACTTCGACAAATTCGAGAGACACTGTCCCTTACTCAATCCGAATGCGGACTTCCTCGATCTACGTATCAGCATTACGAACGTGGATCGAGAAATCCAAGTCGAAGTGGTCTGCGAAAGGTTATTGCGACGTTCAAGAATGCGCTACCAGCAGCTTCACCTAGCGAAGAAGTCGCCATAGCTGACGGAGGAGCGGTGGAAGCGAGCATCGATGCCCTCAAACAGTTCGTTGAAAGTGAGGTCTTCTGGGAACGTATCGAATCTATTGACGAGGCTGAACCCGATTATGATTGGGTCTATGATCTCGAAATCAGGGGGACTCACAACTACATCTCAAACGGAATTATTTCACATAACTCCCAGATGTTGGGGTACATTCAGAACATTGCGCCGCGTTCCGTCTATACCTCGGGGAAAGGCAGCTCCAGTGCGGGGCTTACCGCCGCTGCGGTTCGCGACGACTTCGGCGACGGCCAGCAGTGGACGCTCGAGGCCGGCGCGCTCGTGCTCGCCGACCAGGGGATCGCGGCGGTCGACGAACTCGATAAGATGCGGTGTGTGACGGGTGATACGCTCGTCGAACTGGCCGACGGATCGACCGTCCCGATTCGAGAGGTGGCCCGAGCCCACGAACAAGAGGGAACGATCGAGCACCTCGAGAACGGTCGGACGATTCGCGGCGTGGAAAGTGCCGTCCGGACGATGTCCGAGGACGGAGCAGTCATTGAACGACCGGTGACGGCCGTCCATCAATACGACGCTCCGTCGGAACTGATTGAAGTCGTCACCGAAGACGGCAATCAGCTTCGATCGACGCCCGACCATCCGTTCTTCATCTACGAGAACGGCCACGTCGTCGAGCGAGCCGCGGAGTTTCTCGAGGCCGGAGACTACACACTCACACCGTGCAGGCACTCCATCGTTGCGACGGACGGCGGTGCCGCACTCGCCGATCCGCCAGCCGACTCGAATCTCCGTGACGTCGAACCACGGGAGATCATCGATGTTCGACGGATCGACGGCGCCGACTGGGAGTACGTCTACGATCTCACCGTCGAGGGAACGCATAACTTCCTCGCAAACGGCATGATCGTCCACAACTCAGAAGACCGCTCGGCCATGCACGAAGCCCTCGAGCAACAGAGGATCTCCGTCTCGAAAGCCGGGATCAACGCGACGCTCAAATCCCGCTGCTCGCTGCTGGGGGCGGCGAACCCGAAGTACGGCCGGTTCGACCAGTACGAGCCGATCGGCGAGCAGATCGATCTGGAACCGGCGCTCATCTCGCGGTTCGACCTCATCTTCACGGTCACCGACCAGCCGGACGAACAGAAAGACCGCGACCTCGCAGAGCACATCATCAACACGAACTACGCGGGGGAGTTGACCACCCAGCAACGAGAGATGACCTCGATCGAGGTCAGCACCGACGAGATCGCGGAGATGACCGAGAAGGTCGACCCGGTGATCGACGCCGAGTTGCTCCGGAAGTACATCGCCTACGCGAAGCAAAACTGCCATCCACGGATGACCCAGGAAGCCCGCGAGGCGATCCGTGACTTCTACGTCGATCTCCGGTCGAAGGGGTCGGACGAGGACGCCCCGGTGCCCGTGACCGCACGGAAACTCGAGGGGCTCGTCCGGCTCTCGGAGGCCAGCGCTCGGGTGCGGCTGTCGGATACGGTCGAGATCGAGGACGCCGAACGCGTGATCGAGATCGTCCGCTCGTGTCTCCAGGACATCGGCGTCGATCCGGAGACCGGCGAGTTCGACGCGGACATCGTCGAGGCGGGGACGTCGAAATCCCAGCGT
>PUOX01000058.1 GCA_003552925.1 Mollicutes bacterium | reverse complement strand
ATTCCTGGAAAGAATTATTTGGGATAAAAAAACCATACCCCAGAAAAGAAATTGATCTTCCGGTGGTAATAATGGCTGGCGGTATGGGAAAGCGCTTGAGACCCTTGACCAACATCATTCCAAAACCTTTAATACCTCTAAACGAAAAAACCATTCTGGAATTAATAATGGATCAGTTCCGAGAAATTGGATGTTCCAGGTTCTATATGTCGGTGAATTACAAATACGAAATCCTTAAGTACTATATTGACAATCTTGAAACAAAATATGATGTGGCGTTTTTCAAAGAAGAACAGCCTCTTGGAACAATCGGCAGTGTTTCTTTGCTCAAAAACATCGTAAAATCGCCGTTTTTTGTAACCAATTGCGACATCATTATTGATCAGGATTACCGGGATGTGTACGATTATCACATAGAAAACGAAAACAAAATAACCATTGTTACGGCTGTTAAATCTCACAAGATTCCTTATGGGGTGGTAAAAACAGGTGAAAATGGCATGTTAACCGAATTAACGGAAAAACCCGACAATACATACATGATCAACACAGGTGTTTATATACTCAACCCAGAACTAATTTCAGAAATTCCAGAAAACAAACTTTACCATATTACCCATCTCATTGAGAAAGTTAAAAATGCCGGTGGCAAGGTGGGTTGTTTCCCCGTGAGCGAAAAGTCCTGGACAGATATCGGCGACTGGGATGAATACCTGAATTATATCAGAAAATAAAAGATAGTGGGAAATTCTTCGGGAAATATTAAAATTGCAAAAAACACAATGGCATTGTATATCCGCATGGGTATTACAATGATAATCTCATTTTTTACTGCCCGGGTTATTTTGCAGGTATTGGGGGTAGAGGACTATGGGTTGAATAATGTCGTTGGAAGCGTAGTTGCGATGTTCTCATTTATAAATGGGTCTATGGGAACAGCCGTGCAGCGTTTCTATTCAATAGAAATAGGAAAAAAAAACGAGGATAATTTATCAAAGGTTTTTGGAACGGGATTATATCTTCATATCGCTGTTGCTTTAATTACATTAATTGTTGCTGAAATATTTGCTGTTTTTTTTCTGTCTCAACTTAACATCCCGCAAGAAAGATTATTTGCCGCCCATGTAGTTTTTCAAATCTCATTACTTTCTTTGTTGCTAAGTATTTTGATAATCCCTTATACTGCATTGTTAAGAGCACGAGAAGAATTCTCAAAAATTGCAATTATCGATGTCATTAAAGCGCTGCTTAAACTTGGTCTTTTATATCCATTGGTCCATATAGATTATGACAAGTTGATTATTTGGTCATTTTTAAGCTTTCTGTTAACATTGTTTTATTCTTTATCACTGATTAAACTGGCTAAAAAGTATAAGGAAACAAAGTTTCAGCTCATTAGAGACAAGATACTTATCAAACAAATGTTACGTTTTGTTTCCTTCCTCGTAATTACCGTATTGGCGTCTGTGTTCAATAAAAAGGGCATTGTTATACTGGTCAATTTATTTTTTGGGTTGGCTATTAATGCTGCCTACGCAATCGCATTTCAACTGTCAACCTTGGTTAATACGTTTGCTATGAATTTTAAGCAAGCAGTAGTCCCTCAATTAATGTCATCATACGGCAGCAACAATATGCAAAGGTTTAACAAATTAATACATTTGGGAACTAAAGTGACGTTTCTTTTGCTAATGATTGTAACGATACCTCTAATTTTTGAGTCTCACTTTATTCTAAATTTATGGCTGGTGGAGCCACCGAGGTTTGCCCCCGAATTAACTTCATTAATATTAATACAAGCAAACATTAATGTGTTTTACTACTTTGTATATCAGGCTGTTCATGCTTCGGGGAAAATCAAAAACCAACAAATACTCACTACAACTACATACTTTTTAAGTGTATTTGTAATTTTTTTGAGTTTTAAATTTGGCGGAAGCTTTTATTATGCAGTTTTTATCCCTATACTTTTTTCTGTTGTAAGAAATATTATTGTCATTTATTCTGCAAAGAAAGCTATTGGATTTAACACAGTTTACTTTTTTTATAATGTAGTTTTAAGGTGCATTATATTTGTACTGTTATTAACCCTAAGTATTTTAGGAATAACTGAAACCCTGGATCAATCATTTTTAAGGTTATTTTTAGTTTTATTAACATCCACGGTTTTAACGTTCGGGCTTGGTTATTATTTGGTGCTTAATTTAGAAGAAAAAACCACTATTAAAAGTTATTTACCCGAAATACTTCATAGGCTAAAAAGACATCGCAAACAATGATAAATGTATTCTATTGTTCTTTAATTCCAAAACAAGACAATAAACAATCATAACTAATTCATTACCACTCAGGCATCACAAAGTGTTTGAAACTTTTTAATTTTAAATGAAGCTATAGGCAAGCGTACAATGAATAACACAAAAAACATTGGCTCCACAAAACTAGCGGACAATTATACTTACATATTAATTGCCACGGTTTTAATACTTGAAGTAACTATATTTTTTGTTGCCTATGATTTTAAAATTCCACAATTAACATCACTCGTAACACTATTAATTTTATGGTTAATTTTTCTATATAGAAAAAATATTGTTGATAAAAACATTATTATAGCCTTACTTATTTTAATTTCACTAATTTTAATTCAAGGATTATTTTTTGGCATATCTATTGTTACATTATTCACTTATCCTCTTTTTGTATTAATCATACCTTACTTTCTTTACAAAATCATTGGAGTCAAAGTATTTAGTTGCTTGGTAAATATTATATATTATACTGCCATATTTTCAACTTTGATTTGGCTAGCACAGCTTTTACATGAACCTTTTAACAATTATCTGCAATACATTAGACTTAATTCAGACAATATTATAATTGGAGGTGACGAAAATCGTTACCGTATTAGTATTTTATTTCTTTACACCATTGCACATTGGGAAGTAAACTTGCTGGGTGTTGATATAATTAGAAATGATGGACTATATCATGAACCCGGGGCTTTTGCATATTTTATCATATTTGCTATTGGATTGAATACCATTATTAATAAGAATTATTGGAATAAAAAAAATATAATATTAATTATTATATTAATTACTACTTTTTCTTCTGCCGGATATATTGCTTTATTTATATTTATTACTTATTTTATTATTAAGACAAAAATGGATTTAGAACCAAAGATTTTTTTTGTTTTAATATTTGCGTTTTTTTCCTATGTATCATTTGTAAGATTAGACTTTATGGGAGAGAAGATCATAACTCAATATGAGACCCAAATAGATGATGACAGGGTTTTTGAGAGTGGAGGCGGACGGGTAAGACGCTTTAGAAGTGCAATAAATTTACTTTCTACCAGTCCACTAATTGGAAGAGGTATTATTACAGCATCCAGGGACTTTCGATTAGGTTCTCCATACTATTTTACCGGTGCTGGCGCTTGGCGAACATTATCATCTTATGGATTATTATTTACCCCAATAATATTTTTTTTGTTTTATAGGGGAATAAGAAATTTATGTATTATACACGGATATGATAAAGGGTTTGCAATATTCTTTTTCCTTGCCGTTCTTGTTGGGGCTTCATCACAAAGATTTTTTACTGACAATATTACTATGTTGCTATTTAT
>PUOX01000046.1 GCA_003552925.1 Mollicutes bacterium | reverse complement strand
GCTTGAAGCTGCCCGTTCTCCCGTTCTATGGTCTTATCCCATGTTATTTCTCCCTCCAGAACATCATCATCAACATCAAAAGTAAACCAGCATTCATCAATCGGAAGATCGGGCTGAGGTCCAGGTTCAGGAACTTCCAAATCAGCCAACCTGCTGGCTATCTGATCTAATGCCAGTTCAGGATTAAAGGGCCCCATAGTTGATGGAGCACGCACCCATGATGAAATGTTATCAACAAAATTTGCAGTCGCCATACGGCCAAACTCTGCCCTCACTGCCGCTTCCGGAGGGTCAAAGATGGCTGTCGCCCGGACATTGATTCTTTTACTATAGCGTTCCTCATCCCTAACTCTTTTCCGGATACCGACAATCATCTTCTGGGGTATCCCTGAAATATGCTCAACGGCATCTGGTTCAGGCAGGTATTCGATATCTATTTTTATCTCGTGACAGAACATCATCAGCATCCCGTGTAATATATTTAATACCTTCCCGGGGAGATCTACTGCTTTCTTTAACTTGCCTGCCGGACCGTCAAAAATTCCAGCAACTGAAGCAGCCTGATCAAAAACTCGTGCAACCCCATCTCCCAGGGTTCCCAGAATATTGTTGGATGACCCACTGGCATAAGCTGCACGGGATAATAGCGGCCGTCTGGAAAAGCCACCAAACCCAATTCCTGATCTGTCCTGGGTAATAAGGAGCAGGTCCATCTGCAGTAGTAAAAACTGTATTGGATCGAGAATCAGGCTGCTCTTAGGTTCCTCAATTTCAAATTCTGCACGTGGTGATGGATCAGGCAGGTATTCCCTGTCCGCGGTTTCTTCTTCACACCATTCGAGATGATTTTCGTATATATCTACAGCTCTCTCAGCGTAGTCGAGTGCAAAAGCTAGATCTTCTATTCTGTGAACCATTGCTGCTGCTTTCTCTTTGCGTTCATCTATAGCCAGTGCACTACTGGCTTCTTCGGAACATATGTTTTGCAGTTCACCTTTCATATGTTCTATTATCTCTTTTTCTTTATGCGCTAAAAATTCGAGCTGGCCCTGCAGTTGTTTAAGCGTCATTTGCGATAGATCTTCTATACCATCACCTGCCAGAGTACCTTCAAATGTTTTTAAAAGATCTTCCGTTGCACTAAAAAACTCCCTCTCTTCTGGTGCCATCTCCTCACGACTTGCTTCACGAAGACCAGCAATTCCTTTTGCAAGACCTTCCTCAACCGCCTGCATCTCATCTTCACTTATAAATGCTCTGAGCATCGACCCAATATCCCCGGTCATTGCAGCATCCAGAAAAGCATCCATCTCTTCTTCATCCAGATCAAGCTCATCCTCATATTCTAGTATCTCTTCCATTTCCTGCCTGCCAGCTTCTTTCATGATATCGTCTATCCCCATAGGTACGGGGGCATCTTCGTCCTCCGGGTCTTCTAAAAGATCGAAAGCATGATCCTCTCTATCGCCCAGATGATCAATCAGTCTAATAATGAACCCTGCTGGATCCTCCGGATTTTCTTCAGCCCAGTGACGCAAAGAACGCATGGCCTGTTCAATCATTTCCGGATCAACAGCAACCAATATATCATTCGGATTGTTCATCATCAACCCTAGATCGGTCCAGACCTGTATGATATTGTTCAGGGAATTATATCTTCCTTCAAAAAAGGCCTCAGCCAGTATTTCCACATGGAAATCATAGAGGTAAAACTCATCAGAAAATAAAGGATTGCCCTCCTGGACAATATTACCATAACCATCATGAACTTGAACCCCCATGAAGCCCAATGTTTCATAGATCAGTGTTTCAATCTCCGGCATACTGTCAGCCTCCAGGAATTCATGCGCAAGCCGCTCAGATTCTTCCGCCGGCTCCCACATAGCCCAGCCTAAAGGACTCCATTCCCAAGCCTGAGCAGGGCTGGCTGTGAGGCAGAAAGCAATTAGTATAATACTGAGAAAGAATAACCTCCAAGAAAGTATTCCCTCAAGGCTCCTTACATCTCGGTCAATATTCATCTAAATCCCCCGTTGATTTTATAATAGTCCTCTTCTTTCTCCATGTTCACACACTCCTTCAAGTTCACAGGTTAATTATACCATTTAATATTAGATTGGCATAAAAAACCACTCACGTTTCTTTTAATTCCAGGTAACGCGCTGATCGCACTTCTTTAGATGGTCAGGGAAGTTTTGCTGCGGGAAATGCCGGCATGTACACTACACGTGTAGATATTCACCCTCTTCCTTCGCCTGACTCGCTTTCATCCGACAGTCTGTCCCTTGCTCATCCCGACGTGGAAGGTGGAGCTTCCGATACCAGCCTTCCGTCAGCGCTTTAATAATTAGTGTCTGCACGCCGACATCATCCAGTCCCAAAAAACATCAATCTGCGGACGGTCCGGTGGATCCCGGTGGCAATACAAGTTCAGCGAAACAGGATCGAGAGAAATCCATCCGCTGGATGTAGACCCAGGGTGCCATTCTTAAGGTAACACAAGAGATTGGTGTACATTGCGTAGGAATTCCGGAAAAAAGGTTACTGTCTGCAAGTATCGAATAAATAAATCAAAGAGTAATAGTAAGAAATATGCAATTTCCGCACCTCATCCTTTTCGGTGATCAGGTGTAAAGGAGAGGGCAAGGATCCATGTCTCAATGCAGTGGAAAGGGACACCACATTGGGCTTTGAATACGATGGGAAAAGGCAGCTGCACCCGAAAAGCGCAGGGAAACAAAACGGCTGAGTTAGAATGCGGCGGTTGTGGTGGCAGCCTTGAATATGTTGATGATTAAGTTGCCGAACGATAGTAAGGCACTAAGTTCCCATGACAGGACCCGGCATTAGGGACCTGGTACTCAGGTCAGCCTACTATGAAAGACTGAAGGACACCAAACAAAGCACATTAAACCTTGAAAGGAAATGCATATGTACCAGAGAGAAAGAATGAAAAAAATTATCAACCATCAATTTCCCGATCGGATTCCCGCTGTTCTTGCTGCGAGATCTGAGGTCAACCGGAAACTGATCAGGTACTACGGCGTCGAAAACATGGAGGAGGTTCACCGGATACTCGGAACCGAAGGCTGGGGAGGTGTGGGCTTAAAGCTCGACTCCAAAGAATTTGAAGAGCGCTGCAATGGGAAGCTAACCGGTGATATGCCCTATGCTGGTCGGGAATTCATCTTTCATGATAGCCGTACCTTTGAGGATCAGTGGGGCGTGGTCCGGCGTGTGGGAAGCACAGAAAAGTACGTGGAATGGGTGACCGGTCCTCTTGTCGATGCGACGACACCCGATGAATACGACTTCCCCGGTCCCGAGCACATCGTGAATGATCCCGATCTCGAAACAAAAGTAAAGGACCTTAAGGAAAGGGGCATGTGGGTCAAAAGTGGGGTGATGCAGCCCTTCAAATTGGCCTGGCAGCTCAGGGGGATGGAGAACCTGCTCATGGATTACATTATCAACCCGGAATTTGTCAGGGGACTCTACGAGCGGATAACCGAGACATTTGGAGAGATCCTGGCAAGATGTACGGAGGCGGGGGTGGATCAGATCGGGATTGGCGGGGATATTGCCATGCAGGACCGTGTCTTTGTGGGGGCTGAAAGGTGGAGGAAGATCGACAAACCCTATCTCGCGGAGATGATTGACAGGTGTAAGGAAGTAAATCCCGACGTCAACGTCTTCATCCATTCGGACGG
>PUOX01000021.1 GCA_003552925.1 Mollicutes bacterium | reverse complement strand
TTGTTTTTCATTTGTTTAAAGTTTAATTGTTATTACTGATTTTAATTAATTGTCGTCCATTGTTTAAAGTTGCAAGCCCCCCTACCAATGAACGCCAACGGCCACGCATATATTTCAGTGCAGGGCTGCGGGCTTCGTTACTGTCCACCGCTACAAAAGATGATGCGGGAGACACAGGTCAAATAAATCACATCGCCCTGCATTGAATATATGCGAATGTTAGGGGCTGTACTGATTTGAACCAATATTTTTTAAAAGCTATATCTTTTGTTACTTGGCTTATTTCAAAAGACTTCGCAAATATTACCATTAATTAAATATGTTTTGCAGTATATATTGAGATTTATCTGATAACCTTATTGGCTTCACCCCAAACTTGCGGTGTCTGATCCCTGCTATGTAAGCGCCGGGCATAATATGGCAAGCCATGTACAGGGTCAGCCAGGTATTGCCTTAGTTCACCCACAGTAATTCTGCCATCTTCATCAAAGTCGGCTGCGCCTTGTATTCCTTTCAGGAAGAAGTATGTCAAAAGCCCGTGACGTTTTTCAGGATGCCAACTTGCGATTTGTGAGCCTGTGCTGGCTGTAATTATGGTGCCATTATCAATTCGTGCTGATGGATCTCGTATTTCTATACCTATCGGCGATGCCTCGGCTATAAGCATATCACCTGCACCTGTGGCACCTGAAAAACAAGCATCTACAACAACAGTCAGGGAGCGGGCTCCAAGTTTCGCTAAATTCTCATAAAGAACTTCTAATGGATAGCCCGAAAGAGACAGCCTGTTTGGGTCAGCATCTACGGGCATCAGATAACCGGTGTTGGTGTTAGGATCAGGTGCGCCGTGTCCTGAGTAGTAGATAAAAACATCACTTACACCTTCACGTACCATATCTTTCAGCCTGCCCTGCGGGCTGTCTTTATCTCCGAACAAAACCCGGAAGTCTGTAAAGGTCGCATCTTCACGATATATAATATTTCCCGGACGATAACCCATAGCCTCTTCAACATATCTACGAACCATTGAAGCATCTCTGATTGCAAATGAAACGTCAGGCGTATCACCACGATATGTCCTGTTTCCAATTATTACGGCAACTGCATCGGGATTTTGCTGTATAGCTTGCGGGATATCACGTTCTATACTGATCCTTAAACCGGGGGCATCAGGAACTTTATGATCAATATCTTTTGCTTCAACAACAAGCTGGCGTGCTGTGCGTTGTGGTGTGTGAAGCGTCAAGCCCAGATCAGTAGGCTGAAGCCCGTGTTTGCCGGTTCGCTCACTAAGAGATATCGTAATCGGAAATGCTTCAGCTTCCCTGTTGCTAAATGCACTAAAGTTTATATCCTTGTAAGTACCCGGTTCAATTGTGCCAATTTGTTTTCTTCTGTCAGCATTATCTGCCAAAAACAAATTATTGCCGACTTCTATATTTACCGTTGCATCTTCTGCCGTGCCTTCACCTACATTCAGCAATCTAACCGTTATATCAACGACCTGTCCCGGTGTGATTACTCCCCTGCCTTGCGGGTCATCAACACCAACATCATGCACAACAATCTCCGGTGGGCGATAGGCTCGTGTAGGGATTCTTAGCTCAACAGGATCAGCATGAAAACCCATAGATTCTTTTATATTAAGAGTTATTGTTGCTTGTCCGTCTTGCAATGACTCTTTACCTGATATTGCCAGTGAAATTGATCTTGATTCTCCCGGCTGAATATTACCTACCTGGGCTGATAATCCAGCAATTTCCGATTGTGTATTACCTCTTACAGTAACACCCTGTGCTATTCCTTTACCGGTGTTTTCAATGGTAAACTGAATGATTGCATGTTCGCCGGCAGAGAGCCGATTATCACCATCGGTATCGGTAAAAACAGGATCACTAACTGTAAGTGACGGAGGAGCTGATACGGCGGTAGGACTTACATATTCTTCAATATCACGTTGTATTCCAAACGAATAGCTTTCACCGGTTACAGGATTTGTAAAAGATATATTTATTATTTCTTTTGATTCAAGGTCTTGTGTAAGCTGTTCAATTCCTTTTGCTACTAGGCTATGGCGATTTTCATGCAGGCGACGGGCATTTTCTCTGTCAATGGATATGTTTTCTGTAATATAGCCAACTGTGATTGGATAAAGCTGATTATCGGCATCATAATTTCCAAGCTCTACATCAAGTTCCACTTCTTGACGACTTTCAGCAATCTGTTCTATTCTTTTGGTTTTTTTCTTATTTTTTTTTATTTCATAATAAGGCGTCAGGTGTTCTTGCAAATATTTTGTGGCTTGTAATTGCCTGTGTGTATATTCTTCATTAGTCTCAAACTGATCACGGGGCGCAAATAAATCTGAACGGCTATTTATTATTTGGTCAAGTTTATCAGGATATCCTTTAGGAAATTCCCAGGATACAATACTGTTAAAAACATACCAAAGTTTGATGGTATTATCTGCCGACCCGGATACCACATATTGTCCATTTGGTGAAAAGGCAACAGAAAGCACATTATTTCTATGGCCGGATAAAGTGCGGATTTCTTTGCCTGTTGACACATCCCAAAGTTTGATGGTATTATCAGCGGACCCTGATATCACATACCTGCCATCGGGTGAAAATGCAACTGAATACACTGTACGTTCGTGGCCGGTTAAAGTTTGGATTTCTTTGCCTGTTGAAACATCCCATAGCTTAATCCGGCCAGTAATGCCCCCATGAGGGGTATCACGTACACTTGCTAATATATACTGTCCATCTGGTGAAAATGCAACTGATTCTATACTACTACGAACCTTATCAGTTAAAGTTTGGATTTCCTTGCCTGTTGACACATCAAAAAGTTTAATGGTGCTATAATAAAAAGAAAAAGATCCAGCTACTAAATACTGTCCATCGGGGGAGAAGTCAAGTGACTTAACTCCATCAGGAAGGCGTAATCTGTGAATTTGACTACCTGTTGACACATCCCATATTCTTACCGTCCTACACATTGAACCTGATGCCATATAGCGGCCATCAGGTGAGAAGGCAGCAGAAGTTACAGATACATATGAAGATGTAGCAGTTAGAGTATGTATTTCTTTGCCTGTTGATACATCCCAAAGTTTGATTGTACGATCGTTAGATACTGATACCACATACTGTCCATCTGGTGAAAATGCAACAGAATTCACACGCCTACTATGGCCGGAAAAAGTGCTGATTTCTTTGCCTGTTGACACATCCCAGATTTTAATGGTATTATCAGCGGACCCTGATATCACATAACTGCCATCGGGCGAAAAGGCAACGGAACGCACTAAATCTTCATGACCAGTTAGAGTAGGAACAGGAATACTCTGCCCTAATAAACTTTGAAAAACTAAAAATTTCAGCAATAGCAGTAAAATAACAGAATTTTTTGTAATCATAGCTTTATAATTTTGTTTATCAAAAATCATTATTGTCTTACAATTGAATAATTTGTCATTGCTTCTACTCTTTTGTCAATGTCTATATTTATTATCCAGTTATTAATTTCGGTAAAGTGTGTTGTATACTCCAAAGCCTCATTTACTGTCTGAAAACGGTAAGGTTTTTTGGTAGCTATACATAATAAAACCTCGGAAAATGGCGGGTTTTCATCGTCACGATCAAGTGCTACAAATCTTAGTATTTCTCGTTCTGCTCTATTTGGAATTACTCTTTTTTTGCCTGCGTGAATTTTATTGTCCGGCATG
>PUOX01000002.1 GCA_003552925.1 Mollicutes bacterium | reverse complement strand
CGCAAAATCTCCGTTACTCAACTGAATCTTCGCTTGCTTACCTGAACCTGTTAGTCCAAGAACTTCTCGGTTTCTACGGAAATTAGCCGCATTTTGTTCCCGATAGTGCATAATGAAATCGACAAGAGCCGCATCATTATTTACAAGATTCTCAATGTGACGACTCATTGCAACTTCCTGACGTGGATTCTCTACATAAGTAGAAAACATATCAGGGTCACTTTGTCGTGGTTGAGGGTCATAATCAAGTTCCTGTGGATAGTTTGTACCTAAATACTGAATAAGCGAATCATCCGCTTCAGCTACAGGAAGTTTAGAACCGTCTAAACTTTCAAGAATAAACGCCTTATAACTTCCAGCATCTTCAATATCCGTTACCCACGCATCTTCATAACCGTCAGCCGTTTCATAACGAATTACGTCAAACTTACGAAATTGTTTCGCAGTGTCCGCACTAACTACAAAACGAGCTTCAGAGGCAGGAACGTATTCGTTTTCACCCTCAGTGTTATTAATTACATCAGCCGCATCAAGGGTTACACCTTCTCCTGAATAGTCGAAAAATACATCTCGAACTGTCCATTCATAAGGTTGTCCGTGAGCTACGGTGTCGGTATCAGAGAAAATCTGAACCATTTGGTCAAACCCAAAGTTATATGGGTAATATGTTAAAATATCTTCAGCAACACTTCGTTTCCAAAGCGAACCTACTCCCATTTCTCCAAGTCCTATGTCACGATCTGCTTCTGTGCCATACTTAGAGTCTTGGTACGTTGTAGCAATGTCATGCGTGTCCCTTGTGTTGGGCGCATAATCAAATTGGTTTTCTTGTTCTGTATAAGCCATTGTTGTCTACTCCTTTATTTTGGAGAGAAGAATCCCGATGTATCTTTAATCTGAGATTTCTTCTCTTGCATTTTCTGTTTGTAAATGTCCTCACGAGTGTTTGACTTACCTTGCGCCACTTTACCACGCTTATTAAATTGTACGCCCGTATCTGAAATGCTGTTTAAATCTTTCTTAGGCATCTTCGGCTGTTTATCAGGCAATAGTCCTCTAATTGCGAGTTCTTTTAATGTCGCATCATAAGTCGCATCTTTGTCAATTGTACGTCCTGTAGAGTCATTCGGGTCAAGTATTCGAGTCGCACGTTTATAAATAGAATCAACAACCTGATCATCAAGGTTTGTAAAGTCGATACCGTAATCGGCAACTACTCTGTCAATTCCATCGTCCATGCGCTCGGCATTGGTCTGTTTAACTTTTTCAAGACGTTCAGCTTCAGAAAGTTTTTTCTTCTCGTTTTCCAGTTCCTTGCGATAACTCGCAATTTCCTGATCTTTGAGATACCGAAGTTCAGCTTTCGCTACAACTCGGTCTTGGGCTAATTCATCTAAGCCCGTGAGATCAGACTCATCTAAATAACCCTCTTTCATCAGCTTTTGTTTATCAACTGTCGCAGATTGACCATCACTCGAAGGGCTTGGTTTACTTGGAGTATCCGCACCTTCTTCTGGTTGGTTCCCGCTTCGTCGTTGTTGTACTTTTTCGTATATGTCAGGATGACTATTGAAAAACGAATTCATGTTTTCCAACGTTTTCTCCTTCTCTCTTAGTCGTTGTGACTGCGAAGTAAATTTGCCCTGCGCTTCACGATAAGATTTTGCCATCTTAATAACTCCTTCTCTGGCTCCTTCTGGAAGGGACTCATAATCAATGTTAAATGTGTTTGATAATACACTCACATCTTTCTGGTCTACATTGGCATCTTTCGTTTCTGTTTCAGGCTGTTGCTGTTGTGTCGCAGTTTCTTGTTTTTGTTCTGGCGTCTCTTCTACACCAGATTGTTTGTTAATATCTTCTTCACTTACTTGTTTTGTTGTCTTCTTATCATCTACGCTCTTTTTAAAATCTTCAGCGTCCATTCCTCTAAATTCGTCAATTTTACTCATATCAGGTTATTCCTCTTAGGATTCCTTTAAAAATTATAATGTTTATTAAAACTTTCTAATGTTCTTGTTGGGAATATAATAAAAATTTAATACAATTCCAAATTTATTTTACTATTAATTTAATCTAATTGATAATTCTTAAAATCTCTTGTAATTTTTATACGTAAAATATTAATCAAATAACTTTATGTATGATAACTTTAGAAGAATTATCTAAAAACTATTTAAAATATAAATACCGATACTTAGCAGATAACTCACAAAGAGCTTATGACCAAAACATGAGGTTTTTGTTGGAACGTTGTGAGTCAATCAATGACCTTACAAGACCAAACTTAAACAATATCATTAATGAATCTGGTAGACTTAAAACTAAAAATTTGCGCAAAGCCGTTATTGATAATTTTATAGAGTGGTGTGTAAAGGAAGGTCATATAAATGAATCTATAGAAACTGAAGTTTATAAAACAAGGGCAGAAAAACACGAAACTAACATTCTCACAATGAGTGAATATCAACTTCAAGTATTATTATCAAGTGTAGACAATGGTTTAATTCGTGACATTCTAAACATAGGTTTTTACATGGGTCTACGCATTAACGAAATTGTTCACTGCCGTCCGTCATGGATTGTTAACGAAGGAAAATTTTTACGTGTTGGTGATTTATACATCTGGAATCTTGAAGATGAATTTCATCCTAAAAGCCAAAAAGAACATGATACTCCAATCGCAATTCCCTCAAAAGTAAAACGAATATTTGAACGCGGAAAACGAAAGACTCAAAAATATGACCGAATATTTGGGTACAATTCAGACTCTACATTACGACAACATTTAAAAGAACATTTTCAAGCACTACCAAAACCACTATGTAATAACTTCACTGCTCATCATATGAGACACTCTTGTATCTCTTATTGGTTAAATGAAAAAAGAGTTCCTGTTCAAGAGGTTCAGCGTCTTGCGAGACACGCAAGAATGGAGACTACTATGAGATATTACCATCCCGATAATGAAGCTCATTTAGACGCTTTTTCGGGATAAATATCAGACGATCAGATAGTATATACCTATTCCGCTGAATATGTGCCAAGCAGAATGGAACACATCGTACCATTTACCATCTTCATCAGGCTGGAAGTAAGAGGCAATGCCACCAGTGGCAAGGGCAAGAGTAAACCACATTAAAACTACCAACCCATCATAAAGAGTGTTTTGGAGTGTGTAAATAGTTATGCAGACGATTCCAAGCGTAGCTATGGTTTCATGGCTTCTGCGAGAGCTTCCATGTTCATCAAGCCAGACAAACATATAGTGAAGTCCACCGCCAATAATAACCCCTAAAGGAATACCCCAATTACCAAAAAGTAACCACGTTGCCACTGTCGCAAGCATGTAATAAATCATCACAATATCGAACCAGTGCCAACACCGTTTACGAGTCCAGTGAAAACCAGTAGATGCAATCCCTACACAAATGAGAAGTAATCCCATTACAACATTCGTACTCATTGCCAACCACCCAAGTAAAATATAGGTAAGGTTGGTCATTGCAGATAGTGGATTATGAACATCCTTTTTGATGTACTGCTCGACGGTTCTTATGTAGGTTTTAATTCTGTTCATTTGTTAAATTTTCCCACTGATAACGAGGTGTTATCATTCGATTTCTTCATCAGATCCGCCCCACGGTAACGGAGGTTCTATTATTTCAGCTTTCTTTTTCAACCGCTTCTCTACAAGAAACACTGCTCGTTCATGTTCGGGGGTTCCTGTAATCCAGT
>PUOX01000036.1 GCA_003552925.1 Mollicutes bacterium | reverse complement strand
CAGCAGGCTCTTGGCCCAGGCTGCGTCCCCGGCGAGGAAGGCGCGTCCAACCATACCCGGCGTCACCACCTTGAATCGCAGGATGGGGCGATGCGCGCCCTTCCTGTAGATGCGCGCAGTGCGCTTGAAGGGCTCGCGGCCTTCGAGCGAGGTCATCCACACCTGGTGGAGCTGCTGCTCCATTGCCGTGTGCTCGCGCGGCTGTACCAGGCCCTTGAGTTCGACCTTGGGCCTCCAGGCCAGGTCGGTGTCGCGCAGGGCGTTGGCGAAGTCCGCGAGGAACTCCAGGGTGTCAGTGCCCATCGCCGTGTCGATCTCGTAGAAGTCCTGGAGCCTGTGGAGCGCGCTGGCTGCCTCTTCCTCCTGCATCAGCGACTCCATGCGCCCGATGGCCTCGCCTTCGAACACCTCGTCGACCGCCATGCCCTGGGACTTGGCCTCTTGCAGCTTCCAGGTCCGGCGAGCGAGCGCTTCACGCTCCTCGTCGAAGGAGAGCTTGACGCCCAGCGCCCCCTTGGCGGTGCGGGGCTCGGCCAGGTCCTCTGGGGCTGAGTTGCTGACCACAGCGGCCGTGGGCATCTCGACCCGGGTCTGGGCCCGCAGGTCGCGATACACGCTCTTCGGGGCGCCCAGCGGGGAGCGGACGTACCCTATGTGGGTGACGTTGTTGCCTTCGTACCGCTTCTCGACCGAGATGGCCTCGAAGGTGACTTTGGTGTGGGCCTCGATGCGACGGCCCTGGACAACCCGGTCACCACGGATGGTGAACAGCCGATGTGCGCCGACGGTGGTGCCGGCAACTGCGATGGTGTTAGTGTTGTTGCGCATGATTGTCTTCCTTTGGATTAGGTTGGTCGTGCAGGTCAGTGAGGGCTGCAACCCTCACTGGCCATCTCTCTCACAGTGGTCGAGGTACTCGACCCCGGTGTACTCAATGCACTCCACGTGATGGCTCACGCTGTTGTCGAGTGCGATCAGCCCGAGGGCTGCGACGATGATGGTGGCGATGGCGATGGTCTTCATGGTGTGGCTCCTTACGCGCGGTCAGCGCGGAGTTGCTGGATGCGGGCGCGCAGGGCGCGTGAGCGGTCCATCGAGTCGCGGATGATGGCGAGCTGCTCATCGTTCTCATCAGCCATGCGCTGGAGTTCGTCGCCGTAAGCGTCGACACGAGCGGCGAGGGCAACGCCCTCCTTGCTCATGCGAGTGAGGTCGATGCGGAGTTCAGCGGCTACGAGGTATGCAAGCTTCATGGTGTGTCTCCTAGACCCCCCGGGTGGGGGTCAAAACAAGGTTCCAGGGGTCTGAATTCGAATTCCGCCCGTGGCGAAACCCGAATCCCGTTGGCGTGCCCCCGCTGAGCAGGGACTCCACACCCCATCACGCGACTATCCACACGAATCCCGTGCCCCGGATCGCTCGCCCCGGATCGCTCGTCCCGGATCGCTCGTCCCAAACCCCCTGAAGATCGAAACCCCAAATATTTTCTGAGATTTTTGCCGTAGGTCCTTGACTCGGGGTACACTATTCGCATTGCGAATGGTCTAGGCCATTCGGCGCCACCTGCGAATACCCACTGGACCCTCATGGCCTTCGACGAAGAGAAAATGATCCAGTCCCACGTGGAGAGCATGCGCGCCGATCAGGAGATCGGCGTGGTCGCCTTGCCGCGGATCACCGCCCAGCAGCGCTACTACGTCGCTGCCCGGGTGGGCGGCCTGAACCAGACCGATGCGGCACGTGAGGCGGGGGTCACCCGCGTCACGGCCTCCCGCTGGGACAAGGAACCCAAGGTCCAGCAACACATGGACCACTACCTGGAGGAGTACACCGCCAAGGTCCTCCCGCGCATCAAGTTCGGGATGGAGGAGGCGCACCAGATGTACATGAACGCCTACCACTCGGCCGGCACCAGTGCCGAGATGACCCGCGCCACGGACTCCCTGGTCAAGCTGCACAAGCTGCTCGATGCCAGCGAGAGCGAGCGCGGTATGCCGACCAACGTCAAGCAGCTCGAGACCCTCGATACGCAGCAGCTGCTGCGCTACGCGGCCATCGGCATGGATTCGCTCAGGCCCGGGGAGGTGATCGACGGTGAGTTCACAGAGGAGTAAGCCTGGCGTCACCACGGCGCCGTGTGCGGTCTGCAATCAGAGCCACCCCGCGACGCTGGTCGATGACTCCGGCACGTGCGTCTATTGCCGGGTGGGCAAGAACGGCGAGGAGGCCAAGGCGAAGGCCGAGGTCAGCGTCGAGGAGGCCTCGGATCGCCGGCTGAAGGAGGAGCGCGCCAAGCGGGTCGCCATGCACCGCGAGAAGGTCGCTGCGGAGAAGGTGCTCGAGGCCAAGCGCCGCGCGCAGACCCAGGACCCGGCAGCGTTCGATGCCCAGGAGGGCGCGCGCAAGGAGCTGGCCCGCCGGCAGCTGTCGCGTGACCATCTGCTGCCCCTGGTGCTGCGGGTCAACCCGGAGTACCAGGCCGGCTGGGTGCATAAGGACATCTGCGAGCACCTGGAGTGGTTCAGCGAGGCGGTCGCCGCCGGCCAGAGCCCCCGGCTGATCATCAACATGCCGCCGCGTAGCGGGAAGAGTGAGCTGGCCTCCCGGGTGTTCCCTGCCTGGCACCTGGGGCGCAATCCCGGCCACGAGGTGATTGCCTGCTCGTATGCCGGGAGCCTGGCCAACGACTTCAGCCGCAAGGTGCGTGGGCTGCTGCGTGATGCGAGCTTCCAGGCGGTGTTCCCCGAGGTCAGCCTGTCCAAGGACAGCCAATCGGTCGAGGTGTGGAACACGAACAAGGGCGGGGGCTACGTGGCGGCCGGTGTCGGCGGTCCCATCACGGGTCGCGGCGCCCACGTCCTGGTCATCGACGATCCGCTGAAGAACCGCGAAGACGCCGAGAGCGCCTCGACCCGCGAGTCGATCTGGGACTGGTACACCTCGACGGCCTATACCCGCCTGGCCCCGGGCGGCGGCGTGATCGTGATGATGACCCGCTGGCACGACGACGACCTCGGTGGGCGCCTGCTCCAGAAGATGGAGCAGGGCGACGGGGATCAGTGGCGGGTGGTGCGCTACCCGGCGATTGCCGAGAACGACGAGCTGTTCCGTAAGCAGGGCGAGGCGCTGCACCCCGAGCGCTATCCGCTCGACTCCCTGGAGCGGATCAAGCGCACCGTGGGCCCGCGCGACTGGAGCGCGCTCTACCAGCAGAACCCGGTGGCCGACGATGGCGACTACTTCAAGCGCGAAGACTTCATGTGGTACAAGCAGGAGGACCTGCCGCCGCTTGACGAGCTGAACTTCTACACCGCCTGGGACCTGGCGATCGGTCAGAAGGAGATCAACGACTTCACGGTGGGCATCACCGTGGGCGTGGACCGCAAGGACAACATCTACGTGGTCGATATCCAGCGCGGTCGCTGGGGGTCGCTCGAGATCATCGAGAAGATGATGCGGGTGCAGCGGGTGTGGAAGTCGAAGATCGTCGGCATCGAGCGCGGCCACATCCTGATGACCATGGGGCCGATACTCGAGAAGCGCTGCCGCGAAGAGCGGGTCATGATGCCCATCGAGGAGCTGCGCCCGGGCAGGCAGGACAAGATCGCGCGTGCCCGCCCGATCCAGGCGCGCATGCAGCAGCACCGGGTGTTCTTCCGCCAGCACTGCGACGTGACCCTGGCCGTGGTGGCCGAGATGCTGCGCTTCCCCAACGGCAAGCACGACGACGGCGTGGACACCATGGCGTGGGT
>PUOX01000059.1 GCA_003552925.1 Mollicutes bacterium | reverse complement strand
TGGCCGCAATCGTCAAGCGGACATCGCTCGCTTTGAAACTCAGCACGATGTCGTAAAAGCCCATCTCTTCTAAAATGGCGACGTGTTTTTTCGCGCTTTCGACCATCGCCTTGGCCGTTTTCCCGAACCGCTTCACCACGTCTTTTTCCAAACTGCCGGCGTTGATGCCGATGCGGATGGGGACGCGTTTTTTCTTGCAGGCGTCCACAACGGCCGCGACGTGTTCGCGTTTGCCGATGTTGCCCGGATTCAATCGGATCTTGTCCGCGCCGTGTTTTAAGGCCAGCAAGGCCAGATTGTGATCGAAATGGATGTCCGCGACCAAAAGCGCGTTGGTTTCGCGTTTGAGCTTTTCCAGCGCGATGGCGTCTTCGCGGTCGGCAACCGCAACACGAAGCAACTCGGCCCCGAGCGTCTGGTAGCGCCTAATTTCCTTCAAAGCTTCTTCGATATGTTTGGGCGGATGCTTGAGCATGGTTTGCAAGACGACCTTGTCCTGCTCGCCGATTTGCAAATTCTTGACGTAGACCGCTTTTGTGTCTTTACGATTCCGCATAGTAATCACCACTCCCATTATAATAAAGCCGGCGCAGTTTTGCACGGTTTTAACTTGATTTTTCCAAATTTACATGATACTATGGTTTCGAAATTCGTAAGGAGGATTGAAACATGCGAGTACAGTTCACACTACGTTGCGAAGAATGCAAACGCGAAAACTACCAGTACACCAAAAACAAACAGAACCACCCGAAGCGCATGGAAGTGAAAAAGTTCTGCAAGCGCTGCAACAAGCAAACCATGCATAAAGAGAAAAAATAAAAAACTTCTTGACGACAAGAAGTTTTTTTAACGGAGGGTCCTGATGGAACAAAAGATTCTCGGCATCGACATCGGCGGTTCATATGTGAAATACGGAGTTTTTTCGCTAGAGGGGACGTTGCTGAAGCGGAGTGCCGAAAGAACGCCCCGTGAACTAAACGGCGAAGACGCCTTGAAAACCATCGCCGCGTTCGCGAAATCGATGGTCGACCCCTCGGAAGTCGCGGGCGTCGGCATCGGCGTGCCCGCCCCCGTGACGGACGGCAAGGTCGGAAAAATCGCCAATTTGCGGTGGGAAGCGCTGAATGTGGACGAAACGTTCAAAAGGTTCTTCGGTGGGAACATGCCGGTCGTCGTGGAAAACGACGCATCGCTGGCCGCTTTTGGCGAGTATACGCACGGCGCATTCAAAGAGGAGCCTTATGTGTTCATCACTCTTGGGACCGGCGTCGGCGGCGGTATCGTCATCGGCGGCGAACTCTTAAGGGGCGCCGCGGGCGAGATAGGCCACACGACCGTCGTACAAGAAGGAGAACAATGCGGTTGCGGAAAGCGCGGCTGCTTGGAAGCGTACGCCGGGACGGCGGCGATGAAGGCATTCGCCAAAACCCTCATCGATGAAGGTGAAACCACCGTCTTAAAAGACAAGCGCATCAACGCGAGAAACATCTTGGACGCCGCCAAAGCCGGTGACGCGGTGGCGCTGAAAGTTGTTGAACGCGCGGCCGACGCTTTGGCGCAGGCCGTCGCGAACGTTTCGGCACTGTTGAATCCTTCGTCCTGTATTTTCGGAGGAGGCGTTGCGGAAGCGGGAGAGTTTTTGTTTGAGAAAATCAACGAACGTCTGGATCGGTACTTGTTCTTCGGAAACAAGAAACCGATCCTAAAAAAAGCGTGCCTCGGCAACGACGCCGGCATTACCGGGGCGATGGAGATGGTACGACATGTTCAAAGCGATTCTTAACGATTTTTCCGAAAACACCTACATAGTCGCTAGCGGCAAGGAAGCGTACGTCATCGACCCGGGCTCAAACTACGAAGCGATGCACGAATTCCTCAAAAAGCACGGCCTTTCGATCAAAGGCGTGTTACTCACGCACGGACACTACGACCACATCAGCGGCTTGAACGAGCTTCTAAAAGACGACAAAGCGCCCATCTACATCCACAAACACGACCGGGACTTCCTTTTCGACCCGGGACTCAATCTCTCGGTCTACATGGAAGAGCGCTTCAAGCTGAAAGACAAGCACGTCGTCCATGCCATCGAAGACGGCGACACCTTTTCTCTCGGAGAGAAGACCCTCACCGTGTTGCACACCCCCGGCCACACCCGCGGCGGCGTATGTTTTGCCTACGGTGACATTCTCTTTTCGGGCGATACGCTTTTCAAAGAGGCGATCGGACGCATGGACTTGCCAACCGGCGACGAAGAAGCGTTGCATGCTTCCGTGAAAAACCTCTACGAGCGGTTCGACGACAACACCGTGGTCTACCCCGGGCACGGACCGTTTACGACCATCGCGCACGAAAAGGCTCGAAACCCCTTTGTCAAAGGCTGAAAACCGCAGCCTTTTCTTTTCCGGATTAATTAGCACTCATCCCTTGACAGTGCTATTATATTCGTTTATAATACCCTTAGCATTCTAAATGGTAGAGTGCTAAACGAGGTGAAGGACATGTTGACGGAACGGCAGAAAAACGTATTGAAACTGATTGTGGAAGAATTCGTGCGGACGGCGGAACCCGTCGGTTCGCGCACTTTGTCAAAAAGGCTCGAATTTTCGCCGGCGACCATCCGCAACGACATGGCCGACCTTGAAGAGGCGGGCTACTTAGAGAAGACCCACTCCTCAAGCGGCCGCGTGCCGAGCGAAAAAGGGTACCATTACTATGTCGAAACGTTGATGCAAGAAGGCATTGAAACCGACATAGACATGACGCTCATCGACGATCTTTTCGACAAGGACATGAACCGCGATGAGACCATTCAACGGGCGATGAACTTGCTCAGTCAGCTCACCAACTACACATCGCTCGCTCTCGGGCCTTCCGCACACAACTCCCGCGTGAAGAAAATCGAGCTCATTCCGCTTTACGGCGATATGAGCGTCTTGCTCGTCGTGACCAACCTCGGCCACGTCGAAAGCAAGAACATCACCCTTCCCAAAGGCACCGACACCGAAGAGTTGAAACACATCATGCACATTCTAAACGACATCCTCCACGATGTGCCCATCTCGCAAGTGTCGCAGAAACTTCAATACGAAGTCAACCATAAAAGAATCAAAGAACTCCTCGCCTACAACAAGCAAATCATCGATGCGTTCTTGGACGCCTTCACCCGCTTCACCCAAAGCAAATTCTACCTTTCCGGCCAAAGCAACATGCTTTATCAGCCGGAGTTCAAAGATTTGGACCGCGTGCGCGAGTTGATGAATTTCTTCGAACAAAACGACATCTTGAAACTCGTCGAGCACACCGAAAGCAACGGCTTGACCGTTCGCATCGGCAAGGAAAACCAAATCAGCGCCATGAAGGACTGTTCGGTCGTCATGGTGCCCTACGAAGTCGAAGAAGGGGAAAAAGGCACCATCGCCGTCGTCGGCCCGACGCGCATGGAATACCGCAAAGTCATCCCGCTTCTTCAATACCTCGCACAACACTTATCGAAGCTTTAGATTAGGAGGCATTCTATGACAGAAGAGAAGAAAAAGCAAGAAGAACAAGAGCAAGAACGGCAAGAACAAAAACAAGAAGAGCAAACCAAGAAAGAAAACGGGAAGCCATCGGAAAAAAAGCGCAAAAAAGACGAGAAGAAACAATTGAAAGAAGAAATTGAAACGCTTAACGATCAGCTTCTCCGCAACCAAGCCGAACTGCAAAACTTCAAACGGCGCATGAACGAAGAACGCATCCGCGAACGCAAATTCGCCAACGCCGAACTCGTCAAATCCCTGCTTCCGGTGCTCGACAACTTTGAAATCGCTCTCA
>PUOX01000040.1 GCA_003552925.1 Mollicutes bacterium | reverse complement strand
GAAAAGGTGAGAAGTGAGAAACAAAAGGAACTCCGAGAGTGTGACAAAGAACTACGAGAGCAGGCAATAGAGTGGGCGATAGAGCAATTTTGCCAGAAAAACAAATCAGCAGATAAACTAAAGCAGAAGAGGGAGCAGTTACGCAGGGAATTGGGGGGAATAAACTATGGCCCAACTGATAAAAGGCGACAGGCAAATACATTTTGACCTACAGGTAGGTAGACCCGATGGAGTTACCTGGGAGTCTATTGCCCCCTGGTGTGTTGCGGTTAATATTGAATTAGGCAATGTAGATATGGTTGGGACTGGCCAATCAGGGACTGACTCCGGAGTTAGGCGAATGGATTTCACTTTGATTAACGATGGAACGTCATCTTTCCACACGCGAGATAGAGGCAGCGAATGGAATCAGTTTGACCTTGGCCAGGGGAAAGAATATGCTCCCCTCCTGTATCCGAATAGGGAGGTAGTTGCCTGGATCGCTACCACGGATCCGGGACAGGAACCCGAACAAGGGGATTGGAAAGAGGTATTTCGCGGATATATCGTCAAGCCCAGGACTGATGGTGGGCGTGGCCATACTATTAGGGTGGAGTGTATTGACCTTGCTCACAGATTACAAAGAGCTTATATGCTCCGGAGCGAGGCTACCGGGCAACCACGGATGTATCCCAAGTCAGGAGAAGATGAACCAGTTGAAAAGGTTATGCAGGATATTTTGGGTGACAACGGATTTGATGATGTAATTATATACAGTCCCAACGGAACTGAAGAAGAACCAATCAAACCAGAGGAAAGCCCTTTTTGGGATATTCCTTGGGACGAAGACGAACCCTTAGGGCCACAATATGAAACGGTTTGGAGTATATTACAGCAAATTGTTTCCCAGTTTGGTTGGTTTTTAGGATATCGCTGGCATGAGAATACAGGGAAGTATCAGTTAGTCCTTATGGAACCCCCCAGGCAGCGAACCGTCAACGCCACTTGGGAAGATTACGCAAACAAAACCTGGCAAGAACTTGCCGATAAAACCTGGGCAGAGATTACCGCAACCACTGAACCAGATTTTGAATTAGATTATGAAAGCGACTTCTACGAGCAGGCCCTTGATATTTCTGCGGAAGATGTCCGTAATATAATCTGGGTTAATTACCGGGACGCCGAAGCCGAAGAAGAAGAAGGGGATATATTTAAGTTTTTCGTGGTTAAAAAGGACCAGGCAAGTATTGATACTTTTGGCGAACTGCCTATGGAGATTGAGCTTGGCGATACCCCGCTTGTGTTAAGCGAAGAAGAGGCCGAGAGATTAGCGGGAGCAGCCCTTGCCGACCTTAAAGACCTGCAGGGTATAACCCGAATTAATATGCCCCTTTGGCCGGAAGTGGATTTGTTTGCCTGTATTAGAGTCAAAAACCCGCTAATAAGTTCAACCCGAGATTTATACGGAGTGGAAAGTGTCTCTCACAGGTTGCGTTTTGGCGACAGCCCTTCGTTCAGGACGGAAACAGTTGGTTCGGGCAGGGTTACGGGGGGCAAACAAAAATGGCTAAAAATGCAGACAAGACCGGGGGCGGTTTCTCCTATTCGACCGGAGGACCAGGGAAGCAGGGGACCACAGAAGCCAACCGGAGTTGTGGTTAGTTCGATACCAAAAGGAATTGAAGTTGAGTTTGATAGACCTAAAAACCCTTGGTGGCGACACTCAGAGGTCCACGTCTCTTTTGTTTCGGGTTACACCCCTTCTCTTGCTACCCGCAAAGCATATGGACAGCAAACGGTTTTCCAGGTTACGGAAGGATTAAGCCCTGGAACTCCTGTGTATGTCCGGGTAATACACAAAGACGGTTTGGGCACCAGGTCTGAACCGTCTGATGAAACAACCGTAACTCCGGGGCCAGATACAAGGTCGGCAACTTTGGTTGTGGCTGCGAGTAACTCCTCCCAAAAAGCCAAAGACGGTGCAGATTATGTTTGTGACGGAGCGGATGATCAGGTTGAAATTCAACAGGCCATTGACGAAATAGGAGGCACAGGAGGTAAGGTTGTTTTAATGGAGGGCCTTTATACGGTTGCAAAGGGGACTGACAATTATTGTATTGTAACCCCTGCCAATCTTACTTTTGCTGGTCTGGGCGCTAATACAGTTATTAAATTAGCAGACGGCGTTTCCGACACAACCAGAATAATTGGGCTAAAACAAACCTATCCCTACCCTAATGGTTCCCCCGGTGACAATCTATATATAAAAGAACTGAAAATTGATGGCAATAAAGCCAACCAGAATTCAGCCGATCACCATGTTGGCCTTTTTTTGCATAACAGCTGGGACACAACAATCGAAAACGTATATATCGAAAACTGTACGCATGTTGGTTTGTGGATGGGTCAGCGAAATATTGCTAATAACATTTCCTCCGCGCACAACGGGAACGCAGGGGTGCATGTCCGGAGCACATGCAAAGTAACAAATTCTAAAGTATTTGCAAACGCAGGGCATGGGGTGGAGTTGACCTCCGCATTCGGAACTGCTTTTGGGCCAAATGCCGTGGATTTTGCAATCACAAATAACGAAATTTTTGATAACGATTATTCTGGGATTTATTTAGCAGCGGTGGCGGATTCTGATATTTCGGGGAACAAAATAACTGGCAATGGGCAGGCCAGTGACGCATCTGATGAAAACAGGGCGGGAATTGCCCTTACCTATAAGTACGCACAAGGAACCTATTCTGGGTCGGATTATAACAATATACAAAACAATACGATTCGAGCAGACGGCGAACCCCAAAAATACGGAATTTTTATTGATGTACCAAACAGTGACAACCTTGTTGCCAACAACGATTTATACAACTCTGGAACAGAGAGTGGGATCAAAGACAAAGGCACAAACACGAATTTCGGAGGCGGTAATCGGGTGAATGACGGCAGTTGGAGCGTGAGTGCCGATGGCTAAAGCCAGAATTTGTATTGTGATAATAACGCTTTTGGTAACGATTACGGGAACGACCCAGGCAAACCTTATCGACTTTTTGGTTTTGTCGATTGCTGAAACTGATAAAAGGCAAACCGAAATGGCTTTAAGCCACCCTGAATATTTTAAGGAGGGATTATATTAAAAATCTATTAGTTTCAATTTTGATGATCACTTTGTTTACTCTAAGCTGCAGCGCAATCGAAGGACATTTCCTTGTCCGCTACAACACTCTCGAACAAACAGGAATTGGAAAACTAAAAGTATATGAAGACTTCGGCAGGTGGCAAGTTGGAGGAAGGTTTCAAGCAGAGCTAGGCGGTTTTGGCATCAGGGCAGGGCTTATACCTACAGGGAAGCCTATTTCGCAGACATACGAGGGTTTTGTCAACTATAGGATAACAGAGCAAATTACAGTAGGACTTGTTAGTTGGTGTAAGCATTATTTAGCTCAAAGTGGTAATTCACCAACAAAGGACAAAACAGGGTTAGATATAAAACTCAAATACGAATTTTAATACCGCCTACGGGCGGTTTTTTATTGGAGGGATTATATGGATGATAGGGAGATCAGCAATAAAATAAACAAGCTCCACGGAATTATGGGAAGGCACGAAGAGAGGCTGATGAACTTGGAAGGATACCGGGAAAAACAGAATGGACACCTCAAAGATTTAAACGCGAAAATGGATAAAATATATAATATGCTCTTAGGCGCTTTAGCCACTTTTACCCTGGCGCTGATAATATTCATTCTCAATTTTCTTGGAGGGGGGATAGGGTGACTAAAGAGGATATACGCAGGTTGTGGTGGTTACACTTTATAGCAGTGTTCGGGAAGGGGGAG
>PUOX01000076.1 GCA_003552925.1 Mollicutes bacterium | reverse complement strand
TGTATTATGTTTGATCGTAAATCATACGTACTGGTTGACTATAACGGAGACGTAACGATTAAGGGTAATACGTTGGCAGGAAGAAACACTGAACAGTTCACCGAGAACTTTATGAAGAAATGTATTGATCACATTCTTGTCGAACAAACCGAAAAGATTACGGATGAATATAACTATTACAAAGATTTGGTTGAGTCGCAGTTGTTAACCGTCGATCAAATTAAAAAACGACAAACTCTTAATATGTCCCTTGAAGAATATTCACATAAAATTGAAGCGGGACAAAACAGAATAGCGCAATATGAAGCCGCACTTAGTAATGATCGTCCCATGCTCAAAGGAGACGTTATTGAAACGTGGGTGGAACAGCCCGACAAGGTGTTAAAGGAGTACAAAACGCGACCTGACAAGTGGGTTACACCTAACCTTCCAGCATTTGAAACGATACGACTGGCAAAAAATTACAATGGAAACTTGCATGTTGACCACTACCTAAGCAGACTAAATAAAACTGCTCAGAAACTATTGGTTGTATTAGGGTGGGATGAATTTAAAGAGATTCTCCCTGATGTACCTCTGCGAAAAACCGAACGTCGTAAAATGATTCCCGTATTAGGGTTGGAACGATTTGTAAATAGATTCCCAGATTATAACTACATTCATAAAGACATTACGAAACTGCGAGACGAAGACATTCCTAAATTTAAAGAATTAACCGATGAAAAATATCACGAATTACTTGACAATTACTTAGAAAATGATTAACTTGAAAATGGTACGGTGGCGGAATTGGTTTACGCTCAGAGTGGATTACTGGTTAGTTGCAAATAACCGAAGTCGAGTTAGTGTCTTAGTAATCCAGCACTAACAATTACAGGTTCGAGTCCTGTCCGTACCACTCCCGAAAATCGGGGTTATTGATGCTTTGAGAAGCCGAGGGAGAGGGGAACGTCCTCTCTCCTTTATTCTCTAATACTAAACAATTACTACTATGAACATTTCAACGAATTTTATAACCATTGGCGCAGAGCCAGAATACGCCACTGTCGGAAAGAAAAATACTCCCCTGCTTAAATTGTTCTTAATCGAAAATCACCAAAAATTTAACAAGAATACAAAAGAGTACGAAACGATAGGCACAAGTACATACAACGCCCAAATGTGGGGAGACAGAGCCAGTGAAGCGGCAATGGAACTATCCAAAGGAGATGTGCTTGACCTTAGTACTTACGAAGAAGACGGTAAAATTAAACACCGAGCAAACATACAGGAAAACTCATGGACAGATAAAAATGGAAATGAAAAATCAACACTTCAAGTAACAATTTTTGATTACGAAAAACGGGAGTTTGCCAATGACTAATGAAGTAACAACATTTAACGGATTTAATAGTAGTGAGCTAAATTCTTTAGCCGCTACTCTTATCCAACGCAACAAAAAGATACGATCAAACTTACGACAAGCGCAAGACTTAGTAAGTGATGCTTTACTTCGACGATATGAAAATGGTAAAGATGTGTACGACCATTACGATCAGATTATTGAAGAGGTTGGCAGTCAGCGAGAATTTGCCAGTCGTATAGGAATAACAGAAAACATGCTTAGTAATGATCTTCGGGCGTTTAGACACGTTAAAGAAGAATACGATGTAGATACTCTGCAAGGGTTTACCGACCTTTTAGATGATAAAGGCATACCACTTACGGTTAAAATGTGGGAAAAGTTGCCGTCCCTTTTAGAAAACCCTGATCTTGCAAGAGATAAACGACCTAAACCAGAACAAAAACTTGAAGACCTTCACAGTCAAGCTGACGAAATACGTTCACAAAGTGAAGGAGCAAACCCTGCCGTTTTTGAAAAAGCTCAAGAAACGCTCAAATATATTGAGGACGTTACAAATTACTTAAACGCTCAAGATGTGTATAAATCTGGTTGGCGTTCACGAAAATATCTCGACTTTGTAAAAAGTATTGGGTGGGATTATATAACTGGCGAATCATCTGAACATTTAGACCCTCATCATAGTCTACCAAACGGTAAGTCATTGGGTCCTCACGGTAAAGTCTCTGATGTATTTACTATTCCAGTTAAACGATCAACTCACACACAAATAGAACAAGGACAACGTAACCCATCTAAATTAGAAATTGCCGAAGCTCTTATACGAACAATGGCACTTTTCATTATAACTCACGCAAAAGGAGATAACGATAATGAGTAAAAAAGAATTTAAAAAAGGTATAGGATATGTACCTGAATGGTATGTAGACTTTCCAGCAAGCGACATTAATAAATATTTTGATAAAGGTATTCCAAGCGGTTGTATTATGCAGATACAGGGTGATGGGGAGGGCACATTTAAAACAACATTAGCTCTTCAAGTCGCATCAAACGTTCAAAATCTCGGACATGACGTTGCATACGTAGACGCAGAGAATGCTGTATTTATGGACGTGGACGAAGAAGGTTCACAAACAAATAATTGGTTCAATGATTTAGGTGTATCTCTTGAACAATTGTATATCATTCCGCAAAAAGGAATGGAACAACTGTATGAAGATATTAAAGTTCTTATAAAAGAGTATGGTGTGAAATTTATTGTGTTGGATTCTATTCATGCTATGCAACCAACCAAAGTTCACGAACAAGACGCTGGCGAATCTGTTATTGGATTACACGCAAAAATACATGGGACTGAACTTGTTAAACTAAGCGGACTTCTTAGAGAACATAACGCTACACTTTGCGCAATTAACCACAAAAAAGACGTTATTACAAATCAAGGGTCAATGGGTAAACGCGCGATTGGGGGGAAAGGATGGGGATTTTACAGTCAAATTATTATCGTAACAAAACGTACAACCAGTAAATATATCTTAGACGACAAAGACCTTATACCACTTGAGATATATCTAGAAAAGAATAAGTTTGGAGAATCTTTTAAGACTGTTAAAACAGAAGTCAAACAAGGTTACGGTATTGTTCCTGAATATGAACAGTTACGTAAATTAATGGATGAAGGACGTATAACGAAGAAGGGGGGTTGGTATAAACTTGACGGAGAAACGATTGGTAACGGAACAGAAAACGCAGTTCAATGGCTCAAAGAAAATGGATGAACAAAAATACTACCAACAAAAGCTCAAAGATTGTAAAAATGATGAACAGCGTTATAGGAATTATTTGAATGGACACTTGTTAAAGAGTGAACGTAAATTTTTTAACGCTGGATTAAAAACTGTGCAACAGAAACAAACGCTTTATAAGAAGAGGCTCTATGATTACCGACAGCAGGAAACGTGTATTTAAAAATGTAACCAGAGAGTATGGCAGAAAACATGGCGATTTAGGAATTGATAAACAATACAGACATTACGTATTCCATGAAAGTATGGGACATTGGGATAAATACGTTCCAAAAACAAAAAAGAACCCAAACGCTCGTCATATTCTCAGAACGATAAACAACTCTAATACGTGGTTAACAGTCCATGATTTTGATATGAATCCTATTCACGCTCGAAACACTCTCGAACATTTACACAACGAACGTAGAATATGTAAAGGACCTGATGACACCTACGGAAACTATGACTTATTTATACAATGGAAAAACAAAAATTAGCAGTACTACAATTTTACAATAATAAACTTGACAACGATCATTTATCTTTATACCTTTCTCAAAGGTTGCGCGGTCAACCACTATCGTTTTTACAGTGGTTAAAAAAGTTACCACAACCTGTAGGAATTACGCAAGACGCGTTAGATGAACTGTACTACTATTGCAATGAAAATGATTTGACAAAACTTCCACAAATTTGTAATATGTTTTCAGGGTATCATCCCGACTTTGACAAACAACGAATAGAAGATCAATTAAACGAAAACTTAGAACTAATAGGAATTGATCATGACTGA
>PUOX01000060.1 GCA_003552925.1 Mollicutes bacterium | reverse complement strand
GTGGCAAAGGCTTCTCCAGCCACGGCCTCCGATGATGGCTGGGTGGTGATCGCCAGCTGACTGGCCGGGGCGGTCTCTATAAGGATGGCATCCGAAGTGACATCTGCAAAGCCATTGTTGCTGCTGAAGCTCAGGATGATGGACTCGGCCTTGGTATAATAGAGGTCAGAAAATGCTACCATACCGTTAGTGGCTGTTTGGACGGTCGTGCCCTGCAGGTCATCATTGCCCTGGCTCAGGGTTACATTCACCGCGGTGCTGTTGTCATCGTCGACCAGGTTGTCGTAAGCGTCTTTGATCAGCAGTACGGGCTGGGTATCGAAGGCTTGTCCGGCGATCGCCGTGGCTGATGGCTGGGTGTCGAGGACCAGCTGGCTGGGCGTGGCGGGACTGACGCTAATGCTGCCGGAGGTGACCGGCTCCAGTGCCGGTTCTGAGGTGAACACGATGGTGATCTCGCCGGCGTGCGTATGGAACAAGTCGCTGAAGCTTGCTACCCCGTTGACGGCCGTAACCGAAACAGATCCTGAAAGCTCGCCTTCCCCTGTCTTTAGGGATGCCCACACTACGGTTTCATTGTCATCTTCGATCGGATTGCCCATTTCATCCTGAATCTCGACAACCGGCTGCGTGGCGAACGCTTCGCCGGCAGTGGCTTCTGACGAGGGTGCTGTGGTGAGCACCAACTGGTTGGCATCTTCCGGGTTGACGGTGATCTGGTGTGAGGTAGCTGCCTGCAGGCCTGGGGAGGTAAATTCGATGGTGATGGTTTCCGTGGTTTCGTAGGCCAGGTCGGTAAAGGTGACTATACCGCTGTTGGCTGTCACCGTTTGCTGACCGGTAAGATCGTCGCTTCCCTGCTGCGCAGTGGCGGTCACCTCTGTGTTATCGTCGCTGGTGACCAGGTTGCCGTAGCTATCGGTGACATGGATCACGGGCTGGGTGTTGAAGGGCTCGCCGGCTGTTGCCACGGAAGAGGGCTGCTGGGCGATGACAAGCTGCTCTGCCTGTCCGGGAAGGATGCTGGCCGTGGCAGTGGGTGCATCTTCGAGGGAGATTTCATAGTTGCCGCTTCCCGTACCTGTCAGCGAAGCATCGGTAATGCTTACCTGGTGGGTGCCTACGGACGCATCTTCAAATGCTATGGAAACATCGGTGAGCTCAACCAGTGCTTCTTCTCCTGTCACCACACCTTCAGCAACCAGGTTGTCTTCTTCAAAGGTGGCGTCTGTGGTTTCATCATAGGTTTTGTCAGCCGCGGAAAAGCTACCGCCGATGGTCAGTTCGCGGGGGAGGATGTTCGCCGAAAGGCCATCCGGCTGCTCCAGCGCATAGTTTCCTGCATCACCTCCTGAAAGAGTCATGTTGGCAGTTACCGGGATGCTTGTACCTGCATCGGCCTGGTCGAAGGAAGCCATTGAATGATCCAGGCTTACCGCATCATCAAACAATACACCTGCAAGTGCAGCATGGCTGATGGTTGCGTCCGTGGTGCCATCGTATTCCTTGTCATCCAGCACGATGCCAGTGACCTGGAGCTGCTTCGGGGTGACGGTAAGCTCGCCCGGTTCAAATGCAATGTCGTAGTTTGTGGTCACATTGTTGTTGTGGCTGTCGCGGATCACCGCATTCACTGCATCCAGTGTATAGGTGGCTACCGAGGCTTCGGCCGTTGCCCCATCGCTGGAAAAGTCCACGGAGTTTACCTGGTGGCCTTCCAGCAAGCCTGTGGCGGTGTGGGTTGTTTCTTCGAGGTCAAAGACATCGCCGTACACTTTGCTGCCGGATCCTGCGGTGATGGTCGCTGGCCTGGGGTTGACGGTAAGCGCTGCGGGGTTATAGAAAATGTCGTAGTTCTCCAGGCCGTTGCCTTGGGCGTTACTGGCGGTAATGGCCCAAGAGCCAGTGGAAGCTCCTGCATGTGCTCCGGCGCTTGAGAGGTCAACCGAAGTGATCTCATCATCATTGACCAGACCGGTGGTCGAGAATTCAGTGCTGCCATCAAAAAGATACTCTTCGCCGTATTCTTTGTGGGCATTGACGGCACTCACGCTGAGCACACGATGGGTTACTTCCACGCTTCCTTTTACGATGTTGATGACGTAGCTGTCTGCCCTGGGGCCATCAAAAGAGGACGTCAGGATGCCTATGGCATCGGTGTAGGTGCCCACGGGAGTGGTTTCATCCGTTGTAAACGTAAACGACACGTTGCCGGCTTCGCCCTGGCCGCCGGTAACATCTGCCATTTCGTCTCCATCGATCAGCTGGTCGCTGAAGTCTTCAAAGGAAAAGTCGGTGACGGCTTCGCCGTAGACGGCGGTGGCATCCCCGACGATAATGGTGATTTCCGTGATAGGATGTCCTGTTTCGGTCATCTCTTCATCAATATAATAAGGCGCAAAGTCCACGTCATCGCTCACTGCATCTCCCGTGCCTTCTGCGTTGGTTTCGGGGTGGTAGGGTCCGCTTTCATCACCCCAGTAGTTGAATGTGGCATCCACCAGCTCGCCGGATGTATTGAGCAAGCCATAGGCGGTGTTCCCGGAGATCATGTTCTTGTCGCTTATCTGGGTGTCGCCGGCGCCTTCTTCGATCAGGATGCCGTACTGGTTGCCGGTGGTTGTGTTTCCGGATAAGGTATTGTTGGTGGTAGTGAAATTCCCGTTATAGGTTCCTGTCACCCGGATGCCGGCATGTTCATTATCAGAAACGGTATTATCTTCCAAGTTTACGTAATGGGACTTGTAGATCAGGATGCCATCGCCCTGGGTGTGGTCTGTGGCGGTGGTTCCGGAGACGGTGTTGCCTTTTACGATGCTTTGGTTGTCAGGATCTACGGCGGCACCGCCATCGTTGTTTACCTTATATAACAGGATGCCGTTTCCGATGTTTTCCACCACGTTATTCTCTATTGTGGTGCTGAGGGTGTGCGAGCCGGATGGTCCGGAGTACACCTCGATGCCTGCGGCGTGGTGGGTAATGGCGCTGTGGTCCATCTGGTTGCCGGATACGTGGTTTCCGGAGATGGTCACGTGGCCGGATCCGGGTGCAGCACTGCCCACGTGGTAGATGCCGCGTTCCTTGTTGCCGTGCACCTGGTTGTTGAGTACGCTGCCAAAGGCGTAGAAGGTGATGCCGTCGCCGTTGTTGTTTTCGGAGGTGCTGTTCTGGATGGTGGCGTCAATGGAATTCCTGACCCGGATGCCGTCGTTGGCGTTGTTTTGGGAAAGGATGTTGTCGATCAGGATGTGGTCTGTGCTGGTGGCATAGACACCCCTTCCTGAGACGCCTTCTACTTCAAAGTTTTTGAGGGTGACGTTTTCGGCGTCCTCGATGCGGATGCCGTGGCTTCCTGCATCCGTGATCCGGCTTGTGGGCTTGCCATCCTGGTCTGTGGCGCCGATGAGCTGGATGTTGTCGATGCCGTTGATGTCCACGCTTTCTTCGTAGTCGCCTGCTTCCACTTCAATGACATCACCGTCATTGGCGGCGTCGATGGCGGCCTGGATGGACAGGTAGGTAGTGTTTTGTGTGGTGTTGGCCACCGGGGCGTTGTTCAGTACATCCTGCAGGGTGCTTACGGCGTCATTAAGTGCGGTGATCTTGTCGCTGATTTCATCGGCGTTGATGGGGTCGGTGTTGATGGCATCTTCAAGATCCTGAACGGCATCGGATACATTATTATATATGTCATCATTTTCATCTCCGCCGGCTGCCAGGAAATCTTCCATGGTTTGCGAGGCGGTGCCGATGGCGTCGTTGGCGTCGGTGATCAGGTTGTCGGTGAGGTCGTCGAGTGCGTCTTGCAAGGTGCTTACGGCATCATCCAGTGCGCTGATCTTGGTTTCGATTTCCTCGGCATCGATGGGGTCAGCGTCGCGAGCGGCTTCCAGATCAGCAATTGCATTTTCGACGGCCAGGTATTCGGTGTCGGTGTCCT
>PUOX01000041.1 GCA_003552925.1 Mollicutes bacterium | reverse complement strand
GGGGGCGCATGAGGGGTCAGTTTTTGCTGACAAATATACTCGTTTGATTGAGGTTTCAGATGAAAGGCTGACAGAAAGAGCGAAGGAGGTTCGTGAAACTGGTAAGATACTTTCGCAATATAGTGGCAGCCCTGATTTCCAGAAAGACCTGGCTGAAACTGCCGAGATAGCTATGGCAAACAATGAATCCCCTCTCGATGCTGTGAAGGAGCGTATTTCAGGCTTGCGTGAGAAAAGAGTTCTTGGCGATGAGACACCACGCCCGAGAGTAGGCCCCCACAAAGACTTAATGGATGCGTTTACAAGGGGTGTTTATGACCACCCAATGATTGGCCGAAGGGAGTTTGCTGGGGTTGAGGATATGATGAATGAGGGTTCCGGTCAATTGATAACTTATATTTCTGCTGAAGATGATATAGAAACTGCGGTAGATGCGGCAAGAGCAGGGCACGCAACGATGAAAAGAAAGTGGCCGGAAGAAACCCCCGAGTTTGGTGAATACTGGCAAAGAATATGGGAGCCTGTCAAGCAGTCCGGTGTGGTTAAAACAATACCGTCCAGTGATTTGAAGCAGAGGGAAGATGTTCATGCCCCACGTCACACAGGAATACATCCGCAATCGGTGCGAGATCTTGCTACGTCATTTGGGTTGAATCCCGACGAACTAGAGGAAGGTGAAAAAGAGGAATTGCAGAAAATAGAAAGAGGAATGGAAGGTTTGGGTATAGGAACACCAGAAGGGGAGGGTGAGTCCGGCGCACCTCAGACTGCTGAAGAGTTTTTAGAAAAATATTCTGACATAAATGAGGACATAAATGAGTGGGAGGGGGAAAGAATTACACCTACCATAGAAGAAACAGCGAGAGACCTTGGTGTTAAGCCTGAAGAAATAGAACAGGCAGGCTTTAGAGCCGCATACAGCTCAGGCATGATGTCTCCACAGGTGGAAAGGGCTGTGGAGGAACTAAAGAAAAGAGCGAAACAAGGTGACGCCGATGCTAAACGAATACTTACCAAAGTGGGTATTAAATACGACGAAGAGGACGTGGAAGATGGTGAGCAGGGGGAGAGGGAAAGAATTACACCTACTACAGTGGAAAATGTTACGCCTGAACCAATAGAGGTTTCAGGTACCGAAATGGATATTGCTACACGTATAGGGTTTCAACTTGGTGAAGAACAGAGAGAAAAGTTTTTGAAACAATTAGACGATGCTAATACAAAACAGAAACGTGAAGACATTGTTAAAAAATGGGAATCTTTGTTGAGTGAGAGTGAATAATGGCTACTACCGCCCTTCAAAAACAAGAAAGCCCCCCAGAAGAAGAGCGTGATATGCTCACTTGGAAAGAGATAGAGGAAAGTGAGAAATATCAAGAGCTTAATGATATACAGAAGATGCGCGCTATGGAGGATTATATGCAGGACATCCTTATTCCATCCCCTCAATTCCAATCATTGCCCGGCGAAGAGAAAGAAAAGGTTGTTAATCATTTTATAGATAAAAAGGTAACGCCTGTCTTTAAGGGGACTTCTATGGTTCAACCCGCAAGGGCATCTGAAAGAGAGTATAATTCATGGGCTGTCAAACTTGGCAAGATGTTAGGGAAAGAGGATGAAATTGAAAGTTTCACAAGAACAGCCGTTGGTTCAGGAGTGGAGGGGGCTTTGAGTTTTGCTGGATCGGAAATTGAAAAATCTCTTTTTTATGCAGGTGAATTAGGAGCCAGATTGATACGGGGGGATTTTACTATTGGTGGGCTTGTTGAGGGTTACTTGGAAGAAAAGCATGGCATAGAAAGAAAACCAAGTCCCAAACTTGACGAAATTATAGATATAGCTGGTAATCCACAGAGACACGGAGTAGTCACACCATATTGGGAACAGGAAAAAGCTAAGATAAAGAAAGGGGCCTATGAACATAGTTTAGCAACGGGTATTCTTGTCGATGTCTTTGATCCAGCGTCGCAGATTGCTTCGCTTATGGTACAAATGAAGGCGTTAAAGCGTTTTGGTAAATTTGGCGCCGTGAAGAAAGGCACCCCATTGTGGAAATTACCTACCCGTGAACAAAAGCTTTTTCAACATCTAAAAGTTTTAGCAGGATACCGCTTTATTACTTCACCGGGGAGTGCCGGGGAAAGGGCACAATCAGCGGCACAAATAGCGGCTTATAACATGACACCGTATATAGCCAATTCTTTGGGAGCAACCGGAATAAAAGCAATAGGGACAGATACCGCATTAAATATGTTTCTGACCAGTCCCTATTATAAAAAGTTTTACGAAGAGGCAGAGGGTGATTGGGAAGAACTTGCAAGAACGGCTATACCACAATTTGCTACTGATGTTGGTATGGCATTGTTTACGAGAGGCTTCCCTGAAACAAGATTTGAAAAGTATATGGAATCTTACCTTGATAAGGGGTTAAAAATGAGTGACATCCCAAGAGATGTCCGTAAAAAAACTCTAAGAGGTATGCGGGATAGATTGGGCGATCCTGATAAGTGGTATGAAGATGGTGATTTGGGAAGTGAGATAGAAAAAACTATTCGTCAGATCAAACCAGACCTGCATCCGGGAGCAACGGGGTTTCGCACGGACGAGTTAGCACGTAATAAGCGTGGTAATCTGATTATGGAACAGAAGACCGACCCAGAAAATCTTCCAAAAACAGAAATAGATAAAGTGCCTGATATGATGGTCGAGTCAGGCCTTATGCGGACACCAGACCCTTCAAGACTTACAGAAGGTGACGTGGTTTATGCAAAAGATACTGAAGGATATTTCCGGGCAGGGGAAATAACAGAGATACCAGAGAGGGGCGATATAACACTTCAGGCGCGCGGAAAGCAGATTAAAGCACCGTTACGTGAAACGTATATGCCGCGTGAATGGCGTGATGTCGAGGATGCCAGCAAGAGCGTTGCGAAAGCAAAGTATTCGCCAAAGATACTTGACCAGCAATCTTTGGAAAATTATGCCGAACAGGTGATGGTAGACCGTGGGCTGAGGCGTGACGTTGATATAGAGTTAAGGGAGTCTCTTGTGGAGGGGGTTAAAGGTGAATTTGACGCCGACAGAAACAAGGTTGTAATTAAAGTTCCTGAACGAGGCGACTATCCTTTCGATCATTACTATACACGGTGGAAACCTGATTCGGCAGAACTACAAAGGGAAAGGATAGAGCAGACAGCTTACGAAAAACATCTCGAACCTATGAAACAGGAGTTAGAAAAGGCCACCCCAGCGGAAAGAGAAAATCTACGTGATATATCCCGGACAGCAAAAGAAGCTGTTAATAAGGACAAAATGGTAAGACATGGTTTGCCAGGTAATAAAGTTGGTAACTACGACAAAGAAAAAGGGCAGATCAGGGTTGACGTGGACAAGATAAGGGGACTGAAATTAGATACCCTTCGCAAACGTTTGTTGGGTGATATGGGGATCAAGGATACCAAAATAAAAACTGAGAAAAATAAGCCCCCACAAAGATTGTATGAAACTCTCATCCCCGATCACGATGCAGCGGTAAAGGCTATCTATGAGCACGAGAAAGCACATGCAAAATTACTTTCAAGGTCACCATCCGAGGTTGCCAGTATCACAAAAGAGGGCATGAGGGAAAAATGGACTGATCTGGAAGCCGCAAATACACTCGGTTGGGATAGATATATTAGCGAGGGATTAAGAGATGGTCTCCGTATGCCATCCCAAAATGAAATAAAACACTATGTGATTGGAGGATTAAAAGAGGCCGACACACAGAAACCAACACCAAAACCTACACATGAGGCTAAGCAAAGGCACTTTATGCTGGAAAAGGAACCGGACAAACAAAGTATAGAACGGATAATACAGGAAAGTGAAATAAGGAGTGAAGAAAGACCTTCGAGGGTGGAACCACGCGAGGGAATACCACGCAACCCTGACAAAATCCAGCAGCAGAAGGAAGACATAAAACATCCGCAAGACCTTGAAATGCAGCGTGCTGACTACGAGGAAGCAAAGCGTATTGCTAACAGTTTCTTGAGAAGAATTTCTATAG
>PUOX01000005.1 GCA_003552925.1 Mollicutes bacterium | reverse complement strand
GGAGAATAAATACAAGGTGTCAATACCATAAAAATCACTTGTTTGGCAAGATCTCTGTCAATTACGACCCCTGCTTTGGGTTTTTTATAGAATATCGCCTTATTTCGTATTATTTTGCAAAGACTGTTTTCCCCAAGACAGGTATGCTATAGTATGTATCTGTTTCAATACCTTCGAAGGGGAGGCCGCAGATGGTGGAAGCGAGCGCAGGGGCACGCTCATCCCTGGGCGCCTGGATGAAAGTTTAATCAAGAGGAGGACCTCGTTTTGGATAATGACGAGGCCACCGTGGTCAATCTTAGAGGTCATCCACTCCGAGAGGGAAAGAGAAAAAAAGGAGCGGGGAGGGGGCTCTGGAGCCGGGGGCCTGCGGCAACATCAGCTGGACGGACGGGGACAGAGAAGGGGCCTCCATCGGCTGGCAAGGTGTACAGCCTTACTGCTGGCGGGTATATGCGGGGCGAGGTGGCTCCCCAACGATATAGAAAAAATAAGAGGAATATAGTTTAAGAATAGAGAAGTTAACAATAAAAGGAATAAATTTAAGGAGCATTCCTGTAATGTAGAAACAGAGAGATTGCCATAATAAAGAACTCCTGATAAACTTAGGTTGTCCAAGGTGTTCAATCAAAGACAACCAAGAATATCAGGAGGTCATACCGGATGAAGCAGAATCAGAAGATCGAAAGAATAACAGCCAAAACACTAATTGTAGGTATAGATATAGCAAAGAATAAACATGTAGCTCGATTTCAAAATTATCGCGGCATTGAATTAGGTAAATATCACACCTTTAATAATACCAAAGAAGGCTTCAGGAGTCTACTATTAAAAATCCAAACAGAGATGGCTGAGCATGGATTAGACGATATTATCGTTGGGATGGAGCCTACAGGGCACTATTGGTTTAACCTTGGAGATTATCTTTTAAGTAACGATATCGAGATAGCCCTGGTTAATCCACACCATGTGAAAAACAGCAAGGAATTAGATGACAATTCACCCACAAAGACAGATATCAAAGACGCAAAGGTAATCGCCCAGTTAATAAAAGATGGACGTTACTCAGTACCAAATATACCCGAAGGAGTTTATGCTGAAATCCGGACAGGTATGAACCAGAGAGAGCGTCTGATGGGTGATTTAAACCGGGTCAAAGGGAGGATAGACAACTGGTTAGACCGCTACTTTCCTGAGTTTTGTGAGGTCTTTTCAGACTGGAGCGGCAAGGCAGCCCTGGGAACCCTACAGGAGTTTCCTTTGCCATCGGAGATCCTCGATTTAGATGAGCTTGAAATTGCCGCCCGCTGGAAGAAGTACGTCAAAAGGGCAGTAGGTATAAAACGTGCTAAGTCATTAATTGAGAGTGCGAAAAACTCTGTAGGGATACAAAGAGGGTTAGTTCTGGCTAAAACAGAGCTTAAACTACTCATAGAGCAATATAAACTGTTAAATAAGCAGTTAGAGGAACTGATGAAGATAATTGCAGAATGGATACAAAAGATTCCAGAAGCTGCATATATGATTACAGTTCCCGGGGTTGCAATCACTACAGCAGCTGGTTTCATTGCTGAGGTGGGTGATTTGTCACAGTACAAGCACTGGCGTCAGGTACAAAAGCTGGCAGGTCTGAACCTGAAAGAGCATAGCTCTGGTAAGCATAAAGGCCAAACCAAGATCACAAAGCGTGGTAGACCCCGTCTCAGAAGTCTGCTGTATAAATGTGCAATGGTCTTGGTGGCCAAAAACCCTGAATTTAAAGCCCTACACCAATACTTGAAAACCAGAGCCAAAAACCCATTGAAAGGGAAACAGTCACTGGTGGTGATCTGTTGTAAGTTGATACGGGTATTATTTACCCTGGGCAAGAAGAAACTGGAGTATGATCCCGATAAGGTGCTGGGAGCATACAGGGAAAATCAGATAAATCAGGCTGCGTAACAAATCGCGAAAATAGGTAATACGTTCTAAGGACATTGACAATAAGATGCACGGAGAAGCCGGTCAAATTTGCCATTAGGGCATGACCCAGAAAAGGAGCACTTCCGGCCTCCACCTCTTTGACAGGTAGGACGAAGGAATGTATAAGGGGCTATTAAAGCACCCAGAGAGACATGGGAGGGTTACCGCAAAGAGCTATGTGGAGATCCAATGCGCACCCATATTTTGGTAATAAGAGGTAGTTGTAGATACTCTGCACCCCATACACCCATATTATTACTTTATATTACAATAAACCCCAACACCCTAAAAGAGAGCATCTTAAAAAAATGAGATTTAGAGAGTAATAGGGAGAATAACTTAATTCTATGAGGGAGTAAATTTAAGGAGGAATAGCTACCAATGGTATCTCTAAAGAAGTGTTTCTTACTTATCGGTGTTTGTGTCCTCCTGGTGGCAACTTTTGCGGTGGAAGCTGTTGCTTACGATTATGAACCTCTCCCCGGTGTATTGAGTCCAGAAGAAGTTGACCTGGGCGGACAAACAGTAACCATAGTTACTCGAGGTGATCTGGAGACAGAGTTTGCTCCCGGTACACTGGGAGAAGGGCGCCTCGAAGAGGCGGAAGAACTCTTCAATGTTAATTTTGAACAGGTTGACCTCGGACGTGACCGTGATGGTGAGGGCTTACTAACGCGGATCATGGCTGGAGATTCGACGATGGATATCATTCGCATAGGTACGCATAGCGGTTACCTGCAGACTCTTGGCCAGGGAGGATTCTTTCCCATTGATGAGCTACTTCCTGCAGAGTATTTTGATGCCCTTAATCCAATGGACGGCAGGATTGTAAGAGGAGTATCGGAGTATCAGGGGCATCTTTATTCCCTCGGTGGGCAATATCTTGATGGGCAGCTTCTGACAAGTGGTTACGGTCTTACAGCAAATGTCGATCTTTTGGAACGAGAGGGCATGCCTGATGTGATGGAACTGTATCAGAACTATGAATGGGATTACGATACTTTTGAAGATATTATCTCCCAGGTGACAAGAGATACTACAGGGGATGGGGAAATTGATCAGTGGGGTGTTAGCTATCTGAATGACTACCACCGGGCCGAACAGTTCGGCTACTCCAATGATGCTCATCCCGTACAGCAGATAGATGGAAAATGGACGTTTACTTACAATAGGGAAGAGGCAACGACAGTACTGGATAAGCTGTATGAATGGGAAGAGTATCAGGTGGGTGATAGCTGGCAGTACCGCGCATTTTCTTCTGATGAAGCCAACGAGGGCCAGGTGGCCTTCATGTTCCACGATATTACCAGCGGATTCGGGCGGAAGGCTGATGACAGAATTGATTTCGACGTGATATTTGTGCCGATGCCGATGGGTCCCCATGCTGATGATTACAGGACGAATATTTCCAATGTTGGTCTCAGCCTACTTCCAACCAACGCCGAACAGCCGGACGAACTAATCGCTATCCACAACTTTTTGTGGCGTTCAGCCGACGAGTGGGATGACACAGAATTTCTGGCTACATACCAGCCCGATCGAGAGTCCTTCGAAGTACTGAAGCATATATCGGATCTCTGGGAGGGCGAGAGTGCTCTGTTTCGATATGCAGTTCCCGAAGAATTTGAGGAGGCCGTATTTGAGGTCTTAGATGGTGAAAGAAGTGCAAGGGCTGCTATGGGAGCCATTGAACCTACCGTTCAGAGCTTCCTTGATGACTTCTTCGGGCAGTAATTCTCGTTCAGAACGTATTTGCAGAGTTTTATAAAGAACCTCCTGCGAATCGTAGGGGGTTCTTTTTTTTAGGTGTGCCCGGCATGGTAGCATGCTTTACGGTGAAAGTCCGGAATGGGGGTAGGCAGCAGACCTACCATTAGCCAAACACCAACGGTCAGCGGTGACGCGGAATCTGAAGGAAGGTGTAGGCAAAATCCCGACTTCAGGGACACGAACCCCGACTCCAAACGGGGTGCCCATAGAAGCCGCGATGTCCGGATGAGGTTCCCTAACAAACCGAAGTCCAAAGCTGCCAAGGGGTGTAAGCGGTAGATGGGAGGAGTACATGGAAGGAAAGCGTGCGTACCTTACCCGGGGAGGCATGTTGCGG
>PUOX01000048.1 GCA_003552925.1 Mollicutes bacterium | reverse complement strand
CGTCCGCCGGCGCTACCGCGAGGATCTCGACACCCTTGCCCGCAAGCTCGCAACTCAGCCGCAGAGTACGCCGGAGGCCGACTACCCGTGGCGACTCAGCGCTTCCAAGCGCGAATGGGTCGACTATCTCGCAGAGACCGCCGCGGCGACCGACTACGATAACTTCAACGACGCGGTCGCCGAGCGACAGGGATGGGACCGCCACGGCACATACCTCGAGGCCTGGAGCTGCATGGCGAAAAATAGAAAAAATGAAGGGTGATGTGATGTACCGCGGAATCGTACACTGTCGGTTGCGAATCGGTACCACCGATTCGTGAACCTCCGATCGCCGACAATAGTCACGGTTCTGTAGCGCGCCGCACGTCAGTAGTCGTCGATGAGGAGCAATCGCCGACTTCTTGGCCGGCAAGGCGACGCATTCGTCGAGTTCGGTGCTGGGTCTCCGTTTCAGGAAACTACCAAGCAGACTCGGCAGTTGTATAGAATTGTGCAGACAGCATACCCGCCCTATCTTCGAACTGGCGGGTCGTGCGTTTCAACGCGTGCTCGGGAACAAAGCATGCAATCGGTTCCACCGCAACCGACGGCATCGCGCTGACCAGCGAACGCGCACCTTGACGGTTACAATCACCATGGCGTTGATCAGTTTAACTTTGCCCTAATAGAGCTCCAAACGAACGAATCGGTTCCATTCGTCGATTGCATTATTCGCGGCCTGAAGGTGTCGATCGGCCGCAGCATTCTGTTCGTCCACAAAGGTTTCGATACAGCGGCGATATCGGTTCACGTCAGCAATGTAGTTATCGTATTGCCACTGACTGTCAAATCGATATGGCGCGAAGGGCTTCGAGCACGTATGCGTCGGAGCGAACATATGTCCCATTACCGTCGAGGTTATCGACACGAACACCAGAAGTACTACCACCCACTTACCCATCCATCTTTCCTCCCGTATCCTACACCAGCTTGACGACGGCTAATCAGATCATCGTCCTCCAGATCGCCTAATTCCTGCGGTAGTCATCGCGCGACCGTCTTGAAGCCGCATTGACTCTCTCAATCTCATTCGGGTTCATCACCGGATCACTGAATGTAACGTGGTCTTGCTTACTCTATTGACGGCCGCTTGCTAAATCGCCGCATTCCTACAAGGCTAAAAGTGATTTGCCCATCGTAGCCCAGCAACCTTTTACTCAGTAGCGGCGGAAGTCTTGGGGCTGCACCGACCACGCACGGCGCTACGCAAAAAGTAGATTGCAAACTGCACATTGACAACCGATTCGTCAGGTCATCAGAATACGGTTGTCTTAAGCGGATATACCCCCTTGTAACTGAGGAGGAGAGAATGATGAAACTAATCTCCGCGGTGGTAATCTCGTCAGCAATCATTATGTTTGGCGGTTGCGCTACAATTATCGAGGGAGCCACTGATGACGTGCGGATTACGAGTGACCCTACCGACGCACGCGTTACGATCGAGGACTCAAGCGGTCGACAGGTCTACTCGGGAAGAACACCATCGAGCGTCACCCTCGACAAAGGTGATGGGTATTTCTCCGGTGCCAGCTACACAGTCACGATCGACGCCGAAGGATATTCAGCCGAAACCGTTCGTATAGGAACAAGCGTAAGCGGATGGTATGTTGGCGGTAATCTGCTAATCGGCGGGCTAATCGGCTGGCTCGTCATCGACCCAATCACAGGCGCGATGTGGCGACTGACTCCTCGCAATGTCTCCGCGAATTTGTCTGGCGAGTCTGCCATACATGAGACCGAGTTGCACATTGTTCTGCTTGAGGACGTGCCGCTTCAGGACCGATACAGACTACGCCGACTAGAGTAAGATTCCACGCTGAGGCGAACCTGCGCCACGAGGCTCTTGATAATCATTTATCCACAAGCGCTCCGTACACATTGATGTGCCAAGATTGAATAGGTCAGAGATTACAAACTGACAATATGGACGGACGAACACCTACTGAAGTGATTACGAGAACTACACGTTATATCGCGAACTCGAATGGGCAGAATATACCGAACTGTCGATTCTGTGATTGATATCAGGGAGCCTCGTCAACCACCACCACTCCGTAAATGTCTGGATATCTGCCTCGCCCGACAAGAGTGTATTTGCCACCCCCTTCGACCTCTGCCGGGTCTTCGAACAGAGTGAGCCAGTTGCCTTGGTCGTCGAGGGCTTGTACTGAATATGTGCCCTCCTCAGTTGTCTTGTAACTCGTTACGTCGCCAGGCTGGAACGTCTCCGAGCCATGGAACATGAACTCTGCGTCTCCAAACTTCAGCCCATGATAAATCTCGAGATCCTCAGTCGAATTCTGAAATCGCACCTCTGCTTCCGTCTCTGGACCGAATAAGTTACAACCAACAAAAGCGACTACAACGCCGAACAAGAGCGTCGTCCGGCTAATTCGATGGCGCATTACTCCCCCCCAACATCACGGTTACTATCCATTTCACCCTTAATAGGGTCTCTTGATCGTATCATGTGTTATACGCATTCGCTACAGAGAACTGAAGCACAGAGCTGATAACGTGCAGGAGTGTCGCGTCCGCCGACGCCGCGTCAGAACGCCAGCACAGTCCAAAGAAACACAGCAATAATGCGTGCCCCAAGATGAGTCATGCACCGATAGTACTCGCTCCGGGCTCCACGAAAGACCACTAACGACACACTCTGCGCCATGAGTGCACCATGCTGATCTGGGTGCCGGTAACTAATGCTGAGCTCTTAACAACCCGTCGATCAATCGTAGCGGCTGTCCAGAGTTTTGCAAGCAGCATACAGGGCCTCGGTTGGCAGCGGTGGCGACTGCTACGACTGCGCGATGGCCGAGTCGATCATCGGCCTGATCAAGACCGAAATCATTGGCCGAGATGGCCCCTGGCGAACTCTCGAAGCGGTGGAGTATGCTACCCTCGAGTGCATGGATTGCATCAACAATCGATGGTTGCTCAGCCGTATCGGGGATGTACGCCTGGCAGAGCGTGAGCGAGCGTGCGACAGGCCAGAAGGACGTTCGGTGCAGGTTGCCGGACTCAGCTAGATCGGTCTCCGGAGAAACCGGGGCGGTTCACTTCACGTACGTAACGATTTGGGAGTCATTATGTCGGGTCCTGATCACGTCGTTTCAATTGATGACGAGTTATCTACCGAACTCCAAACTCTAATCGAGTTTACCAAGACACAGGATGTCGAACGCGTTATCCAGTGGATACTCGATTACGAAGAAGATCAGATTCGTGCACGAGTCGAACTAGAGCAGCGGCGGCACCAGAGTCGTGTGCAGAAATTCAGAAATGCGTTGGAAGTTCGCCGTCTCGCGCTGCGAAGACAACGATCGGGACGACGCGAAGTCTCGGTGAAAAACCCGTTAATCGAGGCGCACATCGGACTTAACGATCCCGATCCAAACGAAACCTATGTATCAGAAAGTCCCTCGCTCATAAAGGGGGAACTCAAGAGAACGTTTTCGATCTCTCCACTGTTGACGAGGCAAGCGCAGCAATGGCTCTCCAAGGCGCCACGTCTACCGAGTTTCGTGGTGGTGTCGCTGCTACGGCGGGTTGTCCAGTCGGGAATTATTGACGACTTTCCGTACGATGAAACGCTTCAGACCGAATCGGAGAAACTGGAGCATAAGCTCCGTACTGATCACATGGCGCTCCTGGACGAGTTGATCTCGATTTTGACCACGGAGTACGACCGGCGTGTCCAGAGTGCAAAGAGGACTATGCGAGCATATCTCGAACCGCACGAAAAGGCACTGGCGAAGTTGCAGGAGCGCGAGGCTGAAGCTATCGAGGTACTAGAAGATATTAAGGGTGATTCAACTCTAACTCCTGAGGATCGAAACAAGTTGTCTTCATCAGCATCACAAACCTACGAAGAGGTACGTTCGGCGATTATCGATGAATATGATCGCATGAGCGCGGTTGCTGAGTTCACCGAACAATTGCGAAAAAGCACCGAAACACTACGTGGATTCATCATGAATCTGAGACACCTCAAGCAACGCGAAATATCCCGCGAATCTTACGTGAAGCGTTTGTCCCGCCTGAATAGCGAGGTACCCGAATTGAAGGGTACACTT
>PUOX01000025.1 GCA_003552925.1 Mollicutes bacterium | reverse complement strand
CGGCGCTTTTTTTATTTGAGCAGTTCTTCCGCGCTTCTAAGGGCGGAATCCGTCACTTCATCGGATGAGATCATCACCGCGAGTTCGCGAATGCGCCCGTCACGCTCCAGCGGCTTGACATGCGCCGCGGTGCGCTCTTCGTCGGCGGTTTTGTAGATGTGGTAGTGGCGTGTCGCCGCCGCCGCGACTTGCGGAAGGTGCGTGATCGCGAGGACTTGCATGTCTTTTGCGATATTGCGCATCTTTTTGGCGACTTGTGACGCCACATAGCCGCTCACGCCGCTGTCGATTTCGTCGAAAATCATCAAATTGAGCGTTTCTTGACGCACCAAAAGCGTCTTTAGCGCCAGCATGATCCGAGACAGTTCGCCGCCGCTGGCGACGTTTTTCAAAGGTTTCAAAGGCTCGCCCTTGTTCGTTGAAAGGTGGAAATCGACTTGGTCGAGGCCGAAGGGGCCGAACGCTTCCGCGTCGAAAGAATCTTCGGGCACCTTCCGGGTGAAGACAATTTCAAAACGGGCGTCTTTGAGCTCGAGGTCGGAGAGTTCGCCGGTCATGGAAGCCTCGATGGCTTGTGCCGTCTTTTTTCTTTGCGCGCTCAACCTATCGGCGGCGTCTAAGAGTTCTTGATAGCGTATATCAAGTTCTTCTTTTTTTGTTTGCAACAGCGCATCGTAATCGCTGAAATTTTCGAGTTCTTTTTCGATTTCGTCGCGGTAGTCGAGGATTTCTTCGACACTTCTGTGGTACTTGTTTTTGAGGGTGGAAAGCGTGTGTTTTCTCGTTTCGAGTTCTTCAAGTTCGTCCGGATCGAAATCCAAGCCGTCGAGCTTGTCCGATAACGTTTGGCGGACGTCGTCGAGTTCAAAATAGGCGCTTTCAATGCGCTCTTTCAGGTCTTTGTACTCCTCGTCGTACTCGGTGACGCTTTCTAGTTCCTTGCCGGCGCCGTAGGTTTCTTCAAGGATGTTTTTTTCTTCAAGCGCCGAATACGCCGCTTTGACCGCCTGAAAAATCTGGTCGAAATTTTTGAGGGTGTTCAACCGGGTTTCAATCTCTTCTTCTTCGCCGCGGGTCAAGTTGTGCGCCTTTATTTCTTCAAGCTGAAAACGGATAAGGTCCATCCGTTCCAATGTGCTTTGGCGCTTGTCCTTGAGGGCTCTATGTTCATCGTGGGCCTTCAAATAGACGTCCCGTTTTTCCCGGTACTTTTCGAGCTTGAAGGCGATTTCTTTTGCATAGCCGTCCAAAAGAGACAAATAGGTGTCGGGATTGATCAACCGTTTCGTGTCGTGCTGAGTGTGGATGTCGGCCAGATGGACGGTGATTTTCCTCAGTTCGCCCAAGGTGATGGTCTCTCCGTTCACCTTGATCAGATTTCCCTTGTCGGCGCTGATGCGCCTTTTTATCAACAGTTCGTCCTCTTCGAACAAGATGTCGTTTTCTTCGAGGACTTGTTTCACTGCATCGTTAAGAGGCGCGAACACGCCGCTCACTTCCGCGTGCCTTTCACCGCTGCGCACGGCTTCTTTGTCGGCGCGGTCTCCCAAAAGCAACCCGATGGCGTCAATCAAAAGGCTTTTCCCCGCGCCGGTCTCGCCGGTCAAAACGTTCATGCCGCCTTCGAAGGAGACTTCGACGTTTTCAATGATGGCAAAATTTTTGACGCTTAGGTGTTTGAGCATGCGGACACCTCTTTCTTCTCTATGCTTTTCAACAACGTTTCTACGGATTTTTGGGATTTTCGGTCGATGAGGACGAAAAACTCGCGGTTGCCGCGGTCATCTTGCCGCGGCGCTTCACAGAAAGCGCAGGCGGGATGACCGGAATCTTTCAACTTCTCCAAGTAGGCCTTCACGACTCGAAACAATTCGCGCTCCCTGCGCAAGACGCCTGTGTGCGTACCTTTTTCGCCTTCGAACTGAGGTTTCAAAAGCACAACGAGCGTAGCGTCCGCAAAAAGCGTCGCCGCATGTTGCACAACCGGCAAGCTCGAGGTGAAGCTCACATCAACGGTGGCGATGTCAACGGCGGGAAAGTCGCCGAGGTCGGTGTTGAGAAAATTGATGTTTTCCCGCAAAACGACGCGGGAGTCTTCGCGCAACGAAGGGGCCATTTGCGCATCTCCTACGTCGACGGCGAACACCTTCTTTGCGCCGTGGGAAAGTGCACAATCCGTAAAACCTCCGGTCGAGGATCCGACGTCTACGACGGTTTTTCCTTGAAAATCCAAACCGAAGCGGCGGATGGCGGTTTCTAGTTTCACACCGCCGAAACTGACGTAAGAAATCTTCGGACGGACATCGACCGTGTCGACGGGGCGCACTTGGTGTGAGGGCTTGTACACGGTTTCGCCGTTGACGCGGACGCTTCCGGCCTTGATTTCCTGCTGGGCGCGGTGGCGGGAATCAAACTTTCCCGTCTGCACCAAATGCTTATCAAGCCTCATCGATGAGTGCCTTCATCGTTTCGATGACGTCTTCGGGGGCAAGCCCGTAACGCTTCAACAGCTCGGAGCGTTTGCCGTGTTCAACGAATGTTTCCTCAAACCCCATGGTCTTGACCTTGTGAAGCGCTTTGCCCTGCTTGGCGAAATGATGGCAAATCGAGCTTCCAAGCCCGCCTTGGAGGATGGATTCCTCGTAGACGACCAAAGGTTTCGACGTGTCGACAATGTCAAGTAGTTTCGTGTCCAACGGCTTGATGAAGCGGGCGTTTATGAGGGTGACGTCGAGGTTTTCTTCCGCAATAAGGCTCCGCAATGAATCCACAATCGGACCGAAGGCGATGATGGTGCCTTTCGCCCCGCCGGTCAGTTTCGTCCATGTTTTCTCCGCCGGCACCACGTTTTCAAGCATGGAGGGCTCAAAACGGGTGTCCTCTTTCGGATAGCGGATGAAAATCGGCCCCTGGTGCTGTTCGAACGCATACGCGAACAGGGAGAGAAGTTCTTCGCTGTCTTTGGGCTGGGCAATGGTCACGCCCGGGATGTGGGAGAGCATCGGGATGTCGTATATGCCTTGATGGGTGTCGCCGTCGGCGCCGACTAGACCGCTGCGGTCCACACCGACGACAAGGTTCGCTTTTTGCCGGGCCACATCGTGCAACACTTGGTCATAGGCCCGCTGCAAAAACGTCGAATACATGGTCAAAAACACACCGGTGCCGCTCAGGGCGAGCGAACACGAAAGCGTCATCGCCGTCGCTTCGGCGATGCCGGTGTCGATCAGTTGGTCCGGGAAACGTTGTTGAAAACGGTGCAAGTCCGACCCGCCGATCATCGCCGGCGTGACGACGTAAAAGTCCTTTTGGGTTTCCGCCTTGCGTTCAAGCATCCTCGCCACGACGCCGGTGTAAGGGAGCTCGCTTTCGATGCTCCGCTTCATAAATTCGCCGTTTTCGATATGAAAAGGGGGCGCGCCGTGCCATTTGCCCAATGCATCCTGTTCGGAGGGTTCGTACCCTTTGCCTTTCAAGGTGCGCACGTGGATGACGGTCGGCTGGTTGGATTTTTTCGCGACCTCAAACGCCTTGAGAAGCTGTTTGAAATCGTGGCCGTCCAACAGCCCGAAATATTGATAGCCAATCGACTCGAAATACGTGGTCCCGGTCAAGAATCCTTTGAGGCGCTTTTCCACTTTCGAGGTAAAGCCGCGCAAACGTTTGGGAACGAGACGTCCCGTGCGCCGGCGCAGGGAGCGATAGCTCCTGCGCATCCGCAGATTTGTCATCATCCGCGCCAAATGGCCGACGTTTTCACTGATGCTCATTTCGTTGTCGTTGAGCACGATGATGGGGTTTTTGTCGGGGTAGTGCCCCAAAAAATTCAGTGCTTCAAGCGCCATGCCGCTAGCGAGCGCGCCGTCGCCGATCAAAGCGACGACGTGGCCAATCGACGATTGGAAAGGGCGCGCAAAGAGCATTCCGGCGGCCGCGGCGATCGAGGTCGAGGAATGCCCGGCCTCATACACGTCGTGCGCGCTTTCTTCGCGCTTCAAAAATCCGCTTAGCCCATTCGTCTGCCGTAAGGTGTCGAAATCCTTCGCCCGGCCGGTCAGAATTTTGTGCACGTAGCCTTGATGGCCGACGTCGAAGATGATTTTGTCTTTGGGAGAATCGAACGCTTTGTGCAGGGCGATGGTCAGTTCGACCACGCCCATGTTGCTGGAGAAATGACCGCCGGTCTTGGAAAGCTTTTCCACGAGAAACTTCCGAATGTCGGCGCTTAGGGCCTCGCATTCGGCTATGGACAAATCTTTTAAAAATCCGGGGTCTTTGATGTCTTTCAAATCCACGATATCAATCCTTACTCGTCGTCCTTGGGCATGTCAAAATCGGTCTCCTGACCGTTTTCCATTTTTTTGGTCAGCGCTTTTTCCGCTTCTTCAAGCAACGTATGGCAGTGCTTGCTGAGTTTGCGGCCTTCTTCGTACTTCTTGACCGCCTCTTCTAGCGGAAGGTCGCCTTTTTCAAGGTCCTCGACCAAGGTTTCAAGTTCCTTGAGCGCTTCTTCGAACGATTTCTTATCCATCGCTATCCTTCTCCTTTTTCGTCACTTTCGCATCCACGCGACCGTCGAAAAACTCCATTTCAAGCGTGTCGCCTATTTGAAGATCGGCGGCTCTTTTGATGATCCGGCCGTCTTTTTTCGCAAGGGTGTACCCTTTTTCCATCAAACCTTTGGGGCTTAAATATTTCAACTGTTCGTCGCGCGACTCAAGCGTTTGTCTCTTTTCCTTCACGTATTGCAACACGTTTTTGTGCAAGTGTTTCACCAGTTTTGACAGTTGTTCGCGTTCTTCTTGCAAGCGGCGCTTGGGGCTTAAAATCCTGAGCTTGTCCCGAAGGTGCTCGAGCCGTTTTTCCATGGGCTCGAGGATGCGCAGCGGGTCTCTTAGCACATAGCGGGACTCGAGTTCTTGCATTCGCCGGCGGTGTTCGTCGATGCGTCGTTTCAAAGCGTCTTCGTTTCGTATCCGCAACTTGTCGATGTCACGGTGGAGGACGTATTGGTCGGGGACGACGATTTCCGCCGCGCCCGAGGGCGTGGGGGCGCGTTTATCGGCCACAAAGTCGGCGATGGTGAAGTCGGTCTCGTGCCCGACGGCGCTCACTACGGGAATCGGGGAATTGTAGATGGCCTCGGCGACAATTTCCTCGTTGAAGGCCCACAGGTCTTCGATGCTTCCGCCGCCGCGACCTAGGATGATGACGTCGTTATCTTTGTTCTGGCCGGCGGCTTGCAGGTTTTTGACGATTTCGGCCTTGGCGGCCTCGCCTTGCACCGTCGTGGGATAGACAAGAATCTTCACAAGCGGATAGCGCCGGTTGATGATGTGGATGATGTCGCGGACCGCCGCGCCCGTAGCGCTTGTCAAAACCGCGATTTGCCTTGGAAAGGCGGGCAGGTCTCTTTTGCGCGCTTCGGCGAAATACCCCTTCTTATCCAAATCCTCTTTCAGTTTCAAATACTGGCGGTACAGATTGCCAAGACCGACTTCCTGCATGTCTTCGACATAGATTTGATAGGAGCCGGCCACCTTGAAGACGCTCACATAGCCCCGCACGATGACGTTGGTGCCGTCTTCGGGGGTGAACTTGACTTTCCAGGCGTTGCCCCGGAACATCACCGCCCGTATCGAGGCGTCGTCGTCTTTCAAAGTGAAATAAAAATGTCCTCGGACATTTTTCTTGAAGTTCGACACTTCACCTTCCAAATAGACATCTTTGAGATGTTCGTCGTAGTCGAATTTGTATTTGATGTAATCCGTCAAGGCGGAAACGCTTAAAGGCTTTTTCTTGTCCATCCTATCACGCCTTCTTCAAAGAGTTTTTGACGTTTTCGAGCACGCGGTTGTTGAATGCGACGTGCTTCTTGTCGCCTTCGTCGGAGAGAGAATGAGTGATTTTGAGGGCTTCGTCGATGACGATTTCATCGGGTGTTTCGGTCCTGGACAGTTCATAGGCCGCAAAGCGTAAAATGGCGCGGTCGACATAGTTCAAGCGTTTGAGCGTGTAGCCGGTGATGTTGTCCGATAACAGCGTGTCGATGTCTTTCAATACCGGAAGCAAGCCTTCCAGGATTTCGTCGACAAAGTCGTGACCGGTCTTTTCATGGGAAAAATCGCCATGAATGTCCATCATGTAGAGAAGTTCGACAACTTTCACGCGCTGATCGTGTCTTGTGAGTTTTTTCTGTTTGGGTTTATCCATATGTTTTCACCATCGCTTATATCACTAAAAGTGTACCATACATTCCGCGAAATAAAAAGGGAAAACGCTGTTTTCCCTTTTCGAAAGTATGCTTGCAACCGCCCCAACTAAGACGTTTTAGACATCAAGGCTTATGGTGTTGAGCGTCTCGTGTGTGGAGGCGTCTTTCCAAATGGCCTCCACTTTGGATTCGCCGAACTCAAGGAGCATATAGGTGTCCGGATGGCCGCTTCTTCCTTGCGCTACGGAGCCGGGGTTCAGCACATAGCGGTTTTCAATTTTTTGATAGCCCGGAATGTGCGTGTGGCCGTGAAGCGCTAGGACACTTTCCGATTCGAGCATTCGGTAGTAAAGCTTGTCGTAACCGGAGCGCACGCGGTAGCGATGCCCGTGCGTCAACAGCAATCGGCGCCCCATCAGGTCCATGACGTGTTCGTAGGTGAAACCCTTGTCGAAGGGATAGTTGCCCTTGATGGCGATGATGTCGTTTTTTTCGAGCAGTTTGTGTTTCAATTCGGAATCGCCTAAGCTGATGAAGTAGTTTGCATTTTCGTGTTGTTTGACGATGTCTTCAAACCTTCTTTTGGCGCCATGGATGTCGCTCATTACCAGCACAAGCATGTCAATCCTCCTTGGTTTTGGGCACAACGTCAAGGGTGATGTTTCCGTCTTTGAGTTCGATGATGCGGTCCGCTTTTTGCGCCACTTCCTGGTCGTGAGTGATGACGACGAACGTTGTGCCGTAGCGTTGGTTCACTTCGCGGAGCAAAGCGTAGATATTGTCCGTGGTTTCGCTGTCCAACGAGCCCGTGGGCTCGTCGGCCAGTATGATTTCGGGACGGTTGATCAACGCGCGGGCGATGGCCACGCGTTGTTGTTGGCCGCCGGACATTTCGTTGGCGGGGTTGTTTTTGACCTTATCCAGGCTCATAAGGCCAATGAGCTCTTCGGCGTAGGCTTTGGTCTCAACGTCGATTTTGCCGTGCGTGATGCGATGCGGCATCAGAATGTTTTCCATCGCGGTGAATTCCGGCAAAAGGTAATGATGCTGGAAGACGAAGCCGATGGTCTTGTTGCGTAGAAGCGCCAAGGCGTTTTTGTCCATGGTATCGGTGCGCGTGCCCAAAATCTTCACCGTGCCTTCGGTGGGCTTGTCCAATGTGCCGATGATGTTCAGCAGCGTGCTTTTCCCGCTCCCGCTTTGCCCGATGATGGCGGTGAAGGAGCCCTTGTCGATGGTGAAGTTCAACCCGTGCAAAACCTCGGTCTTGACAAGTTTTCCGTACGTTTTTTTGACGTTTTCAAGTTTCAATGCGGATTCAGCCATTTCGGATCACCTCTATTACGTTCAGCCTGGCGCTGCGCCTGGCCGGAATGATCGAAGCGATCAAGCTAGCGGTCACGGCGATGGTGGCGGATATGGCGATGAAGGACGGATTGATGAAGACGTTGACCACGGGGTCCCCGGCCGCATCCACCGCAAAGACGGTGAACGAATAGGCCAAAAACAAGCCGAGAAGCACGCCGAGAATGGCCCCGGCCAACCCTAAAATAAACCCTTGGGAAAGGAATATCAAGCTCGCCTTACGATCGGTGATACCCATCGCTTTCAATATGCCGAGCTGTTTGGATTTTTGCAAGACCGTGATGGCCAAGACGCTCGCGATGCCAAGCACGACGCTGACCATGACGAACACCTGAATCATCGCGCTTGAGATGCTTTGGCCCTCCAAACCGCTTAAAAGCTCTTGATTGTCGGCCTGCCATTCGTTGATGCGGACATCCGGATACGCATCACGCATCGAGGAGGCAAGCGCCGAGGAGGCAAACACATCGGCCAGCTGCATTTCGTAAGCGCTGATGCCGTCGGTGTCCAGGATGGACTGCACCCCGGAAAGCGTGCCCGCAACCCACGTTTCGTTGACTTGCGCGGTCCCGAGGTCGAAGGTGCCGACCACTCTCACCGTGAAGGTTTCAAGCCGCGGCGGCCCTAAAAACACTTCGACCGTGTCGCCGACTTCGGCCTCTGCAATCTGCAAAAGCGCGCTGCCTATGATGACTTCGTCGTCGGCTTCGGGCAAGCGCCCTTCGTTGAGGTTGCCTTCGAAATTGTAGATCTTTTCGGCGTCGTCAAAATCGAATCCCCTTAACAAAATCGGCTCGTCGGTGTCGCCGAGAAGCGTCGCCGAGCCTTCGACCATGCGGTTGACGACGTTGATGTCTTCATCAAACGCCCTAAGCGATTCGAAGCGCTCCGGATCGTCGTCCAAAAACGCGCCCCTTTCTTCGGCGCGGATGGTGATGTGCGAACGGTTGCCGATCGTCGAATCGATCAAATCGTTTTGCAAACCCTGAATCAGCGAGCCGATGAACACTTGCACGCTGACGCCGACAGCGATGCCGACGGTGATCAGGACGGTTTGCAGTTTGGAGGCCGCAAGAAAGCGGTAGGCAATCCGTAGTGGAAGCATCACACTCCCTCCTTGCGGGCCATCTCGACGACCGATTCGTAACGCTCAAGCACGTAGGCCAACTCGTGAAACTTGTCCTTTTCGTGCTGGAAGCCTCTCCCGGCGCCCACGAGACGTACGCTTGGGAAATGCTTTTGCACGTGCTCGATGACCTTTTGCGCCTCAAAAAGATGGTAGGCGTTGGAGACGCTGATGACCAAAAAATCAACATCGAGCGCCTTCAAAGCGTTGTCAATCGTCCTAAGGGGCGTGTTGGCGCCGACGTAGGTGCTTTTGAATCCGACGAGCTCCAAAAAATGCGCGCCGACCACCGCGCCCAGATCGTGATACTCCATCCGCGGGCAGACAATCAGCGCATGCTTCGGGTTTTCAACCTTCTTTTTCTGCTTCAAGACGTATGAATACGTCATCGAGACCAGCGTCCTCACAATCGACGTCATTTGGTGTTCGACCCAGATGCAAGCGTGGTCGTCCTCGCCGCATTCGATGCCGTTGAGAATTTTCGCAAAAACGTCCTCGTAAAGCTCCACCAGTGAAAACCCTTCTTCGAGCGCATCGAGCACAATCGAAGCGGCGCGTTCCTTGTCGTTGTCGCGCAAGGCGTTTTCCAGTTTTTTCCTAATGTCCATGATGTTCCCCTTTCCTATGTCGTTATTCTTCCCGCAAATAGGCGAGCACTTTGTCCAAGCACCGTTTGCGGTGCGAAATGCGTTGTTTGTGGGCGAAGCCGAGAGTCGCAAGCGTTTCCGAATGGCCGACCGGTATAAAAATCGCATCGTAGCCGAACCCTTCGTCGCCTTCAATGGCGGTGTGGATGTATCCGGCCAGCGTCCCATCGAACGACACTTCTCTTCCGTCTTCCATCATCAGCACCATCACCGTGCGAAAGACCGCGCGGCGGTTGGTCTTGTTTTCCATTTTCTTCAAAAGAAGCCTGTTGTTGGCAGTGTCGCCACCTTCGTCCGAGAAGCGTTTGGAATGGACCCCGGGCGCTTGTTGCAACGCTTCGACCTCCAAGCCGGAATCGTCGGCCAAAATGGCCGAGGAAGTATGCTTGCGAAGGGCCCGCGCCTTCAAGCGCGCGTTTTCCCAAAAGGTCTTGCCGGTTTCATTCGGCGCTTCGTATTCTTCAAACTCGGCAAGGCTTAGCACCTCGAAGCCCAAAGCTTCAAGGGGCGGTGCGATTTCTTGAATCTTGTGCTCGTTTTGGGTGGCGAGGACTATTTTTTTCATTGGGCACCTCTACAAAAAAAGCCTTTGAAAAAAAGGCCTTTTTATTTTTCGCTCCAAATCGTGAATTTTTGAATGTCGGTGTTGGCCCCGACCAAAAGCAGCTGATCGCCTTCGCGGAACACGTCCTCAGGCTTGCTGATGAGGATGTCGCCATCACGCTTGATGGCCACAAGGTTCAAATGGAAGCGGTCGCGAATGTCGAGGTTCGCCACCGTCGAGTCAATCAGCTTGGGCGTCGCCTTCACGACGACGAAACTGTGATGTTCGCTCAAATCGTAATATTCAAGCATGTTGTCGGACATGACCTGATGGGCCAACCGCCTTCCCGTGATGCGTTCGGGCTGGATGGTTTCATCGGCGCCGAGTTTTTGCACGACTTTTTCATGGTAGGCGTTTTGGACCTTGACCGTAATACGCTTGACACCGATTTCTTTCAAAATCAAGGTGGTGAGAATGCTGTTTTTGATATCTTTGCCGATCGCGACGATGACATGGTCGATGCTTTGGATACCGACCTCGCGCAATGCGGATTCATCCGACGTGTCCAAAACGACGGCATGCGTCGCAACTTTTGCGATTTTCGCGATGCGGTCCTGGTTGTTGTCGATCACCAACACTTCATGTCCGCTTTGAATCAGTTCTTCAACGACACTCATGCCGAAGCGACCCAAACCAATGACCGCAAATGTTTTCTTCGCCATAAAGACTCACCAACTTTGCATTATTGCTTAGAATTAAATACTATTGACATTATAATACCATAAAGACTTGCCTTGTCAATGAGAATGTGGCATATATGGGTTTTTCTGGAGTGAAGCTTGTGGTATAATGTCATAGAATGAAGTGAGGTGCGACGTATATGAAAACCAAGCCCTTGGACAAACAAATACTAAAGGTCTACCTTTTCGGCCTCATCGCCATATACGCGTTTCAAGTCGTCGTCATGGTGGTGTTCCCGCGCGTTTTTGAAGACGAAGCGATGATGATCACCTTTTCCGCACTCAGCAATCTTGCCTGGTATGCGGCGGTCACCGTCATCGTCGTGCATATGGCCTACATCTACTTGTTTCAAAACCAGTGGGTCTACTTCATGCAAAACCCCCGTCGTTCCTGGGGTTTGGTCGCTTTGACGATGGCGCTGATGTTTGCCGCCAACATGATTACAACCAGCATCTTCCAACTTGCCGGTCACGACATGGCCGCGGAAAACCAAGCGGCGCTCGAGATGATTCTAGGCGGGGCGTGGTACGACATTGTGGCCCTTGTGCTTTTCGCCGGCTTCTTCGCCCCCGTGCTTGAAGAGTTGGTCTTCCGCAAAGGGCTTTACTCGCTCTTTTTCAAAAAATACGGAAACCTCGCCGCGATCTTTTTGAACAGTTTGGTCTTCGCCATGCTTCATTTTCTTGGCGATTTGGAATTCGTCTTCCAAGACCCGATTCGCGTGTTGAATTTGCTTCCGTATCTATCCTTGGGCATCATTCTTTCCTTCATGTATTACTATTCGGGAAAAATGATTTTCGTCGTCATCATCGGCCACACGCTATGGAACATCCTTCAGCTGATTCTCATGTTCACCGTGGCTTAGGCGAACTGTTCGCGAATGCTTGGATCCGACGTTTTGAGCAACCTCTTCGCAGGCTTGTCCAAAACGTCTTTTTTCTTGCTTTGCAGCAACTCGATCGCTTTAAGGTTTTTCAAAAGAATCGCATAAAATATGGCGCTATGTCCGAAGGCGTCGATGTCGAACCCGGAGACACCGCTGTCAAGAAGCGCTTTGACGAGGTCGGTGTCCTTGTTCAAAAGCGCGTAAAAAAGCGGCTTGTTGTAAAAGCAGTCTTTTTGGTCAATGCCTTTGCGCATTTTGATCAAAACCTCCGCTTCGTCAAGGTGGCCTTGCCGGAGCGCCTTATGGAGCGGCAAAGACCCGAGGCTTTCGCGAATCTTCGGTCGATGCTCGAAGCGGTAAAGCTGCATGGATACGTCGCCCGTTTCCTGGGCGTAATCGAAGGCGTCGTTTTGGAAGCGGTCGCGGTCGGAAGGCGAAAGCCCGTAAAAAAGCAAGTTGTCGACCATCGCGTTGTCGCTCCGCTTTGATGCTTCGTGAAGCGGCGAGACGGCGTATAGGTTTTTGAGATAAGGGGTGAGTTTTTCTTCAAACAGCCGCTTTTGCATCGACAGTGTGCCGTATGCGGCGACGGCGTGGTGCAGCGTTTCTTGCTGGGCGGTGAAGACGTAGGGGCTTGCCCCCGCATCGAGAAGGTAATCGAAGACTTCGTGTTTTTTGCTGCGGACGGCGTGGAACGTCACCGAAGCGCCCTCTTTGTCGCGGGCGGACAAATCGGCGCCCGCTTCTAACAGGGTTTCAAGCGTAGGCAGATCGCCCTTCCTCGCCGCAAACATCAACGGGGTGATACCTTTTTTGTTGCGGGCATCGATGTCGGCGCCCTGTTCCAAAAGAGCCGAAACCATATCCGCTTGACCCATGTAGGAAGCGACATGCAACGGGGTGTCTTGGAAATGGTTTGCGCCGTTGGCGTCGAGTCCCCGTTCGAGCAGATACATAAAAACGCGGTACAACTTTTGCCGTATTGCATAAAACAACAAACTTTGACCGCGTGCGTCACAGGCGAAAAGGTCGTATCGTTCCAAACTGCCGAGATTTTCCTCCAGCAAAGCGTCGAGAAGATTTTCGTCTAAGTACTCGTTCGGTTCCACATTCACCCACCACCTTCATTAAAAAAAGTACCACATTCCCAAAAAAAATACCATATTTCTATGGTATTTTTTTTATTGATGCTTTTAGCGGACTGCGTCTTTCAAGACTTTTCCGGCTTTGAACGCTGGTGATTTTTGCGCAGGGATAGAAATCGAATCGCCGGTTCTCGGGTTGTGACCTACACGTGGTTTGCGCTCTCTAACTTCGAAAGTGCCAAACCCAGTCAATACAACTTTGTCGCCTTTCACCAAAGAGTCTTGGATGGCGCCGAGTGTAGCGTTGAGAGCTGCTTCTGCATCTTTCTTAGTAAGTCCTGATACTTCTGCAATTTTTGCAACCAATTCTGTTTTGTTCATCGTTCTAATTCCCTCCTCTTTTGTTTTACTACGCTCATTATAGCAAGTCATTATAGGGTTTGCAAGGAAATCAAGCCCATTTTGAGAAAAAATCCAAGTTTTTTTACCCTTTTTAAGGCTTTCTTTCGGGTTTGGACTCGCGGGAGAGGAGTTGGGCAAAGGCCTTTTTCGGCTCCACGCGGTCAAAAACGACATCATGGATGGCGTTGATGATGGGAGTGTCGATGTTGCGCGCTTTGGCTAATGCGTGAGCGGCCTCGCAAGTGCGAATTCCTTCCACAACCATGGTCATGGAATCGAGCGTCTCGTGCAAGTTTTTTCCGGAACCGATTTTCAAGCCGGCTTGATAGTTTCGGGAGTGTTCCGAAGTGCAGGTGACGAACAAGTCGCCGATGCCGGAGAGACCCATCAAAGCGTCCTTGCTGGCGTCTAAAGCTTCAAAGAGCTTGCCCATTTCCACAAGCCCTCTCGTAATCAACGCGGCTAGGGCGTTGTCGCCGTGTCCTTGGCCTTTGGCGATGCCGGCGGCGAGGGCGAAAATGTTTTTGAGCGCACCGCCTAGTTCGACGCCTTTCAAATCGGTGCTCGAGTACACGCGGAAATACTGCTGGTTGTGGAACAAATCCTGCACAAAGCAGGCATCTTCTTCGCGTTCGGAAGCGCTGGTGATCAAGGTAGTCATGCCGCGGATGACTTCTTCGGCGTGGCTTGGACCGCTTAAGGCCACAAACCCTTTCAGATACTTTGCGGGTATCATCTCTTGAAAGATTTCGGAATTTCGTTTGAACGTTTCGGGCTCGATGCCTTTGGCGGCGTTGATGATGAGTTTTTGGTTTGAAAGATGGGGAACCACGTCTTCAATGGCGCGCCGCAACACTTTTGTGGGCACGGCAAAGAGCATCGTGTCCGCAAAATCCTTCAACTCCTTCAAATCCATAGTCCCCCGGATGTCCTCGGGGATGCCGATATCGAGCTGCTTGCACAGGTGTCTTTCGTTGACGTGACGAATGATGTCGCGGTCAACGTCGTATACGAGCACTTCATGGTTGTTGTCGCTTAAAACCTTGGATAGGGCGAGCCCCCAGGACCCACCGCCGATGACGCTCACTTTCATGCTATTCGCGCCTCCTCAACAATATTTTGATTGGAATGCCGCGGAAGCCGAAGGCTTCGCGGATGCGGTTTTTCAAATACCGCTCGTAACTGAAGTGCATCCATTGGGTGTCGTTGACAAACAGGATGAACGTCGGCGGCTTGATGCCGACCTGCGTGGCGTAGTAGCCTTTGACAATGCCGCCGTTATGGCTTTTAGGGGGATTGGAATGGAACGCGTCGACGATGATGTCGTTCAACACCGAGGTCTGGACGCGCTTGGTGTAATCCTCATACATCTCCCGGATGACGGGGAAAAGCGTGTTGATCCGCGCTTTGGTGAGCGCGGAGAGAAAGATGATGGGCGGGTTGTGCAAAAACTGGAAATGCGCATGGATGGTTTTTTCCCATTCGTTCATGGTCCGTCCGTCTTTGTCGATGGCGTCCCATTTGTTGACGACGACGATGACGGGCTTCCCGGCCTCCAGTGCATACCCCGCGATTTTTTTGTCCTGTTCGATGATGCCTTGGGTCGCGTCGATGAGCACGAGCGCGATGTCGCTTCTTTCAATCGCGCTCAAGGCGCGCAACACGCTGTACTTTTCAGCGTTCTCGTACACTTTGCCCCTCTTGCGGAGTCCGGCTGTATCAATGACGACATATTCTTGCCCGTCTTTTTCAAAGACGGAATCGACCGCGTCGCGGGTGGTGCCTTCGATTTCGCTGACAATGACGCGCTCTTCTTGCAAAAGCGCGTTCATCAAAGAACTTTTGCCGACGTTGGGCCGGCCGATGAGAGAAAGTTTGATGGTGTCTTCCTCGTAGGGGTCGGGCTTTGAATCGGGAAGAATGGTGACGACCTTGTCGAGCAAGTCTCCGGTCCCGGTGCCGTGTTCGCTGCTGATGGCGATGGGGTCGCCGAGTCCAAGGGCGTAAAACTCGTACAGGGTGTCTTTGAGCGTGACGTCGTCGACTTTGTTGACGGCCAAAACGACGGGTGTGTCGGCTTTATAGAGCATGCGGGCGATGAAGGCGTCTTCGTCGGTGAGTCCGGTGCGCACATCGACGACAAAGACGATGACGTCCGCTTCGTCGATGGCAATTTCGGTCTGCGCTTTGATGTCATGAATAAAAGGGGCATCGTCAAAATCGATGCCCCCGGTGTCGATGATATTGAAGGTGCGTGTCAGCCATTCCGCCTTCGCGTATAGGCGATCGCGGGTCAAACCGGGTGTTTCATCGGTGATCGCGAGACGTTCACCGATGATACGGTTGAAAAGCGTGGATTTGCCGACGTTGGGCCGGCCCACGATAGCGACGGATGGAATCATAAGCCTTCATCCCTTTATTTTTTCATGTCTTTGAATTTATCGGCGAATAGTTCTCCGAGCGTTTGCGATTGTTCGGATTTGTTTTCGCTTTTGAGATGCTTCTTGTACTCGTCGCGAATTTTCTTGGTGTCGTAGGCTTTCTTGCTGACGACCATTTGCCAGTTTTCCTTGTTGAACTTCAGCACGATGGCGTTGATGACGTCGCCTTCGCTCAAGACGTCGCCAACTTGTTCAACGTGAGATTCCTGAATCTCGGAAATCGGCAGGAACGCTTCGACGCCGTGGGTCTCAATCAAAGCGCCGCGGGATTGCAACTCTTTGACTTCGCCGGAGATTTCGTCGCCGACTTTGACCTTGACGTCTTCCCAAGGGTTGTAATCAAGATGTTTTTTGGAAAGACGCATCTTGCGGTTTTCGGTGTCGATGGAAAGAATCTGCACTTCAATCTCGTCGCCGACGTTCACGTTGCCGGCCAAGTTGAAACGCGGGTTCCAGGAGTAATCGTTCTTGTGGACGATGCCGGCCACGTCGCGGTCGACTTCGACCAAAATGCCGAACTGCATCTTTTTGACGACTTTCCCTTTGACGCGGTCGCCGGGCTTGTGTTTTTCTGCAAATTTCTCCCAGGGCGTAGGCTCTAAAGCCTTCATCGAAAGCGAACGCTTGTCGCCTTTTTCGCCGATGACCTTGACTTTTACGGTGTCGCCCTCTTTGACGATATCGCTGGGTTTTTTGATGCGGTGGTGCGACATTTCGGAAATGTGCAGCAACCCTTCGACTTTGTCGAAGCGGACAAACGCTCCGTAAGGGGCCAGTTTGGCAACGGTGCCTTCTAGGACATCGCCTTCGTTGATGGTTTTCAGCTCTTCTTGTTTTTTGATTTTCGCTTGGTCGCGTTGGACGGCGCGGTGAGACGTCACAATCTTGATGCGATTGTTTTTGCGGCCGATTTCAATGATTTTCACGGGGATGGTCTTACCGACGTAGGGTTGAAAATCTTCGGTGTATTCCATGGACACTTCGCTTTTGGGCATGAACATGTCAAAACCGTGCGCGCGGACTTTCAAGCCGCCTTTTAACACACTGCGTACGGTAGCGTCGAACACTTCGTCGTTTTCAAATTTATTTTGAAGTTCTTCAAAAAGCTCTTGTTGTTCGATTTCTACTCGGGAGAGCAAAACAACGCCCGCTTCATCGTCTTTCTTTTGGACGACGGCTTCGATTTCGTCGCCTTTTTTGACGACGTCGTGGCAGCTGTCGACATCCAAACGGGTTAACCTGTCAAGGTAGATGGTGCCTTCGGTCGAGTATCCGATATCGACGATGACTTCCTTGTCCTTGACGTCGTAGACGGTGCCTTTTACGGTCTTTCCTTCTTCAATGTTCTTGATTTTCATGATTATCTACCTCTCTTAACTTTCGATTCTATGGTTTTTACGACATCTTCGATGCGCATGTTCGATGAATCAATAATGACGGCATCGTCTGCCGGTTTGAGCGGACTGTGCGAGCGGTTCGTGTCGAAATCGTCGCGGGCGATGATTTCTTTTTTCAAATCCTCCAATGGGATGTGGATGCCTTGTTCCTCGTTTTCTTTGAACCTGCGGCCGGCGCGGGTGGCGACGTCCGCGGTCAGGAAAAACTTGTAATCGGCATCCGGTAAAACGTTGTAGCCGATGTCTCTGCCGTCCATGACAACATTTAGGTTTTCCGACAGCTCGCGTTGCCTTTCAACGAGCTTTTGCCGGACGATGCGGTGCGAAGAAACGAGGGAGACGTTGTTGGAAACTTCACGGGAGCGGATGGCTTTGCTGACGTCCTGGCCATCCATGTGCAAGTCGCCGTTTTTATAATCAAAACGCGTTTGATCGAGGAAATCAAAAGCGTTTTTGTCGGTTAGGTCAATGTTCAACTGCATCGCTTTCAATGTAATGGCGCGATACATCGCGCCAGTGTCTATGTAGGTGAAGTCAAATAGCTTCGCCACCAATTTCGCGATGGTACTTTTTCCGGCACCCGCAGGGCCGTCAATAGCTATTTGCGTAGTCTTCATTCGATCACCTCGTTTCAAACCAACACCATTATACCACAGATGGTTTGTTTTCAATAACCCTATTTTATTTCATTTGGGAGAAGATTTCAAAGGTTGTTCACAATTTATTTATTCTAACAAAAATATTTGTTTCTTGATAATGAAAACGCTTTTTGTTATACTTTTAACGAGCCAAATTCGTCGTGGTTTGCTTATTTCTCTTGATTTCGTCTCTTTGTTTTGATATATTAACGAAGATATTATGACAACAGGTTGGTGATTGTATGAACATACCCATGAACAGCATTGTCGGCGTTGCTCTTGTGTTCAGCGTCGTGGCCATGCTCTACGCATTGGCCCTTTTTATCAAAATCAAACGTATTGAAAAAGGAGTCCCCAGAGTCATTGAGATTTCCGGATACATCCGGGAAGGCGCAATGGCTTTCATGGCGCGTCAGTATAAAATCCTTGCCGTCTTTGTCGTCATTCTTTTTGTGATCATCGGTTTCGCGCTTGATTTCATTACCGCTGGAGCTTTCGCGTTCGGAGCTTTGTTGAGTGCATTGGCGGGTTACCTCGGTATGAGGGGAGCGGTCGCCGCAAACTCCCGCACGGCCACCAGCGCACAAAAAGAAGGTATGAACAAAGCCTTGGACGTAGCCTTTAGCGGTGGCGCGGTCATGGGCATGTCCGTTGTCGGTCTCGGACTGACCGGGCTCATCCTTTATTATTTCGCGGGCATCTACATATTTAACCTCACTTTGGAAAACACGTTCGACGTATTGACCGGCTTTGCGCTCGGCGCTTCAAGCATTGCGCTTTTCGCCCGCGTGGGCGGCGGCATCTACACCAAGGCCGCCGATGTCGGCGCAGACTTGGTGGGCAAGATTGAGGCCGGGATCCCCGAAGACGACCCCCGCAACCCCGCGGTCATTGCCGACAACGTTGGCGACAACGTCGGCGACGTGGCCGGAATGGGCGCGGACCTTTTTGAGTCGTTTGTCGGGTCGCTCATTGCCGCCATCACGCTCGGAATGTTCTGGTTGGGCGCCGAAGGCGCACTGTTCCCTATATTCCTTGCCGCATTCGGCATCATCGCATCCATTCTCGGAACGATGACCATCCGCACCAAGGAAGCGGACTCCCCCCACAAGGTGTTGAAAAAAGGCACGTATGTGGCGGGCGGGTTGTTCGTCATTTTTGCGCTTTTTCTCACTTGGTTCTATGTGCAAAACGGCTATTTTGAAAACTACGGACCTTTCCTTGCCATCATTGCCGGCTTGTTCGTCGGCATCATGATCGGCATCATCACCGAAATCTATACATCAAGCGAATACAAAAAAGTCAAAGACATCGCCAAACAATCGGAAACCGGCCATGCCACCAACATTATCGGCGGATTGTCGATCGGCATGGAATCGACCGCCGTGCCCATTGTCTTAATCAGCGTTGTCATCGTCATTGCGTATCATGTCGCGGGCCTTTACGGCATCGCCCTTAGCGCCGTCGGCATGCTTTCGACCACGGGCATGACCATCGCCATCGACGCATACGGCCCTATCGCCGACAACGCAGGCGGCATCGCCGAAATGTCGAACATGGACAAAGGCGTGCGCGAAATCACCGACAAACTCGACAGCGTCGGCAATACGACCGCCGCCATCGGCAAAGGCTTTGCCATCGGCAGCGCCGCGTTGACTTCACTTGCGCTTTTTAGCGCGTTCGTGCAAGCCGCGGGCTTAGAAGGCATCAACGTCGCGACTCCTGCGGTCATCGTTGGCATCTTAATCGGAGCGATGCTTCCGTTCTTGTTCAGTTCGCTCACCATGAGCAGTGTCGGCCGGGCCGCGTCGAAAATGATCGACGAAGTCCGCCGTCAGTTCCGCGACATGCCCGGCATCATGAACAAGACGCAAAAGCCCGATTATGCACGTTGTGTGGACATTTCAACCAAAGCCGCATTGCAAGAGATGATTGCCCCCGGAGTCTTGGCCGTCGCAACGCCGCTGCTTGTCGGGTTCACCCTCGGCCCCGAGGCACTCGGCGGATTGCTTGCCGGCGCACTTGCCAGCGGCATCAGCATGGCCATCTTCATGGCCAACAGCGGCGGCGCGTGGGACAACGCCAAAAAGTTCATCGAAGAAGGCCACCACGGCGACCGTGGCGGATTCGCCCACAAAGCGAGCGTCACCGGCGATACGGTCGGAGACCCTTTCAAGGACACAAGCGGTCCTTCCATCAACATTTTGATCAAATTGATGACCATCATTTCCTTGGTCTTTGTCGTCTTGATGTAAGACGATTCTCCCATTCCATTCTAAGTCAAAGGTTACGGTTTTCCGTAACCTTTTTTTGTGTGAAGTTTCCCAAGGCCCATAAAAAAACTGCGCTTTCACGATGAAAGCGCAGCGGTTGTACGAAACTATTGGGCCGTTTCTTCATGGTTTTGGTATGCGTCCTTATGGAGCGCGCTCTTTTTCAAACGCTTAGAGACATATTGATAGACCACTATGGCGGACTTGATGAATATGAGAATCAACAGCACATAGAGGCTTATATCTTGCGCGGCGACTTCGCCGTCGACATAAACGGTGCGCATCAAGGCGCCGTCGATGCGCAAACTCTCTTGCGCGCCGCGAAGGTCGAGAAGCTGGGACAAATAGGTGAACTTCGCAAGCAAGACGAGGCCGAAGCCGTAAATGAGCGTTAGCGACTTATCTTTTTTCAAGATTAGAACCGCCAGCACCAACACATACAGGACAAACAGGGCCGGCACATGCGTGTAGGTTTCTCCGCTCGCCACATTTTCTACGCGCAAGCCGAACCACTGCGAGGTCACTTCCGCTTCTTCGATGACGCCTGAAAAACGCAAAGGGAACACGAGGGTGAACATCAAGTGAACCAAGAACAGCGAAACCAAAATCAAAAGGTCTTTTTGAAACGAGTTCAGTCTTTTCATCGGAAACCCTTCTTTCATCGCAAAGTCACCACTTTCGATTGTACCACATATCAGGCGTTTGAACACCCGTCATTTTCAAGTAAACGGTTGCATGAAAAAGCGCCTCCGCATCGCAGAATCGATTGTAGGAAGCGCAAGCGTGGTTTCAATGGTTGTGCAAGCGTTACGCTTGAGCGCGGCGCCGCTCGCGCTCGACGAGCACGCGCAGCTTTTTGAGTTCATGGATTTTCACCCGGCGGTGGTCGCCGCGCGAAAGGCCGTCAAGCGTCAAAAAGGCGAAGCGGATGCGTTTGAGTTTCAGCACTTCATGGTCGAAATGCTCGAACATTTTTTTGATGTGGTGGTATTTGCCTTCGGTGATGGTGAGGTTGAGTTTGGTTCGCTTCTTCTGCTTGTTGTATTGAACTTTGCGAATTTTCGCGGGCTTGGTCATCTGTCCTTCGAGCGTGATGCCGCGGCGGATTTTCCGCGAAGTTTCTTTGCGCAGGAACCCCTCGACGGTGACTTCGTACTCTTTTTCTATGTTGTAACGGGGGTGGGTCAGCGCGGCGGTCAAATCGCCGTCGTTGGTCATCAAAAGCACGCCCGAAGAATCGTAATCGAGGCGGCCGACCGGATAGATGCGCTTTGAGGAAGGCACGAGGTCCTTGACGGTTTTCCTGCCTTTGTCGTCTTTGACCGTGGACACGTAGCCTTCCGGTTTGTAAAGCACGTAGTACACTTTGTCTTCAAAACTGATGGGATGGCCGTCGACGGTGATGGTGTCCGAAGGAGAAGCTTTTTCCCCCAAGGCCTGCACGGTGCGGCCGTTTACTTTGACGCGTCCGCTTGTGATCAGTTTTTCGGCTTTGCGGCGGGAACAGAGCCCGCTTTGTGCGATGAGTTTTTGGATGCGCTCCATATATCTACTCTTCCTCCGATACCGGTTCGACAAGCATGTGGACATACTTGATGCGGCGTTCTTTGATTTCTTTGATGATGAAGGTCAAATCGAAGTTCTTGACGTCTTCTTCGTGGTCGTAGGTGATCATGGTTTGACGAAGGGTGAACTTCATGTCCACCTCGGGCAGCGACTCAAAGCGTTCGAACAGCCAGCTTGCAAGCGTTTTTTCGCTTTTGGAAGGCGGCTCGCCCAAATTGAGTTCTTCAAACAAATCGCCAAGTTCTATATCGGCGTTGACGCCGTATTCATGAGGCCCGATTTGTTTCAGGAATTCGTCGTCGATATCGTCATGTTCGTCGTAAATCTCGCCGACAAGTTCTTCGATGGCGTCTTCCATGGTCACGATGCCGCTTGTGCCGCCAAACTCGTCGCTGACGATGGCGAGATGCGTGTTTTCCCTTTGCAAGGTCTCGATCAACGTATCGGCGCGCATGGATTTCGACACATACACCGGCGGTTTCATGATTTTGCGGATGTCGATGGGCTGTTTTTTGATCAGATGCGTGAAGAAATCACGTTCGTTCAAGATGCCGACGATGGTGTCGCGGTCGCCTTCGTAAACGGGCAAACGCGAAAACTGGTTCTCGAAAAATTTCTCCAGCACCGAATCGATGTCTTCCTCGACGTCGACGGCGACCATATCCACCCGCGGCGTCATGATTTCGTAGACTTTCTTTTCATCCAGGTCCAGCACGCTTTGAAGCATCTCCGCCTCTTCTTCGTCGATGGACCCTTCTTCTTCCATCGTGTCGATGATGGTTTCAAGTTCGCCTTCGCTGACGCTGATGGTCACGCGGTTGTCCTCCCGCAAAAAAAGGTTTTTGATTTGCAAAAAGACAAACGTGATCGGCCAAAGGCCTTTCATGATCAACAAAAGCGGGCCGCTGATTTTGATGGCGATTTGGTTCGAATACATTTTCGCGAAACTCTTCGGAACGATTTCGCCGAATATCAGGATGATGGTCGTCATCACCGCGGTGTTGAAAATGGTGACCAACGTTTCCTGGTCGATGAAAATACGCGCAAAAATGCCGGCGCTCACCGTCGCAAGCGCGACGTTTGCGAGGTTGTTGCCGACAAGAATGGTCGTCAATGCCTTGTCAAAGCGTTCGTGAATCCAAAAAGCTTGCTTGCTGCCCTTTTTACCTTCTTCGATATAGTTTTTCATCCGAATCGGATTCAAAGAAGAAAACACCGTTTCGCTCATGGAAAAGAAACTTGAAATCAACAAGAGGATGACCAACAACACGAAGCTGAACGGTGGAATCTCTTGTGCAAGCAAGAGCGCACTATAATCCAATGGGACTCACTCCTCTTAGGCCTTGGTGCTGTATTTTCCGGTTGCGGTGTTGACGACGATTTTGTCGCCTTCGTTGATGAACAGGGGAACCTGAATCTTGTATCCGGTGGAAAGCGTTGCGTCCTTGGTGGTGTTTGTGACCGTGTTTCCGCGCACGCCCGGCACGGTTTCGGTGACTTCAAGCGTGACTTTCTCGGGAAGTTCGACGCCCAAAACCTCGCTTTCGAACATGCGAATCTCAACGTCCATGTTCTCAACGAGGAAGTTGCGTTCGTATTCGATTTGCTTGACGTTCAATTCCAGTTGTTCAAAGGTCTCTTTGTTCATAAAGACGTAGGTATCGCCATCGGCGTAGATGAATTGCATCGGACGGCGTTCGATCAAGGCCGTTTCCACTTTTTCCCCAGCGCGCCATGTCTTTTCGGTGATGGTGCCGCTGCGCAGGTTGCGGAGCTTGCTGCGCACGAAGGCGCTGCCCTTTCCGGGTTTCACGTGCTGAAACTCGATGATTTGGTACAAGTTGCCGTTATGTTGGATGGTCAATCCGGTTTTGAAATCATTGCTTGTTATTACACTCATGCTATCACTCCTAAATATGCCTTATTATACTGACTTTCATCAAGGTTGTCCATACTTCACGACTGTCTTTCGAACCAAGCGTCTTTTTCCAGTTTGTTAAAGCCCACAATGGCGTCTTTGAAGGTGAAGCGCACGCGTTTTTTGCTTGCGCCCGAGGCCAAGGTCAAATCGAGGCTCATCCGTTCTTCCAGTGGTTTGAAATTCGCCGAGAAGACATCGGTCTTGCGGGCGACTTTCTTCAAATCGTCAAACCCCGTCCCGAGAAGCTCCACATCCGCGGGCTTGCTTTTGCCGAGATTGAAAATTTCCACATGCATGACGTTTTCGAAAATCATCACCGCTTCGTCGGTCTGCTTTGCGGTGAAGTCGGTGTTGTCGGGGTGGTCTTTTTTCAAATCGATGTGCGAAAGTTCGAACACCGCATGTTTCTTGTCGACGAAGCGAACTTTCTCCACCGTCGCGCCGTAAAGGGAGATGTCGTCGAGGTACCCCGGCGTCAAATTGAAATACGATTCGGAAAAGGACTCGATCAAATGCGAGGTTTGTTTGCTGAAGGACGGTTTGAGAATCTGCACGTCCACTTCGTCATAGTCAAAGAAGACTTTGTAAGGCTTCCTGGGCTGTTTGAAATGGCCTTCGTAATTGAAAATCCTCTTCAGCACTTCCATCTCCGAGGGGTATTTCGAAAGCGGTATGTGCAACGTTTTGCGTTTCGTGCGGATTTTCAATGCGTTTCGTCTAGTGTGGCGCACCTTGCGGACGTCGCGGTACATAATCAGCTTGTAGAACCGGAAGATGTTTTGCCGCGCAAACGCGTCTTCGCAAATGACGACGCGGTGGGTCGTTTTCCAATGAATGTGAAGCAGCGGGCCAAGCCCGAAAACGCCGCCGACAATCGCCATGTAGGGCAGCGGAAGATATTCGGTGCCAACCGCGTCAAAGAGTTCTAAGAAACTGTATACGAGCATCACCAAAAAGATACCAAGCAAAAGAAAGGCCCATTTGTTGATGGGGACTTTCTTCTTGAAAATCTTGTAGCTTTCCAGTGGTTTTTGGGTGCGTTTCAAGTATTTCTTCATCAGACGTTTCATGGCGGTCCCCCTAATTCACTACGGTATAAAGCAGCGCCAAGAACAGCAAACTCAGCACCGCACCGACCGGCGGCAAATAGAGCGCGCGGTACCACTGCTTGCGGCGTGCGGCGTCTTCTTTATGGAGAAAAACGTTCATAAGAACGACGGAAACAATCAAGATCGGCCACAGTAAAAGCGCCACAATCATCAAAAGCTCGCCAATCAAAGCGGCGTCCCAAAAAGCGGCGTTGAAACCGAGAGCGAATGTCGGTATGGTCAAAAACCCGACAAGAACGCCCAATATATAAGGAAGGAAGTGTTTGAACTTTTGCATGCACATCACCTAATGTAGCGGTTTAAGTATAGCCATTATACCACATCGCTTCAAAGAAAGAAACGCCGACGGCGAAATCGCAGGAAATAAATTGACACTTGGGCGCGGGTTTCTTATAATACTTGCGAGTAGGAGTGAGTGTTTATGATGGATAATGTTTTGTTTTACGTCTTTCCAATCGCAATCGGTCTTTTGCTGGGAGCGTTGATTTCTAAGAAATTCGGACCAAAAGCGCACAAAAAGCACGAAAACCTCGTCGTTATGGAATGGCCCGAATTCAAGCGCAACATGCGAAAAGGCCAACTGATCGACATCCGCAAAGATGAGGCTTTCAAAAAAGACAAAATCAAAGGGGCGCGGAATTTTCCCTTGCGCATTCTCAAAAACAAAAACCAGACCAAGGTGCGCAAAGACCTACCGCTATACCTCTACTGCGACAACGGCAAAAAATCGTACAAAGTCGGAAACACGCTGTTGCGCAAAGGCTTCCAAAAAGTCTACATCCTAAAAGGCGGCTTCCCCGCCACAAAAATGACCTTCGAAGAAGAAAGCAAGTGAAAACGGACGTAACCCGTCCGTTTTTTTAGTGCGATTCGTTTTCACTGAGTTCAATCGTCTCGAAAATGAACTCGCTGACATCTCCGCGAGCGCTTTCAAGACGCAAATGAAGGCCGTCGTCCTCGCGGCGGATGTCGAGGTCGTGGATGATGAACAAATTGTCTTTGTGTTCTCTCGAGGTGAAGTCGATCTCTTTGACGTTATTGAGTTTCAACGTCACCAACGTGTCCTTGTCTAGTGAGGGGTTGTTGTCGGATAGAATCTCTATCGACAACGAAACGCTCTCTTTTGTCAACACGGCCTTCTTCAAGAATCCGTCGTGAAAAATCGGGGGCCCGCCCAATTTTTTGGCCAATTGCGTGCGTTTGATTACGTCAAGTTCATACATGCGCATCACTCCCACGAACATTATACCGTGACTTGAAGGCTCGGGCAAGACTCAGAAGGAATACCCCTTCTCTTCAAACCGTTTGCGGTTCTTTTTCATGCGCTCATAAAGAGGAGCGGGCAACGTGTCTTTCTCAAACGTCGTATTCGGAGTGACGCCCTTTTCCACTTTGTCGGCCCAATTTGAATCGACAAGCAGCGCGAGGCCGACGGCGAAAAAGTCATAGCCGACTTTTTCGGCGTGTCGCAAATCTTCACGGGTGCGGATGTTTCCTGAGGCCATCAATGGTTTTTTTCCGTCTAAAGCTTCACGCAGTTCGACGACGAGAGGAGTTTTGTTGCGCTCATCGCGAATGGAAGATTGGTTGTAGTGTTGCAAGGAGGCATGAACGTAATGAACGGGCGTTTCTTTCATAAACTTCATCAATTCTTTCGTGTGTTGCATCGTGATGCCGTCTTCTTCTATCTCCTCGGGCGAAAACCTGTAGCCGAGGATAAAGGGGCGTTCGCTATGGTTTTCTATCGTTTCGCTTACGCCGTCGATGATGGCGCCGATGAAGCGTAGGCGATTCTTTAACGTGCCGCCGTAGGCGTCGCTTCGGATGTTTGAATGCGGCGAAAAGAATTGCTGCAGCAAATATGTGTTCGCGCCGTGCAGCTCGACACCGTCAAACCCGGCCCTGATTGCACGAAGCGTCGCGGCTTTGAAATCTTCAATCGTCGCTTCAATCTCCGAAACGTCCATCGCCCGGGGCGTAGGCGCTCCTTTTCTGGGCGCCTTGACGGCGCTAGCGGAGACAATGTCGTCTTTGTTTTCGTACAAGCTCGGATCGTTCATTCTCCCACCGTGGTGCAACTGGGCGATCGCTTTGGCGCCATGTCTTTTGATGGTGCGCACCAATTCGGAGACAGGTTCGACGAACGTGTCGTCTTTCAGCGTGATTTGCCGAGGAAAAGCCTGAGCGTGACGGTTCACGCTGATGGCGGCGGTAATCACCATTCCGACGTCTTTGCTTCTTCGTTCATAATAGTCCAGTTCCTCTTTCGAGGGTGTAAGGTCTTCGTTGCCGCTGTACGTTGTCATCGGCGCCATCGCCAAACGGTTTTTCAAGGCGATGCCGCCCAGTTTCGCAGATTCGAACGCTTTCATAATGCATCCCTCCCATTGTACATTCGATTATAGCATGCCCAACCGCTTCCCTCAATGTAGACGCAACGAGCGAGTTTGAAGAAACCGTTTTCATTTCCGCCTGTTTCATGTATAATGATACATGGTGATTTCCAATAGAAAGGATGAAAATATGAAAAACGACTACGCCGCGGAACCATACCGTATCAAAGCCGTTGAACCGATCAAGAAAACCACTAGGAAAAAGCGCGAGACTTTGCTTGAAAACGCCGGGTACAACCCCTTCGCCTTGAAAAGCGAAGACGTCTACATCGACCTCTTAACCGATTCCGGCACCGGCGCCATGAGCGACCGGCAATGGGGCGCGCTCATGCAAGGCGATGAAGCCTACGCCGGCAGCAAGAGCTTCTTCCGGTTGGAAAGCATGGTCAAACACATCACCCAATACAAGTATTTCATCCCCTCCCATCAAGGACGGGGCGCCGAACAAGTCGCTTTGCCCTACTTTGTCAAAAAGGACGGCATGGCGTTCATCTCCAACATGCACTTCGACACCACCCGCGCCCACGTCGAACTTTCCGGCGCGCGCGCCATCGACTGCGTCATCGAAGAATGTTTCGACACCGGCTCCTTTCACCCCTTCAAAGGAAACTTCGACCTTGAAAAACTGCGCCGCATCATTGAAGAACGCGGCGCCGACAACATCGCCGGCATCATCACCACCATCACCAACAACTCTTCCGGCGGTCAACCCGTCAGCATGGAAAACCAAATCGCGGTGCGTGAAATCGCCGACGAATACGGCATTCCCCTGATCATCGACGGAGCCCGGCACGCCGAAAACGCCTATTTCATCAAACAACGCGAAGAGGGCTATGAAGATTTGAGCGTTTTAGACATCACCCGAAAACAACTCGCCCTCGGCGACATCTTCCTGATGAGCGCAAAAAAGGACGGCCTTGTCAACATGGGCGGCGTCATCGCCATCAAAGACGATGAAAAACTCTACGAATACTGCCGCACGCGCATCGTGCCCTTAGAAGGCTTCCCGACCTATGGCGGCATGAGCGGCCGCGACATGGAAGCGATGGCTGTAGGACTCGAAGAAGCGCTTGACGAAGACTATTTGGAGCATAGGCTGGACCAGGTCCGCTATCTCGGCGACCGTTTGAGGGAAGCCGGGGTCCCCATCCAATACCCAACAGGCGGACACGCCGTCTTTGTCGACTGCAAGGCCATCGCCCCGCACATCCCCTACCACCAGTTTCCCGCGCAAAGCGTCGTCAACGCCTTGTACTTAGAAACCGGCGTCCGCGCCGTGGAAATCGGCTCCTTCCTTTTAGGTAGAGACCCCGACACCAAAGAAAACTTACAAAGCCCGCTTGAATTCATGCGCCTCACCATTCCGCGCAGGACGTATACCTACAACCACTTGGACGTTGTCGCCGACGGCGTCATCAAAGTCTACAACTACCGCGACAAACTGCGCGGCCTCACCTTCACCTACGAACCGCCCGTCTTGCGTCACTTCACCGCCAAACTCAAACCGTTGTAAAAAAGCGCGCAACGCGCTTTTTTGCGTTTTGCGCTTCACTTGTTTTTTTCCGAATGGGTGTTGTTGTGAAAACGCTAACATGTTATAATCAAAATTGTTGTTAAAAAACCACTCAAGGAGGACCTTATGGCTTACAAAATTTTAGCGATCAACCCAGGTTCCACCAGCACAAAAATCGCTGTCTTCAACAACGAAATTTGCGATTTCAAAACCACCATCAAGCACAACGCGGACGAAATCGCCAAATACAAAAACATATTCGACCAATACGACTTCCGCAAAAAGGCGATTGCAAAGACGCTGGAGCAGCAAAACATCAAGTTCGACGAACTGCATGCCGTCGTTGGACGCGGCGGAATGCTCAAGCCTATCGAAAGCGGCACTTACAGCGTCAACGACGCCATGGTCGACTACATGAAACGCGCCGTCCGCGGCGAACACGCCTCGAACTTAGGCTGCGTCATCGCCAAAGAAATCGCCGATGCGCAAGACATTCCCGCCTTCATCGTCGACCCCGTCGCGGTGGATGAAATGGAAGACATCGCCCGCGTCACCGGCATGCCCGAAATTGAACGGCAAAGCCTCTTTCACGCATTGAATCAAAAAGCCGTCGGTTTGAAGGCCGCGGAAGATTTGGACAAAAACTACAAAGACTTGAATCTCATCATCGCCCATTTAGGCGGCGGCATCAGCGTGGGCGTTCACCGCAAAGGCCGCGTCATCGATGTCAACAACGCCCTTGACGGCGACGGCCCCATGTCGCCCGAACGCAGCGGCAGCGTGCCTTTGGGCCCGCTTTATAAAATGTGCTTCAGTGGAGAATACACCCTCGAAGACATCAAACGCAAAAACTACGGCCGTGGAGGATTGGTTGCGCACCTCGGCACCAACGACGGCTTCGAGATCGCCAAACGCATCCAAGAAGGCGACGAAAAAGCCGATTTCGTCTTCAACGCAATGTGCTACCAAATCGCCAAAGAAATCGGCAGCGGCGCCACCGTGTTGAAAGGCGAAGTCGACGCCATCATACTGACCGGCGGACTCGCCTACGACAAATACCTTGTCAAACTCATCAAAGAACGCACTTCCTTCATCGCCAACACGCTCGTCTATCCGGGCGAAGATGAGATGGAAGCGCTCGCCCTCGGCGCATTGCGCGTCTTGAAAGGCGAAGAGCAACCCAAAACCTACAACTAAGGAGTGAATCTATGAAAACCATGGACGATCTTGTCGCCAAAGCTAAAACGCAATCGAAAAAAACGTTGGTTGTCGCCATGGCCGACGATCCGCATGTTTTAGAAGCGGTGGAGACGGCTCGAAAAGAAGGCATTATCGACGCCGTTTTGGTCGGCGATAAAATCAGCATCTCCGAAAACCTTTCCGATTTGAACATCGACGAAAACCACTACACCATCGAACACGAAACCTCCGCCGACCGCGCCTGCGCCAAAGCCGTGCGCCTCGTCAGCAAAAACCCCGGCCATTTTTTGATGAAAGGCCATGTCGATACGTCCGTCATCCTCAAAGCCGCCCTCGCCAAAGAGGACGGTCTGCGCACGGGAAAAAGACTTTCCCACGTCAGCGTCATGGAAATCCCCGCGTATCACAAGCTGCTTCTGATGAGCGACGGCGCGATGAACATAAAACCAAACGTCGATGAAAAACAAGAAATCGTCGAAAACGCCGTCAAAATCGCCCATGCCATCGGCATCGACAAGCCCGCTGTGGGCTGCATCGCCGCCGTTGAAAAGGTCAACCCCAAAATGCAAGCGACGCTAGACGCGCAAGAACTCATCGACCGCAACCGCCGCGGCGTCATCAAAAGCGCCGTCGTCGACGGTCCTTTCGCCTTAGACAACGCCATCGACAAAGAGGCCGCCGAACACAAGGGCATCACAAGCCCCATCGCCGGCGACGTCGACATCCTCTTGATGCCGCAAATCGAAAGCGGCAACGTCTTCTACAAAGGCATGATGTTCCTTGCCAACGCCAAAAGCGCCAGCGTCATCGCCGGAGCGAAAAAGCCCATCGTCCTGACAAGCCGGGCCGACTCCAACATCAGCAAGTTCTATTCGATCGCATTGTCCGCACTCGTTGCGGACGCAAAATAATACTATAATAGAAGGAGTGCGTGTATGAAAAAGAAGAACGATTTTACCAACGAGGTGTTTTCTTACACCAACGAAGGCTTTGAACAAATCATCTATTTCCACAACAAATCCACCGGCCTCAAAGGCATCACCTGTATCCACGACACCCGCCTAGGCCCCTCTTGCGGCGGCACACGATTCTACAACTACGAAAGCGAAGAGGAAGCGCTCTACGACGTAACCCGTCTCGCCAAAGGCATGACCTACAAAAACGCCGCGGCCGGTCTTGACATCGGCGGCTGCAAAACGGTCATCATCGGCGATCCGAAGAAACTCAAAAGCGAAGAATTCTTCCGCTCCTACGGCCGCTACATCCAAAGCCTCAAAGGCCGTGTCTACACCGGACAGGATATGAACATGACCCTCAAAGACTGCGAACACATGGACAAAGAAACCGACTATGTCTCCGGTGTGCTTCGCAAAGGCGCAGGAAGCACCACCATCCTCACCGCCTATGGCACCTATGTCGGCATGAAAGCCGCCGTCAAAGAAAAACTCGGCCAAGACAACCTAGACGGACTAACCATCGCCTTCCAAGGCGTCGGCTCCGTCGTCCAGGAAATGGTCCAGCACCTTAAAAAGCACGATTTGCGCCGCGTGTATTTCACCGACATCGACCAAGAGAAGGTCGAACAGTTCAAAAAGCTTCTTCCGCTTGCGACCTACGTTGAGCCCGATGAAATCTACGGCAAGAAATGCGACATCTTCTCCCCCAACGCCATCGGCGCCATCATCAACGACGAAACCATCCCCCAACTTCAAGCCGACATCATCGCCGGCGCCGCGAACAACGTGCTTGAAGACCAAGAAAAACACGGCAAGATGCTCGATGAAAAAGGCATTCTCTACGCGCCCGATTTCGTCATCAACGCCGGTGGCGTCATCAACGTCTACCACGAAATGATCGGCTATCACGAACCTTCCGCCATCCAAACCACGGAAGGCATCTACGACCGCCTTATGGAAATCTTCAAAATCAGCAAAGAAGAAAAAATCCCCACCTTCAAAGCGGCCAACATCATGGCGGAGCGCCGTATTCAACGACTGATCGACATGCGCCAAGACACCGTCGACACCCGCCAACGCTTCCAGTGGAACATTGAATAAAGAAAGGATGTCACTACATGGCAACCACCCGCAAACTGCCCCGTGAAAAGATAGGAAAATCCTCCCCCAAACTTTTCAACCAAATCCGCACCACCATAGAAACCGTCTACCACCAAAACAACGTCCTCAAAGTCAACACTTTAGAGGAAGCTTACAACCTCGCCAAAAACTCTCCTGGCACCATCGTCAGCGACCTTCCGGTCTACCGACCCGAAGACATGGGCCTCCCTGCCGATGCGAAAGTGCTTCTTTTCAACGACGGCGCCATCACCGGACGCCAAGCGCAAGCGCGCCGCATCGTCGATGAGGAAAACCGCGACGAGTACGCCAAAATCGTTCGCGAAGCCGTCTACGAGTCCCGTTACCGCATGCTCTATCACGCCACCTGCGTCATCGGGCTCGACGAAGGTTTCTCTGTCAAAGCCCATCTCTTGATTCCCGAAGGGTTTGAGAACACGCTTTATTCGTGGATGCTCAACTTCCAGGTTCTCACCGACGAGATCAAGGCGATGTACAAAGACTCCAGGGCGTTTGAAGAAGGCGACATTTTGCTTTATTCCGACCCCGATTACTACGTCGAAGGCTTTGAAAGCGGCTTTGCCCTCTTCGACCGCGACCACAACTGCGCCTGCCTTTTGGGCATGCGCTATTTCGGCGAGCACAAAAAAGGCTCCCTCACCATGGCCTGGTCGATCGCGAGCCGCCAAAACTTCACCGCCTGCCACGGCGGATTGAAACGCCTGAAGCGCCAAGGGAAAAGCCCCTTCGTCATGGGCGTATTCGGCCTCTCCGGCAGCGGCAAGTCGACCATCACCCACGCCAAGCACGACGGGAAATACGACATCACCGTCTTGCACGACGACGCGTTCGTCATCAACAACGACGACCTCTCGACCGTGTCGTTAGAACCTTCCTACTTCGACAAAGTCCAAGACTATCCGACCAACAGCGCCGACAACCGCTTCTTGCTCACCATGCAAAACGTCGGCGCGACGATGGACGAAGACGGCCTCATTGTCCCCGTCACCGAAGACATCCGCAACGGCAACGGCCGCGCCATCAAATCGAAGTTTTGGACCCCGGACCGCAAATACGCTTTCCAAGAGAAGTTCAACGCGCTCTTTTGGATCATGAAAGACGACACTCTCCCGCCGGTTTTGAAAGTCGAAGATGCGGTGCTCGGCTCAACGTTCGGCGCGACGCTCGCGACCAAACGCACAAGCGCGGAACACGGCGCTGACCCGAACAAGCTCGCCTTCTCCCCTTACGCCAATCCATTCCGCCTTTATCCCCTGCAGCAGGATTTCAACCGTTTCAAGGACCTCTTTGAAAACCACGGCGTGGATTGCTACATCATCAACACCGGCTTTTTCCTCGACAAAAAGATTCCGCCCAAGGTCACCTTGAAACTCATTGAAGACATCGTCGATGAAAACTTGGCGTTCGAACCCTTCGGCGACTACGAGAACCTATCCTATGCCCCTATCGAAGGCTTCATCCCCGACTTCGACAACAAGACCTACCACACCAACCTGAAAAAGCGCATGCAAGGCCGTCTTGACTTTTTGAAATCGCAGACCGGCGAAGAAACCCTGCCCAAAGAAGCCCACAATGCGCTCAAACAACTCATCGAATCCGGGGAACGTGACAAGAAATGAAGCATTTCGTCAGCGAAAACGTGCACGACCAAGCGATCATCGATGTCGTCTTCGAAGCCAGCCAAGGCGCGATGAAGGCCATCGAAACCTACGGTGAAGAAAACGTCGTAAACGGTGTATTCGGGGCGTATTTCAGAGAGGAAGGCGGCTTGTTGACGTTCGATTCCGTCTATCGCGCCTTCGACAAAATCGAAGACTTCCACAAAGCCCGCTACGCCGCGAGCATCTCCGGATCGCCCGAGTTTCAACAAGGCGTGAGAAGCTGGCTCTTCGACAGCGCCGGACTGGAGGTCCCCTGCGAAATCGTCGCCACCCCGGGCGGCACGGGCGCGCTTTCAAGCACCGTGAAAAACGCGCTTTCCCCCGGTGAGACGGTCATCCACCCGAGCATCGGCTGGGGACCTTATAAAACGATTGCGTTGCAGCACGGTATGAAAATCGAACATTACACCTTGTTCGAAGGCGACCGTTTCAACCTCGACAGTTTCAAAAGCGCTTGCCAAAAAGTGATGGACAAACAAGGCAAAGTCCTCGCCTTCATCAACGACCCCTGTCAAAACCCGACCGGTTACACCATGCTCTCAAGCGAGTGGGACGAACTGCTCGATTTCGTGAACGATTTGAGCGAAAAGGGCCCTGTGATTTTGCTGCATGACATCGCCTACATCGATTTCACGCATCTGGGCAACGACTACAAAAAGCATTTCGAACGCTACAAGCACATGAACGAAAACGTGCTGAGCGTCATCGCCTTCAGCGCTTCGAAAACCATGACCGCCTACGGCATGCGCATCGGCGCGCAAGTGATGATTTCGAACAACGAGCCCGAGCTCAAACGGTTCAAGCACGCCTGCGCCAACACGGCGCGGGGCGTATGGTCGACGGTGAACAACGGCGGAATGCGCCTTTTCAGCGAACTGGCCTTGAACAACGAGGTCAAGGAAGCCTACATGCAAGAAAAAGGCGAATATTTGGAACTCCTCCGCGAGCGGGCGAAGATTTTCATCCGCGAAGCGAAAGAAACCGAGCTCCCCGTCTACCCTTACAAAGAAGGCTTCTTCATCACCCTTCGCATCGACAACGCCGCGGTGAAAAACGAACTGCATCTGGCGCTGAAAGAACACAACATCTTCTTCGTCAACGTCTATGGCGGACTTCGCGTCGCGCTTTGTTCGATTCCGAAAGACAAGCTTTACGGACTTGCCAAACGCGTCAAAGCCGTCTACGACGACGTTTTGGAAAAACACGGCTAAAAAATGCACCCTTCGTTTTGAAGGGTGCTTCCTTTATCCAAAAAAGGAACGCTTTTAAGGCGTTCCTTTTTTGATTTATGATCTAAGGAGGAAGCTTAGATTCTTTCTTTGGCGCTATAGGTCGTGTGCAACAGTTCTTTCGCCCGTTTGGACCCCGGAGTTTCGAGGAAGTCTTTGTAGACTTTTTTGACCATCGGGTTTTCGTGGGACTTGCGCACTTCGCTGCCCATGTCGATTTTGTAGATGGATTCGGCGCGTTTTTTGAGAATTTCGGACTTGCCGTGGTGGTAAGGCTGTCCGCCGCCGCCGATGCAACCGCCCGGACAAGCCATGATTTCGATGGCGTCGAAATGGCTCTTGCCGTCGCGGATGTCTTCAAGCAGCTTGCGGGCGTTGCCGAGTTCGTGCGCGATGCCGATGCGCAGTTTGGTGCCGTTCATTTCGATGGTCGCCTCGCGGATGCCGTCGATGCCGCGAAGGTCTTTGAAATCGACCTTTTTGAGCTCTTTGCCGGTCACCATTTCATAGGCGGTGCGGCTGGCGGCTTCGATGACGCCGCCGGTGGTGCCGAAGATGGCCGCGGCGCCTGTGGATTCGCCGAGCAACTGGTCGAACGAATCGTCGCGCAACGTTTTGAAGTCGATGGCGGCTTCTTTGATCATGCGGGCGAGCTCACGAGTGGTGAGAACATAGTCGACGTTGTAATGCCCTTCAACGGAGAGTTCTTCTCTGGCCGCTTCCGCTTTCTTGGCGACACAGGGCATGATGGAGACCATGGTGATGTCTTCGGGGTCGATGTTGTTTTGTTCGGCGTAATACGTCTTGGCCAGCGACCCGACCATGGACTGTGGCGATTTACAGGTGGATGGAACGTCCAATAGCTCGGGGAATTGCTGTTCGATGAACTGCACCCAAGCGGGGCAGCACGAAGTCAGCATCGGCATGGGGCCGCCGCCTTCTATGCGGTCGACAAGCTCTTTTGCTTCTTCGACGATGGTGAGGTCGGCGCCGAAATTTGTGTCGAAGACGGTGTCGAAGCCCAGCCTTCTAAGGGCGCTGACAATCTTTCCGGTCGAAATTTCGCCGGGGTCGTAGCCGAATTCTTCGCCAAGCGCGACCCGCACGGCGGGAGCGACTTGCACGATGACGTGCTTTTTCGGGTTGTTCAATCGTTTCCAGACTTTCGAGGAAGCGTCCATCTCCGCAAGCGCGCCGGTCGGACAGACGGAGACGCATTGGCCGCAGTAGGTGCAGCTTGTGTCGCCCATGTCCATGTGGAAGGCGGTGGCAACGACGACGTCGAAGCCGCGTTTGAGCGGCGAGAGGACGCCGACGGTTTGCACGTCGTTGCACATGGTGATGCAGCGGCGGCACATGATGCATTTGTTCGGGTCTTTATGGATGGCTTGCGAAGTCGTGTCGATGGGGTGTTTCATCTTTTCGCCCTGATAGTGGATTTCTTTGATGTTCATCTCGTGGGCGAGGCTTTGGAGTTCGCAGTCCAGGTTTTTTATGCAAGTCAAGCAGTCTTGCGGATGGTTGGAAAGGAGCAGTTCAAGCGAGGTGCGTCTTCCCATGACGGCCTTCAACGAGTCCGTTTCAATGTTCATGCCGTCGTAGACCTCTTGCGAACAAGACGGGACGAGACGACCGCTGTTTTCGTCTTCTACGACGCAGACGCGGCAGTTGGCCGATTGGTTGACCGCGTTCAAATCGTGAAGGTTCAAATGACAGAGGGTGGGGATGTGCACGCCGGCTTTCGCCGCGGCGTCTAAGACGGAGGTGCCTTTTTCCACCGTGATATCCATGCCGTTTACCGTACAGTTGATCATTTTATCGATTAATTTCATCTTCTACCCACTCCTATGGTTTGATGATAGCGTCTTTGGGGCAAACGTCGTAACAAGCCCCGCATGCGATGCATTCGGATTCGTCAATCACGTGGACTTGACGGACATCGCCGCTGATGCAGTCGGTCGGACATACACGCTTACATTTCGTACAGCCGATGCATTTTTCGGCATCGATGCTGTATTTGGTTTTCTTCGTTCTGTAGGCGTACGCCTCGTACTCTTCCGCGAAGTATTCCATGGTTGAAAGCACAGGGTTCGGGGCGCTTTGCCCAAGTCCGCATAGCGAGGAACTTTGGATGTTCTCGCCCAAGGTCCGCAAGCGCTCTAAGTCTTCGGGTTCGCCTTCCATGTTCGTCAAGCGTTCAAGGATTTCATACATGCGCTTGGTGCCGATTCGACAAGGCGTGCATTTCCCGCAGGATTCGTCCTGGGTGAAATCCAGATAGAACTTGGCGATTTCCACCATGTCGCTGTCTTCGTCCATGACAATCATTCCGCCGGAACCCATCATCGCGCCGATGGAGTTCAGCGAATCGTAATCGATCGGCGTGTCGAAGAACTCTTCAGTGATGACGCCACCACTAGGACCGCCGATTTGAATGGCCTTGATGTCTTTGTCTTCAGGGTGGCCGCCGCCGATTTCAAAGACGATTTCCCGGAATGTGGTGCCCATCGGGACTTCGACAAGCCCGATGTTGCGGACATTGCCGGCCAGGGCGAACACTTTCGTGCCTTTGGAGTCTTCCGTGCCGATGGATGCGAACCATTCGGCGCCTTTGCGGAGAATGACGGGAATGTTGGCCAGGGTTTCTACGTTGTTCACCGTCGAGGGTTTGCCGCGGAAGCCTTTTTGCGAGGGGAAGGGAGGTTTGGTCGATGGTTCGCCTCTGAGTCCTTCCATCGAATGGATAAGCGCGGTCTCTTCGCCACAGACAAAGGCGCCGGCGCCGAGTTTGATTTCAATGTCGAAATCAAAGCCGGAACCAAAGATGTCTTTGCCCAAGAAACCATGCTTGCGGGCGTCTTCGATGGCTTTACGCAGTGGCTCGATTGAAGTCGCGTATTCGGCGCGAATATAGATGAGCCCTTCTTTGGCGCCTGTTGCGTATCCGCCGATGACCATCGCTTCGATAAGCGCGTGAGGGTCGCCTTCGATGATGCTTCTGTCCATGAACGCGCCCGGGTCGCCTTCGTCGGCGTTGCAGATCATGTATTTTTCGTCGCTTTTTTCTTGGAGGGTGAATCCCCATTTCATGCCGGTGGAGAATCCACCGCCGCCACGGCCGCGAAGCCCGCTTTTTTTGATGATCTCAACAACGTCTTTCGGAGACTTTTCCAAAAGGACGGTTGCGAGCGCTTCATAGCCGTCGTTTTGAATGTAATGCTCGATGTTCCAAGGGTCGATGCTGCCGCAGTTCAAAAGCGCGATGCGTTTTTGCTTTTTGTAAAAGTCCATGTCTTTTGCGGCTTTGATGATTTCGTTTTTCTTCGGGTCCGTATACAAAAGCCGTTCTACAGTTTCGCCGTTTTCAAGGTGCTTCTCGACAATTTCGTCGACATCGTCAAGATGCACTTTGACGTAGGCGATTTCTTCGGGTTCCATCAAAAGAAGGGGGCCTTGCCCGCAAAGACGCACACAACCGGTGCGAACGAGTTCCACTTTCGTATCGAGTCCGCGCTTCTCAATTTGTTCTTTGAGACGCTCTATGAGCAAGTCGCTGTCGCTCGATAGACACGATGTTCCTGCACATGCGAGGATGCGGATGGACTTCGTGTCGGTCGATGGAATCTTGCTTTTCCATTTCTTAAGCGCGTCTAGAGATTCAACTCGCATGTTGATCACCTCGTTTGTAACGGCGAATGATGTCGTCGACTTCGTTGATTTTGACATTGCCGTAGACTTTTTCGTTGATGGTGACAACGGGCGCCAGTCCGCAAGCGCCGATGCAGCGAACGTCTTGCACGGTGAACAGTCCGTCGTCGCTCATTTTGCCTTTTTCCGATTTTGTCAGCTCCAAAATGCGGTCTAGCACCTTTTCAGCACCTTTTACAAAGCAAGCGGTGCCCATGCAAACACTGACGGTGTACTTTCCTCTAGGTTCTTCGCTGAACAGCGAATAAAACGTGACCACGCCGTTGACCTTGGCCGACGGCATGTTGAGTTGATTGGCGATGTACCATTGCAAATTCTTCGGCAGATATCCGAAAATCTGTTGTGCGTGATGCAGCACATGGATGAGTTGTTCTTCTTTGTTTCCACGTAACCCCTCGATGTAGGCGTCAAGCTTTTTGAGGCCTTCTTGATCGAGTGTGGTCGTATCCAGTATTTCTTTTCTCATAAAGCGCCCTCCTTGAACTGAAATGCCAACTAAATTGTAAATCATGAAGGCCGAAAAGTAAATATATTTCGGGCAAAAAACGGAAGAAAATGCTTACAATTGTATTACAATTTTTCTGTATTACAAATTTTGCGTTTTGACTTACATTTCACGAAAAAAAGGGGGCGCTTTAGTCCCCCCTTATCGTTGTTTGTCCAGTTTCGTTTTGAGTATGTTCGCGGCTTCTTCGATGGTGTCTTCAAAAGAGTGCGCATCCACGGTAATCCAGTAGGCGTCAAACTGGTTCCTGAAATAGGTGTATTGACGTTTGGCGTACTGGCGGGAATGAATGACGATGCGCTTTTTGGCTTCTTCTAAAGAGATACGCCCGTCAAAATACGCGAAGCACTCTTTGTAGCCGATGGCTTCTTCCGCTTTGGAAGGACGGTGCCGGTAGAGAAACTCGGCTTCTTCTAACAGCCCTTCTTCAAACATGGCTTCAACGCGCGCTTCGATGACTTGATGCAACGTTTCTCTTTGCATGTGCAACGCGATCATGACATAGTCGTAGAGTTTCGTATCGCCGCGGGATTCTTCTCCGAGAGGATTGTCGCGCATGGCGCGGCTTAAAGCGTGCAACAACCGCTTGCGGTTGTTTGGGTGGATGTTTGCGGCGGCTTTGGGGTCTAGCCGCTTCAAGCGTTGGTAAAGCGATTCATTGTCGTGTGCGGACATCTCGGCTTCGAAGGTTTTGTCGCGGTACGTGTTCTCAAAACGGAAATCGTGCAGGACGCTTTTTTGATAAAAGCCCGTTCCGCCCACCAAAAAAGGAAGTTTTCGCCGCTTCTTAATATCTTCAATAGCCTCTCTGGCGTCTTTTTGGAAACGGGCGACGCTGTATTCTTCGCTCGGATTCGCGATATCGAGAAGATGGTGAGGCACCGCTTTACGCTCTGCTTCGCCGGCTTTGGCGCTACCGATATCTAGACCTTTGTAGATTTGCACGCTGTCGGCGGAGACAATTTCACCGTCAAAGCGTTTCGCCAACACAATGGCCAAGCGGGTTTTTCCCACTCCGGTCGGTCCGACGATGGAGACGATCATGATTGGATCCTCTGGAACATGGTTTCAAGTTCCCGGGTGGAAAAAGAAAGGATGGTCGGTCGGCCGTGAGGGCAGGTGAAAGGATTGTCGCACTGCCTTAAATCTTTGACCAGACGGTCGATTTCATGCTTGTTCAGATATTTGTTGGCACGAACGCTATGCTTGCAGGCCAAATCGGCGGCCACTTTGTCGATCATTTTGGCAACGGAGACTTCCTCTTCGGACATAAGCAGTCGGATCATGCGTTCGGCGTATTCCTCTTCTTCGCCTTCCTTGAACCAATCGGGGTGGGCAAGTATCGACAAGGTGGTTTCATCTTTAATTTCGGTTTGCAGGCCGAACGATTGCAGCGTGGGCACAATGGAATCATGCGCAAGAATCTCGCGGTTCGAAAGCGAGAGCGTAAACGGAGTCAAAAGATTTCGAATAGAAGGTTTTGAACGGCTCATCGACGATAGATAATGTTCATAGCGAATCCGTTCGGCCGCCGCGTGCTGGTCCATGATGTATAAGGAATCTTCGCCCTGAAACAGCAAATACGTCCCAAAACATTGACCGATGTAGGAAAGGTAGGGCAACCGCTGTTTCGGCTTAGGTTTTGGTTTTGAAGCGCTCGTTTCTTTTTGAGGTTCTTGTTGTAGAAGTTCTTGTTGAGGGCGGGACGGTTCTTCTTCAAGCGTCGAAGCGTGCTTGGAAGGTTCGTTGGCATCGGTGAAATCGAATCCGGATTGTTCGGAAGGCTTTTCTTCGGTTCGTTTCACTTTAGGAATCAAGTCTTCCTCTTGCAAGCGCGAAGCGAGCGTAGTTTCGATCAATTTGCGAAGGGACGCCTCTTCGGTGAACTTCACAGACAGTTTCTGCGGATGGATGTTGACATCGATTAGCAAAGGGTCGACTTCGATTTCAAGATAGAGAATCGGGTATTTGTGCACCGGCAAGTAGGTTCGATACGCCGCAAGCGCCGCGTTTAACAGCTTGTTGTTGCGGATGATGCGCCGGTTGGTAATCAGCGTCATGTGCTGGCGCGATGAACGGGTGTGCGAAGGTTTCGACATGTATCCTTTGATGGTGAAGTATTGGTTTTTGTTTTCAAAGGGGAGCATGTTTTTGATCACATCGAGGGGGTATATTTGGTGCAACACTTTCAAAACGTCGCCGTCGCCTTGTGTTTTCAACAGGGTTTTGCCGTTATTGGTCAGGGTGAAACGGATGTGCGGGTGAGCGAGCGCAATCTTGTTGACGTAGTCGACAACGAAAGCGAGCTCCCGTTGTTCGCTCTTTAAGTGTTTTAACCTTGCGGGCGTGTTGTAAAACAGGTCCTTGATGCGAATCTTCACGCCTTTTCTGGCGTCGCCTTGTTCTTCGGAAACAATCCCGCCGTTATGCACAACGATTCGAGCGCCGGCGCGGTTGTCCAAAGAAGCGTCGACTTCGACTTTGGCGACGCTGGCGATGCTGGGCAGGGCTTCGCCACGGAACCCCAAACTGCCGATATGGTGCAAATCGTGATGAGTTTTGATTTTGCTTGTGGCGTGGCGTTTGAAGGCCATGCGCAAATCGTCTTTGTCCATACCTTCGCCATCGTCAATCACGGCGATTTCTTTGAATCCCGCATCGCGCAAATGCACCTCAACGCTCTTCGCATCGGCGTCGATGGCGTTTTCTAGAAGCTCCTTGACGACGCTGGCCATGTTTTCGACCACTTCGCCGGCGGCAATCATGTTCGAGAGCGTTTCATCAAGCTGTCGTATTTTCCCCATATGCAATCACCTTCTTCGTTCGTCTTGTTTATTTTATCACGTTTTCTCGCAATTTCACAGCAGGCGATTTCGGTTGTGGTTTCGGCTTTCCTCTTGTATAATACATTTTGAAGGAGAGATGCCCATGAAAACGCCGGCCGAATTTCAAAAAGCGAAATATACCCACGAAAAACGGTTCATTCTTGCCCAGTCATTGATGCTTTTGAGCGTCATTTTCCTGCTGGTAAGCGTGTTTATCAGCCCGTATTTTTACATTGTCACCGCCCTCATGCTTGGGAGCGGATTCCTCATTCGCACCCACAGCAAAGACGTCTTGCAAAAAATCGAGGTCGACTTTTTGCACAATGTTTTCAAACCGCGCCTTGAAAAAAAGATTGGCGGGACCTTCTCTCCGGAACAAGGGTTGCCTCGAACGTTTTTCGAGGGCATGAAAGTGCTGCCTCTTGAAGAAATCTATATATCGAAGCAGCGCATTGAGGGCGTCCGTCACGGCGTCGATTACAAGATTGCGTATGTGAAGATCGAGCCTTTCAAGAAGAAATTCCGCACATTCGAATCGCAAACCGCGACGTTTTCCGGCAAAGTCTTCCACGCCGTCTTCCCCAAAGCCGCAACGGAACCCATCCTTTTCCATAACAAAACCTCATCAAAAGCCAATAACGCCATCGAACGCGGGGAATACTTCATCGAAACCAAGGACCCCCTCTTAGGTAAGACCATGTTTGAAGATAAGACCTTCGATGCGCTCACGACGTTTTTGGACTTCTACCGCAGCAAAGCCGAAGCGCATTTTTACGACAACCATCTCGTCATCTTAGTGCGCGACTACAAACCGTTCATCACCACCGAACTCGGGCATCCGCTTTCGGAAACGCATACCGAGCGCGTCATCGAGAACATCGAGCGCTTTGTCGCGCTGCTCGACACTCTCCAAAAAGATACGACGGTGTATAAGTAAAACGCATATCGGCGATATGCGTTTTTATTTGCGGTTCTTCAAATCTTCTTTGAGCTTGTAAAGTGTCGTCAGCGCCTCGATGGGCTTCATGTCGTCCAAATCCAAAGACTCGATCCGCTTGAGCGCCTCTTCGTAAGGGGAGGGCGCTTTTTCTTCTTCGAGTTCGTGCAGCGTGAACAAATCCGGCGTCTGCGTCTGCGAGCGGCCTTCTTGTTCTAAGGTTTTGAGGATGCTTTGGCTGCGGCGGATGAGCGAGGAAGGCAGTTTGGCGAGCGAAGCGACGTTGATGCCGTAGGAGCGGTCCGCTTTGCCCTTTTCGACTTTGTGGTGGAACTTGATGGTGCCTTCGGCTTCTTCGGCGCTTACATGGATGTTTCGAAGGCGACCCAGGTGCTCTTCTAGATTGGTCAGTTCGTGGTAGTGCGTGGAAAAGAGCGTCTTGGCGCCGATCTTTTCGTGAATGTATTCGATGATCGCTTGCGCGAGCGCCATGCCGTCGTAGGTCGATGTGCCGCGGCCGATTTCGTCAAAAAGGATGAGCGACGACTCGGTCGCGTTTTTGATGGCGTGGTTGGCGTCAAGCATCTCGACCATGAACGTCGATTTCCCGCTGATCAAGTCGTCGCTAGCGCCAATGCGGGTGAAGAGCTGGTCGAACACGGGAAGCTTGGCCTGTTTGGCAGGCACGAAGGAGCCGATTTGCGCCATGATGGCGGTGATGGCAAGTTGACGCATGTACGTCGATTTCCCGCTCATGTTCGGGCCGGTGATGAGCAGAATGTCGACTTGTTCGTCCATGAAGATGTCGTTGGGGATGAATGTCTCTTCAAGAACTTTTTCGACCACGGGGTGGCGGGAATCGACGATGTCGATGGTTTTTTCCTTGGTCAGTTCCGGACGGCAAAGGCCGTAGGCTTCGCTCGCTTCGCTGAGCGACAGGAACATGTCGACTTCGCTCAAGATTTCCGCGTTTTTTTGGAGGGCGGGAATCGTGTTTCGAAGTTTGTCGCGGAGGGCGATGAACAACTCGTATTCGCGCTGTACGCTTTTTTCTTCGCTCGAGAGGATGATTTTTTCCTTTTCCTTGAGCGCTTCGGTGATATAGCGTTCGGCGTTGGCGAGGGTCTGTTTGCGGGTGTAGCCGTATTCGTCCTTGACGTTGGCGATCTGCCCTTTCGGGACTTCGATGTAATAGCCGAAGACGCGGTTGTAGCCGACTTTGAGCTTTTTGATGCCGGTCCTTCGCCGTTCTTCTTGTTCAAGGTTCTTGAGCCATTCGCTGATGTTCAAATGCACATCGCGAAGCTCGTCCAGGGTTTCGTCGTAGCCTTCTTTGAACATGTTGCCCTCTTTGATGGTGATGGGGACATCGTCTTGCAGGGCTTCGTTCAATTCGGACGTTATGGATGGCAAAGGGTCGATGGATTGGCTCAAAAAGGTGGCGTACTCAAGGTTGAGCGCGTTCAGGCGTTCTTGGAACGAAGGGAGAACGTTCAAGCTGCGCCTAAGTTGCACTAGATCCTTCGCGTTCGCGTTTCCATAGGAGATGCGCCCGACGATGCGTTCTAAGTCGTAGACGCTTTTGAGCAGTTCTTTGAGTTCGCTGCGTTCGATGAATTCCTTGTTCAAGGTTTCGACGAAATCGTAGCGTGTCTTTAGAATGTCCACATTCAAAAGCGGTCGCAATATCTGGCGTTTGAGATAGCGCGCGCCCATGGCTGTCGTGGTTTTGTTGAGGAGCCAAAACAGCGAACCGTTTTCCTTGTTTTTGATCATCGTGCGCACAAGTTCAAGATGCCGTATGGTGTTCGCGTCCATCTTCATCGCCGAGGACGCTTCGATATGTTCGACTTCTTTAAGATGCAGCAAGTTCCGCTTCTGGGTTTTGATGATGTAGCTCAAAAGCCTCTTCACCGTTTTTTGTTCTTGCGGAGTGGGGAGGTGGTCGTAAAGGTGGGTGAAGGCGTCGGGAACTTCGGTGTCGTTGTGGATGGAGACGGTGATGCCCTCGTGCTCGGTGTATTGCTGGATGTAGCTTTTCTCAAAAGCGTGCCCGATGACGATTTCCTTGACTTGCACGGTCGAGAGTTCGCCGATGAGCGCGCTTGTGTCCTTGGGGATTTTGAGCCCGTACATCGCACCGGTCGATGCGTTCAAATATCCGATCGTATAAAAATAGTCGGTCAGCCCGATGGCCGCGATGAAGTATTCTTCGGCGTCGGCGTCTTCAACGTTCGTCCCGGGCGTCACCACGCGCGTAATTTCTCGTTTGACGATGGTTTTCGCGCTCTTGGGGTCTTCAACTTGTTCGCAGATGGCAACTTTGTAGCCTTTGTCGACAAGGCGGTTGATGTAGGCTTCGCTCGCGTGGTGAGGGACGCCGCACATCGGCACGCGTTCGTCGTTGCCGCCATCGCGGGAGGTCAGTTGGATTTCTAGTTCGCGGCTTGCGACGTAGGCGTCTTCGAAAAACATCTCGTAAAAGTCGCCCAGCCTAAAAAAGACTATAGTGTCCTTATAGTCTTCTTTGATGGTGAGATATTGTTGCATCATCGGTGTGTATTTGGATTTGTCGATGGCCATGTCTCACACCTACTTAAATAAGATCAAGCAAGAACACGGCAACAGCGGCCGCGATGACGATCAGCAAAATCAAGATGTTGCGGTACATGCGGCGGCGTTTGCGGCGCTCTAACGTGTAGCGGTGGGCGATCTCTTCAAATTTGGTGTTGTATAAGTATTCTTCGATGTTGATGCCTTCGAAGATTTTTGCGTGCTCTTCTTGGACGGGGACGTTTTGCTGTTTCCGCTTGAGCAAGATGAACTCGATCATGTCGACTTTTTTCAGTTCGATGGAGATGTTGATGCCTTTTTCCTTGGCGTGTCGTTCAAGCTCGAGGATGGATTTTTTGCGGAGTTCTTCTTGTTCGGCGTCGTTCAAATCCAGTTTCAAGGCGATGATTTCAATGAGCTGCTGTTTGTTGATGCGGCGGGGAATCTGCACGCCGTGCTTTTTGCCGAGGTCGCGGACGTCGTTCATTGTGGTCGCCTGAATCAACACATCGCGCGCCTCTTTTTCACGGCAGCCTTCGAAATAGCCTTCCGGCTCGAAATAAATCTCCCGCAAGTTTTCGGTGAGGGTTTCATAACTTTCCTGCTCGCTGCGCTGATGTTTCATCGTCAGGTTTTGCAGGCGCACAAACTCGAGGTTGTTGATGCCGAGTTCGTTGCGGTTGTGGATGATGATGTGCCAAAAGTCCTTTTTGTATTCGCGCACGTTGATGGCCACACCGTAACTTTCAGCCAGCCGTTCAAGCTGGAACACGGTGAACGAATCGAACCATTTGAGGCGGTGGCGCATCTCATCGGAAAACTTGTCGTCGTTTTCGGCGTTGGCGATGACGGGGGCGATGTTTTTGCGTATGAGGGCTTTATGCAAATAATTGGGTAGATAGATTTCTTTGTTTTTCAAATACTTGATGATCTCACTAGAGGGAATCACGGAAAAAGAATCGATGAGCTTGTCGATACGGACTTTTTTGTTGTTGAGTTCAATCGTTTCGTCTTTACGGATGGGTCCAGTCATAGAAAGCCCTCCTTCGCCCGTTTTCTTCATTATACACGAAAAGCTGCGTCTAATCAATGCAAAGTAAAGCTACAAGTGGATTTCAGCGATTTTCAAAAGGGACGCACAATGCGTCTTCAATCATTTGAAAGAGCATGCGGATTTCATCGTTGAGTTGTTCTTGCAACGTCAGATACTGGTCGATGAGCGGGTGCTCGGAAAGCTGGCGTTTCAAGGTTTCATAAGCCTTCTTTTCGTTGGAAGCGTCTTCTTTTTTGTGCTCGGCGCGAACGAGACGCTTTTGAGCTTCGAGCAACTGTTTATATTGGCTTGACAACGTCTCGTCGGAAAGCAGCCGCGCTTCTAAAGCGCGGTATTCACGAACAAGGGGTTCTTCGTGCAAAGCCTCAATCAGCGGTTGGAGCGTTTTCATGCAAGTTCCCCTTTCATGAACCAAGTTTTCGCTTCGACAATGCGTACTTCAACAATTTTCCCCACAAGCGAAGCGTCGCCTTTGAAGTGCACTAGCTTGTTGTGCGGAGAATAGCCGGCGAGCATGTTCGAATCCTGCTTGCTTTTCCCGTCGACAAGGACGGGAACGACGGTGTTCAAAAAGCGTTCGTGGCCTTTTTTGTAGCCGGCGTTCACCAAATCGATCAAAGTCTGCAAACGTTCTTTTTTCACGTCCATCGGCGTATGGTCGGGGTATTTCGCCGAAGGGGTGCCCTTGCGCGGCGAGTAGATGAACGTGAAGGCGCCTTCGAAACCGGAAGCTTCGACGAGCGAGAGCGTCTGCTTGAAATCCTCTTCTTCTTCGCCAGGGAACCCGACGATCAAATCGGTGGTGATGGATACGCCGGGGATGGCTTTTTTCAGTTTTCCAACCAGCGTCAAAAAAGACTTCCGCGTGTATTTTCGGTTCATTTTCTTCAAAATCTTGTCGCTTCCCGACTGGACGGGAAGGTGAATGTGCGGCATCATGTTCCCTCCTTGCGAAAGCGCATCGATGGCGGCGTCGTCGAAATCGTTCGGATGCGAAGTGGTGAAGCGCACGCGAGCGATGGGCTTTTTGTTGAGGGCTTTTAAAAGGTCCGCAAACGTATACGTGCGATTGGTGAAATCGCGACCGTAGGCATTGACGTTTTGGCCGAGCAGCGTGATTTCTTTGTAACCTTCGTCCACCAAGCTGTCGACTTCTTCCAAAATCGCTTCAGGCGAACGCGAGCGTTCTTTCCCTCGGGTATAAGGAACGACGCAGTACGTGCAAAACTCGTCGCAGCCGAACATGATGTTCACCCACGCCTTGCTCGGATGGGCACGCTTTTTCGGGAGCGCTTCGACAATCGAACCTTCGTCGCTGATCACTTCGACCACGCGTTCTTTGTTCAAGACGGCGTTTTCCAAGATGTCGGGCAAGCGATGGATGTTGTGCGTGCCAAAGACGATGTCAACGTAGGGGTAGTCTTTCATGAGCCGCTCCATCACGGACTCGTCTTGCGGCATGCAGCCGCAAATGCCCAGAAGCAAATCCGGATTGTGGCGTTTGTATTTTTTCAAACGTCCGAGTTCGCCAAACACGCGGTTTTCGGCGTTGGCGCGGATGACGCAAGTATTCAAAAGAATCAAGTCGGCGGTTTCTTCGCCTTCGCCCTCGACAAACCCCAAGGTCTCCAAAATGCCCTTGATCGCTTCGCTGTCGGCTTCGTTGCCCTGGCAACCGTAGGTCGCCAAGTGGTAGGCTCGTCCTTTGCCGATGTTTTTCAGGGTGGTGTGCCGGTCGAAATCGACAATCGGGGTGTCTTTGCGGCGCCTTTTGCGGGCGCGTTTAAAAGACGGAGTTTTATAGTATTCGTCGTAAAGGTTCATGGTATCACCTGTTAATCGCTGAGATTTATGGTTTCGATACGGCCTTCTTCGGTGTCGATGAAGACACCGTTGAGTTGCACGACGTTTGTCGCCTCGGGAGTCAGCCGGTGGGGGATGCCCGTGGTGAAGCGTTTCAGCACCTTTTCGCGGTCGGCGCCTAAGATGCCGTATTTTGCGCCGCACATGCCGGCGTCGGTAATGTAGAAGGTGCCCTTCGGCAGCCTCATGGCGTCATTGGTGGCCACGTGGGTGTGCGTGCCGATGACCGCATCGACGCGACCGTCCAAATAATGGGCGATGGCGAGTTTCTCGCTCGTCGCTTCGGCATGCAAATCGACGACGACGCAATCGGCGTCGATCTCGGCAAGAGCCGCATCCAAGGTTTCGAAGGGGTTGTTGAGGGGGTCGCCCATGAAAATGCGCCCCATGATTTGAATCAACACGATTTTTTGGTTGTTGTAGTTGATTTCGATCATGCCCTTGCCCGGGGTCGTCTTGGGATAGTTGAGCGGACGGACGATGTTGGCCTCTTCGATGTAATCGAGCAACTCTTTTTTGGAGAAAGAATGGTTGCCGAGGGTCACCGCATGGGCGCCGAACTCCATCAAGCGTTTGTAATCGCGCTTTCTGAGACCGAGCCCTTCGCTGACGTTTTCACCGTTGATGAAAAACACGTCGTATGGATAGCTTTGCTTGACCTGGGGCAAAAATTTCTCTACAGCTTTGAGGCCGGCCTCTCCGTAGACGTCGCCCAAAAATAGTATGCGCATTTACTTCCTCTCCTTCAGCATGTCGAAATACTCCTCGCAGTTGAGCAGTTCCCGGTAATCCCAAAAACGGTTCTCTTCGACCATCTTGACGATTTCCTCATGCGTCGCAAGTTGCACATCGCGCACCTCTTTCGGATCAAAGGAGAGTTCGTCCGGACGAACGTCCTTTTTGGCACGGTAAACATGAGTGATGGTGTTGTAGCCTTTGTGCGATGTCACAATCCGGGCCATTTTGGAGAGTTCTTCATCAAGAAGGCCCAACCCGAGTTCTTCGCGGGTTTCGCGGATGGCCGCTTCTAGCGGCGCTTCTTGGTGGTTGGGGATGCCGCTGACAACCGCCCACTGATACGGCACGGGGTCTGTTTTTTTGTTGCGCTGTTGGATGAGGTACTTTCCGTCTGAGGTTTCAATCCAAACATGCACGACGAGAAAGTACTCGCCGGGCTTGAGCGATTGGCCACGCATGGCGACTTTGTTCAAATAGTGTCCCTCTTCAGAATAAAGGTCGAAATATTCCATAGCACTCACCTTCTAAAAAGCCTTCCGGTACCGGAAGGCTTTCCATGTTATTTGGCGACATCCTGAGCGCGAGTCTCACGGATGACGGTGACTTTGATGGTCCCGGGATAGGATAGTTGGCTTTCAATGTCCGCTTTGATGTCGCGGGCTAATTTGTGCGCAAGTGTATCGTCGATTTTGTCCGGCTTGACGAGAACGCGAACTTCGCGTCCCGCCTGGATGGCGTAGGCTTGTTCGACGCCTTCGTGTTTGCTGGAGACGGATTCAAGTTGTTCAAGGCGTTTGATGTAATTGTCGAGCGATTCGCTGCGCGCGCCGGGACGAGCGGCGCTTAAAGCGTCCGCGGCGGCGACAAGCACACCAATCAAGGTGTCGGCTTCAACTTCGCCATGGTGCGATCGAATAGCGTCAAGAACGGCTTTGGGCTCTTTGTAGCGGCTGGCGATGTTTTCGCCAATGTCCACGTGCGAGCCTTCAACTTCATGGTCTACGGCTTTGCCGATGTCGTGAAGCAAAGCGGCGCGTCGAGCAAGAATTTCATCTTCGCCAATCTCGGCGGCGAGTTTGCCGGCCAAGAAGGCGCATTCAATCGAGTGTTGCAAGACGTTTTGGCCGTAGCTGGTGCGGAAATGCAAGCGGCCTAAAAGCTTCACAAGGTCGGGGTGAATTTTGCCGATGCTGACTTCAAAGACGGCTTCTTCACCTTTGTCGCGAATGAAGCGGTCCACTTCTTCGCGCATCTTCTCCACAACTTCTTCGATGCGGCCGGGATGTATGCGTCCGTCGCTGACAAGCGCTTCAAGCGAACGCTTGGCGATTTCTCTACGCACCGGGTCAAACCCGCTCAACACGACGGCTTCGGGAGTGTCGTCAATAATCAAGTCCACGCCCGTGAGCGCTTCGATGGTACGAATGTTGCGGCCTTCACGTCCGATGATACGGCCTTTCATATCGTCGTTCGGTAACGAAACAACGCTGACGGTGCCCTCGCTTGTCACATCTTGCGCGTACTTTTGCATGGCGAACGCCATCAGTTGTTTCGATTTTTTGTCTGCTTCGTTTTTGGCTTTCTCTTCTTCTTCTTTAATGAACTGCGCAATTTCCTGACTCATCTCTGATTCTACTCGTTTGAAGATCAAGTCTTTCGCTTCTTCGCTTGTGTAACCTGCAATGCTTTCAAGTTTTGCGTTTTGTTCTTCAATTAAGTTGTCCAGTTTGCTGTTTTTTTCTTCGAGGGAACGTTTCTTTTGTTCGATAGACTCTTCTTTACGGTCGATGTTGGATTCGCGTTTGTCCAAATTGACAGCACGATTGTCCAATACTTTTTCTCTTTGAAAGAGTTTGTTCTCTTGACTGGAAATCTCCTTCTTGCGCTCTTTGACTTCTTCATCAAAGTCCTTGCGCAAATTGTGGATTTCCTGTTTCGTTTCCAAAAGTGATTGCTTCTTGTTTTGTTCAGCGTTTTTTATTGCATCATCGACAATTTTCTTAGCTTGAGTCTGGGCCTTTTCAAAGCCCTTTTCCACCATGATGGCCCGGATGACAATCCCGGCCGCGATCCCTACGATCAATAATAGCAAACCGGAGACAATTAATTCTGGCATGATTAATTCCTCCGTTTCGGCTATGGGTATAAATGTGTGACTATAAAAACACCTTTCGATTAAGGCATTCTAAAGCAATGAGTAGAAACAAAGTTACTTTTTCATTATACCTTAGCGCCTTCGCAAAAGTCAAACAATATTGTTTGCATAATCCCCCTCAGGGTCTATAAAAAAACCGCCTGAGGCGCAGGCGGTTCCATTGGTTCATATACTGAGTTTTTCGCGAATTTGCGTTTCAAGGCTTTCTAGGAGTTCGATGTTCTCCCGCAAGTATTTCTTGACGTTCTCACGGCCTTGCCCGATTTTCTCATCGTTGTAGGAGAACCACGACCCGCTCTTCTTCAAGAGTTCGTGCTCGACGGCCAAATCGATGATTTCGCCGGTGCGCGAGATGCCTTCGCCATAGACCAAATCGACTTCCGCGGTCTTAAACGGCGGTGCGACTTTGTTTTTGACCACTTTGATTTTTGTGCGGTTGCCGATGATGTCGTTGCCGATTTTCAATTGCTCGCTGCGGCGGATTTCGACGCGGACGCTGCTGTAGAACTTCAACGCGCGGCCGCCCGGAGTGGTTTCGGGATTGCCGAACATGATGCCGACTTTTTCCCGGATTTGGTTGATGAACACCGCCGTGGTGTTGGATTTGCTGATGGCGCCCGAAAGTTTTCGCATGGCTTGGCTCATGAGCCTTGCTTGGAGCCCGACATGGCTGCTGCCCATATCGCCGCGGATTTCCGCTTCGGGGACGAGCGCCGCCACGCTGTCGACGACGACGATGTCAACCGCGCCGCTGCGTATCAAGGCTTCGGTGATTTCTAGCGCCTGTTCGCCGGTATCGGGTTGCGATATGATTAAATTGTCGGTGTCGACGCCTAAGGCCCGCGCATATTTCGGGTCAAGGGCGTGTTCGGCGTCGATGAAGGCCGCATAGCCTCCTTCTTTTTGCGCTTGCGCGATAGCGTGCAGGGCGAAGGTGGTCTTGCCCGAAGATTCGGGGCCGTAAATTTCCACGATTCTTCCGCGGGGGTAGCCTCCGATGCCGAGTGCTTGATCAAGCGCCAATGAGCCGCTTGGTACGGTGTCGATGTCTTTGGCCATGTCCTCGTCGCCGAGAATCATGACCGAACCTTTTCCATGGGCCTTTTCGATATCTTTCATGGCTTGGTCCAATGCTTTTTGTCGTTCATTTTTTGCCACACGTAACGCCTCCCTTTCATAGACAATAATAGTGCGGACACGGGTTTTTTTCTTTTTATTTGTCCGGTGCGATTGAAGATATGTTCAACACGATGTATTCAATGCCGGAAACGACGGTCAAAAATGTCGCAAGATACAAGAGGATGGCGCCGTAGGGAATGGTGGTGTAAGCGTCGGCGTGAAACAAAAGCAAGATGATCGCAACCAATGTCGACGCGGTTTTGTATTTGCCCAGTTTCGACGCCGCGATGACCGCACCGTCGCCGACGACGATCAACCGCAGCCCGGTGACGATGAGCTCGCGGGACAAAATGACAAAGACCACCCACATGGGCACAACGTTGATGTCCATAAGCATCAAAAGCGCCGCCATGACGAGAAGTTTATCCGCCAAAGGGTCGAGAAATTTTCCGAACGTCGTCACGATGTCGTGCTTTCGAGCGATGTAACCGTCGATGAAATCGGTGAGGGAAGCGACCACGAACAGCACGCCGATGGTCAGAGAATAGGCGTTCAGCGTTTCACGCTCCGGGTCCAAATAAAAAAGCACTATGATGAAGGGTATGAATAACACGCGTGCTACCGTGATTTTGTTCGGCAAGTTCATCGCAATCACCTCAAAAATGATTATACCACAAAGGCCGCGCGCTCACAACGGAAAACGCGGAGCCGTGACGCTAGTCGTCTTTGAGTTCGACGTTGTGATAGACGGCTTGAACGTCGTCGACGTCGTTCAAGTGCGCCATCAGTTTTTCGAAAAGCTTATAATCGTCTCCGTCCAGTTCGACGGTGTTTTTCGCATACCATCCGGAATCCGAATAGAGGATGTCCACGTTGTGTTCGCGGAAGGTTTTCTCAATCGCATCGTGCGCGGTGCCCGCGGCGGTGATGAAGACGCCCTCGTCGTCGGTCTCAATGTCGTAGACGTCGATGTCTTCGTTTAGAAGCACCTCAAGTACTTCCTCTTCGTCCATTCCCCGGATTTGCAGTTTGGAAAGATGGTCGTACATATGTTCGACCGAGCCTTTGACGCCGATTTTTGAACCGACTTTGGTGAAGCAGTATCGTATATCGCTGACGGTGCGGTTGACGTTGTCGGTGAGGACGTCGACCAAGAACGCGCTGCCTCCTGGGCCGAACCCTTCGTAGCGGACGGCTTCGAAATCTTCACCGCCTTTTTCCTGGGCTTTTTTCAAGTTGCGCTCGATGACGTCGTTGGGGACGTCGTCGCGTTTGGCGCGTTCAAGCAAGTGTTTGAGGGCATGGTTGGTTTCTACGTTCGCGCCGCCTTCTTTGGCGCGCATATAGATCGCCTTGCCGTAACGGGCGTAGAGTTTGCTGCGTTTCAAATGGGTTTTTTGCATCGCTTCTTTGCGCACTTCGAATTTTCTTCCCATAATCATCACCTTTCAAAAGTCCACAAGAATTATACCTTAACGAACGGCTGCGTTCAATCGTTTTCTTTGAGCGCCGTTTTGTCTTTTTTTAGCTCGACGCGCCCTTCTTTGTACAGCCTTCCTAGCGCCCTTTTGAAAGCGGCTTTACTCATGTGGAACGTCTCGAAAATCTCTTGAGGGTCGCTTTTGTCGGTGAAGGGCATCGGGTTGTTGTTTTGAAGGTAACGGTAAATGCGCAAGGCGTCCCCTTCAAGCATATTTTCTTTTTGCTCGATGAGGGTGCCGTTGTAGCGGAGTTCGTCCTTCGCGACGGTAATGGTCGCTTCAAGCGCTTCGCCAAGGCGATGTTCGCGGCGGCTGTGCTTGTAGAAGACAAAGACCTCGTGCCCTTCGCGCGCGAAGAGCACCAACCCTTCTTCCGCCAAATAGACGACGAACGCTGTAACCTTGTCGCCCTTTTCGAGCGGCTTTTCCGCTTTTTTGTAATCAAAGAGCGTGAACCGGCGAATCAATGTCGCCACCATTTGCCGTCTAGACGCTTTCAAGCGACAGTACAAGTAGTCACCGATTTGCGGCCATTGCTTTTTCAAAGGCGGCAGTTCGTCCAGCGAAACGAGCATGTCTTTCGACAGGCCGATGTCGACAAATACGCCCAAAGAATCCTTGCGTTCGACCACTTTGACAAAATCGGCCCTGTAAATGTCGATTTTCGGCTCCCGCATGTCGGCCATCAATCCTTTTTTATGGTCGATATAGACAAACGCCTCAACTTCATCGCCTTGTTCAAGCTTGCCTTTGATACCGTCTTTCGGCATGAAGACTTTCGCTTCGGGGTGTTGCAACACAACGCCTTCCGCTTCTGTTTTCATCACGGTAAACGCATTTTTCGTTCCAATCACTAATTCCATGGTTTTCACCTCGTCAAAATTATAACAAAAATCCCTCTCGATTACACGAAAGATAGCCTTCTTTTCCAACGTTTCTTTCAAGGAGCCGAAAGATGCGCTATACTATATGCAAGACATCTCAAGGGAGGCTGTCCATGAACATCGAAAACCACGACCTGTCACTTTGCATCACCCCGGATGAACACGTCTTTCAAGCCAAAGACACCGTACGCTTCAGCGGTGTGTGCGAAAGCGTGGATTTGCATCTTGGAAACCGCTGCACCCTTCAAAAAGCCTACACGAAAAACGGCGAAACGCCCTTTGAAGTTGTGCATACGCACCGACACACAACCGTCTACCGATTTCAAAATTTGAACAGCGACTCGCTCACCCTCGAATACGACGGCCTCTTCGACCGTTTCAAAGGCTATGGCGTGTGCACCATCCACAAACATTGCGTCGAACTTTCAGGCTTCGGCTTCTTCTTTCCGACCATAGAAGAAAACTCCCAATTCGAACGATTCACGTATTCGCTTGAAGTGTCGCTGCCAAAATCATGGCGCGTCGTCGCCCCCGACGACAGGGACATTCAAGACGTTCCCCTCAACGAACGGCGTTTCCACTACCAAAAACACAAAATTGAAGACATTCTCATCTGCGCCGCCCCCGATTACCAACGACATTATCGCAAGAATATGACCATGATTCTTCCGAACCTCGAAGCGCCTGTCGCAAAAAGCATGCTCAAAGATTTTGAACATTCGGTCGATGTGTGCGCCGAAACCTTCGGAGAACTCCGCTCGGGAATGACCACGACCGGCATCGTCTCCCCCCGCGGAGAAGGTTCGCAGGAGTGGGGCTATGAACGGGGCCATCTTTGGGTCATCGGCGATTTGTTTTTACAGTATGCTTGCGCGCATGAATGGCGATTCGGAGGGCTCAAAAAATCCCTTGCTTTGCACGAGACCATCCATTCGTGGATCGGCATCGGCGTGAGCATGCCCATCTATTTGGCCGAGGCCATCACGCAATACTGCGAAGTCGTCTTGACGCATAAGATTTATCAAGAGGACGACCTCGACCGGCGTTACTTCGCTTGGTATGAAAAACGTCTGCTTGAAACACTCAAAGAAAAAGACCTACCTCCGGCATCGCTCAAGGTCACCGACGACCACTACGCCTTTTGGTATTTGAAAGGCTCCCTGGCCTTTTACGACTTGGAAAAACGCGTGGGCAGAGATAGCCTTCTCGCGGCGTTCAAAGACCTTTACCAAAACCACCACGGCACCTTCCTCGATGAAGACGCCGTGAGAGTCGCGCTTGAAAGGTCCCTCGATCTTCCGTTAAAAGACTTTTTCAATCATTGGATGCATTCCACGGGCTACGAGCCCCTTCACTAAGTTTCTGCACCTTTCGCAACGTGGGGATTGCTTTTTCTTATGCGATTTGATAAAATATACCCGCTTGCAAAAATGGAGGTGAGAATTTATGGCAAACATGGCCCAACAAAGAAAACGCGTACGACAAGATGCACAAAAACGTCGCCAATACCGCATGTTCAAACAAAGTTTGAAAACGGCAATGAAAAACGTCGAAAAAAGCGTGGAGAAAGGCGACCAAAAAGAAGCTCAAATCGCCCTTGCCCGCGCTCACAAAAAACTCGACAAGGCTCTCGCGAAAGGCATTTACAAGAAAAACTTCGTGGCGCGTAACAAATCACGCCTGCAAAAGCGTGTCAATACATTGTAAAAAATCTATTCCCCGAGGAATAGATTTTTTTATGCTTATGTGCCGAGAATGAACAATTCAAGCGCCATCTTTTTGTCCACACGCCCGCTTTTGATCGAATAATCGAGGTGTTCGAGTTCTCTTAGGTGGTGTTCGATTTTGTCTTTGGGGACGCTTTTCGCGTTTTGCACCATGTAATAGGCGCGGCCGCTTTTGACGTTGAAATAGTGTTGGATGTCGTCTTGCGATTTTCCTTGTTCAAGCAGCGTTTTCACCTGGAGCATCTCGCGGAACTTGGTGACGACGATGCCGAGGATGCGCAAGGGGTCTTCGCTATACATGATCAAATCGTGATAGACTTCCAAGGCTCTTTTGTGGTTTTTCTCCAGCATGGCGTTGGTGATTTCATACACGTTGTCTTCGATGTTGCGGGTGATGACCCGTTCGACGATGGATTTGTCGATGGTGCTTTCGCCTTGGGCGTAAAGCAGGAGTTTCCTCACTTCTTGAAAGGCGAGTTCGGTGCTGCTTTGGATGCGTTTCATGAGTTCTTGCATCGCGTCGTGTTCGATATGGAGGCCGGCGTTGGCGATTTGGCGTTTGACCCATGTCGCGAGGTCTTGAGCGCTTTTCAGCTTGCATTCGACAATTTCCGACGTTTCTTTCAACCGCTTCACCAAATCCTTCCGGCCATCAAGCCTCGGCGCGGGCACGGTGAGGATGAACACCGTCGTTTCCGAGGGGTTCTTCAAGTATTCAAGCAAGTAGCTCTCGTCTTGTTCGAGAGCTTTTTTTGGCGGATGGGTGCCTAGGAAATGGGCGTTTTTGGCCACGACGATTTTCTTTTCACTCATGAACGGGATGGTCATGGCGTCGTTGACGGCGTCGCGGATCGGCGTTTCCTCGCAATCGTAAACCGTCACGTTGTAGTCGTCAATGTCATGTTTTTTGACCAGCTGGCTGATTTTGCTGCGGATGTGGAAACTGTCTTCCCCGTAAAAAACCATGATGTTCTCTTGCATGTCATCACCTCAGTCCCATTATAGCATACGCGTCTTTATTCAAAAGCGGTTTTTTTGAATCGGCGGTGAAAAAGGTAGCGAAAGCGGACACTTCCCTCTTCGTCGATACGGTGAAGGTCGATGCCCAGCGCTTCATAACGCTCCATCACGCTTGGGTGGGGATGATTGAAGCGGGAATTCCAGTGGGCGGACACCATGGCGTCGCTCGCGGAAACCGCTTCAAGAAAGGGGAGCGTCGAAGAGGTGAGGGAGCCGTGGTGGGGCACTTTGAGGACGTCGGCTTCTAAGCTGCGGCCCAGTTCTAAAAGGGTTTGTTCCCTCGGGGTTTCAATATCGCCGGTGAACAAGTACGTTTCGCCTCCGATTGCCATCCTTATCACTAGCGACCGGTCGTTTTCACCGGCATGCGGATGCTCTAAGGGAAACAAAATAAACTTTAGTTCGCCGCAGGCAATCTCTCGGCCTTCGTAAGAAGCTATGTCTCGGTTCGTCACGGTATGCCCGATTGGGAAACGGTTCGCCACGCTTTCATAGCCACCATAATGGTCGTAATGCTTATGCGTGATGAAAACGTAATCCAAATGCCGGATGTTCATCCTCGAAAGCGCGTTGGCCAAAGACTCCCTGCGGTCGCTTTCACCGGCATCGATGAGGATATTGCAGCGATGATGCGCGTCGCGAACCAAGAACGCATCCCCGTGCACCGCGAACATCGTCACTTCCTGATAAGGCGCCAAATACGCAGAAAACGCAACCACCATCACAAACAATCCAAGCACAAAAAAAGATTGCAACCACTCCTTGCCCGTCGTCAAACGGACAAGAAACCCATACAACAAAACGAAATACGCAAGCGTCCATAACCCCCGGGGGATGTACAAAGACACACGGAACCCCTCGAACCGGTCAAGCCAGTCCAAACTCGCTTCAAACACTCCTGAAAGCGCCAAAAAAAGCGGCTCGAGAAAAGGCAATAGAAATAGGATGTATGTCGCCGGAAGGAACACCGCCACAAAAAACCAGACGTAAAGAACGTTGAAAAACACCGTAAGCAAGTTCACCCCGTACTGCATCGAAAGTACCACCGGCAACGACGTCAAAAAGGCGATCAGCGAAACGGCGAAACTTTGCGCAACCGGATTTCTTTTCGACAAATACCGTCTTGAAAGCAAGATGGAAAAACTAACCGAAAAACTGAGTTGATAACCTGCATGAAACGCAGAAAACGGTGAAAACGCCAAAAGAAAAAGCGCAAGATACGAAAGCGCGTCGACCGGAGAAAAGCCCCACCCGAAACGTTTGTTTGCAAGCAGAAACACCGCCAGAAAAGAAGCCCTGAGCACCGAAGGCGAAAACCCCGTCAAAAACAAAAACGCCGCCAAAAAACAAGCGACGGCCACTTCTAACACAAGCGGGTTTTTCGTCAACAGGCGCATCGCTTTGTATACAGCCAGCGCCAACAGCGAAACGTGCAACCCCGACACCGCAAACAAGTGCATCAACCCGGCTTGGGAAATCGAGGCAATCGTCGCTTCGTCGAAGCTGCCGCGTTCGGCCAAAACGAACGCCTCGACATACTTTCGGCTTTCGCCAAAGTTCCTCTGTACATAAGTGAAGACGCTACCCCGCAGCGAATAAAGCGAAAATTCTCCTTCAACCTTGTCGATGGCATCGGCGTAGACCACCCCGTGTATCCCCTCGCCGCGCAAATGCCGCTGGTAATCGAAGTCGTCGAAAAATCCTGAAAACTCGGCCTCGACCGCATCGCCATACACGACGGCGCGGTCGCCGGGGACGAATTTGGCGGCCTCTTCGTGAAACACCAACAACCGCACTCCTTCAGTAGCTACCCCCATGCGGGGAAACGCCCGTTCACCCTGGACAAAGAGAACTTCCCCTTCGTGCTTCGTCCCTTTTGGGAGAACGTTCGGCGCATGAAAGCGCCAAACGCCCAAAGATACGACCACGATGACGGCGGCGGCGAGACGCCAATCAAAAAACGCCAGCCGAACCGTCAAAACAAGCGCCAACACCCAAAGCCACGGATGCATCAGCCCGTAGACGCCAAGCACCGCCGGCACGACGAGGAGATGACCCGAATGCTTAAACGGTGATAAGCAACGCAATCTTCTCAAAAGTGGCTTCTCCGATGCCGCTTACTTTCACAATCTCGTCGATGTCTTTGAAGAACCCTTCCGCCTGGCGATAATCGATGATTGCCTGCGCCGTCGAGGGACCGATGCTTGGCAGCTCGGCCAATTTGTCGGCGTCTGCGGTGTTGATGTTGATGAGGCCTTCTTCTTCAACCTCTTCACGATACGTAGGCACAGTGTAAGCCCGGCCGTCGTGAAGAACCTTGCTTTGGTTGATGCCGCTCAAATCGGCTTCATCCGTTACGCCTCCGGCCATCGCAATCGCTTGGAAAAGCCGTGTGCCTTCTTCGACACGGTAAACGCCCGGCTTCCTCACTTCGCCTTTCAAATCGATGTACACGCTCGAAGTGGCTGGGGGAAGTTCGGTCTCTTCGAAGATCGGCGGCGGCGAGGCCGCGCTTGTGTTGAAAATGAGAACCGCACAGACAATGAGTGCAAAGACGCCCAAAACGACAAATCTGATGTTCTTATCCATACAAAAACCGCCCCTTTCACCTTATGGTTCGGAGGAAGGGGCGGTTTTTCTTTTTCATTCGATGTTTTCTATTTCTTTACGCGGCACGTCGTGCCACATTTTTTCCAAATTGTAATAGGCTCGTTCTTCGCGGGTGAAAATGTTCACAATCAAGTCGCCGCCGTCAAGCAACAGCCATTTCGTGTCGGGTCCGCCTTCGCTTTTGAAGGGCTCGTGGCCTTTTTCGTCGAACGCTTTTTTCAAACGGTTCATGCCCGCTTTCAACTGGCGGGGGTTGTTCGCGCTTGAGAGGACGACGTAATCGAAAAAGGGCGAGGTCTCCCTCATGTCGAAGACGACGATGTCGCCGATTTTCACATCTTGAAGCGTGTCGATTGTCAACTGCAGTTTCTCATCCATGCGCATTCCCTCTTTCTCTATAGTATTCGCGTGCTTCGTAGGCGGTCTTCGGGATGAACCCGCCTTCTTTCTCAAACAGCCGGATGGAATTGTCCATGGCCATGTATACGGCTTTGTCGAGATCTTTAAACGCCACTTCGCGCACCTCGCGGCAGGCTTCGTAGGGGCGGTTCGGTTCGGTGTAGTCGCTGATGAAGACGATTTTTTCAAGCGGCGTCATGCCCGCTCGCCCGATGGTGTGCGATTCAATCGCCTGCAAAACGTCCAAATCCTTGACGCCATAATGTTCATGCGCCAAAACGACGGCGCTGAACGCATGGTACAAAGGCGGCGCGAATGCGTGCAAGACCCATTCGCCGTAACCTCGCAGAATCATGCGCCGGTGCGCTTCCTCCGTCAAGTGTTTGGTCATGTCGTGCAAAAGCGAAGCCAGCGCCGCTTTGCGGCCATCGATTTTGTGGAGGCGCGCAAGGGCGAGCGCGGTCGAAAGCACGCCGTAAACATGCGTTTTGCGTTCGGAGTCTTCGCGGAAGGTGGCGTCAAGGTCGGCTTTGATGCGGCGCATCATCATATAAGAGCCTCGCGGTGGTAGGGGGTGATTTCTTTCGGGGTGTAGACCCTTAATACGCCGATGCCTTTGACGGTCACAAACCCCAGCCCCGGGAAGATGATGTCGGTTTTGGAGTCGCGTTTCAAGGGGATTTGGTTGACGCGGAACTCCATCGGCTCTTCGCCTTCAAAAGGCGGCACAAGCAAGTGATGGAGATGCTTGTCGTAAAACGTGTCGGCGTTGATCATCTTAGTGCGGTGCAGCGGCACGTCGTTGCCGCAGTAAAAGACGAACTGCGAAGGCAGCCCTTTCAAGAAATCGATGCGCACCAGCCCGCCGATGAACATCGTCTGGTTGACTTCAAGCTGATAGACTCTCGGGTTGATTTCCTTTTTCGGCTGAATTTTTTTCAAGGCGTCGTCCGAAAGAATCTGAAAGAAATGGTTCTTCTTGAACAGCCCCGGGGTGTCGTAGACATGAAGGTCGTCAAAAGGAATCTCAATGAAGCCCTGCGTGGTGCCGGGGGCGAAAAATGTCGTGATCGGCTCGCTCTTTTGGCGCGCCGAAGCGCTGATCATGTGGTTGATCAGCGTGCTCTTGCCAACGTTCGTTGCGCCGATGAAATAGACGTCGCGGCCTTTGGCGTAGGCGGAAATGGTTTCGATAAGTTTATCGATGCCGTGGTTTTTGACCGCGCTCGTCAGTTCGATCGTCAGCGGCTTCAACCCTTCCTGATGCAAAATGGCGTTCAAACGATGCTTGAGCTTGGCGTCTTTGACACTCTTAGGGAGAAGGTCGCGCTTGTTGGCGACGACGATCAAGTTCTTCTCCGTCGCCAGACGGGTGATGGCGGGAATCATCGACCCCTCAATGTCAAAGAGGTCGACCACTTGCACCAAGAGGGCGTTGGGGTCGATGTTGTCGAGCATCATCTGGTAGTCCTGCTCGTTTAGATACGTCGGAATCACCTTGCCGTAATGGCGCATTTTGAAACAGCGCTGGCAATAGATGGTTTCGTCGGTGTCCAACGCTTTCGGCGTGTAAAAAGGTTTGGTTTCATCGGTGTTTTGCAGTTCTCCGCCGCAACCGATGCATAACAGTTTGCTCATCGAATCACCTCTTGGCGAGCTCTAAAGCTTCGTATTTCTCAGGATACCGTTTCGCGATCTTTTTCAGAATTTTTCGTTCGACAATGCGGTTTAGCCGTGTGAACCATTTTTCCGTTTCTTTGCGAATCGGACGAACGAGCGCAACGCTCAAACCGGCGCGCTTTGCGCCGTAAACATCGGTAAGCAGCTGGTCGCCCACCACAAGGACGGCTTCTTTCTTTTGCGCCGTGTCCAACTTCTTAAGCGCGCTCAAAAATCCGCGTTTTAGAGGTTTCTTCGCGCCGAAGATACAAGGTACGCCAAGCGCGTCCGCATACGGTTTGATCCGCTTTTTGCGGTTGTTGGAGATCAACACGATTTCAAGGCCTTCTTTGTGCATTGCGCTTACAAAGCCGCGCACACGGTCGGTCGGGTCCTTTTCTTCATAAGACATGAGCGTGTTGTCGATGTCGACAAGAAGCACACGGAATCCACGGTCGTATAAAGATTTCGCGTCCAAGGCGTAGACGTTTTCCACATGGAAGTCGGGGATGCATTTCTTGATGTTTATGCAATGATGGAACATGGCTTCGCCTCCTCGTATTCAGTCATAGTATACTAAACCGCGCTTGTTTTGTCACGAGTTTCAACGGTTGTGTAGGCTTTATGGTACTCATCAAGACTTTTTCGAAGCGTTTTGTGGTTCGGGCAAAGGCGGCCGAGCGTACGGTAAAACGCGGAAGAATGGTTGGGGTGGAGAAAATGCGCCATTTCATGCGCGTAGATGTATTCCGTGTACACGAATGGATAATGCACCAACGCCAAATTGAGCGTCACTTTTCGCGTTTGCGGCTGCGCGCTGCCGAACTTGCTTTTCATGTAGCGGCAAGAAAAATCCACATTGCCTTCAATTAGCTCCGGATACATGCGCTGCATCGTTTCGTGCAAGCGTTGCACTTCGTGCAAAAAGAGTTTCTTCAAGCGCCGTTCGACGGCTTTTTTGTCTAGAAGTTCATCGTCGCCCGGCGTATATAGATGCAAAACGTCCTCTTCGAACGTTGTGTGTCGGCGTGTTGCAGAATGGAGACGCACGGGGATGTCGCTTCCGAACAGTTTCACGGTTTCACCATGCAAAAGACGCTCGAAAGGGGTGATGAGCGCCGGCATGGCCAGGATTTCCTTTTTGAACAACTTGATGGCCGCCTCGATGTCGCGCTTCGAAGCGTGGTAGGGCGCGCTGACGCGGTAATGGTGATGTTTGTGGGGTTTGATGTAGATGCGTTTTTGCCGCTTGCGGCGGGTAATGTCAAAACGGACGTCTTGGCCTTCGATGGTCATCGAAAACTTCATAGGGCCTTTACCACTTCGACAAACGCTTCCGCTGCGCGATAGCAGGCGCGTTCTGCCCGGGCTTCGTGGTCGTCAAGCTGGTCGGCTTTGCCGATGCAGTCGGAAATGCCGCGGATGGCCAAAAACGGAACGCCCATCAAAAAAGCCACATGCCCAACAGGCGCGCTTTCCATATCGACGCCTAGCAAGTCGTCGTAGCGTTTCATAAACGGCGCGAACGGGGTCATGTCGACCGCGAAAGAATCCCCCGAACAAAGCAGCCCGGTTTTGAAGGGCATGTTCGCTTTTTCAAGCGCTTGCTTGCCTTTTTCCAGCAATCCGGCGTCGCTTGCGAACACGGTCTCGAATCCGGGAAGCTGCCCCGGTTCATAATCGCCGAAGGCGGTGACGTCGACGTCGTGGTAAAGGGCGCCGCGCGCCAAAATCACATCGCCCAGTTCGGCTTGCAAGCCGCCGGCGATGCCGACGTTGACAATCGCGTCCAAACGGTAGTGCTCCAAAAAGAGCGTCGTCATGTGCGCGGCTTGGACTTTGCCGATGGCCAGCCGCAAGACAAAGACGCTGTGGTCGCCGAGCTTTCCTTCGTAAACGTCGTAGTCTCGAAACGTCGTTTTGTGAAACGTTGAAAAGCGCAAGAGAACGCTCATTTCTTCTTCCATCGCCAATACGGCGCCGATACGCATTAGGACCACTCCTTAAGAATGAAAAAAAGAATGGGTCGCATTCTTTTATTTCACGTCGAGAATTTCGATGTTCAACTCGCGGTTGGCTTCGGTTTTGATGCGGGTCTTGTCGCCCTTCTTGTGGCCCAAAACGGCCTTGCCGATGGGCGATTCGTTGGAGATCTTGTTGTCGAAGGGGTCCGCTTCGAGCGAACCGACGATGTTGTAATCCTTTGGGGGGTTGTCGTTGATTTTAAGTTTGACGGTTTTGCCGATGGTCACTTTGTGGTTGTTTTTATCGTCTCGAATCAATTCCGCGTTTTTCAAAATGTTCTCGATTTCTTTGATTCTCGCCTCGATGCGGGCTTGCTCATCCCTTGCGGCGTCGTAATCGGCGTTCTCGCTCAAATCGCCCTGGGAACGGGCGTCTTTCAACGCTTCTAAGTTGCGGTCGCGGTCGGTCGTTTTCAAGCGTTCAAGTTCGGCTTTGAGCTTGTCTATGCCTTTTTGCGTAAGTTTGTATGAGTTGTTTTCCATGGGGTTCCCTCCTTTGATTATGGCTATTGTATCACGTTTTGATTTGTGTGACAATTTCTTTTTTATTTTGGTTTGCGCAGGATGTCAAAAGGCTTCATTTCAAAGGGCGCATCGATGATGAGGCGTTGTTTGGGATGCCTGGCCACGTCGATCGTTTCGCCTTCCTCGTCGCGCAAGGAATCGACCTTGAACAGCACCGGTTCAAACCGGGGCGTAAAGATTTCCAACGTGTCGCCGGCTTCGAAATAGTTCCTTTGTTCGATGAGGGCCGTCCGGCTGTCGTCGTCGTAGTCGAGCACCATCCCGACGAAAGCTTGCGTGGGCTGTTCGCTGCGGAGATTGTAAAGCTGTTCGTCGACGCCGGCCATGCCGTTCATGAACCCTTCCGACGTCAACCGGTTTTCCGCCTTTTTGATTTCGAGAAGATATTTCGGAATGTCCACGTCGATGTCTTCAGTCAAATCGTCGATGAGCTTGCGGTACGTTCTGACCACCGTGGCGATATAGTGCACGCTCTTCATGCGGCCTTCAATCTTCAAACTGTCGATGTTCAAATCGATGAGTTTGGAGATGTGGCGCACGCTTTGAAGGTCTTTCGAACTCATCGCAAACGGCATCGAACGGTTCAGTTTGTCCTCTCCGGAAAACAAGTCGTAGTTCCAGCGGCACGAATGCGCACACCCGCCGCGGTTGGCGTCGCGGTTGCTCATGGTGTTTGACAAAGTGCATTTTCCTGAATAGGAAACGCACATCCCGCCGTGAATGAAGACTTCGAGTTCGCTTTCAGAATGTCGGGCGAGTTTTTCCAGCGCGGTAAGCGAGAGCTCCCGCGCGAGCACCGTGCGGCTCGCGCCGCGTTCGTGCCAGAAGTTGACGGCTTTATGGTTGAGCACCGATTGTTGGGTGGAAACGTGCACGTTTAGATTCGTATGTTTTCGGACCAAACCGATCATGCCCGAAGAGGCGCAAATGAGTGCGTCGACACCGATTTCTTCAAGCTTCTTCACATACGGCACAAACCCCTCGAGGTCGTCGGGGTGCGGGAAAATGTTGGTGGTCACATACACTCTCTTGCCGTGCGAATGGGCGAAACGGACGCCTTCGGCAATGTCTTCTACGGTGAAATTCGAAGCGCGGGCGCGCAGCGAAAACGAAACGCCGCCCAAATACACGGCGTCCGCACCATAGAGCAAGGCGATTTTCAGTTTTTCAAGATCGCCAGCCGGCGCCAAGAGTTCCGGTTTCTTCATCGCGAACCACCTCGCGCTTTCACATCGGTCGTTTCCTGAAACAAAAACCCGTCGTCGTGGTCTTCATAGCGCTCGAGGAGTTTCGAGGCAGGGGCTTTTTCCAGTGAAAAGGCGTAATCGTCGACAATTTGAAAGATGCGGTCCCGCTCGTAAAACAGCGTGTCGATCAAGAAAACATCCAACACCCCGGCAAGCCGGTCGAGCACTTTGAAGCTCGCAAACGGACGGCTTCTGAAGATGTGGGTGCCGAAATCGTCTTGATAGATCGGATAGAGGTCGTCGCGCAATTCTTCGACCAGGGTGAACGTTTTGCCTTTGAGCGCGTTTGAATCCTGGTCCTTGGTATGGTCGAAAAACGTCTTCACCAACCGCCTTTTGGAGTGGAACATGTTCAAATAGCCGTGTCCGACCATCGCGATGGGCATGTTTTTGCGCTGGCCGATTTTCTCAATCGAGGCAAGCGTCAACTCGCGTGAAAGCACGACGCTTTGGATGTCCTGTTCCGACCAGAAATCGACATCGGCGGGGCTCGTCACATACGTTTCGGGGTAATAGATCAGTTTTTGCGTCAAGTTGTAGGGCTTGAACGCCTCATAAACCGCCAAGTCCGCAAACAGCACGCCGTCAAGGGGAAGTTCGGCCACCGTTCGCACAACGTCCTCAAGCGCATCTAGGTCCTCTTCTTCAATCAACGCGTTCATGTTCACATAAAACTTTTTCCCCGCCTCATGCACGCGTTTTGCGTATTCTGCCAGTTCTTCGGCGGAAAACGTCTCGCGCATGCGTTGCGAAAAAGCATTCAGACCGAAAACGAGGCCGGAAACAGGTCTTTCAAGCAGTCCTTCCACCAAAGCCCGATCGGTCATCACAAGCATGTCCATACACATCATTCCTTCTTGATGCAAACCATCATCCCGTCGCCTAAGGGATGCACGGCGCAGTCAAATTCTTCGCGTTCCATCACATCGCGGTTGAAACGGTCGATTTTTCGAATCAGCTGGCGAATGTTCTTGTTGGTTTCTTGTTCTAGGTTCATGCCTTGAAAGAGGACGTTGTCGACAACGATGAGCCCGCCTTTGACCACGTGTTTTTCATAGCGGTCAAAAAAAGCGCCGTACTGGGCTTTGGCGGCGTCGATGAACAACACGTCGAACGGACCCGGCAAGGTGGCGGGATCCAGCCTCACCGCATCGGCGCAAATCACGTCGACATCGGCCTCGCCATGCGCTTCGATGTAGGCTTTCGCTTCCTCGCACATGGCCTTGGAACGTTCGACGCTCACAACTTTTGCACCGGCGTCGGCCATCTTCAGCGCGCTATAGCCGATCGCGGTGCCGATTTCCAAGACGTGTTCGGCGCGAACCAAACGAATGAGTTGCGACAAAAAACGCGCACACTCGGCGGAAAGGATGGGAATCTCTTCCCGCCTTGCGTGCTCTCGCATGCGCGTGTAGAGTTCGCTACGCTCTTCCTTGTGGGGAAGAGTGTCGAAATAGCTCACTGCTTGGGTTCTTCCTCTTCTAAGAACGTGTTGAGAACCTCTTCGATGATGTCCCATTCTTCTTCGGACTCGACGGGCTGCAAGCGGCCGCCGTCCTTGTCTTCTTCGTTGTAGATGGCGGCGTAGACTTCGTCGCTGTCGCCGGGTTCTTTGTACACGACATAATTTTTTTGGGTTTGGTCCGATTTGAACGTTAGGACGATTTCGTAGTCATGTTCGTTGCCGTTTTCATCAATGACGCGGAGAGTCTTTTCTTCCATGTCGCTCACTCCTTCTTTCCATCGAGATAGTTTTGCAATAGCACCACCGCGGATTCTTCATCGAGGCGCAATTGTCGTTTCTTGCGGGCGCGGAGGCTTCTTTGCATTTGGCCTTGCGCCATTTTGGTGGTCAAGCGTTCATCGTATAAGACAATTGTAACATCTACGCTTTTTTCCAACAACTTTTTGAACGTTTCCGCCGTTTTGGCCTGTTTGCCGGAGGTGCCGTCCATGTTTTTGGGATGCCCCAGGACGATGACGTCGATGGGCTCTTTCGCCACAAGGGCTTTCACCTTGTTCAACGGGGTTTGCCAATCGCCTTGCTCAAAGCGAAGGTTCTCAACACCCCGGGCGATCATTTTCTCACGGTCGCTGATGGCGATGCCGAGCGAAGCGTCGCCGAGGTCAAGACCGAGCGCTTTCACGAATTTTCTCCTTCACATAATTGAGCACGTCGTCGATTTTGTCGACGTTTTTGGCGCCGGCTTGGGCGAATTCTTTTTTGCCGCCGCCTCCGCCTCCGGCGATTTTGGCGGCTTCTTTAACGAGGTTTCCGGCGTGCACGTCGCTTCGACTTTTGGCGATCAATATCATCTTTTCGCCCAAAACGTTGGCGATGAAGACGATTCCGCCTTCGGTTTGGTCCATCAGCCTGTCCGCGAGGGTTTTGACGGTGTCGGGGTCGATGCCTTCGGTTTTGACGACGATGTTGCCTTGGTCGTCTTTTTGGTTCAAATATGAGTCCAAGTCGCTCAGTTTTTGCTGGCGGCGCTTCGATTCGAACGTCTTTTCAAGCTTTTTGACACGTTTTTGATAGTCTGCAAGACGCTTGCGCATCTTCAGTATGTCTTCGTAGGAACCTTGGGCTTCGAAATCCTCGAGCTCTTTGAAGTCAAGGTCAATCTGTTCTTTTTTCGCTTCTTCGAAAATGTTTCGGACTTTTTGCCGGAGGTGGTTCAAGGTCGATTCAAAGCCGCGCATGTAGTCCGTGATTGCGTGTGTTTTGGTTTTGGCGAGGGCGACGATGCGGTAGATGCCCGACCCTTTCGATTCGATGTTGGCGATGGCGAAGGATTCGATTTTGCCGGTGTTGTCGACGTGGGTGCCGCCGCAAAGGTCCAGGGTTTCGCCCATGTTGACCATGCGCACTTCGTCGTCGTACTTTTCGCCGAATTCGGCGATGGCGCCTCGTTCTTTGGCTTCGTCGATGTCGCCGTGTTCTATTTCAACGTCGATGCCTTCACGGATTTTTTCGTTGACTTTTCGTTCGATTTCCACCACGGTCTCATCGTCTAAGAGTTCGTAGTGGTTGAAGTCGAACCGAAGATAATCGGGACCGACGAGGCTTCCTTGCTGCATGACGTGCGAACCGAGGGTTTCACGGAGCGTGCTGTAAAGAAGGTGTGTGGCCGAGTGGTGGGCCTTGGTCAGTTCGCGGGAGGCGTCATCAACTTTGAGGCGCACTTTGTCGCCTTCTTGAAGGTCGTGGTCCTCAAGAATATGGAGGTGTTGGTTGTTAGGCAGTCTTTGCACGTCGTCGACACTGTAGACCTTTTCGTCTTTGACGATGACGCCCTGGTCGGCGATTTGGCCGCCGCTTTCGGCGTAAAAGGGCGTCTTTTCGGTGACGATGCCGGCGTCGAAGACTTTCAGGACGACGCTTTCGATGTCGGTGGTCTCATAGCCGACGAACTCGCTTTTCGCTTTGAAACGGAGGAAGGCTTCGTTTTGGTCTTTCATTGAGTAATCGTCCTTGCGGGCCGCGCGGGCGCGTTCTTTTTGTTCGGCCATGCTTTCGTGAAAGCCGTCCTTATCGACGCTGAAGCCCTTCGCTTCCGCGTATTCTTCGGTGAGTTCTACGGGAAAGCCGTAGGTGTCGTAAAGGGTGAAGGCGTCTTTGCCGTCGATGATCTTGTCGGTATCTTTCATCAGTTCTTCAAGCATCTTTTCACCGTAATGGAGGGTTTCAAGGAATTTCTCCTCTTCCTTTTCGATCATCTCCTCGGTGAACGTTTGCGTCTTGCGGAGGTACGGGTAGGTCTCTTCCATCATGTCGATGACGGTGCGCACAAGGCCTTTCATGAATGGTTTTTCGATGCCGAGCTGGCGGCCGTGCTTGACGGCGCGGCGGAGAAGTCTTCGAAGCACATAGCCTCTGCCTTCGTTTGAGAACGTGGCGCCGTCGCTGACGGCGAAGACGACGCTACGGACGTGGTCGGCGATGACTTTAAAGCTTTCTTTGCCTTCATATTTGACGCCGCTTAAACGTTCGATATGCTCGATGACCGGGTAAAAGAGGTCGGTTTCGAAGTTGGTCGGCGTCTCTTGCAAGATGCAGGCCATGCGTTCGAGCCCCATGCCCGTGTCGATGTTTTTGCTGGGGAGCTCCGGATATTCTTCTCGCTTCAAGCCTTCTTTGGCGTTGAATTGTGAAAAGACGATGTTCCAGATTTCAATGTAGCGGTCGTTTTCGACGTCGTTGCGGATGAGGTCCAAATCGGCTTTTCCATAAGCGTCGCCACGGTCGTAGAATATTTCGGTCGAAGGACCGCAAGGGCCGGGGCCGATTTCCCAGTAGCACTCTTCGCTTTTGAGGATGTGATCTTTTTTGACGCCGATTTCCAGCCATTTTTCAAACGATTCCTCATCGGTCGGATAGACCGTCATGTAAAGCTTTTCGGGATCGAGGCCGTAATATTTTTCGGAGGTGAGGATTTCATAGGCCCATTCCATCGCTTCGTCGCGGAAATAATCGCCAATGGAAAAATTGCCGAGCATTTCGAAGAACGTGTGATGGCGGGCGGTCTTGCCCACGTTTTCAATGTCGTTGGTGCGGATGCACTTTTGCACGTTGACGATGCGGGGGTTGCTTGGAACCCGCGATCCGTCGAAATACCCTTTCAAGGGGGCGACGCCGGCGTTGATGAAAAGCAGCGTCGGGTCGTTGATCGGCACAAGGGAGGAACTTTCTTCCACCTTGTGGCCTTTGTCTTTAAAATAGGACAGCCAAATCTTTTTGATGTCGTGTCCGCTCATTTTGTTCATGGGACTCACTCCTTCGTTATCAATAAAAAACGCCCTCAAAGAAACCCTCAAGGACGAACATTGCCGCGGTACCACCTTTATTCTATCGCTAGCGCTCATAAGGGTAACGCCTTGCGGCGGACGGGTTTGCCGTCACTCCGAAGTAGCTTCGACGCGGCCGCGGTTTGTTTTCAGCAACCACAAACTCTCTTGGGGCGCGGGGAGGCGTCTACTCGTCTTCATCATCGATTTATACCGTATTATACAAAAAAGCGGGCGCGAATGCAAGCGATACCCTCAAGCTTAGGACTCTTTGAGGAAATCGTAAGGCGATTTCGAAGGCGTCGCATCGGGAAGGCGGTCAGGCGTTTTTCCCGCCTCGAAATCGTACGGCGTGATGTTCTCCGGTTCTTCAAGGCTTTTGAGCACCGCGTCGATTTGGGCCGCACGGTCGGAAACGTTTTGGCGGAGCTTCTTGGCGAGTTTGGTGCGGCGGGCGTCCTCTAAGTCGCGGATGGCGCTTTTGAGCAAATCGACTTCGCCGAACACCACCAGCGCTTCTTCGGCGCGGGTGATGGCGGTGTAGATCAGCCTGCGTTTGAGCATGATGGTGTGCGCGCGGAAAAGCGGCAGGATGACGACTTTGTATTCGCTGCCTTGGCTTTTGTGGATGCTCATCGCGTAAGCGTGGGTCAGATTGTCAAGATCGCCGCGTTCGTAGCGCACTTCGTTGTCCATGAAAGTTGCGTACAGTTCTTCTTTCTCGCGGTCGATGCCGGTGATGACGCCTTGGTCGCCGTTCATGATGCCGTCCTCGACTTGGTTGGTCAGCTGCAACACCTTGTCACCGATGCGGAACACCTTGCCGTGATGGGCCAAAGTTTTGCCCCGGTTATCGTTGTAGGTCTCTTGCAAAAACGCGTTGGTGGCGTCGATGCCCGTCTCGCCGCGATACATCGGAATGAGCACCTGGATGTCTTCGTGGAGGTTGTAACCTTTTTGGAGAAAATAGTCGATGACTTTTTGCAAGCGGGCATGGAAGTTCGACGGTGTTTCACGGAAAATGTAGCGGTCGGGGTGCGCTTTGTCGAGGTTTGAAGGAAGGGCGCCTTTACGGACGTGGTTGGCGAGTTCGATGATTTTCGAACCGCGGGCTTGGCGATGGACGGTGCGCAGCGTCACGCCCGGGACGGTTCCGCTTTCTAAAAGATCGCGCAAAACTTGCCCGGGGCCTACGGAAGGCAATTGGGCGTCATCGCCGACGATGATGACGTCGCCGTCTTCGGGCAAGCTTTGGAAGAGCTGGCTCGCAAGCAGGGTGTCGATCATCGACGCTTCGTCGATGATAAACAGCTTGCCGGCCTTTTGGGCGTACTTGCTGTGGTAGAAGTTGCCTTCGTAGGTATACCCCAAAAAGCGGTGAATGGTGCTGGCGTAAGCGCCGGTCGCCTCGTTCATGCGCTTTGCCGCGCGACCGGTGGGCGCGATGAGATGGATGTCGCTTTCGCTGTCAAACGAAGGCGCTTCTACATTGTGGTAGCGGCAATATACATAAATCAAACCTTTTATGACCGTGGTTTTTCCGGTGCCCGGACCGCCGCTGATGATGAAAACTTTTTCGGCAAGGGCGTGTTTGATGGCGTCGACTTGTTCGTCGGTGTAGGCGATGTTTTCTTGTTCTTGAAACTCTTTGATGTACGAATCGACTTTGGCGTCGTCAATATCGGCCGCGTTTTGCAAAAGCGTTTGGATTTTGGCGGTGATTTCTTCTTCCGCTATGGTGTACGCTTTGAGGCTGACCTCGTCGCCTTCGACGATGAACTTGCCTTTTTCGTGCATCTCTTCAAACGCGCGGTCGAGAGCGGAGCGTTCGACGGTGGATTCCTTGTTCAAACGCCGGTGGGCTTCGTCCAAAAATTCGTCTTTTCGCAAGTGGGTGTGGCCGCGGCTCATCGTAATCGTGTTGAAAAGGTGCACGATCAAAGTGCGGATGCGACGGGGATCGTTGTCGGCGATGCCGAGGCTTTTGGCGATGGCGTCGGCCCTTTCAAAGCCGATGCCTTCGATGGTGTCGATTAAGGCGTAGGGGTTTTCTTCCAATACGTTCAGCGTTTCTTCGGCGTATTTTTTGAGGATTTTTTCGATCATGCGGTGGCTTAGGCCGTGTTCTAAAAGTTTGATGCGGGTTTGTTCGTCGGCTTTGTTGTTTTTCAAGTTGTTATGTAGCGTGGCTTTGGCTTTGGCGGTCAGTTTCGGAACTTCATCAAGCGCACGTTTGTCGCGGGCGATTTTTTGCAGGGCGTCTTTGCCTAAATGCTCGACGATGCGTTCGGCGCTTTTTGCGCCGACGCCGGGGAAGAGATCGCTGGACAGATAATCGACGATGCCCTCTTTGCTGGCGCCTTCGATTTTCTCATAACGTTTGAAGGCAAACTGCATGCCGTAGGTGGGGTGTTGTTCGTGCTCGCCGAAAAAGCGATACACTTCGCCTTTTTTCGGTCTGGGAATGTTGCCTTTTAGGGTCTTGATGTCGCCGGGAAAATCGAAAAGCGTGGTCGATGCGCTTTGTTCGGACACTTCGACTTTGACGATGGCGAACTGCGAGTCTTCGCTGTAGAACACGATGGATTTGATGGTGCCTTCGATGTAGTCCATGGTCTCACCCCCTCATGGTGTAGAAAAAGAGTCTTTAGGAAGACTCTTTTATCAATCGTTCAATGGCGTCGGGTTCTTTTTCGATGTCTTCGCTTAAGTTGATGTTGCCGTCTTTGGTGATGAGGATGTCGTCTTCAATGCGAACACCGATGCCTTCTTCTTTGATATAGAGGCCGGGTTCGATGGTCAGCACCATGCCTTCTTTGAAGGGAACGTCGTAATAGCCGACATCGTGGACATCGAGGCCAAGAAAGTGCCCGAGGCTGTGGTAGTAATATTTCAAGATTTCGCTGTCTTCTTCGATGAGGCCGATGCGTTTCGCTTCTTGGGCGAGCATGTCCCGGGCGAACTTGTTCAATTCTTTCCAGGTCATGCCGGGGACGGCCTTTTCGATGGAAGCCTTGTTGACTTTCAGCACGATGTCGTAGATTTCACGCTGACGCTCGGTGTAACGCCCGCCAACGGGGTAGGTTCTGGAGATGTCGGCGGCGTAGTTTTGATGCAGCGCGCCGAGGTCGAAAAGAATCATGTTGTTTTTCTCAAGCGGGTCCTTGTTGTCGATGTAATGCAAAACGGCCGCGTTTTCACCATTGGCGGCGATGGTGTCGAAGGCTTCGCCTTCGCTGCCGGATAACGTGATCGCGTGCAGGAAATCGGCTTGAAGCTGATACTCGTGTTCGCGGGTGTTCAGGTTTTTCAAGATTGCATCGAGGCCTTTTTTTGTATGGGCGATGGCGGTCTTGATTTGATCGATTTCGCGGACGCTTTTGAACATGCGTAGATACGAAAGATGTTCGTTCGCGTTTTTTACCGTCAGCTCGGGATAGTTCGAAAGAAAGTCTTCCGCATGCTTCAACCCGTGCGGTTTCACTTTGGGGGAGGGATGGTAAAGATCAAGATAAAGCGTCCTTGCCGGTGTTCCTACGGGCGAGCGGGCGTAGTTTAGCGCCATGTTGAACGTACCTTCAAAAGCGTCTAGATAACGAATGTCCTCTTCGGGGATGCCCGAACGTTTCGACGCTTCTTCTTTGGACATGCGGGCGCCTTCCCATTGAATGATCTTCTCGGTGTTTTCTTCGACGAAAAGATACGTCTTCTCCGTATCTTTCCCCTTCAACAGCATGAGAATCATGTTGGGCTCGCCGATGTTGGTCAAATAGAAAAAGTTTCGTTGCGGCGTATAGCGATAGTATTGATCGAGCGTCTTATGGGGCGCTTGCCCGGAGAAAAGCAATACGACCGATCCTTCCTCGAGTCTTTCAAACAATTGTTTACGAGCGTTCTCAGCGTGTGCTTGCATTTTTTTCACCTCAAATCAATTATAGCAAAAATGCCGCTAAAATGAAACGATTAAACGCCTTGTTTCTTTGCGCAAAGAAACGAAAAACTGCGTGGTTCATTTATGCGAAAAAACCCTTTGAAAATCGTGCGTTTGTGTTATCATTTACTTGGAATGTGATGTTGACGGAGGGATACCTTTGGCACTCAATGCACAAATCGATTGGGTCACAACAATCTTCTATGTCCTTGGCGGTTTGGGAATCTTTCTTTACGGTATCCATAAAATGGGCGATTCGCTGAAGCTGCTGGCCGGGCATCGTTTGAAACTCCTCATCGAAAAAACGACCAACACCCCGCTCAAAGGCATCTTCATCGGTGTTTTCGTGACCGTTTTGCTGCAAACCAGCTCCGGCACCACGGCTTTAACCGTCAGCCTCGTGCGCGCCGGTCTCATGAGCTTTCCGCAAGCGCTGGGCATCATTCTTGGCGCGAACCTCGGCACAACCGCAACCAGTTTCCTGATTGGTCTTGAAATCCAACGATACGCACTGCCCGTGTTAGCCGCGGGGAGCTTCTTGATACTCTTTGCTCCATCAAAACGTTTCAAACGTCTGGGTGGAGTTTTGCTTGGATTCGGCATGATCTTTTACGGCCTTGACCTGATGGGCCAAGCCTTGAGCGTTTTCGTCGAACAAGAATTCTTCCGCAATGCCTTGAATCTTGTTTCCGATCTCCCGTTCTTAGGCGTGATTGTCGGAGCGGTCTTGACGGCCATCGCCCATTCGAGCACCGCCGTCATCGGCATTTTGCAACAGCTATACACCACCGGAGCGATGCCCCTTATCGGAGCGATTGCCATTGTGCTTGGAAGCAACATCGGCACGACCATCACGGCCATCTTGGCCGCGCTTGGCGGTTCTACCGCGGCCAAAAGGACCGCCGCCGCGCATGTCATCTTCAACGTCGTTGGCAGTGTAATCTTCTTGATTTTCATCGTTCCCTATGCCATGTTCATCGGCTGGCTGCAAGATGTCGTCTACGACGGCCGTCCCTCGGCCATGGTCGTCTCTTTCGCCCACATCTTCTTCAATCTCTTCAACACCATCATCATGTATTTCTTCATCAGCCGCCTTGCGGCGGTGAGCGAAAAGATCTTCAAATCCAAGCCTTCCGATGTCACCGTCGACGTCGACAGCCTTCAAGAAAGCCTCCTCAAAAACTCCCCCATCCTTGCGCTTGAAAACGCGAAACACGTCATCGTTTCAATGGGGAACGTTGCGCTTTTGATGTACGACACGGCCGTCGAATATTCCTTTGAAAACGACAAGAAACGATTGGAAAAGGGCCGGGAGTTGGAAGAACTCATCGACACCGTCGACAGCAAAGTCCACAATTACCTTGTCAAAGTGTCGCACAATCTTCTAGACGACGACCTCGCCGACAACCAAGCCGCCTACGTCGACACCATCCGCGACATCGAACGCATCGCAGACCACTGTCAAAACCTCTTTGAATTCTTTGAACACCGCCATGAAACGAAAAAACGCCTGAGCCAAGAAGCCGAAAAGGAACTTAAAGCGCTTTACGATCTAACCCGCGAAACGTTTGCCCTCACCCTTCAGTCTTTCATAGAAAACAACCCCGATTCCGCCCGTAAAATCCTTGAATACGAAGAAGCGATCGACAACATGGTCCGCCAGGCCCGCAAAGCGCACGTGCAACGCTGTAACCTCCCCGAAAGCGATTGCGACGATTTGCTGTTTGTCGACATCTTGAGCAACGTCGAAAGGATTGGCGACCACTGCGAAAACATTGCCTTGAACATCATCCAAAAAAGACGTCATGCCGGAATCGTTGCGCCAATCCAAACATAACCCCTTCCCTCGAAGGGGTTTTTCTTTGCTCAAGCTTGTTAGAAACCGATTGGCAGACGTTTTAGACACTTCACAACATTCCCCCTTTTTTGAAAGGTTAATGACTTTTTAAAACTCTGCTTGCCTTTGTGACGGGGTGGATATACAATAGTATCGTACGTTGCGAGAGCTCATGCAAAGAATAACCCCAGGGCTGGGTAGAAACGAGGAAGCTATGTTAGAAGTTAAAGACGTAGAACTCCGTTACGGAGATTTTATCGCTGTGCACCACTTGAATTTTTCGATCAAACCGGGCGAAATATTCGGTCTTTTAGGCACGAACGGCGCCGGGAAAACGACGACGTTCCGTGTCATCATGGGATTGTTGGAGCCGACGTTGGGCGAAGTCAGCTATTTCGGCGAAGCCATTGGTTATCATAATGTCGATGAAATCGGCTACATGATTGAAGAACGGTCGTTGCTGCCGAAGATGACGGTCAAAGAATACATCCTGTATATCGGACAACTTAAAAGTATGGACAAACCCCTTATTTTGGAGCGTTTGGACTACTGGCTCAAATATTTCGACATCGAATCCTATCGCAACAAAAAAATCAAGGAGCTTTCCAAAGGAAACCAGCAAAAGGTCCAGTTCCTCTCTTCGCTTATCAACAACCCCAAACTGCTTGTGCTTGATGAACCGTTTTCCGGACTCGATCCCATCAACACGGATCTGTTTGTGAAAGTAATCCGCGATTTCCAAGAACGGGGGACAATGATCGTCTTCTCCTCGCACCAATTGGACCATGTCGAATCGTTTTGCGAAAAGGTCGTCGTCTTGGAAAAAGGCAAAGTCATCATCGACGGTTACATCAAAGACGTCAAAGACGACTTCAAAAAGATGACCATCAGCATCGACGCCGATGTGGACATCGACGTTTTGAAAGAGCTTGACGGCGTATACCTCGTCAACAAAGACAGCGACGCTATCCGCGTCAAAGTAGAATCCAACGAATACGTCCAAGGCGTGTTTGACTATGTGAAGACTTGTGAGAACGTGATGCGCTTCGAAGTTGAACAGGCGAGTCTGAGCGAAATCTTCGTCGCGAAAGTGGGTGGCGCACGTGAACAAGTTTAAGTTTCTGATTAAACACGGTTTGGCCAAAAGGCTTTTGAAAAAAAGTTTCATCATCACGAACATCGTATTGGGCCTAGTCATCGTCGTCCTAGTGAACATCCCCTCGCTCATCGACATCTTCTCCGGCGATGAAGAGCTTGAACAAACCCACGTGATGGTCGCTAACAAAACGCAAGACGAAGCCTATCCTTTGGAAGAAACCTTGCTTTCGAAATTCAACCAAGTCCATGAAGAAAATCGCTACGTCGCCTACGAACATTCGCTTGAGGCGTTCGAAGACTTTTGGGATACTGAAAACCTCGACATCCTTCTCGTCTTTTCAGGCGATTTGAACGCGCCCGATGTCGATGTGTACTTACGGGATGAAGGGCTTCGCAACCATGTCCTCTCCAACATCCAAATCTTCTTGAACGAATATCAAGGCATTCAATACGCGAACTACACTTTCGTCGAAGCCCCCGACCCCGGCGACACGCCGGGGATGGACCCTGAGACGAGAATGTTCATCGAAGGCATATTGAGCATGCTCTTTCTCCCGATGTTCATCCTCATCATCATGACCACACAATTTTTGGGCGTCGACATCATCGAAGAAAAATCCACCAAGGCCATTGAAACCATCGTTTCAAGCGTGCCCGCCAAAGTGCACCTGCTTTCCAAAATTGTCACAAACCTAGCGTTCTTGATTGTGCAATCGACCATTTTCATCGCCTTTGGCGTTGTCGGCATTCTCGTCAGCCGCGCCATCACAACCACCACCGACACCGAAGCGCTCTCTTTGCTCGCGGAACTTGCGGCGCGCATTCCGAATTGGCCTTCCATGCTGCTCATCATGCTTGCGTACATGTTTGTGGGCACCCTCTTATACCTTTGCCTAGCCGGACTAATCGCTTCCATGGCAACCTCGCAAGAAGACTACCAACAATTTCAGGCGCCTTTGATTTTCATGCTGCTCGGTTCTTTCTACATCGCCATTTTTCTCCCCATCGCCGGGCTTGATGGAGGCATACGAATCGCGGCGTACATTCCCTTTTTCTCGACCATGGTGGCCCCCGTCGCTTACGCCACGGGCATCATGGGCGTTTGGGAGACGTTGTTGACCCTATTCATCACCGGCGCAGTCACAGTACTCTTTTTGTACTACATTACGCCCATCTACAAAGTGGCCATCCTCTCCTACGAGGAAACGAAGTTTTTCAAACGTATCAAGTTCTACGTCAAAAAAGCCTTCGCCAACAACAATCACCACAAAAACAACCATAGAAACAAACGGAAACATTGACCTCATTTAGCCCCACCATTACAAAACCCCGTCTTGCAAAGCAAGGCGGGTTTTTTTCATGAAAAAACCCCGGAACGTCTCCGGGGTTTATAGTGAATGGTTAAATTTTTTCGACCATGAGTTTCATGGTGCGGACCATTTGCGCAACATAGCCCATTTCGTTGTCGTACCAAGCGAGGACTTTCACAAGCTGCTTGCCGTCGACTTCAAGGACTTTCGTCATTTGCGCATCGAAAATCGAGCCGTATTCGCTGCCGATGGAATCGCTGGAAACGATGGGGTCTTCGGTGTAGTGAAGCGTTTCATTGGCGGCGTTTTTCACGGCCGCGTTCACTTCTTCTGCGGTCACGTTTTTGCCGAGTTCGACGACGAAGTCTACAACGCTTCCGGTGACGGTGGGCACGCGAAGGGCGATGCCGTCAAGTTTGCCTTCAAGATGGGGGAGAACTTTTCCGACCGCTTTGGCGGCACCGGTGGTCGTCGGGCAGATGTTCGCCGCAGCGGCGCGCCCGCGACGGGCGTTGATGCCTTTGGCGTGGGGGCCGTCAAGGGTGTTTTGGTCGTTGGTGTAGGCGTGGGCCGTCGTCATATAACCTTTTTTGACGCCGAAGTTGTCGTCAAGGACTTTCACGACGGGCGCTAGGCAGTTCGTGGTGCAGGAGGCGCCGCTCACGACTTCTTCGTCGCCTTTTAGATCCTCGTGGTTCACGTTGTAGACGATGGTTTTGACATCGCCTTTGGCGGGGGCGCTGATCATGACGCGTTTCGCGCCCGCTTTGATGTGCTTCATCGCGCCGTCTTTTTTCGTGAAGATGCCGGTGCACTCAAGCACGACGTCGACGCCTAAGTCTTTCCAAGGAAGCGCTTCTGGGTCCTTTTCCGCAAAGACCTTGACTTCCTTGCCGTCGACTTTGATGGAATCTTCGCCCGCTTCGATCGAGTCGATTTTGTAGGGGCCTTGTGCCGTGTCGTATTTCAAGAGGTATGCAAGACTGTCCGCGTCCGTCAAATCGTTCAAGGCGACAATCTCGTAATCGGGATTGTCGTGCATGTAACGAAACGCAAGTCTACCGATCCGTCCAAAACCGTTGATTGCTACTTTTACTGACATGTGAATCCTCCTTAATATTTTATCGCTTTCGCAATACTAATTATAGTGAATTCGGCCCCAAAACACAACCTATATTACAACTTAAAACGTTTTCAAGTTTTCGTTTTGAAGGACAAGACATAAAAAACCCTTCGCATGTATAGCGAAGGGTCAAGTTTACGCGTGCGATGTTTCGCTTTCGCGCCGGTGTTCTTTTTGTCGTAGTTCCTTGAAGTACAAATCCAAGGCGTGGCGATAATCGCAGTCCTCGCCTTTGTCGCAGGTGGTGCACATGATGATTTCGCGCAAACGTTTGGGGATGAAGGCGCGAATTTCGTCTTCGTTGTAACCGACTTGCATTTTGTTTTCTTCGATGATGATCGGGCGCCTCAAGACGCTGGGGTTTTCAATGATGAAATCCGTCAGTTCGCTCAACGACATTTCGTCGAGATCCAGATTGTTGTCCTGGAACACCTTGGAACGTGTCGAAATGATGTCTTCAAACCCGCCTTCAGAGTTCTTCAACATCGCTCGGATGTCTTCTTTGGTCAGTTTCACGTTGAAAATGTTCTTTTCGCGGTAGTCGATGCGGTGCTCCTCAAACCATTTTTTCGCCTTACGGCAGGAGGAACAACTTGGCGTGGTATACATTTGTATCATGGTAAGGCCTCCTTTGCGACCATGGTATACGTATTCACTTTACGTAAGCAAGTATATCATAACATAAATTAGAAAAAATATGAATAAGTTCCTGCGGTTTTTTTATGAAAGTGTTTGCAAAATGTTCTTTGAACCTTTTTTCCTTATGATATAATAATACGCGAAGTCATTATACCAAACGGAGGACAATTTATGAAGTGGAATTTGCAAAATCTCTACAAAAGCCTGGACGACTGGAAAACGGATTTTCAACAAGTCAAGTCCTGGGTAAAAAAAATCGAAAGCTACGAAGGCAAACTCGATAAGTTCGAGTCGTTCAAAGCGTATTTTGAATTGCAGAAAGCCATCAACATCAAGCTGAACAAACTGTTTCAATACGCCAACTTGAAAAGCCATTTGAACATGAAAAACGTCGAAAACGCCGCCCGCGTGCAAAAGGTCGCGCACCTCTACAACGAATACACCAAAGCGACCTCGTTCGAATCGCCCGAGATTCTCGGATTGGGCAAAGAGAAAGTCTTCTCTTTCTTAGAGCGTGACGAAGAGTTGAAGACGTATCGCTTCCCCCTAAAAAAACTCTTCCATCAAAGTCAGCACATCCTAGATCGCAAAAGCGAAGCGCTTTTGACCAACTACCAAAAACTCGCTTCGCAAGGCTACGAACTCCATAACGCTTTGAGCGTGGCCGACAAAACCGCAAAGGAAGTCACCTTGAAAAGCGGCGAGAAAATCACCGTAACCAGCGGAAACTACCGCACGCTCTTGGCCGAGCTCAAGGACAAAGACGACCGTGAAACGGTCTTCAAAGCCGTCTTTGACCACTATGAAAGCCACAAGCACACCTACGCGCAAATCTACAACACCGTTTTGCAGGCGGATGTTGCGGCCATGAAAGCGCGGAACTACGATTCCACGCTAGAAGCGTTTTTGTTCAAAAACAAAATCGACCCCATCGTCTATCACAACCTGATCGAAACCGCCAAGGAGAGCACCCATCTCATCAAGCGCTACTACAATTTGCGCAAAGAGGCGCTCAACCTCGATGAGCACCGCACGTTCGACCGGTTCATGCCTTTGGCGGAATCCACCAGCAAATTCTCCTACGAAGAAGGCCAGAAACTCTTCTTTGAAGCCATCGACCATTTGAGCGACGACTTCAAGGACAAAGCCAAAGACGCCTTGAAAGAAGGCTACGTCGACGTCTACGAACAAGACGGCAAACAAACCGGCGCCTATTCTTCAAGCGCGCTCAACGAGCATCCTTTCATCCTTATGAACTACGACGACACCTTAAGCGACGTCTTCACCCTCGCCCACGAAGCCGGGCACTCCATGCATTCGCTCTTCGCCATGGACCACCAACCCGTCCCCACCCAAAATTACACCATCTTCGTCGCCGAGATTGCTTCAACATTCAACGAGCATCTTCTTCTCGATTATTTCATCGCCAACAACAAAGGCACCCGCGAAGACAACATCCAGCTTTTGCAACAATCGATCGACGACATCCTCGGCACCTTCTACCGCCAGACGCTCTTTGCGACCTATGAGCTCAAAGCCCACGAACTTGCCGAAAAAGGCGAGCCCATCACCAACGAGACGCTTTCAGAAATCATGATCGAGCTCTACAAGGATTTTTACGACATCGACATCCGCAAAGAACCCGGCAAAGAAAACGTCTGGGCCTACATCCCCCACTTCTTCATGGCCCCTTACTACGTCTATCAATACTCCACCAGTTTCGCGGCCAGTTTGACTCTTTACGACATGGTCAAAGAAAACCCCAAAAAGGTTGACGACCACATCAATTTGCTAAAATCCGGCGGCAACGACTTCCCGATGAACCAAGTCAAAAAAGCCGGCGTCGACTTGACGAAAAAAGACGCCTTCTACGGCGTCGTCAAACGACTAGAAACACTGATCGACGAATTAGAGCTTGCACTCAAACGATAAATTGCGTACACTATAAGTAACACGATGACAAGCAGCGCTGCGGCACCCTCAGCGAGTCCGGGACGGTGAAAGCCGGACAAAAGCCGCAACGTGGAGCTTGGAGTGGTGCTAAAGACACCCGTCTTCCCGCGTTAAGGGCTCAAGCGCTTAGGAATTAAGGTGGCACCGCGGAGCATATTCGTCCTTAACAGTAAGGGCGTTTTTTATTACAAGAAAGGAAGTGTACCATGAAAACCATCGTATCGGGCATCCAGCCCACCGGAAGCTTGAACATCGGAACCTATCTCGGCAGCATCAAAAATTTCGTCAAACTGCAAAAAATCTATTCCGATTACCATTTTTACTTGTTCATCGCCGATTTGCACGCCCTCACCACGCCGATGGACGCCAAGAAATTACGGCAGAAAATCAAAGAACTCGCCGCCCTTTATCTCGCCTGCGGCTTAGAGCGCGAGAACCTCTCGCTTTTCGTCCAAAGCGAACTCCCCGCCCACTCGCAGATGGGCTATCTCCTGCAATGCCATGCCTACATGGGCGAACTCGAACGCATGACGCAATACAAAGACAAAGCGCAAAAACAAACCGATGGCATCCGTTCGAGCCTCTTCACCTACCCTGCGCTCATGGCGGCCGACATTTTGCTTTACGACGCCGAATATGTCCCCGTCGGCGACGACCAAAAGCAGCACCTAGAACTCACCCGTACTTTGGCCGAACGCATCAACCACCGCTACGGCGACGTCTTCAAAGTGCCCAAACCCCTCATCCCGAAAGTCGCCTCACGCATCATGAGCCTCACCGACCCGACCAAGAAAATGTCGAAATCCGACGAAAACGTCAAATCCCGCATCAATCTCCTAGACGATGAAAACATCATCCGCAAGCGGATCAAGAGCGCCGTCACCGACAGCGACCAAACCGTGCGTTACGACCGGGAGGAAAAGCCCGGCTTGAGCAACCTCTTCGACATCCGCATCGCCATCACCGACGAAAGCGTCAAGGAAATCGAGGACGCCTACGAAGGCAAAGGCTATAAAGAATTCAAAGAGGACTTGGGCGACATCGTCGTCGAAGAACTCCTCCCGATTCAAAAACGCTACCGCGAACTGATCGATTCGGGCGAACTCGACAAGATTTTGGACGAAGGCAAAAAGCGCGCCGAACAAGTCGCCAACAAGAAAGTCGAGAAACTCAACCGCATCTTAGGCCTCGGCCGCAAGCGCAAATAAAAAGGACAGGTTTCCCTATCCTTGGCTTTTCATCTTCATTTCGCTTATATGCGCGGCGATGGTTTCCATCGCCTCGACTTCGTCTTTGCCTTTGGTCTCTACGACGATCAAAGACCCCTTGTGGACGCCTAAGGACAACACGCCCATGATCGATTTCAAGTCCGCCGTATCGCCGTCGTGGGTGATTTTGATGTCGCAGTCGAACTCGTTGGCCTTTTTGACAAGGGCGGTGGCCGGCCTAGCGTGCAACCCTTCTTGATTGGTAATCACAAACTCTTTTCTCATGTCGACTCCCCCCTGTTTTCCACCATGGCTTTGAGGGCGGCGCAGATTTTCTCGTTGTCGTCTTCAAAATACAGCTTCACTTTGTCGCCAACCACATTGACTCCGGAAGCGCCGGCGGCTTTCACGGCGTTCAAATCGGCGTTCGACGGGTCCCGAAGCTTTGCGTTCACTTTGCCGCGCAGATACTCCACCTCGACGATGTTTTCTTTGCCGAGCGCCTCATAAAGCGCGGTCACGTCGTACTCGCTTTGGATCTTCGCGCGCTTCCTGCGCAACACCAGCACCAACACCGCCGCGATGCCTAAGAATACCGCAAGGTAGGGTGCAATTCGCATCAAGGTTTCCATGGCTTCACCTCGCTTTTGGTTACCAACATTCTACCACACTCTGTTTATTTTTGAAACGTTTTCGTGTATAATGTGGGCAAGCAAACGCCCTTTGCGCGAAAGGAGAATGCCTATGAAGACGCGCATCGCCACGGACAAGAAAACGCTGCTCGACCATTACAAAATTCGTGGGGAAGTCTTCATCGTCGAACAAGAGATCGACTGGCGCGAAGAATTCGACGCCGCCGATTACGAAGCGACCCTTTTCGTCCTCTACGAAAACGAAACCCCCATCGGCGCCGCAAGGCTACACCAAAACAAGGTCGGCCGCGTCGCCGTCTTGAAGGAACACCGTCACAAAAAAGCCGGCACCAAACTGATGAACGATTTGGAAGCGTACGCGAAAAAACAAGGCGTCAGCGAACTCAAACTCGGCGCGCAATGCTACATCATCCCTTTTTACGAATCGCTAGGGTATGAAGCGTACGGTGAGATTTACCTCGACGCCGGCATCGAACACAAAATGATGAAGAAAACGCTTTGAAAGGAGCCACTATGGACAAAGTCATCGAAGCCATCATCGAAATTCCGATGGGCACAAAAAACAAATACGAAATCGACAAGGCGAGAAACCGCATCAAACTCGACCGGGTCCTCTATTCGCAAATGACCTACCCCGCCGAATACGGCTACATCGAAAACACGCTCGCCGAAGACAACGACCCCTTAGACATCCTCGTCATGGCGAGCACCAAAACATTCCCGGGCTGCATCGTCGACGCCCGTGTCATCGGCGCGCTCGACATGATCGACAACGGCGAAAAAGACTACAAAATCATCGCCGTCATGGACAGCGACCCCCGATTTTCGCACATCCACAAAATGGACGACATCCAAGAACACATGCTTCGCGAGATCAAGCACTTCTTCCGCACCTACAAAGACCTTCAGCAAAACAAAACCGTCGAAGTCTTGGATTTCTACGACAAAGACTACGCCGTCAAACTCATAGAACAAAGCGTCAAACGCTACCAAAAACACATCCAAAAGGAGGCAAAGCATGGCCACAAAAATTAAAATGGTGTTCGACAACCAACTGCACGGCATCCTGACCGGACACCACGGTTCGGCGCAAGTCGGCCCCGCCGAAGGCGCACTCAACCCCTACGACATGATTTTAGGCGGACTCGGAGGCTGCCTCAACCACACCCTGCAAAGCATCCTCGACAAAAAGAAAATCAAAGTGCAAGGCATCCACTACGACATCGAAGGCGAAAAGCGCCGGGAAGCCCCGACCACCCTCAAGCAAGTCGACGTCCGCGTGCAAGTCCGTGGCGCCGACGAAGACGCCAAAGGCGCCATCGAAAAGGCCTTCGACCTTGCGACTCGCTATTGCAGCGTCTACCAAACACTGTCCAAAGTCGCCACCATGAACCCCGAACTCACCTTCGAAGACTAAAAGAACGGCCCGCGCCGTTCTTTTTTTGGCATAAAAAAAAGCCCACAAGCGTGGGCTTTGAACACTTCAATGGAGCGGGTGAAGGGAATCGAACCCTCACAGTCAGCTTGGAAGGCTGAGGTTCTACCATTAAACTACACCCGCAAAGCTGCAAGGGGGGGGAGAGAAAAAATGGAGCGGGTGAAGGGAATCGAACCCTCGACTTAACCATGGCAAGGTTACGTTTTACCACTAAACTACACCCGCGTTTTCACAAGCGTATGTATAATACCACGAACCTCAAGGAATTGTCAAGAGAGAACGCCTACATTAATCGTTTTCTTTGCGTCGCCTGAGCACGCGCATTTTCGCACTCTTCGCCCTGGGGTTTTCGGCCATTTCAGCGTCGCTCGGGCGGATGACTTTTTTTTGAACGCGCTCAAAGGGGGCACGCTCTTCGGGCATGGTGACCAAAAAATCGGGATGGTCGACGCTCGAGGCTTCTTTGAACAAATCCTTGACGATTTTGTCTTCGAGCGAGTGAAAGCTGATGACGACGATGCGCCCGTCGGGCTTCAGCAGGTCAATCGCCGCTTCGAGCGATTCCTTGAGGGCGGAAAGTTCGTCGTTCACTTCGATGCGGAGCGCCTGAAAAACCCGTTTGGCGGGATGGCCTTTCTTCGAAAGCGCCTTTTGCGGCATCGACGCTTTGATGAGGTCGACCAGTTCAAACGTCGTCTCGATCGGTTGCTTTTGACGGGATTTCACGATGTTTCTGGCAATTTGCGGCGCAAAGCGCTCTTCGCCGTAGGAAAAGAATATCCGTTTCAATTCGTCGGCGCTATAAGTGTTGACGACGTCTTTCGCCGTCAGGGACCGTTCGGTGTCCATCCGCATGTCAAGGGGCGCATCATGGCGATAGCTGAATCCGCGTTTTGCGTCGTCGAAATGAAAACTCGAGACGCCCAAATCGTAAAGCACGCCGTCGACTTCTTTGACGCCTTGTTCTTGCAAAGCGGAAGCGAGATTTCTAAAATTCTCCTTAAGGATTGTGTAACGATTCCCCGTCTTCTTCAATTCTTCTTTCGCCTTGTCGATGGCGAAATCGTCTTGGTCGAACGCGTAAAGATGCCCGGTTTTCAACCGCGACAAAACACCGGCCGCGTGCGAACCGCCGCCGAGGGTGCAATCGACGTATATACCGTCTTGCTTGATTGAAAGGTGTTTTAGGGCTTCTTCATAGAGCACGGGGGTGTGTTTCACGGCGAGACTCCTTTCGGATAAAAGAAAAACGCTTTGACAAGCGCTTCTTTTGATACCTACTCTTCGGTTTCGGTATCGGTGGATTCATCGGTTTCTTCTTTTTGCGCAACGACTTCGCGGTCTTTATAGTGCCCGCAAGCTTTGCATACGCGGTGGGCGAGCTTCATTTCGCCACAGTTCGAACAAACGACCATGCCCGGTACTCGGAGCTTGTCGTGTGTACGGCGTTTGCGTTTGCGCGTCTTCGATGTCCGTCTTTGTGGTACGACTGGCATGAGATTGCCTCCTAACTTTTGAACTTCTCAAGTTCTTGCAGTTGCGGATGCCCCTTGCGCTTTGATTCTTCACTTTCCTCGAAAGAATCGTCTTCTTTCGCTTCAGGATGAAGAACGCGCATAGGTTTTTCCAAATATATATTAGACCACACAATCGGGGATAAGTCAATACTTATTCCGTCTATCTGACGATATTCGTCGTCCTCGTCGTCGGTGAACGTTTCACGCACTTCAACATCGACCGAAAATTCAACCGGCTCCAGCGTGCGGGCGCAAGCGATGGTCAACGTCGTTTGAATGTTCAAATCAAAATGGAAATACGTGTCGTCTTCAATGTCAATTTTGCCTTTTACGGTTGTCGGGGCGACGGCGATCAAGTCCTCGTCTTTGGGCATGAACTCGGTCAAATCGACGGTGGCTTCGAAGGTGGGGTCCTGGTGGATTTTCTTTTTCAGTTGCGCAATGGTCCATTTCATAATAATCACCCCTAACTTGTTAAAATTATATGTTTTCTTGTCTTCAAAGTCAAACATAAGGTATAATGGAATTTGCATGAAAGGAGGCGGCGCGCATGAAGGCTACAGGCATCGTCGTAGAATACAATCCTCTCCATTTCGGACATGTCCACCACATCGAAGAAACCAAGCGTCAAAGCGGCGCCGACGTCTTGATCGCCGTCATGAGCACGCACGCCGTCCAGCGCGGGGAATTCAGCGTCGTCGACAAATTCGAAAAAACGCATTGGGCCCTTTCGGCCGGCATCGACCTCGTCGTCGAACTTCCCGGCGTGATGAGCCTCCAAAACGCCGACCGTTTCGCCTATGCAAGTGTGGCCATCTTGGAAAAGCTCCGCTGCGAAGAACTTGTCTTTGGAAGCGAAAGCGCCGACGCGGACAAATTGCGTTTTTTTGCGGAAATCATGCGCACCGACGCTTTCGATGGCGCGCTGAAAGACCGTTTGGAAATGGGCGAAAGCTACCCCACAAGCGCCCACAACGCCTTGCAGTCTCTGACTGGCGACGACGCAAATGCGGGCCCTAACGACATCTTGGGCATACAATACATCGACGCGCTTTATAAACTTCAAAGCCGCATGGTCCCCCGAGCCATCAAACGCATCGACAGCGGCTATTACGAAGCCTTCGACGATGCTCGAAAAATCCAAAGCGCAACCGCGCTTCGCAAACGCTTGAAGGAAGGCGAATCCATCGCCAAGTACGTCCCTTCTTACGTGCAAGCGACCTTTGAACGCAAGCGGCCCGTATTCATGGACGATTTCATGCCGATGATCCGCTATACGCTCGCCAAACACGACCCGAAGACCCTGCAGAGGATTTTCGGCTTCGACGAGGGTCTTGAAAACCTCTTCTTAAACGCCGCGGACACCCCATCGTTCGACGCGCTTGTCAAAAGCCTAATCAGCAAGCGCTACACGCACGCAAAAATCAAACGGGCGATCATGCACGCTTTGTTGCACGTCGAGAAAAACGACATCATGACCTTCGACCCGCCCTATCTTCGCGTTCTCGGCATGAACGAAAAGGGCCAAAACTATCTAAACGCCATCAAAAAGGACTTGGATGTGCCGCTCATTACAAAAATCAAACGGGAGCGCCATCGCTACTTGGATTTGGAGCTTCGCTTCACGAAAATCTACGACCTTGTGGCCGATGCTTCCCTATACAAACAAGAATTTGCACCGCTACGCAAAAATTAGTGTTTCGTTTGCGAAAGCTCGAAACCACGCCTATAATGAAAAAGGGTGATAGTATGACTGAAAAAGAGCAACTGAAAAATAAGCTCGGAGAACTGATCGACCCGAGCAACGAGAAAACCTTGGCCGAAAACGACGCGATTCGCCATTTGGCCATCGACGGGAAAACCGTCACGGTGCTGATCGGCATCGCCGACGAGCATAACGACGAAGCCAAAAAAACCTTGCGCCGCAATCTCGCAAAAACCATCAAGCGCGATTTGGGCTACGAAGGCTTGAAGCTCGATTTCGAGCCCCTCAAGAAAAAAGACAGCATCCTGCAAAAGAAAAACATCCACTATATCGGCGTGGCCAGCGGAAAAGGCGGCGTGGGCAAATCCACCGTCGCAGCGAATTTGGCCTTAGCGCTCAAACGTCTCGGCAAAAAAGTCGGCATCATCGACGCCGACATTTACGGCAGCAACATGCCGATCATCATGGACATGGAAATCCGCCCGCCCAAGGCCAACGAAAAAGAAAAAATCATCCCCTTCAACAAACACGGAATCGAACTCATCTCCACCGAGTTTTTCATGGAAGAAGGGAAACCGCTCATGTGGCGGGGACCGATGCTTTCCAAAATGCTTGAACACTTCTTCTACGATGTCGACTGGGACGAAGAGACCGAATACGTCATCATCGACCTCCCGCCCGGCACCGGAGACGTCGCCATCGACATCCAGCGCTTCATCCCCGAATGCCGGATGTTGATTGTGACCACACCGCATCCGAGCGCATCGCGCGTGGCCGTGAAAGCCGGCTTCGCCGCCAGGCAGCTCAAACACTCCATCCTCGGCGTGATTGAGAACATGTCCTACCTCAAACAAGGCGACGAAGTCTTGCGCATCTTCGGCGAAGGCGGCGGCAAAGAAGTCGCCGACAAACTAGACACCGCGCTTGTCCAGCAAATCCCCATCGGACAGCCCGAAAGCGGCCATCACAGTCTCTTCGGCGTCAAAGAAGAACTCGGCGTCCTCTACTTGGGCCTCGCCAACAAACTCATCAAAACCGTTGAAAAGGACTCTACACAGTAGGGTCCTTTTTCTTCTTTCGTTTTTTCGGCCTTTCGTGTATAATCGAAATGAACCTTGAAGAAATGTGCGTGATACCATGAGTGTTTTGGAAATTCGAGATCTATCGTTCGGCTACGACGCAAACCGGCTGTTCCACAACGCCACTTTGCGTCTTTTTGAAGGCGAACACGCCGTGCTCGTCGGCCCGAACGGCTCCGGAAAGACAACATTGTTGAAACTTTTGCATGGCTCCTTGATTCCGGATGCGGGCACACTCCACAAAAACCACAAAAAACAAATCGGCTACCTCGACCAATACGCCCACCTAGACGGCGAGTTGCGCGTCGAAGAATACCTTTACGAAGTGTACGCCGACCTTTTCGCCAAAGAGCGCAAAATGGAAGAACTCTACGCCAAAGTCGAAAACGCGGACCTTGAAACACAAGAACGTTATCTTGCAAGAGCGAGCGCCATCGGCGAAGAACTCGTCGAATGCGGGTTTTACGCGGTGAAATCGGAAATCGGCAAAATCCTCGGCGGCCTCGGCCTCTCGAACGATCTTTTGAGCGTGCCCATCAAAACCCTTTCCGCCGGCATGCGCGCCAAAATCATCCTCACCAAGCTCTTGTTGGAAAAGGCCGACGTTCTCTTGCTGGATGAGCCCACCAACTTTCTAGACGTCGAACACATCGAATGGCTCAGCAAGTTCCTAAACGCTTACGACAAGGCCTTCATCGTCGTCAGCCACCACGAAGGTCTGCTCAAAGAAATCGCGCAAACCGTATTCGCGATTGAATACGGCCAAATCACACGATACAAAGGGAATTTCGAGTTCTATTTGAGTGAACGCGAACTTCGCTACGAACAACAAAAGAAATCGTTTGAAGCCCAACAGAATTTCATCAAAAGGACCGAAGACTTCATTCAAAAGAACATTACCCGCGCCTCAACCAGCAACCGCGCCAAGAGCCGGCGCAAAATGCTTCAGAAGCTTGAACGGGTGGAGCCACCGAAAAAAGACCGCACCTACAATTTTCACTTCCCCCTAGGCAAGCGCATCGGCCAAAAAGCGCTCACGACGTCGAGCCTAGAAATCGGCTACGAAGAGCCGTTGGTCGAAGCCTTGGATTTAGAGATTCTTCGGAAAGACAAAGTCGTCATCACCGGCGAAAACGGCATCGGCAAGACCACATTCTTGAAAACCGTTTTAGGCGATTTGCCTCCCATAAACGGCGAATACGCCTGGAACGACACGAAAGAGATTGGCTATTTCGCGCAAGAAGGCGCATTGAACCAAGAGCTTTCGCCCTTTGAAACCGTCCGTGAACATTACCCAAGTTTCACCCGCGGCGACATCATGAGCCTGCTCGCCGCACACGGCGTCGATGCGGGCAAAGCGCGGCGGAAACTCAAAACCCTCTCCGGCGGCGAACTCGCCAAAACCCGTTTGGCACTGCTTCGACACACCAAAAGCAACGTTTTGGTTCTCGACGAGCCGACCAACCACTTGGACGCCAAAGCCAAAGAGGCCTTGAAGCGTGCGTTGATGAAATACGAAGGAACCTTAATCCTCGTCTCGCACGAACGCGCCTTTTACGAGGACGTCTGCGACTATGAAATCGCACTGACCACCGAGTAAAAACACCTTGACCCGTTTGGGCAAGGTGTTTTTTACACAATTTTTTGTTTCAAATCCCGCATCTCGTAAAGATAAACCCAGAGCGAAAGGGTACCCGCAATGACATCGGCGGCCACAAACGCAAACCAGATGCCTTGGGTAGAAAAGAAATACGTGAGCAAAAACGCAAGCGGAATGAAAAGAACGAACTGGCGTGAAACCGCGACAAGAAACGCCCGAAACGCATACCCCATCGCTTGATAAACGCTTGAAAGCAAAACTTGAAAAGAAATCATCGAAAAGCCCAAGGCCACAATCCGAAACGCCGTCGCCCCGTTTTCGACGAACACCTCGTCGACATCGGGGGAAAAGAGAATGAACAGCGGCCTAGCGAAAAGCAGCACGAGTACCGTCACCGTCATCAAATACCCAAACAAGAGCCGAGTCGTAAAAGAGATAACTTCGTAAAGCCGTTTGTGAAACTCGGCCCCATAGTTGAACCCGACAATCGGTTGCAACCCTTGCACTAGGCCGAAGCCCGGCAGAAGCGTAAACATCATCAAACGAGTGATGACGCCGTATATCGAAACGTAGATTTCCGGATTCAATGGTTCGTAGTGGTTGATCAATCGGTTGACAATCACCACCAAAATCGCCCCTAAGGTGTTGCGGACGAAGGTGGGCATGCCGACCGTAAGAATCTCGTACGCCATTTTCAAGTCGAGCTTGTAAATGGTTCTAAGGCGAATCGAAAGCGCCGAAGCCGGTGTACGGGCCCTTGAAAACACATAGACAAACGACACGGTTTTCGAAATGGCCGTCGCAAGAGCCGCTCCGCGAACGCCCAAACCAAGACCGAAATCAAAGATGAAAATCGGATCAAGCAAAATGTTCAACCCCGCTCCGATGACCAAAGAAATCATGGCGATGTTCGGACGCCCTTCGGCTCTTGTGAGGTTGTTCAAAACAATCGAAAGCGAAAAAGGCGGCAAGGCGATTAAGATGAACAGCAGATATTCACGCGCATAATCAATGTTGCCCGCGCTCGCGCCAAAAAAATAAAGAAGTTCTTCCAAGAAAATATACGTGATCAGCGAGACAAACAGCGACAAGATGACGTTTAATAGAATTGCTGTGTTGACCGAACGCACCATTGCGTCTTCGTCGCCGCGGCCATACGCACGGGAAAACACCGACGCGCTCCCGATGCCGATCATGATGCCAATCGCCAACACAATCATCTGGACCGGGAACGCAATCGCCAGGGCGCCAATGGCGATTTCACCGGCGCCCCAAGCGATAAATATGGTATCCACGAGATTGTATAGAGCGTTGACCATCATGGCGATGATGGCGGGGATGGACAGTTTGATCAGCAGTTTTTTCACGTTCATGTTTCCGAGCATCCTACTGCGTTCTTCGTTCATGCAATCACCTCGGCTCGTCTATCATTATAGCACAAACCTAAGGTGATTTGAGGGCTCAACTGCGAATTGCGGCCATTTCCTTTAACGCTCTTTGTTTTCGTTGATACACCACGTGCACTTCCTTGTATCGAGCTTCTTGCACCAGAATGTCGCTAAGCTCGTCGGTAAAATAGCGAATGTAAAACGTTTCTTGTTTGTCGATGGCCATAGGAAGGCAAATGTCCCGCAACAAGTTTTTGTAACTTTTTTTATCGGTCAAAAGGAGGCTCTGGTACAACGTCTTTTCCACCAAAAACGGCTCGGATACCTCTTCGAAAAACCGGGAGAATTTCTTTAAAAACGCGATGTCGTCCCGATTGGCCAGCATCAACAGCGCAAGCGCACGATAAAACCACTCGTCTTTCCGGTTGGTTTGAAGTTTGAAAAGGACATGTTCCGCGTCTTCTTTGGCAAAATTCGGTTCGACCATCAATTTCAAGGCCAGATATTGATTTTGGTGTTCATCGTCCAAGCATTCCACTCGCAAACTCCGGAATTGACGGCGAATTTCCCTAGGGTCTTCTTCGGCTAAAAAAAGCAGTTTGTGAAGATGCAAGGTCATGAGCTTTTTCGGATGGTTGTATTCCGAAAAGACCTTGTGGGCCTCGTTGTAATGCGCAGCGCTGTTGTTTTTCTTGCCTATCTTTTGTCGAATGAAGTATGCATACATCGATTCAAGTCCGCGCAACATGGGGTGCACACCCTCGAATTCTTCCAACGTGTGCAGCATATTGTAAGCCTGCTTATACCTTCTGGTTTCATAATAATGAATGGAAGCGACGATGATGATGGTGATGCTGCTGAATAGATCCATATTGTTCATCCCCGGAAGCAATGTTGTCAAAAGATTGTCGCCTTCGGCATAGTCCCCTTCCAAATTGGCAATCAATAATTTGAAAAGGTCGCTCATCGTTTCATGGTTCAAGGTTTTGACATTGTCGAGCAGTTTCTCAAGTTTCGCCACGTCCTGATAATAAAACGCCTGAAGTCCCTCCTTCAAAACGTTGATGTCTTCAAACGTTTGAGCGTACGCTTCAAGGTCAATGCCCATGCGGTCCGAAATTTCCCGCACAAAAAGGCTGTTGGGCGACATCTTGTTGTTTTCAATTTTTGACAGGTAACTCACACTGCATATTCCGTGAGAGGCCGCTTCTTGCGTCATCGAAAGCTCCATCCGCTTACGCTTCAACACCTCCCCTAGATAATGCGAGTAGTCAACAGTCTTGCGGTTGTACTTTTCGGTGATTCTTCTCTTGATTCTTTTGTAGTCCATAGTATACCCCTTTCTATTCTTATCCTCTTCCATTGTAAGGAGGATGGATTTTCAAGAAAAGCTCCCCTGCTTGATATAATCTCGTGAAAATACTCCCGGAAAATCATAACACCCTATCAATTCGGAGGGGTTATAAAGGGGGTATACTTCATAGAATTGCATGTGTTCTACGAGGTTTATAGAGCCTATCATGATACAATATACATAACGATAGGGGGGATAACATGTCAAAAAGAAAGCAAGACGATGACATTCGCTGGTTCATGTTTTTGGTGCCTTTTGTCGGTCTCCTGCTCCATATCTATTTCAAGAAAAACCGCCACCAAAGCGATCGATATTCCCAACTCACGACACTGCAAGTTTTTATGCTAAGCGTTGTAGTGCCGATTTTGGTGTTTTTGTTTTTCCTATTCCTCGCTCTAACGGCGGTTTCGGCGTAAACGGCAATGCGCCTCAACGCCTTATTTCGATAGTTTTGGTATACTGATGATAGAAGGGGGCGCTTAAAATGCCCTATGAACAAATCGTCTCACTGGTCGCCGTTTCCATCATAGCCGCTTTATTTTCGCTTCTTGTGGACGCCCTGCTCGTACGCTTCGACCGCAGGCTCGTGTTTCTTTTGCCCGCCATCCTTTTTGCATTGACCGGCTTTTTGGCGGTCTTTACATTCAGCGGTGCCGCGGGATGGGCCGTGATCATCTTGGCGGGGATTGTCGTGATGTCCGCTATGGCTTTTGCCATCAGTTTCATCGTCGGCCTGCTGTTTTACTTGAAGCATCCGCAGACAAAAGCGGAGGCCCGGCGTAGAAAACAATAAAAAAGATTTCCTTCACACAAGGAAATCTTTTTTATACGTCGATATTCGGATACCTGCAATACTCTTTTAGCGGGCAACCGTCGCACTTCGGTCTCTTCGACGTGCAATGATAGCGTCCGAAAAAGATGAACTGATGATGCGCTTTCGACCAACTTTCTTTCGGCAGGCGTTTCATCAGCTTTTCTTCCACTTTTCTAGGCGTGTCTTTTTTCGCGGCGATTTTCAAACGCTTCGACACTCTTTCGACATGCGTGTCCACGGCGATGCGCGGGACTCCATACAGCACGCTCAGCACTACGTTGGCGGTTTTTCTGCCGACACCCGGAAGGGATTCAAGCGCGTCTTGGGTATCGGGGACCTTCCCGTCGAAGCGGTCCTGCAACGCAATGCAGGTGTTGCGGATGTTTTTGGCCTTGTTTTTGTAAAGGCCCAGGCTACGGATGGCGTTTTCGAGTTCGTCAAGAGGGGCGTCGATGTAATCTTCAAGCGTTTTGTAGCGCGCAAACAGTTTTTTTGTGGTTTTGTTCACGGCGGCGTCCGTGCTTTGCGCGCTCAACATCACCGCGATGAGAAGTTCCAAAGGCGTTGTGTGTTCAAGTTCAATGTCCGCATCGGGGAAAAGCGCGTCGATCCGTTTTAGAATTTCTCCTACTCTTCCCATAACTTGTGAAAATCCTTGAGGGCGTCTTCGTTTTTCGGACGGGTGGAGGAGGACACATCCTGCAGCTGGTTCAATAGAAGATGGTCGATGTATTTGAGCGACGTCCTTTTGCGTTTGAGCGCGTTCATCGTAGCGTCTTCAATCATAGACATCGAATATTCCTCGTCGTGAATCCATTTCTTGACCAACTCCAAATCGAGCGCATTGAGCGGTTTTTGCAACGTGTTCTCCAAATAGGACACCACTTTTGCGATGTCGTCGTCCGATGCTTCTTCTCCGGCCCTTTGCAGATGGCTGATGACTTTGGTCAGGAAGTAGTCGATGGTGAACGTTTCCGTTTCCTTGCCGTTTTCGGCTTCGACCAACGTGATGTTCAAATACCCTTTGGCCATCAAGCCGTTCAAAAGCTCCTCGGTCTCTTTGCAGGAGAGGGAAAGCCATTGCGCAAATTTCGAAGGTTTGATGATGCGTTGCTTTTCTTCAAGGAGCGTGTTGAGTTTGATCAAAGCGATCGCTTCTTGTTCGCTAAGGTCGAACTTGTGGTAGTATTTGAGCACAAGCGCCTTGTAGTCCAAGATGCCTTCTTTGATCAAGGTCTTCAGTACGGATTTCAAAGGTTTCCCTCCTTAAAACTTCATGCTTTTTTTCGCAAGTTTCTTCAATGCGACTTCGGCCGCATGCTGTTCGGCTTCTTTTTTGGTGCGTCCGCTGCCTTCGCCCATGAGTATCTCATCCATGTACACCCTGATGGTGAAGACTTTGTTGTGCGAAGGCCCCTCTTCGGAAACGATGCGGTAGTCAAGTTGGCGTTTGTCGGATTGAACGAGCTCTTGCAAATGCGATTTGAAGTCGATAAAACTGCTTTTCTCTTCTTCTTCGATAAAAGGGAAGACGACCTTGTCGGCCACTTTGTAGACTTCTTCAAGCCCTTTATCCAAAAAGACGGCGCCAACGAAAGCTTCAAAGGCGTCGGCAAGCAAGGCATGCCGTTCCCTGCCGCCGCTTTTTTCTTCACCGTGCCCGAGCAAAACATACTTGCCGAGGTCGCAAGCCTTGGCGAACTCGACCAAAGCGGCCTCGCAAACATAACGGGCCCTTCTTTTGGTCAAGTCCCCTTCGTTATAGTGGTTGTCTTTTTCGTACAAATAGCGGGCCATGATCACATCCAACACCGCATCGCCGACAAACTCCAAGCGTTCGTTCGACTCGGTTTTATGCTCGTTGGCGTAAGAAGAATGCGTCAAAGCGGTCCTGAGCAACTGTTTGTTGTTGAACTTGAGTCCAAAAAATTCTTCCAACCCTTTCACGCTATGCCTCCTCTTTCTCAATCACGGCGGACACTTTTCCGATGACGTCTTGACGTACGACATGTGCCGCTTGACGGATGGCGTTATAAAACCCGAGTTTTTTCGAGGAGCCTTGCGCTTTGATGACGACGCCGCGCAAACCATAAATCATCGCGCCGCCGATTTCGGCGGGGTCCATGCGTTTTTTGAAACGTTTCAAGTTTCGATACGAAAGAAGCAATCCCAGTTTTCCCAAAACGCCTTTGGAGAGCTCTTCTTTGAGCATCATTCCCATGCCTTTGGCCGTTCCTTCAATGGTCTTCATGACGATGTTCGCGGTGAAGCCGTCACTGATTAGGATGTCGGCCGGTGGGTTCAAGACGTCTTTGGGTTCAACGTTTCCGTAGAAACGAATGTGGTCGTTTTCGCCGAACAGCTTTTCCACTTCGTTTTCAAGGTCGCGTCCTTTGCCTTCTTCAGTGCCGACATTGATGAGTCCGACACTGGGGTCTTCGATGTTTAAAACCTCTTTGGCGTAGACGGTTGCGAAATGCGCTTGTTGTACCATGTATTCGGGGCGAATTTCCATGTTGCCGCCGGTGTCCAAAAGGATCATGTTTCTTTTGACGGTGGGAATGACCGGGGCGATGGCCGTGCGTTTCATGTTTTTCATGCGGCCTACGAGAATATGGGCGCCGGCAATAAGCGCTTGGGTTGCCCCGCTGGTGACGATGGCGTCGTTTTCTTCTTTGCGCACGCTCGATAGGCTCATGGCCATGGAACTTTTACGGTTGCTGCGGATGGCGCGAATGGGGTCTTTTTCCCCCATGTCGATGACGCCTTGGCTTTCAACAATCTTGATACGGGGATGGTCTTGAAGGTAGGGAGCGATTTTGTCCTTATCGCCATAAAGCGTAATTTCAATGTCCGATATCTTTTCCACGGCAAGCATAGCGCCTTCAACTTGTTCTTTCGGCGCGTAATCGCCGCCCATAGCGTCGACTGCGATTTTAATCATACTTTCACCTCTTCATCTAGTTGGCACATTCCATTATAGCATAGAAACAATTCCTCAAAGAATGGAAAATCATTGTGAAAACGTTTTGTCTTTGACCAACGCGTTTTCCACGCTTTCAAACAGGGAAATGACGGTGGAGTCCGTAGTTTTCCCGCGGCGGTCAATGAGCGCTTGAGCGTCCTCGCGTGCGGTCTTCAGCAAATCCATGTCTTCGCGCAAATCGACATACTGAAGCGGGGCTTCCCCGCTTTGAAGCGTGCCGATCAAATCGCCAAACCCGCGATGGGCCAAATCGTATTCGCTCAAATCGAATCCGTCGTTGGTCTCTTTCATAACCTCAAGACGTTTGCGGATTTCATGGTCGCCCTCATAAAGCAATAGACAGCGCCCCTCACGGCCGTTGCGGCCGATGCGGCCTCGAAGCTGATGCAACTGCGCATAGCCGAACCGTTCAGCGTGGTAAACCACCATGAGTGTCGCGTTTTCCACATGCACGCCAACCTCGACGACACTTGTGGCGACCAGTATGGAACATTCGCCTTGATAGAAGGCTTCAAGCGTTTCTTCCTTCTCTTCGACGCTTTGCTTTCCATGCAGTAAAGCGATGCGTCCGGGGAAACGTTTCGCGTATTTTTTGTAAAGGCTTTTCACGCTATGAAGCGCTTCGCTTTCTTCGATACGTGGCGCGACGAGATAGGCTTGTTCGTCGCGTTCGACGGCCTCTTTCAGCAATCTCAAAACTTCGGATTCTTTTTCGAAGGAAGCGACGGCGGTGGTCACGCGGGATTGCCCGTGTGGCGAATCGATGGTGGTCACGTCCATATCCCCAAAAAGCGTCATGGCGAGGGTCCTTGGAATCGGCGTGGCGCTCAAATAGAGCACATCGGCCTTTTCGCCCTTGTTTTTGAGTTGTTGTCGCTGTTCAACACCGAAGCGGTGCTGTTCGTCGGTGATCACCAACCCGAGGTCACGGTAGCGGATGCGTTCGCTAAAGAGAATGTGCGTGCCCACAACAAATTTCACCTTTCCCGTTCTCAAGTTCTTTTCTAATGCTTTTTTGTCCGATGAGTCCATCGATTGAATGAACAGCTTCGCCTCAAAAGGTGTAGAGCTCAAGTAATCATTGAGTGTTTTTTGATGTTGGCGTGCCAAAATCTCCGTCGGCGCCATGAACACCACCTGCTTCTTGGCGCTCAAAGCGGCTATGGCCGCAATGAGAGCTACGACGGTTTTCCCGCTTCCGGTGTCCCCTTGCAGCATCCTTTGCATGGCTTTGTCGCTTTCGATGTCGGAGACGATTTCGGCAACGGCCTTTTCTTGGGAGGAAGAAAGTGAAAACGGCAAAGACTCGATGAATTTTTGCAGCGTTTCTTTGTCGACCGTTTTTTTTGAGCCGTGCGCATCCTGATGCATCCGTTTGACCAACTGGCTTTTGAGCTGATAGATAAGCAGCTCTTCGTATTTCAAACGCCGCTTCACCGCCTGCAAATCCGTTTCATCGTTCGGGCGGTGGGCTTTTTGGCGGAGAGACTGTTTGTCAATGAGGTTGCGTTTTTTGCGCAAGTCTTCCGGGACGAGCTCAGAAACGTCGCCGGTTTGAGCGAGAGCCTCTTGGACGAAGTCGGAAAACTGTGTATCGGAGACGCCCTCGACATTGTATACGGGCAGAATGCCTTCTTCAAACTTCTCGCGCAAAAAGACTTTTTGCGCGGTTATGGCGCTTTTCGCGGCCTCGAATTTTCCATAAAGAACCACTCGCACGCCTTTGAAAAGGACGCGACGCAAATAGTGCTGGTTGAAAACAGACACCGAATACGACTTGCCGCCCGCTAAAGCCTTAAACGACAGGCGGGTGAGGTTTTTACGGATGAAATACACTTTGGGTTCTGTGGCCACTTCGGCTTCAACATAAAAAACGCCGCTGTCTTGTATTTCGCTAGGCTGCACAAGGCGCCGGTGGACATAACGCACGGGAAAACGCAACGTCAAATCAAAAGGCGTGTGCAGGCCTTGTTCATTGAGCAATTGTTCGCGTTTTTGACCAATCCCTTTAAGGGCAGAAAGCTTCATGTCCATCACCACTTCGATTATAACACGTAGGGCAAAAAAAAGACCAGAGACGAGCTCCGGTCTTCGTTGGAATGCTTGTTTATTCTACCGCAAACAAATATGCATATATATCCTGTTTTCCCGAGATTATGTCGACTTCGACTTCGCTGAAGGTTTCGTTGATGAAATCGGCGAGCTTGTCGGCTTCTTTGCGGTCAACCGATGTGCCGAACATGATGGTGACGATTTCGCTTTCATCGTCGATGATTTTTTCAAGTAAAGCCTTGGCGGTTTCAAAACGATCCTTGTGGGTGGCGACGATGTCGCCTTCGGCAAGGCCGATGTAGTCGTCTTTTTTGATGGACATGCCGTTCACTTGCGTATCCCGCACCGCATAGGTGATTTCGCCCGTCTTGACGTGGTCGATTAGCTCTTTCATTTCTTCGACCGTGTCTTCAAGCGATTGATTGGAGTCGAACATGGTGAGCGAAGCGTAGCCTTGCGGAATCGTTTTGGCAGGCAAAACGATGACGTTTTCGTCAGGCGCGGCTTGCGCGGCGTGTTCGGCGCTCATCATGACGTTTTTGTTGTTGGGGATGATCAAGATGTTGTCGGCGTTGACTTTTTCGATGGCTTCAATGAAATCCTGCGTGGAAGGATTCATGGTCTGGCCGCCATCAATGATGTAATCGACGCCCATCTCTTCAAAGGTGGCTTTGAGTCCGGCGCCGCTTACAACCGTGATGATGCCGTATTTTTTTGGCGTCGAAGAAACAAAGTTTGACGTTTGGTGGCTGTGGTCATGCCCGCAATCGTGTTCGCCTTCGCTTTCGGGCGAATGCAGCAGCGTTTCCGTGTGCTGCATGGACATGTTTTCGATTTTCAAGTTGGCGAACTCGCCATACGACTGGGCGATGTTCAAGGCGTCGCCGGGTTTTTCCGTATGCACATGCACCTTGCAAATCTCATCGTCGTCGACCACCACGATGGAGTCTCCCAAACGGCTCAACTGCTTGGTGAGCTTTTCTTTGTTGAAACTCTTTTCCGGATTCAGCTGGATGATGATTTCCGTGCAGTAGCCGAATTCCGTGTCTTCTTTATCATATTTCGGCTTTGCGGCCTTCTCTTTTTTACGGGTCTCTTTTTCTAAGTCGTAAACCTCGCCCTCTAAGGCTTCGATCATGCCTTCGACGATCAAGACAAGGCCTGCGCCGCCACTGTCGACCACGCCGGATTCTTTCAAGACCGGCAGCAAGTCCGGGGTGCGCTCCAACGACTTTTGGGCTTCCTCCAAATACACTTTCAAGATGTCAAGAACATCCGATTTTGCATCGGCTTCTTCTTTCGCTTTTTCCGCAGCCTCGCGGGCCACAGTCAAGATGGTGCCTTCCACAGGGTTTATGACGGCGTTGTATGCTTGTTTGACGCCTTGGAGCAATCCTTCGATGAATTGCACGGCGTTTGCGACCGTCAACGCCTGAAACGCTTTGGCAAATCCGCTAAAAAGCTGCGACAAAATAACGCCCGAATTGCCTCGCGCGCCCATTAACAAACCTCTGGAAAGAGCTTTCCCGACTTTTTCAACAGGTTCGTCTTCCAATGTTTTGATGGCGGTAACGCCCGACATCATCGTCGATTGCATATTGCTTCCGGTGTCTCCATCGGGAACCGGAAATACGTTTAGATCATTTATCTCTTGTGAATGCTTTTTCAATTTAAGGCTTCCGTTTGTGATAATGAGTTTCAGTGTGTTTCCGTCTATTTCCATCGGACTCATATCGTATCCTCCAATGCATGATTTTTGTCGTTGTTTTGGTATTAAAAATGCTTTGATTATCATAATATCAAAGGCTATTTTATTCTATCATAGGGCACCTTAAAATGCAACATATTAAGCATATGGTGCAAGAAGAAAGATTTTTCAAAAAAAACTTGCTTTTTTTGTTCATTATGATAAAATATATAAGGTTTGAAGTTAAAAGACATCGATCATCGAAAAAGACTTCATGAATGGAGGCTAACCATGGCAAAATCCTGCTACGTTACCGGCAAAAAGAACTTGGTCGGAAACCGTCGTTCCTTTGCCCTTAACGCCACAAAACGGAAACAAAAAGCGAACCTGCAAAAGGTCCGTATCGAAGAAAACGGCGAAAAGAAAACTGTTTACGTTTCAGCCCGAGCACTCAAGAAAAACAACCTCAAACGCGTCTAAACATTTGCTTTTAAAAGCCGAGAACCATCGGCTTTTATTATGGAATAAAACCAAATCCCCCTCTTTTTTGACACCGCGAGTCGATCGCGGTGTTTTTTTTTAGTCGTCGGCCGCAATCGCCAACAACAACCCCTCGTCAAAGGAAACGGCGCCGCTTCCTTGATTGGAGATGCAAAGCGGGTCGTCTGGAGTTAGATAGTAGCCTTCAAGCTCGAAACTGAAGCCTTTGAGCGTGAGGTTTTTGACCGTTTCAAGAGCAAAAAACGAAACGTAATCGAAGGGATTGTCGATATGGTGTACGCCGGGTTTGAACACCTTCATCCACTGATGGTCGGTCACGAACTCAATCGGACCCCGCTTCAAAAACAGGATGTTGCCATAGGTATGATCGAGGCGACGGCCCACACCACCATAGACCACGATTTTTTCGGGATCCTTTTTCAGCGCTTCTTGCAAAGCCAAATCGGAATCGGTATAGTCTTTGCGTTCCTTGAACGTTTCGAGTTGTTTCGCGTGTTTTTTGATGTAGGCGTATTCTTCTTCGCTGACGCTGTCGAAATCGCCTAGGACAAGGTCTAGGTCAAGACCGTTTTTAAGGGCGTGGTACGCGCCCTTGTCGACCCCGATCAAGTACTCGTCCTCTTCTTTTTTATACCATCGTTTCAGAGTGTAGTTGATGGGGTTGATGAAGATTTTGACAATCATCCTCGCACCTCGTCGATGCGGGCGCTGCGGTCCTCCGATTTAAAGATGAAGCTGCCCGCGACCATCACATCGGCGCCGGCCTTTTTGCACAACTTTGCCGTTTCATCGTTAATGCCGCCGTCGACGACGATGTCGAAGTGATACCCTTTTTCATCTTTGATTCTTTTGAGGGTTTGAATCTTCTCCAGCGATTCGGGCATGAACGCCTGGCCGCCAAAGCCCGGTTCGACGCTCATCACAAGCACCAAGTCCAGTTTTTCCAAAAACTGGCCAATCTCAGCCACGGGGGTTTTGGGTTTGATGGAAATACCGGCTTTGACGCCTTTTTCATGCAACGTGTCAATAACCGAAGCCGGATTCTCGACGGTTTCCACATGGAAGGTGATCTGGTCGCTTCCGGCTTCAATGAAGGGGTCGAAATACTTCTCAGGTTCGCTGATCATCAGATGGGTGTCGAAGACCTGCTTCGAATGAGGGCGCAAGGCCTTGACCACCAAGGGGCCGATGGTGATGTTGGGGACGAAGTGCCCGTCCATCACATCGATATGCAGCCATTCGGCCTCTTGCACGGTGAGTATTTCCTCTTTAAGATTGCCGAAGTCGGCGGAAAGGATTGAAGGGGCGACGCGCATAAACATTCCTCCTAGTAGCGTTTGACTTGCGAGGTCAGCTCTTGATAGATTTGTTTGTAGTTGTCGTAGCGGAACTTGGGAATCTCGCGAGCCTCGACGGCTTGTTTCACGGCGCATTTGGGCTCGTTCGTGTGGGTGCATTCACGAAACTGACACTGTGGAGACAGATGGAAGAAATCAGGGTATAAATGGTGGAGCATCTCGGCGGGAATGGTTTTGAAATCCAGCTTGGAAAAACCCGGCGTATCGGCCACAAGCCCGCCGCTTACACGCAAAAGTTCGACGTGCCTTGTCGTGTGCCTTCCCCGGCCCAAAGCTTTGGAGACATCCCCGGTCTTTAGCGATAGCGCTGGGTCTATGGTGTTTAGAATACTGCTTTTACCGCTGCCGGTCTGGCCGGCCAAAACGCTTACTTGATCCTTGAAAACCGCAGAGAGGGATTTTACGCTTTCTTTGTCGTCTTTGCTGACGTAGTGGACATCGTAATAGGTTTCGTAATACGAAAGCTTGTTTTTGATGTCCGAAAGTTCTTCCTTTGAAAGCAAATCGACTTTGTTCACGACAATGACCGGAGTAATTTCTTCGCTCTCAATGAGCACCAAAAAGCGATCCATCAGATAAAAGCTGAAATCCGGTTCTTTGGCCGAATTCACAAGCACCGCCTGGTCCACATTGGCGATCGGCGGACGATGAAGGTCGTTTTCCCTTTCATACACATCCGTGATGAAATCGTCGTCATAGTCGACCCAATCGCCCACTTTGGGCGAAAATTTGGCGTGTCTAAACTTTCCACGCGCTTTGCGGTTCACGCGGGTTCCATGTTCGTCCTCGACGGTGTACACCCCGCCAAGGAGCCTGACAATTCTTCCTTCGTTCATAAAACACTCCTACTCTTGGTAAATCGCCAACGCCTCTTGCAAGCTTAGGCGTTTGATTCTTCGTTTCGCGCTAAGCGTGCCCAACAGCGTCATCAACAAAAACAAGGCGGCGAAGATGCCTACATGCAAGGGCAGAACTTGAAGAGGCACCAGGAATTCATACATCTCCGCAATCCAACGACGGAAAAACGAAAAGGAAGCGACGGCAATGGGAATCGTGAGCAAGAAAAACACAACGTTCGCTTTTTCGTAGCCGCCCAGGAGGATGCGGTGTATGTCTTTATTATCATAGCCCAAAACCTTAAACAACGCAAGCGGGTAATAGTGATCTTCGACGGTCATCACCGTCAAAAGATAGACGACAATCAAACCGACGGCCAGCGCGGCGCCGATTATGGTGAAAATGAAGGCGTTGAACACATCGTGCAAACTCGCCACATGCTCGAGCAAATCCTCTACATGCACAACCGAGGCGAAGGCCTCTTCGCTCAGCCGCTCATCGGCGTAGACCGCGTTATAAGCCGTTTCATCGTCAAAGAGCCATTCACCAAGCGCCGAACGGTCCATGAACACCTGCGAACCGGCATAGGGCGTGGCCACATCGACAATCTCTTTTTCAAGTTCGCGTCCGACGACTCTGAGCGTCACCGTATCCCCGCGGGAGAAGCCGGTCAAATCCCGGAAGCTCGCGCTGATGACAAGGCCTTCTTCAAGTTTCCCGAGCAAATCGTTGCCGGCCGCATCTTCGAGCGGATGAAGACTTTGCCCGTCGCTGAGCCCGATGATTTCCGCCCGTTCCCCGTTGATTTGCATAGGCGCTTCGAGCACCCTTTCGCCATACTCGTCCTCATCCGTGCAAAGTCCTTCGCAATATCCTTTCGAAACGATTGAAGTGTTTTCGTAGTAATCGGGAAGCGTCCTCTCCAACACGCCCATCATCGAAAAACTGAGCAGTCCCGCGTAAACCGCCGCGACGATGCCGAGGACATACACCGCGAACTTGCCCATATGCCTGGCGATGAACGCGACTTGGAGGCGGAACAGGAAAGAAAACCGAGCAAACGCGTTGCGCATGCGCTTGAACTTCACAACGGCGAAATCGCTTAATTTCGGATGAATCAAGTCCACCGGACGAAGGCGGAACATACGCTTTAAAAGCCAATACGTCACCGACAAAAGCAAGACCATCGGCGCCAAAATCGCGACGAAGAACGTCTCAGGCCGAAAAACGACATCGCCTGCGGGAAGCAGATAAAACATTCGGTACAAATCTTGCAAGGGGGGCGCCACAATATGACCGACCGTATACCCCGCCAGCAAAAACGCCAACCCGTATAAGCCGAAAACCGCCAAGAACGGACCGATCAAAGCCCGATTCGGCACGCCCAAAGCTTTTAAAACCCCAAACGGACGTTTGGAGGCGCGAATGGTTTTCGCCAAAAGCATCAATATGATGATCAATCCAAGCGCGGCAATGAAGAGGCTGAAGATGAGGGCAAAAGCCTGCGACCCTTCAATCTCGGCATAAATGGCCCCGCTTCGGACGTTGTTTTCGGTCAATATGAGCCGTTCGAAAAAAGGCAGTTCAAGATAAGTCCCTTCATCGATGGCCGCTTCGAGCGAGTCGCCGTCGGTGGCGCTTAGCACGCCCGAAAAATACATGGAGGGCGCAACGTTGAAATCGGCAAAATCGGCGTCGTTCAATAGCGCAAGGGTCTGGTGGGTGCTGTCCATCAAAAGCACATGGTCGATGATGGGCAAATTGTAATCGGGAAACAGCACAAACCCGCTGATGGCATACGTCGCATCCCGGAGTTCCAACGTGTCGCCGATGGAAAGTCCTCTCGCCCTGGCGAAATTCTGGGTGATGGCGATTTCGCCTTCACCGGGCGCTTCACCCTTTTCAATATGGGACTTGTTGATGGTTTCGGCATCGTTTAAGATGCGCATGCGGTAGTTGTCGCCTTCCACCGCAAAGGTCAGATCCTTCGCAAGCCTTGCCTCGAGGTCGATGTCCGCAAACTCCGCTAGAAGTCGGTCTTGGCGTTGGTGCACGATATCCATATAACAATCACGGTCTTCGCGGTAAAGGCTTGACATTGAAGTTGCCGTGATTCCGCATTCTTCAAAGACCCGCTCTCGTTCAGTGAGATCCAAAGTGTCGGAAACTTCAAAGACGAAATCTTCTTGGTTGGTCTTTTCAAAATAGTCTTCGCTCGCAGCTTGGAAGGCGCCGACGCTGTCGGCGATGGCGGTGTAGACGAAACCGCTTATGAACAACAACACCCCCAGCAACAAAAACGACAGCCACTTCTCGCGCATGAACCGCCAGACGTAAAGAAAGTACAGCCTAATGCCACGCGATTTCATCGGGGGACACCTTCTGTTCATTGCGTTGGTCTTCAACGATATAGCCTGAGTTCATGCGGATGATTCGATCGGCGATTTGGGCGATGGATGCGTTGTGCGTCACCAAGACGACCGTCATCGAAAGTTCTTCATGCAGCTTCTTCAGCAAAGACAGTATCGCCTTGCCCGTTTTCTCATCAAGCGCTCCGGTGGGTTCGTCGCAAAAGAGAATCTTCGGTTTTTTTACCAAAGCGCGGGCGATGGAGACGCGTTGCTGTTCTCCGCCTGAAAGTTCGAAGGGATACTTCTTTTCATACCCGTCCAGGCCGACCATGCGGAGCACTTCACTGTATGGATAAGAATCTTTGACGCCGTACGCGCCGGTTTCGACGTTTTCGCCCACGTTGAGCGTGGAAAGCAAATGGTATTGCTGGAACACAAATCCGAGGCGATTACGCCGGAAGCGCATAAGCTCCTTTTCACTCATGGCGGTGATGACGTCATCGGCGATGCGGATTTCTCCCTCCGTGACGCCATCGAGGCCTCCGGTCACGTTCAAAAGCGTGCTCTTTCCCGACCCCGAAGGGCCTAAAACCACGACGAACTCGCCGCTTTCGATGCGCAAATCCACGCCCTTTAGCGCTTCAACCTTCACCTTCGTCTCGGTGAAAACTTTCCATACGGACGACAATGCAATCGACATATTCTCCCTCCTTAGAGCACTTTCAAGAAGCGCGCTTCAACAATCGAATAAAGATATCCTTCAACCGGCTTATCGCTAATCGGCTCCAAAACGCTCACGTAGCCCTCGATTTGCCGTTTGTAGCCATCCTTTTCAATGTCTTTCAGTTTGTAATCCACGATGATGAACTTGTCTTCGGTCTCCAAAAGCAAGTCGATATAGCCCGTGGTTTCGACACCGTCTTCTTCAAAGGCGAACGGATACTCTTTATAAGCCCTCTTGAGGTCGAGCGACTGAAAAAACGGATGCTCCACAAACGCCTTCAACCGTTCACGGGTGGTTTCATCAACGTGCAGACGTTCAACTTGCGAAAGCGGGTTGTTTTCCAAATCAAGCGATTCAAGCAAATCGTGGAACTCGTTCCCCGCTTCGATGCTTTCTAGCGTCTTCCTATCCAGCAAATCGGCGGTGCCTTCGCTGAAAGAGCGGCTTTCTTTTTCCAAAGGCGGTTTCGGCGGGTGGGCGTAGGTCTTGGGCGCTTTTTTCGCCTGCAGCGCGGGTTTCTTCTTAGAAGCCTCATCGTCCAAAACTCCGTAGTCGGCGATGTCGATGGAGGTCGTAGCGTGCTGCAGCCTTGGAAGAAGCGATGTGAAAACGTCGGCGAACGAAGAATACTCTCGGCGGACGAACAATTCGATTTTTCCATCGGCAGGATGGGTTTCGTCTTTTTCCTCGTCGATGCCAAGCGGCGCCACAATCCCCTCTTTCGCGCGGCTCATGGCCACATACAAAAGCCGCAACCGTTCGGAAATGTCGGCCTCTTTTTCAGAAACGCGTTTCAAATGGAAAAGGAAGTTTTGGTCCAAGCCTTCTTCAAAATGCGGGACGATGAAGGAAAAACGCTTGTCGAACTCGACGCTGCGCATGCTTGAAAAGTTGAACCGCTTGTATAGATGGGGAAGGTAGACAAACGGAAACTGAAGGCCCTTGGATTTGTGCATCGTCAAAAGATGGACGCTTTCCTTGTCAAAAGCGCTTTGAATTTGAAGTTCGCGGTCTTCGCCCGCTTCTTTCAGACTGTCGAAATACTGCAAGAAATCGCGAAGCGTCTCGCCGGCTTCCCCACGGTCCTTGGCGAAACGCATCAAAGAATCGATGCGAAGTTTCGCGTGTTCGGTCCCTTCGATGCGGACCAAACGCTCGACAAAGGAAAGTTCGGACAGCGTGCGGTGGAGGATGTCCTCAAGCGGAAGCGTCAAGGCATCATCCGCAAGCGCGAACAGTTGGGTAAAGACCGGCGCAAAAGCGTCGTGCAAAACGGCTTGGAATTGTTTTCTATTGTTCGGTCGATAGCGGGGAAAAGACAAAGTTTGTCGGGCGATGGCGTCGTCGTCAAACGCAAACACAAACGAGCGCATGACGCTCAAGAACGCGTGCTTGAATCGTTTTTCATAGATCTCATCATCGTTGAGCGCCACCAGCAAAACAAGCAGCTGCCGCAACACGGCAATCTCTTCGTGCGCGAGAAAGGTCGGGTTTTTGTGGACCGACAAGGGCACGCCGACGTCTTCGAAAACCTCGACGAAACGGTCGTACGATGTGGTCTTTTCGCTCAGTATCGCGAAATCGCCATAGCGAATGTTCCGGAGTTCTCCGTCCTCAAAAACTTTCTCGCCGGATTCGACCCGGCGCTTGATGTCGCGGGCGATGAAATACAGTTCCGAAGTTTCTTGGTAATTCTTGCCCAGGGACTCTTCTCCCGCCTTTTTGTCATAAACCGCAAGCGTGAGCCCATACGGCGTTTTTTCATCGACGTGCTCATCGTAGGTCTTGTTGCCGAAGCTGAGCGCTTGGTCTTCGTCGTAATCGATGCCGCCGATGCGGCGGTCCATCACGCCTTCGAACACGCGGTTGATGTCGGCGAGCACTTCTTTTCGGCTGCGGAAGTTGTCGGTGAGCGGCACGACCTCGCCGCCGCCTTCGGTTTGATAACGGCGGTATTTTTCGGCGAAGATGGTCGGGTCGGCGTCGCGGAAACGATAAATCGACTGTTTGACGTCGCCGACCATGTAAAGGTTGTGGTCGGTGATCATCTCGACAAACGTCTCTTGCATGGCGTTGGTGTCCTGGTACTCGTCCACCATCACTTCGTGAATGTTTTCTTTCAACGACGCAAGAATTTCGGGATGGCCGCTTAGGATATCGAGCGCGATTCTTGCGACGTTAGCGTAATCGAACGTCTCTTCTTCAAGCTCGAACGCATAAAGCCTTTGGTCGAAATCCTTAAGAAGCTTGACGATTTCCGCAACATGCGGATAGGTGGATAAGAACGCGCGTTTGTGGGCGGCCTTGTCGCGGTCGACGTATTGGGCGATTCGCTTGTTGATAAAATCTTGAATGGCTGTCCTGTACTGACTTAGCAAATCCTTTTCTTCTTCATAGGGGGTGTCTTTCAACTTCCGGGACACGCTACGCAAATCGGGCAGTTGGACGCCTTCTTCTATTTTTTCAAAGACGTCGTCGTAGTTTTGCGCTTCGAACAAAGGCTCTAAGGCTTGCACAATCGAATCCCGTACAGCCGATGCCTCTTCGCAAAGCGATAGCGAAGCGAACGCGTCGGCCTTCTTTTTAAGAAGAAGGATGAGGTCAAAGATGAACCGCTCGAATTCGTCAAACATCGCTTCAAAACGCTCATCGTTGAAGAAATCTTCCTTGAGCGATTCGTAAAAGCGCGTTTTGTCGTAATGAAGACTCAAGGCTTCGTAAAAATACTGTATATGGGTTTTGAGAATGTAGTCGCTTTTGCTGGAAAAGGTTCTGGCGTAATCGAGGAATCCCTCTTCTCCGCGGGCAAACGCGTCTTCGAGCACTTCGGTCACAATTTCGTCCTTTTTCATCGAGAGCATGGCTTGATCAGCGATGGTCACATCCGAAGAGATGTCCATCAAATAGCCGTATTTCTTCAACAAGAAAAACGCGTAGCTGTCAAATGTGCGTATATGCGCGGCGTCAAGGCGTTCTAATGCCTTTTTGAGATGCGGTTGGTCGGCGACGCCTTTCACAATGGCCTTGCGGATGCGCTCGCGCATTTCGGCCGCGGCCTTGTTGGTGAAGGTCAAGATGACAAGGCTTTGGATGTCGACGCCTTCTTTGAGTTTATGGATGACGCGCTCGGTCAAAACGGCCGTTTTGCCGCTGCCGGCGCCGGCGCTGACAAGTAGGTTCTTGCCGGTATTCAAAATTGCATCTTGCTGGGCTTTCGTATAGGTGAAGGCCATCATTCTCCCTCCTTGCGCACGCGTTTGAAGACGTCGGCGTCGTCCATTTTATCCACGGTTCGATAGTCGCGCTTCCTTCGGTAGCACACATCGGAAAACGGACAATGCTCGCAGCTGATGGTTCGTCCTTTGTCGTCTTGCCAGGGGGAAACGTCGAAACGTCCCGAAAGGATTTTTTCAAACGCGTCTTCAAGGAGCGAGTCCATGTGCTCAAGCAAGTTGCGCAAATCGGCGGATGCGAACTGTTTGGTTGTTTTGCGGAGCGTGCCGTCTTTTTTGGTGCGGAGCTTGTCGATGAAGGGGTCCGTTTCATATTCCGGGTCGAAGCGTTCAATCCGGCGCAAATCGTTGACGGTGTAGCCGCGCAGCTTGTAAAAGTCGCGTACTTGTTTGGCGTAGGACTTCTTGAAATCGCGTTTAAAGGGGTTGTGCAGGATGGTTTGTTCGTAAAAGCCGGTGAATGCGGCATTGGGTGCCGTTTCCAAAAACAAAAGCATATACACCAAAAGCTGCGCCGACATGCCGTAGTAGGCGAGGCGAAGATCGAAGGTCGGTTTCGTGCTCTTGTAGTCGATGAGCGCGTAATCGTCCTGATCGCGGAGCACCTTGTCGATGACGCCGACAACACGCGCCTTCTCGCTGAGATAGCTTTTTTCATAGCGCCCTTCAAGCGCATGGGTTTCGTAGTTCGTTTTTTGGTGTTGCCGCCGGATGTGGTTTCTCGCCGTTTTAATCGCCTCTTTGGCGCGTTCAAGATAGAATCGTTCTTGGGCGGTCGGGGAGGTTTTCAAGTGCTCTTGCAACACTTCCTCAAGCCTTTCGTCCGTGAGGGTTTCTTCATCCAGCGTCGTTTCCAACACACTGTGGAAGAAACGGCCTAGGACCATGTTCATGGTTTCTTCCGTTTCTTCGATGGACAAAAGGTGTTCGATGTAAAAACGGAAGGGGCACTCGAAATAGGCGTTGAGCTTTGTGTAGGAAAGTTGCAGCGGCTCGGGCAAAATCCGCCGTAGCGTCTCTTCGTGCAAATCGCTGAAACGGTTGTCGTAGGTGCCGAGTTCGTCTTCAAAAAGGCCGCGGAAGATTTCAAGAGCATCGTCTTTCTTTCCATAGAGCGCATAATCGTCGTAAAGCGCTTTGGCATGAAGCATGTCGACACTCTTGCTGTAGGGCTGCGCCTCTAAAGAATGCGGAAGTTCTTCTACAATGTTATAGCGTTGTTTCAAAGAAGCGACCACATGGCTCTCGCTGTAATGCTCTTCGGCGCTCTTTTCCGAAAAACTCACGGTCACGTTTGCAAAGCGGGCGGGCGCATCGAGAATTTCTTGTTTGCGCTTCGTGTTTTCCGCTTCGCTTAGAGGAAATCCGATTTCTTCCCTGTCGGCCTTGTCAAGCAGGTCGTTTTCAGCGGTATAGACCGGGAAATGTCCTTCGTGGGTTCCGACGATGAACACATGCTCATAGCGGTCGTTTAAATCATTGAAAGTGGTGCATTCCACCGCGTCGGTGTATTGAGTCAGCGTCACCTGGCGTCGTTTGAAGAGATGGACGATGTAGGGGAAAACCGCCTTGACATCCGCATCCAATCGCACAAGCGGATTGACGGTGGTGCGGATGGCTTCTACGATGCGTTCTTCCATGTTTCGCCTAGGTCTTCCAAGCTCCTCAAACGCCTTTTTGAAAGCCTCATAAAGGTCCGAAGCGTCGCCATCAAGCGCCTCAAGAAAACGCTTGGCCGTTGGAAACGCATAAAGCGGACGTTTGCGGACGCCGTTCAACGGTACCGAAAAGGCCTCTTTCATGCGCAAAAGCAGCGAATGGTAGGCGTTGTGGGCGTTGACGATGGCGATGTCGGAAAAAGGCACACCTTTTTCTTCTAAGCGACGGATGGAAATCATGACGTCGCGAATTTCTTCTTCTAAAGTCGCAAAACGTTTGGAAACGATGTTGGGTCTGTGCGTTTTCTCAAAAGACACGCGTTCAACGTCGTAAGGCTTGAGTTTTTCCAAGGCGATGTCGAAAAGCGGGTCGTAAAATTCGTCGGAAACGATGATTTTATGCGTGGAAAACACTGCGTCGGCGTTTCTTGAATCCCACAAGACTCCACGTTTTTTCAATTGCAGTTTCAAGTCCTTGAGCATCTTCGGCCAACGGCGTCTGTAGGAAGCGCGTTCGTCGACGGTATAAAGGTAGCGCAACAACGGCTTCACCACATCGGGCTTTTTGTCTAGAATCTCGGCGGCGTGGTGCAAAAGGTTTTCGTCCGCTTCGAAAAAGACCTTCTGAAAAAGGTCTTCTTTGCTCATAAAACGCACGGGGTGGAAAATCTTCTCCTCCCGCATGCGTTTCAAAATATGGGTTTTGACACCGCTTTTGGCAATGATCAAAAGCGGTTTCGTCTCTTGTTTCATCCGTTCTAATAGGTCCATCGTATCCCCCTTAAGAGCGTTTCCCTTCTTCGTTGATGCGAAGCTGTCCGCAGGCCGCGTCGATGTCGCCGCCCTTTTCCCGGCGCGAAGTGGCGGTGATGCCGCGTTTGATCAGCTGTTCGTAAAACTTTCTGTGCGTGCGTTCGTCGCTTCCGCGATAGTCCAACTCGCGAACCGGGTTGAAAGGAATCAAGTTGACATAGCAATTGATGCCCCTGAGCAAATCGCTGAGACGGTTGGCGTCTTTGATTGAATCGTTCACGCCATCAATGAGCAAATACTCAAACGTCGCGCGCCGGTTCGTCTTTTCTGTGTAACGGCGAACCGCGGCCAAAACCTCTTCAAGCGGGTAGACATCGTTGATCTTCATCAAACGGGACCGGGTTTCATTGTCGGCCGCATGCAAACTGACGGCGAGATTCACCTGTTTGGGCTGTTCGCTGAACGCGTCGATTTGCGGAACCAGTCCGGCCGTAGAAACCGTGATATGGCGGGCGCCGATTTCAAGGCCGTAGGGCGAGTTGATGATGTCGATGAAATCCATGACGTTTTCATAGTTGTCAAAAGGCTCGCCCGTCCCCATAATCACCACATGAGAAATGCGTAGCCCTTCGCGGTTTTCCACGCTCAAGACCTGGTTGGTCATTTCGTGCGCTTCAAGGTTTCGAACGCGCTTTTGGAGTCCGGATGCGCAAAACGCGCAGCCGATGTTGCAACCGACCTGCGTGGTCACGCACAAACT
>PUOX01000062.1 GCA_003552925.1 Mollicutes bacterium | reverse complement strand
GACCGTGGACTGTGTCCGTTTGGCTGGCGGGTAGCCACCGACCAGGACTGGAAAGACCTGGAAATGTTTCTTGGCATGCCGGAGAGCGAAGCCAACAGCACGGGATGGCGCGGAGAAAACGAAGGGGGGATGCTGAAAGCTACCGGAACCGAATTCTGGAACAGTCCGAACGAAGGGGCGACCAACGAAACCGGCTTCACGGCTATGCCCGGCGGTAGCCGCGGCAGTTCAGGTCATTATTTTGCATTGAACAGCATGGGGCGTCACTGGACATCCACAAGTTTTGACGCAGAGGACAGCATGTGGAGAAGCCTGAGCAGCACAACAGCCAGCATTTACAGAAGCGAAGCCTCGAAAAACATGGGCTACGCAGTAAGATGCATCAAAGTTCAATAAACGCACATTTCAATAATCCAATAATCTGTCAATTATGAAGAGCGGTACAATTTTCTTTTTAACCCTATTTTTTGCCTTGTCTGGCTTTTTTACAGAAAAAAACACGTATGCCCGGGAAGCGAATGTCCCGGAAGCGGATCATGCAGAAGTTTCACCCACCGCTGGAGAATTCAGGGGACAAACTGGTAGTAAAGACCAGGGATGGGAGGTGCTGTTGCACTTCACAGCTGAAGCCAGCGAAGGCGGAGAACAAGCCGTAACCACTGATGGGAACTTTATCTATACAGCAAGTTTCGCACACAACATCCTGCGTAAATACGACAGGAATGGCAACTACATTGAGCAGTTCACCATTCCCGGAGTGGCCAACATCAGGGACTTTGCCTTCGATGGTGAATATTTCTATGCAACCAGTGGCGGTGATGCGATCTTCCAAATCGACCTGGCGGAAGAAGAACTGATCTCCACGATCGAGGTGGAAGGAATCTACGAATTCAGCTCCCGGCATCTGAGTTATGACCCGCTCGCCAACGATGGCGAAGGCGCTTTGTGGGTCGGCGAATGGGATAACCTATACCTTGTCGACTTTGATGGCCAGATCCTGGAAGGTCCAATCACAGACAACATCAATGACATCATGGGGTCTGCTTATGACCCATGGTCGGAAGGTGGCCCTTATCTCTGGTTTTTCTCCCAGACCCAGGGATCCAGCGATAACCCCACACACCTGACCAACATCGAGCAATGGGATATCGAAAGCCGAAGCTTTACCGGCGAAGAACAGCATGCAGAAAATATACCCGACTACGATGATGGCGGCTTTACCATCGCAGGTGCTATTTTTGGCACCTCCACGCTCTTTGACGGCAAATTTGCCTTGCTTGGAAGCATCCAGCAGTCGCCCAACCTGATCTTTGCCTACGAGGTTTACCACATCGCAGAAGCCGGAGCACCAGGTGCCGTTGAAGATTTTGCCGTGACTCCCGGACCTGAGGGGGCATTGGAAGCTGAACTTAGCTGGACCAATCCCGAAGTTACCGTGGCTGGCTCCGTGCTGAATCAAATTGATAACGTGGTCATCTACCGCGACGATGAATTGATCCATACCATCACGGACACCAATCCGGGAGATGAAGTAACCTATACGGATGACAGCATGACGGAAAACGACCTGTACGAATACAGGGTCCATGCCGTAAACGATGAAGGTGAAGGGTGGCCTGCCACCATGAAAAAGTATATTGGTTTTGACGCCCCCTCCGCTCCCACCAATATTGAACTCAGCAGTGTGGGCACCTTTGGCTATATCGAATGGGACGCTCCTGAAACAGGAATTAACGAAGGCTATCTTGATCCGGAAAGCGTGGTATATACGCTTGTTCGCTATCCCTGCGAAGAAGAGGTAGTCACTGACCTTGAAGAAACTGAATATACCGATGAATCGCATCTTGACCCGGGAGCCTATTATTATGAAGTAATTGCTTCAAACGATATAGGTATTGGAGGCAGCAACATCTCAAATACAGAAGTGCTGGCAATGGGCGATGTAATGCTTTACGAAACATTTGACGACCCGGATGATTTTCCTGATGGCTGGTTCATACAGGCTGATGTAGACGGCAAAGGCGGCGAAAAAGGCCTGGGTTACGACAACTGGCTGATCAACGACGCAGATTTCGCCGGCGGCGAGGCGCCTGAATTGCGCTTTAGCGGTTTGCCAAGATTTCTGGAGGGTTATTCACGTATGGTAACCGCTCCCATTAATGTGCAAAACCACGAGGTTCTGGAGTTCAGAATGAAACACTACCTGAATAACTTATCCACCAATGATGACGGCCAGGCCGGTCTCGAATACAGCACCGATGGCGGAGATAACTGGACCGTTTTCTGGTACCACGATGCCGTGGATAATATTGGTCCGAAAGAACAGTCCTTTACATTCACCATCCCTGAAAATACAGAGGAAATCAAACTCGGTATTCGTTTTTCCGGTGACTCCAGGAGCATTTTCACCTGGAACATGGATGACATGATCCTGAGGGCACCATTTGAAAAAGACATGCGCATGGAATCATTTACCGGCCCGGTCATGGTTATGGAAAATGAAGAAACCAGCTGGGATGTCACGGTGTCAAACCAGGGACAGGAAACACAGGATGATTACCATATCCGCCTGATGGCTGTGGGTGAAGATGATGAAGACGACATCGAACTGACCAGCGTGGCCGGCCCTGAGCTTGAATCTGATGAAGAAGGCAGCGTGGTCATCCATTGGACCCCGGATGAAAACTTCACGGGACTCAATAACCTGTATGCCGTGGTTGACCTGGAAGGCGACCAGGACCAAACCAACACGCAGTCTGGCGAGCGCATGCTCTTTGTTTTTGAAGAAGGAATCATCCCTGTAACCATCGGCGAAGGGACAAGCACGACATTGCCCAGAATTCCACTGGATTTCTGGTCAAAAAACCACTTGCACCAGCTGATCTTTTATCCCGAGGAGTTTGACCTGGCTATCGGAACCATCGAAAGCATTGCCCTGCAAAGCAGCTTCCAGGCTCCAGTGGAGGATGAAAACATAAAAATCTGGTTAGGGATCACCGAGGAAGACAACTTTGACGAATTGGGCGCATTCATCCCCGCTGGCCAGCTTACCAAGGTCTTTGAAGGAGAAATCAGCATTGATGCTGGCTCGTCCGTACTTTACATTGACCTGGATGATACCTTCGAATATACCGGGGGCAACCTGGTCATGGCCACGAACAGGCCCTTTGATGACGACAACTACACGGGAGAAAGCCAGGATAAGTTCATTGGAGAACGCACCCCGGATTATCCGGCAAGGACCAGGCGGGCACAGTCCAGCTTTAATCCGATCGACCCTTATGACCCGGAAGGGGGTAGCAACACCGACTGGACGGTAAACACCACCTTCATTTTTGATGAATCCGACCTGGGCTCACTGGCCGGAACCATCACCGACGATCAGGACAATACCGTAGAGGGCGTACAGGTCGAAGTAGAAGAATATGAGCTCATCGTGTATTCCGATGCAGATGGCCACTATACATTCCCCATGCTGCTGGAAGGTGAGGTCACCCTGAATCTCTCCAGGACCGGCTATGAAGACAAAACCACCACGGCTAACATCGATGCCGGCGAAACAACCACGCTGGACATCACCATGAACCTGCTGCCAATAGTGAATGTAAGCGGACAGGTCACCGGAAGCGATGCCCCCGAAACCGGACTGGAAGGGGCGCTGGTTTCACTGGAAGGGTACGATGACTTTGAAGCCACCACCGACAACGATGGAAACTTTTTGCTTGAAGATGTATACACCGATGAAACATACGACCTGACCATCACCCGGGAAGGCTACGAAGTCTACACCACGGAAATTGAAGTGGAGTTCGAAAACCTCGATTTGGGCACGATCGTCCTGGATGAGCTGGCCACGGTGATGGGTGCGGTGGTGACCATAGATGACCCGGATCAGGTGATTGAAGGCGCGTCCGTCACATTAAGCGGTGTAGAAAACTACGAAACCACCACAGATGCAGATGGCCACTTTGAAATCACCGACGTCCGACTCAATGAGTTTTATGACCTGACCATCGAGCACCCTGCATACGAAACGCACGCCGATGTGGTGGAAGTGACCACCGATCCGGTGGTCGACCTGGGAGCTATCGAAATGATGGAGATCGCCTTCCCCCCACAAAATGTGGATGCTTCTGAAACAGCCAATGGCGCCCAAATCAGCTGGGATGCCCCGGCAATCCCAGGAAAAAATGGCGACAAGGTGCTGGAAAGCTACAACCTATATCGCCTGATGGAGGGTGAAGAAGACAACGGCGCTGACCAATGGACCGAAGTGGCTACTGGCATCACTGCGGAAAATTACCTCGATGAAGACTGGGAAGATGTGGATCAGGGTTTATGGCTGTATGCCGTTAAGGCGGAATATAGCATGGACAACATCAGTGAACCCGCATT
>PUOX01000018.1 GCA_003552925.1 Mollicutes bacterium | reverse complement strand
GCATGAAGACCAGGCATTCCAGGGGCTTTACATCCGTGCCCGTGGCGATCATGTCAACAGTGACCGCGATCCTGGGGTTGTAATCATTGCGGAACGAGGCCAGTACGGATTTGGGGTCTTCCTCTGACCTGTAGGTAACTTTTTTACAGAAATCGTTTCCCTCGGCAAATTCCTCGCGTACTATCTGGATAATATCATCAGCATGGCTGTCGGTTTTGGCGAAAACAAGCGTTTTAGGGATTTCTTCACGTCCGGGGAATATTTCCGGGAGCTTATCCCTAAAGGCTTTGATCACGTTTCTGATCTGACTGGGATTGACCACATCCCGGTCCAGGTCGCTTGGGGTGTAAACAACTTCTTCATCAAGCTGCTCCCAGCGCTTTTTCCGGGTCAGACGCTCGCGCTTGTCCACCCATTGCTCAGCCACCAGCCTGGACCCGTCTCTGGTGATCTTTGTCTCTATCAGATAGGTGTCAAAGCCCACATTGACCCCGTCGGCCACGGCTTCTTCATGCCGGTATTCGCTGACCACGTTTTCATTGAAAAAGGCAAAGGTCCGCTTGTCCGGGGTGGCGGTCAGGCCGATGTAAAAGGCATCAAAATAATCCAGCACCTGCTTCCACAGGTTGTAGATGGAGCGGTGGCATTCATCAATCACAATGAAATCGAAAAATTCCGGCGGCACCTTTTCATTGTATTCAACTTCCCTGGGCGGACCCGCAGCCTCGAATTCATGGGGGTTGGTCTGCTCCGCAATATCTTCCAGGTCTTCCCCCTTGAGAATGGAATACATGCGCTGGATGGTGCTGATGCACACCTGGCTGTCCGGCGGCACGTATCTGGAGTTCAGCCTACGCACGTTATACAGCTCGGTAAATTTACGGTTGTCGTCACTGGGCAGGTAGCCCATGAACTCCTGCTCAGCCTGCTCTCCCAGGTTTCTGGTATCCACCAGAAACAGAATACGTCCTGCATCCGCGTATTTGAGCAGACGGTAAACAGCGGTAATGGCGGTGTATGTTTTGCCGCTGCCAGTGGCCATCTGAACCAGGGCCCTGGGCCTGTTTTCCCGGAAGGATTTTTCAAGCCTGGTAATGGCCCTGATCTGGCAGTTTCTAAGGCCCTGCACGGGCAGGTCCGGCATGTGCTGCAGGCGCTGGCGCAGGCTGGTTTGCTGCTGGATGCTTTCTTTTAATGTGACTGGATGATGAAAAGAAAAGACCGGGCGAGCGCGGGGTTTGGGATCTCTCATATCCGTAAACCGGGTAAGTATGCCGGTGCTTTCATACACAAACGGGAGAGGCTGGCTGTCAGCAAACCATTTAAGCCTGCTCTGGGCGTAAAATTCAGCCTGGGTTTCATGAGTGCTCAGGCGATGGCCTTCGGTTTCTTTTTTGGCTTCGATCACGCCCAGGGGCTTGCGGTCCACAAACAAAACATAATCCACAGGCCCCACGTCGGTCTGATATTCCCGAACCGCCAGCCCAGGCCCAAGACTCCAGTTGATGGCTGCTTTATCAACAACCACCCAGCCGGACCTCTCAAGCATTGCATCAATGCTGTCCCGTGCTGTTTGTTCTGGCGTTTTGTTCATGGTATGGGGTTGTTGGTGTTGTTATAACCCTTGTAATCAGCCGCGCGGCCAGAGACTGAACAACCACACCTCTGCTCCAATTCCGCATTGGCTCCAGGCCTTGGTTGGGCAAACCACTATGAAGAAATTGGCAAGGATCGTATCCGGACCCGATTCTGATCGAAGACAGCAATTTCATGCCACATTCACCAAAGGCAACTCGCGTTCGCTGACAGCTGCTGCGGCATATCGAAGTGCCTCTGTAATGTCCTCCTGCTCCAGGTCGGGGTAAGCCTGCAATATCTCAGTATTGTCCATCCCGTCTGCAACCATGGCAACCACGGTTGCCACTGGAATTCTCAGTTCCCGTATACAAGGCACTCCGCCCATCTGATCGGGATTAACCGTTATCCTATCAAATCTCATTTGATCCCTCCGATGTTTTCCATCCCGGCACTCCGAATGGACCTGATGGTAATCTTTCCTTCCTTCCTGAAACATCCCCAACAAAAGCTTTGCCCATACTCCCTGCCAGGTACACCGAGCTTCATGAACAATGGATAGAGATCGACCATGCTTATTTTCCGGCATCGCGGACAACCCCAGTTTTCTGGCCGGCTCCATCCTTATTGGTTTAAGTGTTGCTGAACTCATACCACTCCAAGACGAATTCGTGCTGGAAAGCGATACTGGAATCTGACTTGATGCCGACAATGTGTGCCTTCCCGCCATTTTTTACAGTTATGAGATAAAGGGCATCTGGCCTCTTGTCGAGCTTGTACTTACCCCATGGGACCGGTCTGAACTCCACTAATTGCACAGTGACGGCGAGATTCCCCTTTTTGTCCAGCTTGCCTTCGAGCTGTTTCAAGACCAAGGCAGTGGCCGCGAACTCATCGATTCTCGAAGGAGAAAGCTTTTCAACCAGCTTTTGCACTTTGCCCCCGATTTCCAACCAGGCATCAAAATTTTCATTGATTTTCTTGCCAAGAAAGAAGGCAGCGCCAGCCCCAGCGGTAAGCAGCGTGGACCAGTCAATTGAAGAGAATATCTGAACGAGGTAAGCAGGGTTATCCGCACCATGCCCAATATTGGTTTTGTAAACATTAACAGTTGGATCAAACTGGGAGAGCAAGGCTTTCAGTTCTGGCGTGTAATCCTCGCCTTCGCGTTCTGAATCGTAGTACGGATCCGGGAAAATTATTTCCATCTCTTTCCTTCACACTTAACAGGTTTCACGGGGAGCGGCGCTTATTGCCGTAATCCCGTGCAAACCTTTGTCGGCATCTAACGACGACCTTTCCAGTAGCCTGGTTCTCGATGAAGGTTCATTACCGCAACGATCAGCAGCGTTTCCTCTTCCTCGGAGTACAGCACTCCATATGGGAATCTTCGAACCAACGCCCGGCGGATTTCGCCGTCAAGAATCGGCCACGCCCGTGGATACGCTACGGCCCGTTGAATTGCTGAATAAACCTCAACAGAAAAATCGTATCCGAGGCCGGGCTCAATATCCTCATAGTACTCGACAGCCTCACGAAGCTCGCGCTCGGCTTCAGGATGGAAACGGAAGCTCATTGCGCTTGGTCATTCCAAATCTTTGCGAACACGTCTTCGCCAGAGATGGTTTCGACCGCTCCAGACCTAACCTCCTTCAAACGTTTTTGCGCCACCGACGCCCACTTCTCGTCAATCTTGGAATCGGGCGGATTGAGACTACGAAGGAGCGAATCGACCACGAGTACACGCTCTTCCACCGGAAGAGACTCTGCCTCATTAATCAGGTCTTTGATCTTCATCTGGCACCTCTCATCGAAAATCTGTTACCCGAACGCTCCGGCTCACAGGTAAGGGCCGCTTTTTGGCCCGAATCCTTGTGCAGCCGGTTGTTGGTTCCTTATTGGTTAGCTAGGTTTCATTTCTCGACGTTCTTTGTTCCAGATGCCGTAACGTTGCATTTGAGACGTCCGTCGCTCTTATCAGTATTGTTCTGCCACTGAAGTGGACGATGGTTACTAATGAGATCCGGTCCACCGGGAGAGATGTGATCGATTTCCCACCCATACTGCGAATTGCGATTGCCGTACTGATTGCGGGCTATCCACGCTTCGCACTGGTCTTTCCGCCATTTGGCCGGATCGTTGTTCGATACGATCTTACACTTCTCCCACACCTTCTGGACTATCTCATCGCTCCAATTTGCCATGCTCATTCTCCTTTCTGGCAACAAGTTACTATAAACAGCAATAATTCAGCAAAGTTTGTATATTTCATTTGCAATTAATTATTTTTTATATTCAGTAGGTTATTGAATAATTTTTCGTTTTTGTATATTAGATTAATGCACCAAAGCGAATTTTGGGTCAGTCTCAAGTTGCCAGCATGATATCATGAAACCAATTTTTTGTTTAATTACATAATGTTACATGAGTATTTCAAGCGTACATTGTTTCGCCAAACCTTTACACACTTGCTCTGTGTATTTTTTTGATATATACTTTCTTCGGTTAAATGAAGTGTGTGTAACTTCAACAGATTGCAATATCTGATCATTTTTTTAAAAATAATTCAGAAAGATGTATATCAAAATTTCCATGATTTATTGCTGATAAAATTTCTGCCTGTTACTCCCAAAATCATGGTATACAAAAAAGTAAGTCAATCAGGCCAGCCGGGGCCAGTCGGGAGCATTACCGAATTTGTTACCCACGGTTGTTTTTTGGGAGATGGGTGCTAACGGGGTGGTACCCGCAAGCTTCCGGTGGTCACACCCTACCTGGATCTCTGGTGCTCACTCCCTACCTCTTCCTAAGCGACAACTATCGATGACATATGGGGTTTATCAACTAAAACTTTCAACATCTACAAGCATATTATTCATCCATCAGCATTTTTCTGATTACTGGAAGCATGGCATCGTCTCCTCCAGGTATG
>PUOX01000026.1 GCA_003552925.1 Mollicutes bacterium | reverse complement strand
TTGTCGAAAATTTTGAGGGCGCGTTCGATGATGTCGATGTGTCCGTAAGTGATCGGGTCGAAGCTGCCCGGATAGAGTCCGATTTTCATATCAATCGCTCCATTTCAGGAATGTGACGTCGGTGACGCCGACGGTTCTTTGCTTGTAGACGGTGAAGGCCTCCGGAATCTCGAAGCGCTGGTTTTTTGCCGAAAGCGTTACGATGAGGCCGTCTTCTTCCAAATGCTCATGCAGCGCGATGAGCGACAAGCTCTCATCGAGCAAGGGCGATTCGTAGGGCGGGTCCAAAAAGATGAGGTCGAAGGTCTCCTGCATGCGTTCTAACGTCTCAAGCGCTTCGCCGCGGTGCATGTTCGCGCGGTCGTTCACCTTCAAGGTCGCCACGTTTTCGCGGAGAATGTTGAAAGCGTCGCGTTTCAGTTCGACAAACGTCGCATGTTTTGCGCCTCTTGAAAGCGCCTCAAGGCCTAAGGAGCCGCTGCCGGCGAACAAATCGAGGCAGCGCTCAAAGTGAAACGGCCCGAGCATGTTGAAAAGCGTCTCCTTCACCCTGTCTTTCGTCGAACGCGTGGTGTGTTCGCTGACCATCTTCAAACGGCGGCTTTTGAACTGACCACTGATGATGCGCATCGTTTATTCGTCGTAGGTGATTTTTTTCACGGCGTCGCCATCAAGCGCTTTGACGACTTCGGTGATGAGGCGAATCATCGCGTCGTAGTCGTCCTCATGCATGATTGAGGTGTGCGAATGCAAATAGCGTACGGGGACGCAAAGCGCAATCGAGGGCGCGCCCGAGCGGGTTAGGTGAATCATGCCGCCGTCGGTGCCGCCGCGCTTGAGATGGGTGAGCTGGTAAGGGATGTCGTGTTTTTCGGCCACGTCGACGACAAAATCGCGAAGGCCCTTGTGCCCGACCATCGAAGAATCGGCGACCATGATGCCGACGCCTTTGCCGAGCACGGTTTCTTTGCTGCCTTTGGGGAAGTCGTGGGCGATGGTGGTGTCGACGGCGATGCCGATGTCGGGGTCGATTTGATAAGCCGAAGTGCGCGCGCCGCGCAGCCCGACCTCTTCTTGCACGGTGCCGACGCCGTAATAGATGTTTTTGTGCGTTTCTTTTTGCAGATTGTCGAGCACGTCGATGGCCGCCGCGCACCCGACACGGTTGTCCCAGGCTTTGCCGAGGAGGTATTTTTCGTTGCTCATGGCGACGGTTTCAATGAACGGGGTGATCATGTCGCCCGTTTTGATGCCGAGTTTTTCGGCTTCCTCTTTGTCCTTGACGCCGATGTCGAGATACATATCTTCAATGTCGACGGGTTTCTTGCGGTCTTCGGGCGTCAAAATGTGCGGCGGCTTCGCGCCGATGACGCCGCGGATGCGCTTGTCTTCGCGGGTGGTGATCTCCATTTGCTGCGCGAGCATCACTTGGCCCCACCAGCCGCCTGCGGGCAAAAACTTCACATAGCCTTCGTCGGTGATTTTCGTGACGATGAAGCCGACTTCGTCCATATGGCCCGCGACCATGATGCGCGGTCCGTTTTCTTCTCCGACCTTTTTGGCGATGATGCTGCCGAGGTTGTCGAAATCAATCTCGGCTTTGCCTTCCATTTGTGCTTTCATGTACTTGCGGACTTCCCGTTCGTTGCCGGGGATGCCGTTGAGCATGGACATGTCTTTCAAAATCTTACGCATAATACCCTCCTGTTTGATTGTGTTCTATAGTTATTTGCGCTTTTTCTTGCGCATGGTTTCATCAATCCCAAGATACAGCAAAAAGGCTCCGTAGGCAATAAGCAACACGAAGAGAATGATTTCGAGCTGTTCGGCGAAGGCGTTGCCGGAAAAGAGCACATACGCGCCAAGCGTCAAAACGGCCATGTAGATCAAAAACTTGTCAAAACGCTGTTTGAGGTTTTGCAGCTGCATGATTAAAAAGTAGACGAACCCGCGCATATAGAGCACAAAGCCCACCGAGCGGGCCAAAGGGTCGCCGGTGATGATGAGCGCGGCCGCGCCTAAGGCGAGCGCAAGTTCGAAAATCAAAATGAAGCGGGCGTTTTGCGAAGTGTACCGTTTGAAATCGGCGGTGAAACGCAGGGTCGAAAGGGCGATGATGAGCGCGGCGACGATGTATTCGACCAAATCGGCCAAAATGTCGGTCGCAAACATCGCCACAATGGCGAACGCGACGATCAAGGCACCTATGACAATGTTCAACACAGCGTTTTCCGAAGCGAATTTCTTCATGGCTTCACCTACTCTTCTTCTTTTTCAAGTTCTTCAAGCTTGTTTTTTTGATTGGCAAGCATGGTTTCAAACGCGTTGAGGAAATTTTTGTATTCGCGGTTTTTCACACCGTCTAACAACATCTCCACGGTGCTTTCTTCCAACTCTTCAAGGTCCTCTAACATCTCCGCCGACTTTTTCGTCAACTGCACATACATCAAGCGGCGGTCGCGCTTGTCTTCGGCGCGGATGACCAAGTCCCGTTTCTCTAGACGATTCAAAATACCAGAAAGTGTGGCTTTATCAGTGTCGAGATAAACAAGCATCTCTTTCGCCGTGATCGGTTGATGCGCCTTGACGATGCGCAAAACCTGATACTGCGCATAGGTAATGTCGAAACGTTCAAGCAGTTTCGTCATAATCCGTTTATGGTTGAGCGCGCTTTTGGTGATCAACTTCGAAACGTTCTGCTCCATGAGGAACCACTCCTTCATTTAGGTTGCACACAAACATTATACCCTCTTAGAAGAATTTTTGCAAACTCGAAGCGTCGCATAAAAAAACCCGGAAGTTTTCCGGGCCGAATCAACTGACAATACGGTCTTGTTCGCGTTCTTCGTCTTTCTTGCCGGGCATCTCGATGTCCTTCTCCCGTTTTTCCGCTTCAGGCTGCTTGCCTTCTTCAAGCTGTTTGCGGCGGCGGTAAATGCTGTAGCCGTTGTAGCCGTCGTAGACAAGATAGCCTCCCGAAAGGAAACTCAAGATGACAATCAGGATGATCAAATCGGACACGTCGAAGCCCCGCGCAACGATCAACGTACCGATGATCAGCGTCGCGATGTGGAAAAAGTAGGTCAAATGGTCGCCCTTTTCAGCGCCTTCGCTGAGGCCGTAAAAATGCACCATGCCTCTAGCGATCAAGACACCGGCCACCAGATAGCCGAACAAGCTTCCAAGCCCTTCTTCGGTCACGAACGCGGCGATGATAAAAATGCCCGCAATCAATACGTTGAGAGTAATCTCGATGATGTTGATGGTTTTGATCAAATCGCTTTTTTGGCTCCTGACAAACGGCACGAGCCGCACGATTGCGTACGTCGCAATCAACACCCCTACAAACGCCTCCATCATACGTTCTAGGTCCATCACCCAAAGCACGATCGCCAAAGTGATCAAAAGACCCGCACCAATCAGTTTGATGAACCAGTTGTACTGATGAAACGCCGAAGCAATTTTGTTCATGTTTTCCCTTCTTCCTATTTTTAATAAAAAAGTAACCTAAACGATGGGAAACCACTCGATTGCAGAACCGTCATTCTACTATGGGGGTGACCTCTTGCTTGGCCTTTAGGATTCCTTTTGTTTCAAAGGCTTTCGCACACCGGACAAGCCTCGGTCCCTTATGTGATAATTTGGGGTCGCACCTGAGTGGTTTCCCATCCTCCAGGTTACACTTTCATTATACGACCCTTCCTATACGTTGTCAATAGAATTGACTTTCGCGAAAAGCTATTGTTCAAGCGCTTTTTCGCATATAGAAAACCATCATTTTTTGCACGAGGGCGCCTTGTAGGAAAGCCTGCCCGCATCCATCACGACGATGCGGTCGGCGATGGCGCAGGCGTCTTCGATGTCATGGGTGACGACGATGCTCGTCATCGACGTTTGCTTGATGATGTCGCGCAGTTCCCCGCGGATGCGCCGCTTCAAATCGGCGTCTAGATTACTGAAAGGCTCGTCAAGAAGCATCAGCTTCGGATTGGGCGCAAGCGCACGCGCGAGCGCCGCCCTTTGGCGTTGCCCGCCTGAGAGCTCATGAAGGTAGGCGCGCTTCTTCTCGCGCATGTCGATAAGGGATAGCATTTCGTCGATGCGGTGTTCGCGTTCGTCTTTTTGAAGATGTTTGAGGCCGTAGGCGATGTTTTTGCGCAAATCCATATGCGGAAATAGCGCGTAATCCTGAAAAACCATGCCGATTTTCCGTTTTTCCGCCGGGACATAGCGGTTTTCGTTGACAAACACCGTTCCGTTTACGCGGATGGAACCCTCTTGCGGCACATCCAACCCCGCAAGCAACCTAAGTAGCGTGCTCTTGCCGCTGCCGCTCGGCCCCAATATGGCCAGGATTTCGCCTTCTTCCATGCCGAAAGAAACTTCTTCTAACACCGGTACGTCGCTTTTATAAGAAAATGTAAGATGGTCCACTTCAACGTACATAAGGCGCATCCTCCTTTCGGATGTGGGTGAGCGTGTAAATCATCGCCGAAGCGATGGCGATCAAGATGAGCGAGGGCACGCTCGCCTCCTGCAACATC
>PUOX01000063.1 GCA_003552925.1 Mollicutes bacterium | reverse complement strand
TCAATATGGAGTACTGAACTTGCTGTAGGCGACAATGGATTCATAGAGACAATAAAAAAGGGTGTAGGCAGGTTTGTTTCAAAGATGACTGTGAAAGAAGCTCCCGCCCTGTATGGTCAAGGGCAATCCCGGCCGAACACTTTGGCCTGGCAGATATTTGAAGAGACTGATTTGCAGTAAATATCTATATATTATGAGTTCTTAAGTCCAGCTGAGGATGAATTTCCTGGATTTTTTAATTCTAAGGTCGAAATGCAGGTTGTTTTGAAGAATAAATACAATAAAATATGCACCTTACGCGGGTCAGACCCCATGCCCCCAGGCCTAAAATGGATTAACGATGTCAGAAATTTAATGGCACATACTGGTATGATACCAAGAGACAAAAAGCTTTCAGATAGTCTATTATGCGAAGTAACATCAAACATAATTGAACTGATTTTAAGGATTGATCAATATTACTACGGTAACAAATTGTTGGGATTAGAAGATCCGTACTTGAATTTCATTAGGAAGTTAATTGTACCCTATTTTTATGAAGGTAAATTTGGTGACCAATTGATTTTTGATGAAACGTTCGAAACGTATATGGAAAGGGCTAAAAAGGAATGGATATTTGGGGATAACTGAAAAATCTAACCACCATTTTGGAGCCGACCTAAAAAACCTGGCGGCTCAAAGTGAACGTGTTAAGCGTGAAAGATCCACATGGACTATAAATACACAGTCGTATACAGATTGGAAGGGATATCGAACAGTAATCTCGATGAGGATAAGCTTGTTTATCAAGATGAAAATCTTGGGATTACCGTTGTTTTAACTTCTGATGTTAATCGCCACTGCCTAAGCATTGACAGGGGATTGGCATGTGCGAGCTTATTGTTGCGTGGGATGTTTGGCTGTGAAAAAATGCAGGAATTGCCAACTGCTATTGATTCAGAGATAAAAAAAATACAAGAAGAACGATTATCAAAGAAAAATTCTGGAGCCTATGCAGTAATAATTATTAGCGGGCGAGCAGAGTTAGACATAAAAGAGAATCTTCATAGAGAAACTGATGAATTCAGCATTTCTTTTGATGCCATAGATAAGGAATCTATTCGCAATCAACATAAAGAAAGAATTAATGCAATAGTGGCCTCTTTAGCGATTTCAACTAGCCCCGAGTACCATGCCGAAAAAATAGCTAGTGGAATCTGTTTTTTTGATGCCAATGACAAGCCTTTATATACCTATACTCTTCAAGGGGGCCGCGCGCGTCTCATACTTGCCAAACCAGTGGACTTAGAAAAGGAAACGGAAATTTGTAGAGTTATCGGGCTTTCCAATGCCAACATGCAGCTTAAAACACCTTTCCGTCTACTAACACAGTCGCTTGAAACCACGGAGGATAATCTGAGAGCCTTTATGTCTGCCTGGTCAGCGCTAGAAATCTTGACGAATAAAGTCTTCCCCGTTTATGAAGAAAAGTTCATTGCTGGAATAGTGGATGATCATAATTCGCATGGAGTGAATAATTTTTTGAGGCGCATAAAAGATGTAATGAAAGATAAATATAGGCTTACAGATAAATTTTCGTTAGTGGCATCTTTCTTGAGCAGTGAGATAACAGCAGATATTGAGTTGTTCAAAAACATAAAAAAAGAACGCGACAATATTTCACATGGAAAAGAATTTGATGAAGAAGCGCTGCCTGTGGAAGGCGCTAGAAAATTAGCATCAAAGTATTTAATGAATCACATGTCAGCAACAGAAAACGCTTAACAATTAGCTCCAGTGGACAGCAAAAAGCGCCGCTCGTTCCTGGCTCTGCTTTCTGCTGCCACTGAGCACGGCGATAGGCATCGCAAGAAAAAGGAGCAAAGGCAAAATGGTCGATTCGCGGACAGACCTTGCGGTATCGCTGGATGCGGAAGAGGAAATTCTTCCATTTATTCCTATTTTACTGCAGGACCTATGGTCTCTTGGTTTTTCGCCTGATTTGGCTTTGACGATCTTAAAGCGTAATTTTCCTGCAACTCCGAGACGAGTCTTGGACTTGGGATGCGGCAAAGGAGCATTGTTGATTCATGTTGCCGAACAACTTGGCTGGAATTGCCGCGGCATCGATATTGTCCCTGCATTTATCGCGGAGGCGAACCGCATTGCCCAGGATAGGCGCTTAACCAATCTCGTCCAGTTTGAGGTTCAGGATATGGTTGATGAGGTTGAGATGAACAGGCAGTATGATCTCATTGTTTTCGGTTTCGACTCTGAATCCTTAGGCCCGCTTACTGAAGCTCTGAGTCGAATACGAAAGCGTCTGACAACTCAGGGACATTTGCTTTTAAACACCATCTGGGCGCAGCCGGGGCGCAGTCAAGGAGAGATAGCGACCGAAACAGATACGTTGTCTGCGGCGAAGGATGCAGGTCTATATCTTGTGGACCGGGAGATACTCGACCGTAGTTTGGTAGAGGCGCAGAATGCGAGCAATACGGAACTCATTCGTCGTCGTGCTTTAGAGCTCGCTGAAAAGTTTCCTGCCCACGCTGCTGCTTTTCATGCATATGTACAGACGCAGGAAGAAGAGAGCCGGATGTTGAGCGAGGACGTTCAGTGTGCATGCTTGCTCTTTTCAACTTAGCGACAACTTTATTATGGCGCCTAACAACGGCCTTCTGGGTACGTCGCTAACGCGCCGCCCCAGAGGCCGAAGCGTTGGAGAAAAAAGAAAATGCTTCGCCCTCGACTCACCGAGCACCACGGAATAAACCTTTCACAAGAAAAAGTCGACTTCCTGATCCCATTTTTAGGTGAGGATATCCCTCTTTGCATTGATCCTTTTCTTTTGTGGAAGTCGCCTTCTCAGCACTATCAGTCTCTCCACAATCTCGTAGTCGGAGCGTTTAATTCTCTCGGATACGCCTACTTTAAGGGAGAAAAGCAATTAACAAAAAGTGTCCTTGTTGCGCTTTCCGAATGTGATGAGTTGGGGCTAGGGTTCTCATCTAAAGGCAAAGGCAGAAAGATTTCCAAGAAACAGGCAGAAGGAATTCTCGAACTTTTCTGTGACATTCCACAACTTCAACAAAATGGATTTCGCCATTTTGAAATAATTCAGGTCTTGATTGAGGGTATTTCCAAGGATCGGATTTCAGATATTACAGGATCTATATTAAAATCTTATTTAATAGACTATACAATTCAGCAATGCGCACACCTAGGAATACCCACAAGCGATGACATTGTTATTACCACACTGGACGCACCAAAATTAAAGCTGAAAGAAGAGCGTGTTTCGCTTCCTGTTAACCCCGAAACTCAAGAGCCGATAATATTGGTTCCAAAATACTGGCTCAGAAGAGGGTCTTGGATCTCATCGGATGACTACATTGAGGGGTTCCTCTCAAAGCAGGTCCTGGACGACAATATTGCCAAACCCAGTAAGGGCGAGATCCCGACATTTAGCAGAGTGAATTACGGGTTAGTAGAGGAATACCTGGCAGTTAAGGAGCGAACAGCGGAAAATTGCTCCAATGACCCAATCTTCTCTCCAATACCATTGCTATCGCTAAAGCGTAAGATGAAAGCACTCGAGTCGCTGCCGCCTGGTATCGAGAACAAATCTGATAAGATTTATGAAGAGATAGTCTATCATGTGCTCACTACAACATTCTTTCCGCATCTAGACTTCGCCGCACCTCAATCCAGAACCGATTCCGGTGTGCTAATTCGGGACCTAATATTCTACAATAATCAAACTATCGATTTTCTCGGAGAAATCCTCAGACAATATGAGAGCAAACAGCTGGTTTTTGAGATCAAGAACGTGTCTGAGGTAAACAGAGAGCACATCTTCCAGCTGAATCGGTATCTCAACGAGCATTTCGGAAGATTTGGCGTCATTGTTACAAGGAACCCTATCCCGAAGCGTGTTTTAAAGAATGCAATAGACCTTTGGTCAGGACAAAGAAGGTGTATTGTTTTTCTTACAGACGTTGAATTAAGTCTGATGGTCGATTTGTTTGAAAGTAAGCAACGAATGCCGATCGAGGTTTTGAAAAAACAATATATTCAATTCACAAGAGAATGCCCATCATGAAAGGACTATCGAAATCAGAGGACGCTAACAAACTGCTCAAGCTGAGGCCTGAAATCTCAGAAGCTCTCAAAAACTTTGAGGAATTAAGCAAGAAAAAGCCAAACGACCCTGTTAACAAATTCAAACTGAAGTTTGTGAATAATCTTCTTTCGCAGGCTAACGAATTATTATCGGAAGAACGCTACCCTGATAAAGACTTCCGACTTTTTGATGAAGACGACCTCCCGAGCAACAGCGATGTAGTTATGATGTTGACTCAGTATTCGCACGCTCTTGATAGATTATATAAGGATGCAGGGGTGTTTTCTTATGGTAATCTTGAGGCATGGATCGTAGATGAGGAGCGGTGGGAGTATGATAGGAAAATTGGAATTTACAGGAACGACGAAGAAGACGTCGAGGAAGACGAGGATTATGAGGGAGATAAAGAATAATGCTCCAACAAGGCGATGCACTCAACAGATTTGGCTGCGCCAAATCTGTTGAGTGATTTCACCGTTATACAACCAAACAAACAGAACTTCATCACGATATACAACCACATCAAATCAAAACAAAGGCACATTCCATGACTTCACGCAAGAAGGGTGGGGGGAAGAAGGAGATTGAATCCTACCGGCATGAGGACAAGGAGCGGGTGAATAATCCGCCTGTGGGTCTGGTGACTCCGGATACTGACCAGGACAGCGGCAAGAAGGCCTACGAGTATG
>PUOX01000047.1 GCA_003552925.1 Mollicutes bacterium | reverse complement strand
TAAACGTCGTAATGATGACCGGTGCGGTCGCCCTCAACACCCACGGGAACGTAATGAAACGGAACTTCTGGGTGGAGGAACCGCCGTCAATGTCGGCGGCTTCATAGAGTTCGTTCGGGATGGTGCCAAGCACGCCGGTGATCAACAACATGAAATACGGGAACCCTAGCCACAAGTTGACCATGATGATGACAAAGCGGGCGAGATTGGCGTTGTCGCGATGGGTGAACCATTGAATGTTCCCCGTGCCTCCTTCGCGCCCGATTAAACCTAACCATTCAAGCGCGCTTCGAACTTGTTCCAACAATCCCGCCTCAATCAGCAAGCGGTTGGCCAATCCATCGGTCGGTCCGAAGACATTGGAGAACACAAGCAAGGATACCATGCCGGGAATCGCCCAAGGAAGAATCAAAATCAAGCGCCAAACTTTCTTGAAGAACACATATTTACTTTCGATGATCAACGCTTGAATGAATCCCAAAATATATACGGTAAGGCTTGAAACTACAGCGTAAAAGGCTGTCCAGCGGAATACTTTGATGAAGAAATCCCGATACGCCGGTTCAGCGCCGAAGACTTCTCTAAAAGTCACAAGGCCATGCCATTCAACCAAGTCCGAACGTAGAGAGATGGCAGAATCGTAATTGGTAAAGGCCACCATGAACGAAAAGGCGAAAGGAACCACGATGAAAAGCAAAATCAAGGCAACGGCGGGTATGATGATAAAATACGCAAAATAGCGATCCCATACTCGACGCATCCATACTTTGAAACTTTCCACCTTCATCCCGGCGCGAATCTTCATGTCCGTAACATAAGCGTCACGCACACTGTAAATCCAAAGACCAAGCAGCAAAAGCACGAGCACCAAAATGACAACGCCTTCGCCCATGAGGGTCCTTGAATTGTCCGCCGCAAGCCAGTCATAGGCGAAATCTTCGGTGACGATTTGACGACCGCGGTATGTCGCGCCGGCGGTCAAAGCGCCCAATGTGAAGAATCCCCAAAGCCCTCGAGTAAACAAACCACCGTAGTCGCGGAAGAAATACAGCGTGTCCTCCGCGGGCATGCTTGCGATTTCTCCAGGGGCGTAGATGTAATCGCTTGTCAAAAACTCAACAAGCAGAAAAATGACAAAAACCACCAGTAAGGGGGCCCCTTTATACCACTGCTTGTTGCGGAACTGGCCCAATCCAATCAAGAAAAAACTCGAGAGGCCCTTCCGAAACGATTTCGGATTATGCTTTGCCGCTATGTAAATACCGACAAAGAAATTTCTGACGCCCAGTACGATTGCCTTAAGCAAACGATAGATGGCGACAATCAAGTTCACGATTTTCCGAACCGCAAAAAGCACTAGTTTTAACGGTGGAACGATCAAATGTTTCCACACTACTTGCGGTTCTTTTTTTGCTAGACGTTCCGGTAAAGACAATGCGTTCACATACCATTGCTTTATGCTTGCCAAAGTTCGTTTGATTCCACGCATCGAGTCAGTCCCTTCCTAATCGCGAATGAAGCCATGTGGCAAACGTACTCTATTTTCATTTACATAGTATCAAAACAATAGCGCCTTGTAAACGCTTTAGCACCTCGCAATGCGAGCATACAACCGTTTTCATGCAACGCTACGTGTCGTTTTTTCCATATCAAACTTTTTAAGGGAATTACAATATATGCCAGTAAAATTCAATGAAAACAGCGCAATTGCGCCGTTTGTTTGATAATCAAAGTTTTAGGCTTGTCCCTTTGAAAGCCTTTTCCGATAGATTCGACCTTCGAAAGGTTCTAAAGCGATTTCAGTAGTAGATTCTATATTACTTTTGAAGAGCTTGTAACCTCTTACATGTTTAGGTAGTGACACATCCACTTTGTAAGGTCTGAAGTTCACCACCACGAAGTACTCGTGTACAGCACCTTTCACACTATACATGAAATGGTGTGGGTGTTCCGGATTGTAAAAGGTGGCTTGGGAAAACGACAACTTCTCTTTGCGGCGCAAAGATAGCAACTCGCGGTACAACGACAATATCGAGCGAGAATCCCTGCTTTGACGTTCGACGTTGACGGTTTCATAGTTTTTGTTCACCTTCATCCAAGGCATCCCCGTGGTGAACCCGGCGTTGGTTGCATCGTTCCACTGCATCGGCGACCGACCCGAGTCCCGCGAGCGGTCACGCAACGCTTGCATGGCCGTTTCATGCGAAGCGCCGTTGTTGCGGAAATTGTCGTACTCGGTAAAGACTTCCACGTCGCGGAAATCTTCTAACCGCTCGTAATCGACATTGGTCATGCCAATCTCTTCGCCGTAATAGACAATCGGCGTGCCCGGCAACAAATAAAGCGCCATCGCGAGCATCTTTGCGCTTCGCTTCCAGTGTTTGCCATCGTCTCCGTAATGCGAAACAATCCGGGGATGGTCATGGTTGTGCCAATAGATGGCATTCCATCCCTTTCCCCGCATGATGTCGTGCCAATGGATCAAACTTTTCTTGAGCTTGGCAACGTCCAACTCGCCTTTCGCCCATTTGCCCGGAGTTAATTCGTTTGTTTCATCCGTGTCCGCCCAACAGTGCTCAAAATGGATGAGCATATTGAATTCATGCGAATCAAACCCGGCATAACGCAAAGCCTCTTCTTTCGTTGCGCCTCCCGCTTCACCCAGCACCAGCAAATCGTTGGGCTCAAAAAGCTCTTTACCCAACTCCTCCAAATACTCATGATGCTTGGGCAGGCCTGAAAAGTTCTCAAACCCGGGATACGTGTCCGGGAAATCCCAGTTTTTTTCCAGGTGGTTCGACGCGTCGACACGAAATCCGTCGACGCCCAAATCGATCCAAAAGCGGATGACCTCTTTCATCGCTTCGCGCATTTTCTCGTTGCGCCAGTTCAAGTCGGGCATCTTCTTGCTGAAGATGTGCAAGTAGTATTCATCCGTTTCTTCGTTATAAGTCCAAGCGGGGCCGCCAAACCATGAACGCCACCGCGTTGGACGTTTGCGCTTTCCATTTTCGTATTTGGGCTTTTGCCAAATGTAAAAATCTTTGTAGGTATCGTGGTCAGGATGCTCGGGGTTGCGGGCGGCCACGAACCAGGGGTGCTCATCGGAAGTGTGGTTCAAGACCAAATCGATCACGATTTTCATCCCCCGTTTGTGCGCTTCATGCAAAAGAAGCTTGAAATCCTCCAAATCGCCGTAATCCGGCGACACTTTGAAAAAGTCGCGGATGTCGTAGCCGTTGTCGTCCATCGGCGAATCGTAGTGAGGGGACACCCAAACCGTGTCGATGCCTAAATCTTTCAAGTAGTCGAGTTTTTCCACGACTCCTTGCAAGTCGCCGATCCCGTCCCCTTTCGAATCCTTGAAGCTTCGCAAGTAGACTTGATAGAGTATGGCTTCTTGCCACCAGTGTTTTCGCATGGAAACGCTCCTTTTTACTGCATCAAATGTGGTAAGAGTTCGTACAATATTGCAACCTTTTATAGAATTTGTTCAATAATCAAAACCAAAAGCATCAATACCGCCAGGACCAAGGCCGCAATGTGCGAGGTTCTATACATTTTGGCCATAGGCGAACGCGCCAGGGCGATGTCTTTTTTGTTTTCCCTCAGCGAAACGCCCAAAACCGTCAAGCCAATGCCGTTAAGCGCAAACAAAAGCACGTTGAAATAGGTTGCGTCAACCTCCGAAAACACTCGCAGCGCTATGGCCGAAAGGACCAAAGCGATGCCGATATACAAAAGCACTGTCGCTTTTTGCATGGTGTTCATCCTTTCTTAGTGGAATGATTCATTACCGATTATACGCAAAGAACCGCCAACTTTCAACGCATTAGGCGTGCCCTTTCTTTGGGAGGCGTTTTCTCCAGCGCATAACGATAAGCCAAACGTGGCATGGTTTCTCGATGTTTTTCCAAAAAAGCCACGACGCTTTCTTTCTCATGTTCGGAGAGAACCTTCAACATCCACCCATACCCTTTTAGAACCAAATAGTGTTCGTCGTGCATAAGCGCTTCGGCAATCTTAAAAAGGCGTTCGTTGTCGTAAACGCCCCTTCGAATCGGCAAGATGAAAACGACCGCCGCCGCGCGGCGAACCCAGAAGTGTTCGCTCGTTGTCAAAGCGAACACACGGTCGTATAACGAAGGATACATTTTCAGAAGCTCGCCGAACGCGTGCGTGCAAAAGTCGTCGCAATCGCCCCAATCCCTCACGTAATCGAACAACCACGTCTCAAACCTCGGAAATAGCCCTTCGGTAAAGTGCTTCTTTCCGCGGTACGCCCAATCGAAAGCAATCAAAGTATACGCCCACTTTCGTTCCTCCAACAACGCTTCACAATACTGCAAACGTTTTTCAAACGAATGGTTTTTGATGTTTTGGTACATTTCTCTGCCAATCTTTCGTACGGCGGGCGTGTTCAAACAGTCGTGCCGGCTCAACTTCGATTCAATGCTTTGCAATAGGTTTTGCATCAACCATAACCTCCGCTTGAGTTCATGATTCTGAATCGTCTTCCGGCATGTTTTGAAAAATACTGCATGGCGTCTTCATAGCCCCAATCGTAAAGCTTCAAAGTGTGTTTGAGGCTGAAATCCCAAATGCCGCCCAGATATCCTTTGTGCTTGATTTCGTGAAAGCGCACATCCGGCCACTGTTTTGAGGGGTTGTAAAAGCGTTGGCGATGTAGGTGCACGATGACGATTTCATCGCATCCCGCTTCAACCAACGGCTTGATGGGGACACGGTCGAACACGCCGCCATCGTAATATTTTTGTTCGTCGTACTCGACCGGTGCGAACAGCACGGGGATGGAACACGAAGCAACGATGGCTTTGTGAATTTGCCGGT
>PUOX01000072.1 GCA_003552925.1 Mollicutes bacterium | reverse complement strand
CCGGTCAATCATCGAATGCCTGCCTGGGTAGCTTAGCGGTAAAGCGCGTCCTTGGTAAGGACGAGAGCCCGGGTTCAAATCCCGGCCTAGGCTTCAGTTGCCTTAGCGTCTCTCTGACCTGATTTCGCCCTTCTCAGGAGAGACCAACGATGTCCAAGAACGTCCGAAAAAACTACGACCCGACAGCCGAGCAGTCTTGCGATTCTGGAAAGTGTCATGGCACACAAACAAAACGGGGTGTACAGGGATGACCAACCACCCCGATCCGCTCGACAACCTCCCCGCCGGGGATGGCACTCCGCGGGATGGTCTTCCCCCGGCTCCAGAACAAGTTGAGTTCGACTTTCCCCTCGCCAGTGAACGCACACGCGAGGATCTCGAAAACTACGGACTCAATATGGTCGATGACTACCGCGACTTCAAGAAAGATCTTCTCTCGTGGCTCGCCACGTATGGCAAGCACCCAGAGAAAGGTCAGGGCCTCGCAGAGAGCACCCTCCAGTCGACACACTACAAGCTTGAGATCGTCTTCCGGTGGCTCTGGGAGGACGAAGACCGCTACACCACTGACTTCACACCCGACCACGCTGACCGGTTCATCCGTCTCCTCAATCGCTCGGACGGGATGGCTGATTCCAGCGTGCTTCACTACGGGAAGGCCGTTCAGCGTCTGTTCAAGTACCAGAACCATATCCACGGAACCGACTACGACTGGGAGCCGAAACCCGAGCTGAGTCAGGCGACCGGTGACGAACGGGATTATCTCCGCAGAACCGCGTTCAAGCCGCTCTATCAGGCGGCGCTGGAATACAACTCAGTCAAGAGCTACAACAGCAATATGTCCGCTGAGGAGCGTGACCGATTGAAAACGCACGTTTCACAGCGCCTCGGCGTGCCCAAGTCGGATGTCGGTCCCGAGCACTTCGAACAGGCGAACTCATGGAAGGAGCCATCGATAATCGCTGTGACGCTGGATACTGGACTCCGACCTATCGAAGTGGGCCGAGCCACCACGGACTGGGTCAATCTTGAGAACAACGAGCTCAACATACCAAAGGACGAATCCACGAAGAACGAGGCGCACTGGAACTGTTCCATCAAGAAGCGCACGTCAAGAGTCCTCAAACGATGGTTAGAGGAACGAGCAACCTACGACAAGTACACCGGTCGAGACGAACTGTGGCTGACGAAGCAAGGAAGCAAGTACAGTTCCAAGTCGTGTAACTATCTACTCAGCCGCCTCGTTGAGCAGGGCGATCTTCCTATCCCAGACCACAAGGACATTACCTGGTACTCGATCCGCCACGGGGTTGCGACCTACTGGGCGAACCACATCGGCCCACACCACGCGAAGGAACAGCTCCGACACAAGAGCGTCACGACGACGATGAAATATCTTCACTCCGACGCTGAAACTCGTAACGACGCAGCCGAACAGATCTGGTAACGACACATCTCAAGCGGCGAGTGACAGACTGTCACAGCCCGACTAAGCTCCTCTTCTATCCCTTCTTTGGATGGGTCACACGGCGTTCTGGATGAGCTGATCAATCTCGTTTGGGGCCTTTACTGCTTTTTTGATGCGATGCCGATGTGCACTATACGAGTCAATATGTAATCTGAATACAGGATTATGCACCAGTCTATTGCGTGTTTTCCTCACATCGGTTGCAGGCGAGTAGACCTTGTCATCAATAACGTTGGCCGCCTTTGCAAACTCTAAGTTTTCGTATAATCCTCGATTCTCGAAGCAGGACTGAACGATTCCGTCACGTCGTTTATCAGGTATAAGATCCAGCGAGAGCAAGATCTCCAACTGTTTCTCCATTATTCCACAGGACAGGGCCATTAGTGCTACGAGCCGATATGTATAGGGTCGCGGGATAGATGTGTCATCCGGTAACCCCTTCAAATCCTGCTGGTCAAAGTCAGGATCGTCCCTCATCCCAGTCTGGTTGGATTCCAAGCTATCTATTCTATCCAATAGGTCGTCCCTCAAGTTTTCCAACTCAGCTTGGTGGGAGTGGATTACTGACTCTCCGATTCGGCCGTGATCACTTCGGTACTCCAAGATCACGTGCCGCCAATAATCGGTCTCATACTCGTTACCGATCTTCATACTTCAGATTGTTATCATAGAAACACAAATCACTACTGTTGGTCAGAGTTTTGTGTGAGTTCCATTTCCGACTTCGCCACCAGGGTTGTCCAGATTTGTTAGTAATACTCCTCAAGTGATTCATCAAAAGCCTCGTCGATGATAGTGATGAGCTCGGGGTTCTCAAAAGCCAAGTCAACGAACGCATCTCCCAGTCCCGCAGTGTAGGCATCAAAGAAGTCGTCGTGCTCGTCGATAGGGATATTGTATGTTGCCGTAAGTACATTTCCAGTACGATTGGTTAACTCAACTGTAGGCGGGAGTTCATACTCGCGCTCGTCGATCTTCTTGCTGACTCGGTCGTTGACCAGCTTATAGAACTCATTGTCGCTACTGTTGCCGTGCCAAAGCGTGAGTTCCAATATACCGTCCTGGATCGCCTTCTTGCGATTTTTTTCAAGCCGATGATATAGGGTGATGTGTGCGTAGTTGTCGTCATCAGGGGCACCGTAGATGACAGCGTAGTCACCTGTTCTCCGTCGCCGCCACTGTTCCTTGGCGATACCCGCCCACGAACTTCCCTGGCGGAAAATCCATCGCGCGGATTCTTCGGAGTCTGGGTTTAGTTCGATCCCGACGTGGTTGTCGGAGAGATCCTGGATCTCCACGATTTCGACACCATCCAACTCTCGGGCGAGACGTAGACCCCAGTTATCCGTGAAGTCGTCCCACTGGTTCTCAAACGCGCTCTGTACGTCTTGGAGTTCGTCGTAGTAATCGAAGTACAGCTGTGCCTTCTCCTGCTGGTTCTTTTGGTGTTCAGTCATCGTTAGTTCCTGCTGTATCGTGCTGATGAAGTCGTCGAGCTGTGCTGTCGTCCGTGCCGGATACCCGCCCTGACTCTCCGCGAGGAACGTCTGGAGTTCAGAAGCGATCCACTCCCAAGAAATCTGAACGAACTCGTTTGCCTCCGGTGATGATGCGCTTTCAGGGGCAAGATAGATGTAGTGGCGATTGTCGACTGGCACTTCGTCTTTCGATAGTTCGATCGCCGGGAACGATGAAGCATCGATGTAGGCTTTGGTTTGCTCATGGGTCTCGGACGCCCAGAGTTTCAGTTCCCAGCAGATGAACCAGTCTCCGGGTAGCCAGAGAATCCCATCAGGCCGGGTGTCGTTGGAGGCGACGACCTCTGTTTCGACCTGAATATCCTGTAGGTCCAGTCGAGAAAACGTGTAGTCCAAGTCTTCCCGCTTCGAGAGCGACGACAGGAGATATTCCAAGAGCCCGTGGTCGAGTCCGTGTCCCTTGTCGGGCGAGAGGAAATGGAATAGGAGTCGTTGCCAGTCCTGCTCCTGATGATTGCGTCCGAGTATCTGGAGCGTGGTCGGCGGAGGTTCGTCAGCGTCTGGGAGACGGTTGAGGCGCTGAACCAGCTCCTGTAGTTGCTTTTCGACTGACACACAGTGTACTGGTGTGACACAGGAAATCAAAGTATCGCTGATTCTGAAGGCCGTCGATGTACCTTCGAAGCTCGTATCTACGTAGTTGTTGGCATTGTCGCGGTGAGAAATCAATCTACGGATGCGTGTATCCTTTCGACTCACATGCGTACAACGTTCACCACAAGAGATTTTTGTGAGTGAATATAACCCACGTGTGTATGCCGGAAGACGACAGATCCTCGGAACGGACTCAGGTAAGGATGGAGCAAACCCTCTTAGACCTCATTGATGAGGCGATGGCTAAGCAGGGCTTCAGCAGTCGCTCTGAGTTCATCAGGCAAAGCGTTCGCGAGAGCGTTTACCAACAGGAAACCCGTACGACAGCAGGTGGTCAGCTCAGACACGTCATGCTGAATCACGATAAGTCTGGTATCGACGAGGAGTCCAGAAAGAGGCTTGTTCGAGAGGGGAAAGTGTTCTATCACGGTGCTGATGCCGGAGAGGCAACCTCATATGATGTAGTCCTTCAAAGGAAAGAGAACAATCCAAAGGTAGACGGAGATCCGGCGAAACAGGATGGCCCTGTAACTCTTCGTAAGATGGAAAAACTACGTCGTGATGGTGGTTTAGTTTATCTCCGTGGCAACCTGTCTCTCGCCGATGTTGAGTTTGGACGTATTGTCTACATCCGGCCGGGTACATCGATTCAAGTCGAAATGGTTGGTGAGGGGGATGACGCCGTACCGTTGAAAACGATGCAAGGTAAGTACCCTGTGGATGCCCCTGAGGAGGATCTTCCCGTCTCCCCAGGCCAATATACCGTTCATGAACTCCATGACGAGAACAAGCGATCGGTGATTAAAGCCTACAGAGAGCAGTGGTCTGCTGATGCAGATCCTCAAGCTACGACGATGCCTTGGGAAAACTCGGGTCTCTACTAAAGTCTGTTCTAACCAACCCGCCGCTCACGTGGTCTAAACTCCTAACTCCTCGCGCACGTCAGCCGCGGTAAGAACCCCACTCTCCACGAAGAACTCCTGTATACCAGAGTCACTGCGCCGTCAGGACCGCGTCCGAAGTTGGGATCGCGAATACGATTCTCAGTTGTTCTGTTGTAACTGGCCTACCGGTGTGGATTCGTCTAACGACGACCGACGTCAGTTTCATACAGCGCAAGGTTCGCTTCGATGTCGCTCATCACGTACTCGTGGATCACCGTCTCGAGCTCGTCGATAGTGTCCGTACGATCCTCTGCAATCGCTTGAATATATTCTGGTGCTAGGTCATCACCGAACCGTGTGTTTGTGAGCGCCT
>PUOX01000069.1 GCA_003552925.1 Mollicutes bacterium | reverse complement strand
TTTTCTAGCTCAATGGCAAATAGGGTTTTCGTTCCCGGAAACCGAAACCGGTTATGGATTTACGAACCCGGCGCAGGAAATTTTTTCACCAATATCGCCGCTCACACACGCCGGGGTGTTTTTGATTGTCGCTTCCCTGATTGGGTTCATCTATTATCGTAAAAACAAATGGGTGGACACTCGCGGCGGGGCGGATATTTGGAAACGGTCTTGGCAAAAAACCATTCCCTCAGCCATTGCGGTCATTGGCTTTGTGGTGATGAGCCGGATTATGGGCGGTACGGGACAAACGCAAGTTCTTGCGGAAGGCATCGCAAACAATCTCGGTCAAGTATACGTTGTGTTTGCCCCGCTTGTGGGGTTGCTCGGATCGTTCATGACCAGTTCCAACATGGCTTCCAACATTTTGTTTGCCGATTTCCAGTTGACCACGGCCCAAATTCTCTCCGTTGAGAGCGCACCGATTTTAGGCGCTCAAACGGCAGGCGGTTCCATTGGCAACACATTAAGCCCCGGAAACATCATACTAGGCACCACCACGGCCGGCATCATCGGCAAGGAGGGCATCATTTTGAAAATCATCTTGCCCATTGCCGTCGCTGCGGCCATCATTATCGGCGCCATCTTGTTTTTCTCCATTATTATTTTCTAATTGACTTGAAAGGAAGATTGTATGAAAATAGTCATCGCATTAGGCGGGAACGCCTTAGGAGACACTCCGCTTGAACAAAGAGACTTGGTCAAACAAACCGCCAAACCGATTGTCGATTTGATCGAAGAAGGGCATCAGCTTATCATTGCCCACGGAAACGGTCCCCAAGTCGGCATGATCAACAACGCATTCGAAGCCGCCCAAAGCACCAACAGCGCTCCGGCCATGCCTTTCCCGGAATGCGGCGCAATGAGCCAAGGTTACATCGGCTTCCATCTGCAAAACGCCATCCAAAACGAACTGGCCTCAAGAGGTGTGGACAGGGACGTCGCAACCATCGTCACCCAAGTCGAAGTCGACAAGGACGATCCCGCCTTTTCCAAACCTTCCAAGCCGGTCGGGCCGTTTTATAGCCAAGAAGAAAGCGAGCAGATTGAGCAAGAAAAAGGGTATACGATGGTTGAGGATTCAGGACGCGGTTACCGTCGCGTTGTCGCAAGCCCGCAACCGAAACAAGTCGTAGAAATCAATACCGTGAGAAGTCTAGTCGATCAAGGCAAGATTGTCATCACCGTCGGTGGTGGCGGCATACCGGTTATCAAAGAAGGCTTGCATTATCACGGCATACCCGCCGTCATCGACAAAGACTTCGCTTCGGCGAAGGTCGCAGACCAGCTCGATGCGGATATTTTCTTCGTCCTCACCGCCGTTGACCGTGTCATGGTCAACTTCAACACGCCAAAACAAAAAGCCTTGCCGAGTATGAATGTCCACGAAGCGAAACAGTATATCGATGAAGGCCATTTTGCCGCGGGAAGCATGTTGCCCAAAGTAGAAGCCGCGATGCGCTTTGTCGACAACCATAAGGATCGTGTAAGCATTATCGCTTCCCTTGAAAAGGCCAAGGAAGCAATCGATGGCAAATCCGGGACAAAAATAACGGCTTAGGACTTAAGCCTCAAATCATACCCTATAATACGCAAAAAGGTGTCGCTGAATGGCGACACCTTTTTGAATGGTTATAGAAGACTGTAATGCAGGAGAGGCGAACAAGCGAGAAACGTTTATTACGGCAACACTTCAATGGCATCGCCGGATTGGATTGTGGCTCCTTTCAAGACGCGCGTGAAGATGCCTTCACGCGGCATGACGCAATCTCCGACTTTTTGGAAGATTTCACATCCGTGATGGCACTTTTTGCCGATTTGGGTTACCTCGACGATGGCCTCGCCGATTTTCAGTTTGGTGCCGACGGGCAGTTCGTAAAGAACTAATCCTTCTGTGGTGATGTTTTCGGCGAAGACGCCGGGATTTAGATTGTCGATTTTGCCGAGCTTGGCCAACTTGTCGAAGCTCTCAAGCCCAAGCAGACTGACCTGGCGGTGCCATGGGCCTGAATGCGCGTCGTTTTTCAAACCATGGTCTATTACGAGTTCGCCTTGTGCTACGGGCTTTTTGACGACGCCTTTTTCTTCGCTTTGGTTGATGGAGATGACTTTTGCCATATCAGTTCGCCTCCTTGTCGGGGTGGGTGAATGTGCCGCTTTTCCCACCATGCTTTTCGACGAGGAAGACTCGGTCGATGCGCATGGTTTTGTCGATGCTTTTGCACATGTCGTAGACGGTGAGCGCGGCGATGTTGACACAGGTTAGCGCCTCCATTTCGACTCCCGTCTTCCCTTCGGTGCTTACGGTGGATAAGAGGCGCAGGGTGCCGTTTTCCGGGTCGGGTTCCATCGAGAGGTCGACATGGGTCAGTGGAAGAGGGTGGCACATGGGGATGAGCTGATGGGTTTGTTTGGCGGCTTGGATGCCGGCCACTTGGGCAACGGAAAGGACGTCGCCTTTGGCGATGCCGCCTTCTAAAATGCGCTTTAAGGTTTCGGCGTTCATGGTGAGAACCGCTTGCGCTTTTGCGGTGCGTTTCGAGGAGTCTTTGCCTGAGACGTCGACCATTTTGGCCCGGCCTTCTTTGTTGATGTGGGTAAGTTTCATCGTTAGCCTCCTATCTTGTTCATGGAACGGAGAATGGCGTTTTCTTCTTTGTGCAGCTTATGGTTTTGCGGTTTGTGCCGGATGGCTTTTTGGAAGGTGCGGTAGAGTTCGTCCGCGGTTTGATGGCGAATGTCGATTTCCTCGTTGGTGTGCAAACAGGGCTTCAGTTTTCCATCGGCGGTGAGCCTCAAGCGATTGCATTGGTTGCAGAAATGATGGCTCATGGCGTTGATGAATCCGATGTTGCCCCGTTGGTTTTTCACGGTGTAGTATTCGGCGACACGGTATTTTTTGTCGAACTCGAGTTCGGGATGGCGCTTTAAGACGTCCTGTTTGCTGATGAAATGCTTCTTGTAGTCGTAGGGCAAATGTCCGATGGGCATGAGTTCGATGAAACGAACGTGCAAGTCGTAGCGGTCGGCTAAGTCCAAAAAGTCGGAAATTTCTCGGTCGTTGATGCCTTTTAAGAGCACGCAGTTGATTTTGACGGGCAAAAGGTCGTGTTCGATGAGTTCTTGGAGGATGGCGTGATAGTTGGGGAAGCTTCCCGTTTTGGTGATTCTTTGATAAGTTTCCGGGTTTAAAGTATCCATGCTTAGATTCACACGCTCGATGCCCGCTTCCTTCAAGCGATTCACGTTTCCTTGCAGGAGGATCCCGTTTGTGGTCATCACGACTTCCTCTACGCCTTCGGTGTCGGCGATGGCGCGAACGAGGTCGAAAATGCCTTTTCGGACCAAGGGTTCACCGCCGGTGATGCGAATCTTTTTCAGCCCCAATTTCGTCGCCGCTTGCACGGCGGCGAGGATTTCTTCATCCCGCAGGATGTCTTCGTGTTTTTTCTTGTCGATGCCTTCTTCGGGCATGCAATAAAAACAGCGCAGATTGCAGCGGTCTGTGACGCTGATTCGCAAATAGTCGATTTCGCGTTCGAAGCGGTCTTTCATGCTATCCTTCCTTTGCGAGAATGTCGCCGCAATTTTCAAAGGTGTAGCCGCCGATTGCCTCAAGGCGCTCTTTGAAGGCAGTGGATTTCAACACTTCGATGAAGCGTTTGACATGCCCGTGTTTTAGGCTTTGTTTGTGGACTAGGAAATCGTATCGCTCTACGCCGATTTTGATAAAGGGGAGGTCGTAGAGGTTGGCGACGCTTTGTATGCCGAGTCCGGCGTCGAACTCCCCGTTTTTCACGGCGGAAGCGACCATGGTATGCGTCGGAACGATGTTGTCGTAACCGGTGATGCTTGCAGGCACAATGTTTTTTTCTCTCAAGAGGTGATCCAAAAACAATCTCGTGCCGCTTCCCTTTTGGCGGTTGACGAAACGCACATCGCCGCTTAGGTCTTCGACGCCTTGGATGTTTTTGGGATTTCCGGGTTTCGTATAGAGGCCTTGCACCCTGCCGACGCCGCGGATGAGCGTGAAATCGTTGTCCAGATAGGTGTCGATAAGGTGTTTGTTGTAGTTTCCGTACTGATCCAGCATATGCACCGGCGCAAGATGGCATTCGTGTTCTTTGATCGCCATGACGCCGCCTAGACTTCCGACATGGTTGCTGGAAACGGTATAGCCCTCATCGCGCATCAAATCGTCGATTTCGTCGATCAAAATATCGTGAGAGCCGATGATGGACAAGGTCCGTTTGATGTCGTTGAGCGGTTTGAGCAAAATCACATCGCCTTCCTCGTTCGCTTTGAACCCTTCTTTGTCTTTGGGCACAATGAACAAACCGTCGGCTTGCACAATGCTCATCGTCATGCCCGCGCCCCGGGGAAGCGGCGTGGCGGTCAGCCGGTTTTGCACGTTGTTCAAGCGGACGCGAACGAACTCTTCGCTGTCGAGCGATGCATAGAGTTGCTTGGTCAAAACCGCTTTGATGGTTTCGGGGAGGGGATGGTTGTGTTTGGTCGCATCGAGTATCAGAGGTTTGACGAAAAGTTGAAACGCGATGAATGTGGAGACGGGGTAGCCGGGCAGCCCGATGATCGGCGTGTTGTCGATTTTGCCAATCAATGTGGGTTTGCCGGGCTTGATGGCGACGCCGTGAACGATGACTTCGCCGTTTTTTTCAACAACGGTTTTGACGAAGTCTTTGGACCCGGCGCTGCTTCCGGCGCCGACTAAAACGAGGTCGTAGCGCTCTTTCGCTTTGAGGATGACCTCCTCTAAAGCTTCGATGTCGTCTTTGACGATATCGTGGACGGTTGGCGAAAGGCCGAGTTCTTGCAAGGCGTTTTCGATGTAGTAAGAATTAGAATCCAAAAGTTTTCCAGTTGTGAGCTTGTCCGGATCGCGAACGATCTCGTCCCCCGTGGGGATGAAGGCAACACTGGGTTGCTTGAGGATTTCGACATCCCCTACCCCTCCCGCCATCATGGCGGCGATGTCGACGGAGCGGATGGTGTGGTGCTTCGGTACGATGGTGGTTTTTTCGACGATGTCTTCGCCGATGGGGCGGATGTGTTGGTAGGGGGAGGCCGCTTTGATGATGGTGATGGCGTGTTCGTCGCGCTCGATGAGGTCTTCGATTTTGATGACGGCGTCGTAGGGGTCTTCGACCGGGTTTCCGGTATTCAAATACTTGAAATCCGGTTTCTTCAGGGTGATGGGGTTGGATTCCGTCGCTTCTTCAGTCAAAGAAGCGCTGACGGCGACGCCGTCCATGGCGCTTGCGTTGTAAGAAGGAGAGGAAACTTTGGCCTGCACGGCTTTTGCGGTGGTTTTGTGCAAGCTGTCTTTTACCGGGACGTTTTCGCTTTTGACGTGCAAACGGCAGTGGTCGAAGAGTTTTTTTTGGGCCTCTTCTAGGGCCAGGTTTTTCAAATATACCGAAGGCATCACAAATCACCCAACTTGTAGACGCGGACGATGTCGCCTTGTTGGCTGCCTTCATCGCCTGCGTGCAGGATGATGTATCCGTAGGATTCTTTGAGCGAAGCGATCATGCCGGACTTGGCGTGGATTGGCACGACCTTCAATGGGACTTCGGGTTCGATTTTCACCAGTTGATAGGTTGTCCGGCCTTGTGCGCTTGCGACGTTTTGCGTGAGACGCCCTTCGACATACGGGCGAATGAGCGGTTCTTTGACGGCGTGGATGGTGTTGTAGATGGTCGGGAAGAATGTCTGGAGCACCATGTATGCGCTCGTGGGGTGGCCCGGCAGGCCGATGAAGAGCCTGTTTTCCTGCTTGGCGAACACGGTGGGCTTGCCGGGTTTGATGTTGACGCCGTGCACGAAAATGTCGGCGCCGATTTCTTGTAAGACATGATAGGTGTGGTCCTGTTCGCCGACGGAACTCCCTCCGGAAGCGACGACGAGGTCGTAGTGTTTCATGCCTTCAAGTACGGCTTGTTTGTAGGCGTCGAAATCGTCTTTCACGACTTTGGTTTTTACAACGTCGATGTTTTTGTCTTCCAAATAGTGTTTGACGGTATGGGTGTTGATGTCCAAAATTTCGCCGATTTCCAAAGGCGCTTCGTCGGTGATTTCATCGCCCGTCGACAAAACGAGGGCGGTGGGTTTTTTGTACACCGTGACGGAGTCGACGCCCGCGGCTTTGAGCGCGCCGATGCGCATGGGGGTCAGTTTTTGGTGCTTCTGCACCACCATGTCGCCTTTTTGGATGTCGGAACCTTTCATGAGAACATTTTCCCATTTTGCGACTTTCTTGTTGATGAGGATATCGGGGCCCAAGGTGTCGGCGTTTTCAATCATGACCACGGCCGTTGCGTTTTCGGGCAAATGAGCGCCGGTGGGCGTGTAGACGGTGGTCTGGTCATCCAATTTGTGGTGGGAAGGTTTTCCCATTTCGACTTCTCCGATCAAACGCAAGGGGACGGGAGACTGCGCGCCTGCGAAGGCGACCGCCTTATGCGTCACGGCGTAGCCGTCGACCGTGGAGCGGTGAAAGTGTGGGATTTCCATCGTCGAAGGGATGTCTTCCGCGGTTATTCTGTTCCGGGCTTCCTCAAGAGGCAATGTCACGGTTTTTAGCGGATAGTTTTGGCAATGGGTTTGAAGAAGTTTCATTGTCTCTTCGATGGATTTAACGATGAACATATTTTCCTCCTATGTGGTAGACATGGTCGCTTAAAGCTTCTATGAACGCACGATTGTGGCTGACAATCACAAAAGTCGTCGTCGGTTTCAACGTCTTGATGAGCATGGTGAGCTGGTCGATGGACTCCAAATCGAGATGCGTGGTCGGCTCATCAAGCAAAACGATCTCCGGCGCGAACAGTATGCTTCTGAGCAAAGAGGCTTTCATCTTCTCTCCGGAAGAAAGCTCTTTTGCTTGCCGGTCGAGCAGATGGTCGATGTGCAGAATCGAAGCGTAGCGCTTCAGCTTGTCTTCAAAGTCGGCGCAATCAAGTTTGCGAATTTTGATAGGGTAAAGAGCGTTTTCTCTTACGGTCCTGTTAAACAGGATGGGCTCTTGAAAGTGGTAGGTCGCGAACCCTTCGTAGCGGATGTTTCCTCGGTATGGGAGCAACTTGCCGATGGCTTTCAAAAAAGAAGTTTTGCCGACACCGTTGCGTCCCGTCACAAACGTGACTTTGTTTTTCGGGAAAGCATCGTCTTCAAAAGACAGGGTAAACTCTGGGTACGTTACTTGCAACTCTTTGAACTCAATCATAGAAATCACTTCGGAATCTGGCGATGGTGGTGTGGATCAAGAACGCGATCACAAGCAGGATGAGCCCCATCGCGATAGAAGCTCCATAGTTCCCCATGCTTGTGTTTAAGGCGATGAAGGTTGTCATCACTCGGGTTTCTCCGCGTATATTGCCGCCGACAAGCATGACGGCGCCCACTTCGCTGATTGCGCGGGAAAACCCGAGTATGATGCTTAGGAGTATGAACGGTTTCGTTTCGGCAATCAACAACATGAGTTTGTTGTTGCGGGACGCCCCTAGCGTGGTTGCGGTTTCAAGCACTTTTTGTTGTGTTTTTTCGCTTGTGATGATGATGCTTCCGGTAATGATTGGATACACAAGTAGAGTTTGGGCGGTGTACATCGCCGTTCGAGTGAAAAGCAAGTTCATATTGCTCAAAGGACCCGCTAGGACCAAAAGAACTACCAAGCCCAGTACTACCGGAGGAATGCCCATAAATGTAAAGATTAGTTTCTTCAGCAGTCGCTTTCCCCGGAAATTGGTGACGCTGATTAGAATGCCGGATAATACCCCTAACGCACCGGCGGTAAGCGTCGCCAGCAGTGAAATGAAAAGCGACAATCCGATAATGCCATAGAGTTCCCTGTCAAAGGATAAAAGCAGTTCAATAGCTTCACGCAAACCTTCTAAAAACATCTTATCCCCCTACTCGTTCGGCGTAAATAAGGGTTCATCATTCACGGTGAACGCTAGAATCAATTGTTTTGCCTCTTTAGAAAGCATCCATTCGTAAAACAAATCGGCCGCGCTGTCGTCGCGATTGTGAAGCGACGGGTCGACTTTGATCAAACCGTAATCGTTTCGGAGAGAATCAGGTTCTTCATAGGCAATGGTCAAATCCAAATTATCGTTCATCGCCAAGAAGGTCGCGCGGTCGCTTAGTGTGTAGTAACCTTTGAAAGAAGTCATCATCAAGGTGGATTCCATGCTTTGTCCGGTTTCTTTGTAGCGTGAGCCAAATCGGTTGATATCGATATTGTGCGTCTCCCAAAGGTCTAGTTCGCGCAGGTGCGTACCGGAATTGTCGCCCCGGGAATAAAAGTAGTGTTGTTCTGTCAAGGTTTCGAGTGCATTCTCCAAATTTTGCCCATTTAGGCTGTCCGGACCAACAAAAATGAAATCGTTGTACATGCAAACCGCTCTTTTTTCTCCGTATCCCGCTTCCATAAACTCCAGTTCCCTCTTTTCGTCGTGAACGATCAACACATCGGCTTGTCCGAGCCTTCCATAATTCAACGCAGCGCCGGTGCCGACCGCGGTCACTCGAACTTTTACGCCATGCTCTTCTTCAAAATACGGAAGAAGATATTCCAACAAACCGCTGTTTTCCACCGAAGTGGTGGTGACTAGCAGCAGTTCTTTCCTTTGGCAAGCGCTCAATGTGAGGGCCATTGCAATAAGCATACACGCAATCACAAGTTTTTTCATAAAGCGACTCCCATAAAAAACGGGTTTTCCACTTGAAAAAGAAGTGAAAAACCCGCTTCCTTTCCAAGAATGGGAGGCATGAGCATTTCTGCTCATACCCATCGGCCAGCGCTCATAGTCTCCCTTAGAAACGATGGCTCGGATAGCATTGTATTCCTATTATAGCGAATAATTCGAGAAAAATATACAGTAATCTATAAATAAGGCACTATGAAAATTACAATGTAAATTGCAAATCGTCGCCGTTGTACGTTTTCCGTTGTAAATGCGTATGTATTATTTTATAATAAACGTATAAAAAGAAGTGGGAGGGATTCAAATGTACGGTTACATGGGGAAAGTGCTTAGGGTCAATTTGACCGACGGAAGCATCAAAGCGGAAGACCTCGATTTCGAACTGGCGAAGAAGTTCGTCGGCGGTCGCGGTCTGGCCACGAAGATGCTTTACGATGAAATCGACCCGAAGGTGGACCCGCTCAGTCCCGATAACAAGATTATTTTTATGAACGGACCGATGTCCGGAACGCCGACACCGACTGGCGGGCGCTACATGGTCATCACAAAATCACCTCTTTCAGGCACCATCGCGTCATCGAACTCAGGCGGAACTTGGGGTGCGCGCCTAAAATACGCGGGCTACGACGGTATCATCGTCGAAGGCAAGTCGGAGAAGCCGGTGTATTTGGAAATCAACGAGGATCAAGTGGAGCTCAAAGACGCCTCGCACATCTGGGGCAAACTTGTCGGAGACACCACGGATGCATTACAAAAGGACAAAAACACCAACGTATTGACCATCGGCCCCGGCGGTGAAAAACTGAACCGTATGGCCGCGGTCATGAACGAACGCGATCGTGCCGCAGGACGAAGCGGTGTGGGAGCGGTCATGGGCAGCAAGATGCTCAAAGCGATTGTCGTCACCGGCAAGAAAAAGGTTGATTTGTTCAACGAAAAGCAAGCTCGCGACAACAACAAAGAAGCCACAAACAAACTCAAGGACAACCCGGTCACCGGCCAAGGCCTGCCCACATACGGCACCGCGGTTTTGGTCAACATCATCAACGCGAACGGCGTATTCCCTACCCATAATTTCCAGAAAGGCGTTTTTGAAGCGGCCGAAGCGATTTCGGGCGAAACCCTTGCTGAAAAGTATTTGGTTAGGAAAGAAGCCTGTCATCGTTGTCCGATTGCCTGCGGACGTTACACGAAAACCAAAAACGTCGAAGGCGGCGGCCCCGAGTATGAAACCGTCTGGGCTTTTGGCGCAGACTGCGGCGTAGATGATTTCGAAGCGATCATCGAAGCGAACCATTGGTGCAACCAATACGGCATCGACACCATATCGGTCGGCGCAACATTGGCCGCCGCGATGGAATTGAAACAAGAAGGCTTGCTTGACGATGTGGACTTCGAAGGCCATGACCTCGACTTTGGCAACGCCGAAGCCATGGTGTATTGGACCAAAAAAATCGGCGCTCGCGAAGGCTTTGGCGACAAGATGGCGGAAGGCTCCTTGCGTCTTTGCAAAGAGTACGGACGCGAAGACCTCTCTATGAGCGTCAAGGGTCTCGAATTGCCCGCATACGATCCGCGAGGCGTTCAAGGCCACGGCTTGACTTACGCCACAAGCAACCGCGGGGGATGCCACGTCCGTGGTTACATGATTTCGCCTGAAATTCTAGGGCTTCCCGAAAAACTTGAACGTTTGGATCTAAAAAACAAGCCTCTATGGGTCAAGATTTTCCAAGACTTGACCGCGTTCATCGATTCCGCCGGCGTTTGCCTGTTTACGTCCTTCGCCTTGGGTGCGGACGATTACGCGAAAATCTACAACTCCATCGTGGGCACCGACTGGACCGGCGAAGACGCTTTGAAAGCGGGCGAACGGATTTACAACATCGAACGCCAGTTCAACTTAAAAGCCGGCATTACCCCCGATCAGGACACTTTGCCTGACCGCCTCCTAAACGTCGAGATGCCGGACGGTCCGTCGAAAGGCCACGTCCACAAACTCGACAAATTGCTTCCGGAGTACTACTCGTTGAGAGGCTGGGATGAAAAAGGCATTCCAACCAAAGAAAGACTATCCGAACTAGGCTTGGCATAGAAAGGCTGGTAGAGGAATGAATGGTTCGCCATTCATTCCTCATCCTTATATGAAGAAATTGTATGTAGAACTCACCAATCGCTGCAATCTCAATTGTGTCATGTGTTATCGGCAATCCTGGGAAAGCGAACTCGTAGACATGGACGAGACGACCCTGCGGAATCTTGCCAAATCCGTTGACGAGGACGTCACCATCATGCTGGGGGGTATCGGAGAACCGACAATCGCCCGCCATTTTGATTTGGCGCTTGATTTGTTTCAAAACCATACGTTGCAGCTTACCACAAACGGTGTGCTGTCTCCAAAACGACTTCAACAAGTCCTGACGCACTTTGACGACGTTGTCGTCAGCGTCGATGGGACCGAAGAAACGTACTATCACATTCGCAAGACAGATTTTAAGCATGTGACGAAGACGCTGGCGGCGATTAAAGAACACAAAAATAAGAACGACGTCAAAACGCCTCGCGTCGAGTTCGCGTTTGTGCTGTCCAAGCGCAACAAAGACAGCTTTCCCTCCGTCGTTGAAATGGCGAATCAATACGATGCGCAACGTGTGTTGGTCTCGCATTTGATGCCGCAAAATGAACAACAGACGAAAGAGATCTACTACGACGAACATTTTCATGAAGAAGGGCGTACGTTTGCCGAAAAGATGAGCAATTATGCGTATTTTCAAAAACGTGTGGTGACGTCTTTCCCCTATATGGAAATCAAGACCGAACGATTGTGCCATTTTGTCGAGAACGACTACACTTATGTCGACGTATACGGCGACGTGGTGCCTTGTTATCGGTTTGCTTCAAATTATACGGAGTATGTCTTCGGACGAAAAAAACAGATTAAGAAGCACGCTTTTGGCAACGTCAACCGTCGACCTTTGCAAGACATCTACAACGACAGCGCGTATCGGGATTTCCGTCACGCGGTGAAATATACGCTTCATCCAAGTTGTGTGGATTGCGAACTTAGGGACGGTTGCGAGTACATTGAAACGAGCGAATACGATTGCTCGGGTTTCTCGCCAAGTTGTGCCGATTGTCTTTGGAACCGTAAAATAATACGTTGCACGTAGGTGATGCTATGATTACTGTAAAACTTTATGCGTACTTGCGCGACAATCGCGGGAAAGAAGTGTCCATAGATTACCGCGAAGGGTTGACGATTCAAGACATCGCCAACGATTTGAAGATCGACTTGGCCGATGTATCGATTGTGATTTGCGACGGCAAGGACGACCTCCCTAACCGCATGAAGGACGTCGAAGTCAGTGAAGACTCCGTCGTCCATTTCTTTCCGCCCGTCGCGGGAGGATAATATGTTTCACGAAAACGAGAAGCTCTTAGGCAAAGAACATTTGAAGCGTATGGAAGCCCATACGTTTTTGATTGTCGGCGCCGGCGGCCTCGGCGGGCACCTTGCGAATGCGCTGGTGCGTTTGGGCGCCAAGCGTCTGATTCTTGTGGATCGGGACGTCTTTGAAAAAAGCAACTTGAACCGTCAGCTCTTTTCCAACCAAAAGTCGGTCGGCGAATACAAAGTCGACGCGGTTCGCCGAGAACTTTTGGACATAAGTCCCGATTGCGAGATCGAGTGTTTTTACGACGACATTGAATCGTTGGAAAACCATCCGAACATCGCAAAGGCTTCCGTTGTGTTTGATGCGGTGGATTCGGTTGCAACGAGGCTGTGGTTGGAGAAGTTTGCGGAAAGGCTTGAGGTGCCGTTGTTTCATGGCGCCATCGGCGGATGGTATGGAGAAGTTGCCTTGATTGAACCGGGCACCAGACTGCTTGAAACACTCTACGGCCAAAAGAAAAAGGGCGTGGAAAAAGAACTTGGCAGTCCAACTTTCACCCCTGCCATAGTGGCAAACTTGATGGCAACCGAATGCGTCAAGTGGCTGCACGATGAAGAAGGGGTTCTCCGCAACAAAATGCTGATCATCGATTTGAAGCATCACTCCTATCAAGTGGTGTTCGACCGTTCGAAAAAATAAGGAGAGCGATTTTCGCTCTCCTTTTATTCTTCGCCACAATCCGCATCTAGGCGTTTTAGAAGCTTCAATCCGTGATCGAGGACATTGTCCAGACATTCCAGGTTTTCTTTCACGGCTTTCAAACTTCCGGGCAAGTTGATGATCAACGTACGGTCGCGGATGCCGGAGACCCCTCTCGACAAGTACGCTTTTTTGGTCACTTTGTAGCTTTCATAGCGGAGCATTTCGCCAATGCCCGGCACTTCACGCTTGATCACATTTTTCGTCGCTTCGGGGGTATTGTCCCGGGGCGAAAAGCCGGTCCCGCCCGTGGTTATGATGAGATCCGCGCCTTTTTCGTCCGCGTAATGCAAAAGATGTTTCTCAATCGTTTCCAAATCGTCGCTGATGACGATTTGGTCGATGATTTCAAACTTGAGGTTTTCCAGAAAATCCTTGATATAGGGCCCCGAGGTATCTTCGCGCAAACCTTTGGAGCCTTTGTCGCTGCAAGTTATGACAACGGCTTTGAACATCGTTCCACCTCCTAAAGACAGTATACCATTTAGCGTATCTTTAATAAATGTCCTTTTCACATTATAGGATGTTGCGCAGACGAATATAGAAGTCTTTCTTTTATCAACATATAAGCGCAGGAGGATGAAAATCGAGAAAATCACATAAGCAGCACTAATGTGCTAAAAGTGTTGAAAGTGCTATGCGTATCACAAAAAATGCACTATAATAAATTGTATGTTTTCGTCACGGCGATGTCATGCGTACAATGTTCAACCATATTTGGGAGATACTTTCACAAATGGAAAGAATTTATGTTGAACTCAACCTTTTGGTTGAGGACAGCGTTTTATTAATCGATTACAATGATTATGAAATTGTTTTGTGGGAGGTTTTATGAAGTCTTTATTGTTTGAACGAAAAGGGAAGTTTGTGCTTTACGTAGTTGCGTGCATGTTTCCCGTGTTTGCGCAAATCATGCAAATTGGTGTGATTGCGCTTGTCTTCGAAACGGTGGAACGTCAATCCATGACGTTTTTCCGAACCGCAATCTTCCTTGCGGTTGGGTACTTTTTTTTAAGCGCCGGATTGTTTATCTTATCCAGGATGATGAGAATCAGCTTCATGCGAGACGTCTTGTTGACGCTTCGTTTGCGAGCTTTTGATAAAATCATGCGCATGAGCTATAAACGTTTCAACAAAAAATCACGGGACGTCTACGTGTCGAACTTGATCAATGACATCAACACGTTTGAAAGCGCCTTTTTTCACTCTTTGATCAATGTCATTTTCCGCATTGGCGTGTATGTTCTGGCGATTACTTTATTGTTTGTGCTCAATTGGATGATTGCCCTGATTGTCCTGTTCACCTCTTTTATGGTGCTTGGCCTCTCTAAACTTTTCGAAAAGAAGACGGTGGCCTATCAAAAAGCGGTTTCCAGCGAAAACGAAGCCTTCACTTTGGACGCTTCCAACACGTTTAACGGGCTTGAAATCCTCAAGCTCAACAACATGGAAGAAGGGTTTTTGGACAAAAGCCATAAGAAACTCTATCGGCTTGAAGGCAAAAAGAAAGGATTCAATCTGTTCACGAATTTGCAAATTCATACGAATGAAACATTGGGTTATATACTTTTCACCATCATTTTGGTCATTCTCATGTATCAAACGCAAGTCGGTCTTGGCTTAGGAGAAATGGTTTTGGTGATTCAATTGGCCACAAACTCCATTTTCCCGCTTGTAAACATGACGCCGCTTTTGAACGTCATCAAGTCCTCCAAAGCCATATATGAAAAAATTACGACTCCAGAAGATGAGGAGGAGTTCTCCGAGACAAGGACACTGCCTTTCTCCCTCCAAAACGCAATCACGTTGGATGAAGTGCGTTTTGCCTATGAGGACGGGGAAAGCGATGTGCTCCAAAAGACGTCGTTCACCATCGAAAAAGGCAAGAAATATCTGCTTCGCGGTCCTTCGGGCGCCGGGAAGTCCACGTTGATGAAAATACTCAACATGACCATCGACGATTACGAGGGGGCGATTCGTGTGGATGATGTCGACATGAAACAAGTTTCGCTCAACTCGTTCAACGAAAAAGTGGCCTTTATCTATCAAGACGTGTTCTTGTTTGAAGCGACGCTGAAAGAGAACGTCACCTTGTTCAAAGATGCCAGCGACGAAGAGGTTTTGAGCGTTTGCGAGGCCGCCGGGCTCAAGGAGATGATCGATGCGTTGCCGGATGGTTTGAACACAATGATCGAAGAAAACGGCAAAAATCTTTCGGGCGGAGAAAGGCAGCGTGTATCCATTGCCCGTGCACTGTTTAAAAAAGCGGAGCTATTGTTTGTCGACGAGGCGACGAGCGCGTTGAACGACGAACTCGGACGGAAAATCGAAGAAACGATTCTTGAGATGAAAGCGACGGTTATCGCTATTTCCCACAAGACCTTTCCCGGCATCACCGAACGCTACGACGGCGTGTTGGAACTGAAAAACGGGTATGTGACACCGTTTACGTCCGCCGAGTATTTTGAGGAGGCCTTCGTATGAAAAAACGTATACTGTACTTTTTGCCGATGTGGAAGGTGCTCGTGGTGCAAATCTTTATTGCGGCAACCCTCTTCCAACTGTCGTTTGCGATGTACGATACCATCAACGCCGCTTTGGACCTCGAATGGACTTTGTTTGGCGAACGGGCTCGCGTCATGATCATGTATGCGGTGTTGTTGCTTCCTTTGCAGGCGCTTGGCGCCTATGCAAGGTCGCACGTGATCAAGACGATTATGGTTCGTATGAAAAGGGATTATTTGCGTGGCGTTTTCGCCAAGAACATCAACGAATTTCAGCGTGAAAACAATGCGAAATACATCTCGGCTTTAACCAACGATTTTACTTTGATAGAAAAGGACGCCGTAGAACAGGCGATTTTAATCATTCAATCCATTGTCATGTTTACGATGGGCATTGCCATCATCGTCATCATCAGCCCTATCGTGTTGCTTTTCGGAGTAGGTATTTTTGTGATGAACATCTTCGTCAGTTTGCTTTCTTCAAAACCCGTCAACAAACACAACAAGGAACGTTCCGAAATGATGGGCCGCTACAGCGGCTTCATCAAAGAGGTCTTGTCCGCCTTTCACATCATCAAAACCAACGATTTGGAAAAACGAATCGAAGAGAATTATAGGGAACAAAGTGTCGCCGTGCAAGAGAAGAAGTACGTAATCGACAAAATCATGTCCTACATCTTCGCTTTGCAAAACATGAACTTCTCCCTGACGTTTCTGGTGATGATGTTCATCGTCAGCTATATGACCATTCAAGGGCAAATTGCCATTGCCGGCGTTGTCGTAGTTGTTTACAATCTTGAAAACGTGGTCAACCCCATCGCGTTGATATCCGAAGCGATGCCGCGTGTGCTTTCGGTCAAGACCATCAACCGCCGCATCGACGAGTCGCTCAAGAATCAGTCGACGCATGTCGAAACGGAGGCGTTTGACGGACTTGAAAAAGGCATAGGCTTTCACGATGTTTCTTTCGGGTACGACGACACCTTGGTATTGGAAGACGTCAACGTCGAGTTTGAAAAGGGCGGGAAGTACTTGGTCATCGGCCCTTCAGGCGGAGGCAAGTCCACGCTTTTGCGGTTGCTCAGGAAGTATTTCAACCCCAACGACGGCGTCATTACGTTGGACGAGAAAGACTTGAAAGACGTCAAAAAGTTGGACTATTTCGGAAAAATCGCCAACATCGAACAGAAAATCTTCTTGTTTGAAGACAGCTTGCGCAACAACCTTACACTCTATAAAGATTACTCGGAGGAAGAGTTGCAACAGGCCATTGAACGGGCTGGGCTTTCAAAGTTTGTCAAAAGCCGCCAGGGAGGGTTGGACACCTTGATTCAAGACAACGGCAAAAACATCTCCGGCGGCGAGAAAAGCCGCATCGCCATTGCCCGAGGACTTTTGAACAACGCTGAAATCATCTTTTTAGACGAGGCGTTCGCTTCGTTGGACCGCGATAGCGCCAAAGCCATCGAAAGCGATTTGTTGAAACTCAAGGGCGTCACTTTGATTAACGTGAGCCACGTTGTCATCGAGGAGAACAAAGAACAATACGACGATATCATTCTTGTCCGCAACAAGCACGTCAAGTCGTCCAAATTGAAGCTCGTGGCCGTGACGAACTGACACGTTGGCTCTGCAATTTCGTAAACGTCTAGCGTAAGTAGGGGAGGTGCATGATGAAGGTAGCGCTGTTTCAATTTTCCGGTACCGGCAACACATGGTTTGTGGCGAAACACCTTCAAGAGGCGCTTGAACGATTGGGCACGGTTTGTTCTTTGTATGCAATTGAACGTTTAAGCGAGTTGGACCTAGGTACGATTCTTGAGGAAGCTGACATGGTCGGATTGGGCTATCCAATCTACGGTTCCGACTTTCCTCGTCCCGTTTCCGAATGGATAGAAACCCTCCCTCATGTTCATAACAAGCGCGCTTTTGTGTTTTGCACGCAAATGATGTATTCTGGCGATGGTGCGGCCATCGGCGCAAAAGCGTTGCGCAAGAAAGGCTTCACGGTTCGTCAGCTGATGCATGTCAATATGCCGAACAATATCACGGATTATCGCATCGTCCGTTGGGTGAAACCGACGCCTAGTGGTCGATTGAGGCGGAGAGTGAAGCGGAAAACGAATGGCTTTGTCCATAGCGTGATGCAGGACAAACGCCAACGTAAAGGAGAAGGATTGGGCTCCCTTTTCCTAGGGCTTTTGCAGCGTGTGCCTACGGGAGGGTTGAAAGAATCTTCTCGAAGCGCTTTGAAAATCGACGATACCTGCATCGGTTGTGGACGGTGCGTCGAGCTTTGCCCTACTTCCACCCTGAGTTTTGCGGACGGGCGTGTGCATGTCGGCAAGGAATGCTGTTTTTGCTATCGTTGCGTCAACCACTGCCCCGTAAAGGCGATGCGTTTCTCCAAACGTTCAAAAGTCAAAAGGCCATATTTGGGGCCATCTCCTGAGTTTGACATTGAAGAGGTCCGTAAACACCGTTTGAAAGAATAAAAAAAATATACCCAATCCTACATTCTTATACATAAGGAGGCCATTATGACTCGTTGGATTGAAAACCCGCAAGAAAAACAAGATATCACCCGAAGCATCTTAACCGATCTTCCCGAGTGGTTCGGCATTCCAAAGGCCAATCAAAACTACGAAAACGAAGCCAAGCACTGCCCGATGGTGGCGCACTTCGAAGGGGAAACCCCGGTAGGATTTTTCGCTCTCAAAGAAACCGGACCAAAAACTCTTTCTTTGCACGTATTGGGCGTAAAGAAGGCTCATCACGGAAAAGGTATCGGCAAAGCGCTCTTCGAAGAAGTGAAGCGTTACGCCAATGACAAGGGGTATCGTTTCTTTACCGTTAAGACCCTCGATCCTGCAAGGGAAAGCGAAGAGTATCGTCAAACGCGTCTCTTCTACGAAAAAATCGGATTTGTCAAGTTGGAAACTTTTGCGACACTTTGGGATGAAGACAATCCTTGTCTTCTAATGGTGCGCCATGTGAACGACGCCAAAAACACCGACGGATAATCCGTTTGCCTTTCGTCCTTTGCTTGTAGCCACAGAACCTGCGATTTGCTGTTAAGAACATGCGAACGTTTTTGCAAATTGCTATACCGCGTTTGTGGCTTTTGTGGTATAGTTAAGAAAATATACTATGTGAGGGTAGATATGAACGAAAGAAACAAGCTTGAAGCTTACGTTGAAAAAGCGCTGCAACACCCCATTGTACATGGCTTTGCCATCCATGTCCGCCACAAGGATTCCGAGCAATTGGTCGAAGCGGGGAATCTATCGGAAAAGAACCGGTTTTTCGCGGCCAGCGTCACCAAGCTCATGGTGACCGCACTCATGCTTTCGCTGCTTGATGAAAAAAAAATAGCCCTATCGGATCTCATCGTCAAACATGTCGGCGAGAGATTGCCCAAACGGCTTCATACCTACAAGGGCGAAGATTACACAGACCGCATCACCATACTGCAATTGATGTCCAACACTTCTGGGTTACCCGATTATTTTGACAAAGCATTGGTAGAAAAACTTTTGAACAATGAAGACGGGGCTTGGCATTTTGAAGATGTCATGGAGTATGTTCGCAAAAAAGACGCCCATTTCCCGCCGGGCCATAAACGCAAAGTGAAGTATTGCGACACGAATTACGAATTGCTCGGCGCCATTATCGAAGCCGTTACCGGCAAGACGTTTGCCGAAGTGGTCGATGAAAGAATCGTGCAACCGCTCGGTCTGTTTGAAAGCTATATTTATGACGGGCGCGAGGATGAAAAATTGACCAATATCTTCTATAAAGAAAGAGAAATCGTGTTGCCGAAATACATGGCGTCCATCGGGCCGCAAGGCGCTCTTGTCACCACCGCAAAAGAACTCAACGTTTTTCTTCAGGCGTTTTTCAACGGAACGTTCTTCAACAAAAACCATTTTGACATGCTCTACGATTGGAAACTCGTGTTCGCGCCGGGTCTTTTTTTCTACGGAGTGGGGGTTTCGATGCAACCGATCAGCCTCCTTCATTTGAAGAAGGGCCTGATTGGACATTGGGGGCAAT
>PUOX01000075.1 GCA_003552925.1 Mollicutes bacterium | reverse complement strand
TCAAAAAATTCGTTGAGCGACAATAACTCCGTCGAAATGTAGAGCATCGCCACGCCCAAAAGGATGAGCGTCATCACCGCCATGGATGCGAGCATGATAACGACGTTCAACCCCACTGCGACGGAATAGGCCATCAAACCCAAAAGACTTATTCCAACCGCCGGCAGGAAACACATCATCGTCTGCACAACCAAAATCTCTTTTCCACTGAAAGGCATGACTTTCAAGAGCCAGTACCGGGCTTTCCAAAGGTCCTTGTCTTTGCTGATGTCCGAGGGCAAAACAAAATCGAGACCGCCATGACGTTGAACATCGCGGCGACGGTCGTCAACAGCGCAACACCAATCAAGGGTTCTTCGGCGAACACGCCGCCAACGGTAAAGGCCAACGTCGCAAGAATGTAAAAACTGAACATGGAAAACGCCGCCACGTACATGTCGAAATTGCGCATCGCCATGCACCATTCGGCTTTGACCCAGTGCACCATCAGTTGGAAGTTGCTCAAATCCGCTTCTTTCACACTCTTTACGGCTTTGCCGGAAGTGACGCGTACTTCAACGTACTGATTGCGAACCCAACGTTTATAAACAACGCAAGCGAAATCGCAAGCAAGTTGAAGGCTCTGCTTGAAAGCAAGTTAAGCCCGATCTAAACCACCAAAACACCCAATCCGCTTGGAACGATGGCGACAAAAAAGTTTAGAAGCGCGATCAGCACGTAATAAAGGATGGGCGCCTCGATGTATAGGCCTATGGCTGTCAAAAACGGAAACACCAAAAAGAACATGGCTTTGTTGCTGCCAAGCACATGCTTGAAATAATTGAACAAAAACACGTAGTTCAGCGGGATGGGCACAGACATCAGATAACTCACTTCAGGTGATTTGTAAAAGGTTTTCGTATAGGCGCTTACACTTTGAATAAACGCCTCACATAACTTATCAATCTCTTTCGTTTACAATATGTTTTAGACCATTGAATCACGGACGAATCAAAGGCATGAAGAACATACCATAGAGATTTGCGCTTCAAATTTTCTCCGGGTCCGTTTGCCAAAACAATTCGTCCAACGATTTCCCCAGGATCTTGCTTAGTCTGAAAGCCAAAGAAATCGTCAGGTTGTAGTCACCTTGCTCGATAAGTCCGATTGTTTGTCGCATGACCCCGGCTAGTTCGGCCAGTTCTTCCTGTGTCATTCCTTTGTCCGGCCGGACTTGTTTCACAATGTTTTTGATTGTGCCTATCGCTTCACCTTTTCAATGCAACATATATGTTCCATTCAATTGAAATCCGTGCATCACAGTATAACAACAAGTTTTGCCAGTTTTTTCATGTACGCAAACAGAAGCACGCAATCAAGAATTCTAACATGCGCGTGGCTTTTCATTGCCTCTGCGTAATGCGTAAAAAATGTACCTTATCCTGGAAAATTCTTCCAAGGAAAGGGTACAAATTTCATCCATCACAGTCGTCTGTTTGAGGTTGCAAAAGCCACTATCGCCATGACGATTCCAAGCGTTACGTTTTCTTTATATCGTGGGCGTGCAGCTTTTTCAACTCTTCATAACGGGCAAACAAACCTTCCGCGACGTCTTTTAGTTCTTCTATATCGGATGCTTGAAAAAACCGCAAAACCATCCCATAGTCTTCGAGGGAATAATCGCGCTTTGCATACCGCAAACCAAAATCCACCTTCGCGACGCGATGTTCGATGTTCAAAAGCGGCGCCAAAGAGCGCATGAGGAAACTGTACAAGAAATGGTAAGCGTCCAGATACCGCCCCCGACGAAACGCTTTGTCGATTTCTTTGCGTAGCACGAAATTGCCTTTTGTTGCACGCGCATAGTAGGCTTTCGCGCGTTTTTGAATCGTTTCCTTTGCGGTCGGAGTGTTGTCGATGAAATCAATGGCGTCTTTCCAAACCATCATCTCACCGTGTCTGTCCGAAGCGGTGAACGGGTCCTCGATCGTTTTGGGCAAAACGCAAAAATCGACATAAAACCATGGTTCGGTGTTTTCCAGGTCGTAAAATTTTTGCGAAAAACCATGCCATGCGGGCTCTTCAACACGCATAGCTTCACGAACGCCGAAGTGTTTTTCAAACAGTGCATCGACATCCTTAAACAAACGATCGACGTTCTTTTCCTCGACCACGACCATAACATCCAAATCGCTAAAGGCGTCGACGTCGTCGGTTGCGGCCGAACCTCCCTCCCAAGCGCATAAAACTTTGGAATGTTCAACTATGAACGTTTTCAATATTTTGACCACATCGTTGCGCGTTTTCATAGAAACCTCCCAAAACGGTTTAGAATCACATGGAATGGTTCGTTTGGTTTTCTCTATCCTAGTCCGCATCGCATCCAAACTTGACGCTTAGGCATAGAAATCGCTCTATGACTTCCGCCTTGATTGCTTTCATGCGCAAACCGCACTCTTTGAAAAATCGTCAACTTGCCAAGCGACAACCAGTTTGGACACTGTTCAATACCCGCTACACTGATTATACGTTACTCGCCGCAGAAAAACAATGCAACAATATTTCTCGGGCAAATTGATACATCAAGGCCTTTTCTATCCACACTCTTTCATCTTCGCCTCAATGAATGCCAAGGAAAAACCGGAAACCCCTAGTTATGATCAAAGCCATAGGGATTCCCGGAAAAGGAGAAAGTGGTTTTCATTGCTTACAAATCAATTTGTTCCGACGTCATAAACAGAATATGTGGTTATTCTTCATCTTCCTTCGGCAAGAACACTGCCGTAACGAATATGCCCAACAATGCCAGTCCGCTAATGATGAACATGACCACTTGCCAACCGGACATGAAGCTGTCGTTTGCAATGCCGACGAGCATAGCGGCGACTTCATCAGGAAGTTGCCCGGCTACGCCTCTTGCCGCACCGATGGATTCTCTTGCCTGAGAGATAATCTCGTTAGTCAACTCCGGGACATTCGCCGCCTCGGAATCAAATTGATTGGTGTACACAGTTCCCAAAATGGAAATCAAAACCGTGCCGATTGCTCCAAAGACCATTCTGACAACCATAGACATGCCGGCTCCCACTCCGACATGTTCTTTCGGGATGGCACCCATAACAGCGTCCGTCGCGGAAGCCGCAACATTACCTAAAAAGAACCCCCATCCAAACAGGATTATGCCGAACACCCAATACGTGGTGTCGCTTGCAAGAAATCCCGCCGCAAAGCTTATGATGGCGATGCCGATGAAACCGGTCGCTACAACGGTGGTTGTGCCCGTGCGGGAAACCAGTTGGTCGGCGATGCCGGCGCCGATGAAAATGCCCAAAGCCAAGGGAATGAAACGGACGCCGGTTTCAAGCGGGGTGTGCGTTTGCACAAACTGTAAATACAGAGTGTTTGTGAAATTGATGCTCATCATGACGATGGCCATGAGCCCTAAAACCAGAACCCCTATCGTAAATCGGCGCTTGGTGAAAAGCGACATTTGCAACAAGGGATTTTCCACTCGCTTTTGTTGAAAGGCGAACCCGACAAGCAAAACGACGGCGATAACCAATGTAACCACGACAGAGGCTTCCGTCCATCCCCTTTCTCCGGCTTCTGTGAGACCGAAAATAAGAGAAGCAAGGCCCACGGTTGAAAGAGCGGCGCCCACAAAGTCGATTTTCTTAGACGCTTCACCGCGAATGTTCGGAACAATGAAGAATCCGGCGATGACGGCAACGACCGCAAGCGGAACGTTGATGCGGAACACCCAGCCCCACTCAAGGTTCTCGATGATCAAACCGCCAAGTATCGGTCCTAATGCAATCCCTAAAGAGTTGACGCCGGCCCAGATGCCGATAGCTTTCCCTTGTTCTTCTCTTGGAAAGATCCTTGTGATAATGGCCAAAGTGGTCGGAATGACCATGGCGCCGGCAATGCCCATGATCGAACGCCAAACAATGACTTGCGTTCCCGAAGTGGCGAACGAAGCCGCTAGACTTGCGCCCGCATAACCCACTAGACCGATTTGCAACATACGCGCATGACCGACGCGGTCGCCAAGCATGCCCGTGAAAAGCATCAACGACCCAAACAATACCATATAACTGTAAACGATCCATTGAAGCTACGATTGTGTGGTGCCGAGTTCGGTTTGAATAGTGGGCAACGCTATGTTGACAATGGTCGTGTCAAATACGACGTTCAACACGCTGATGACAATAACCACCAATATCCACCAACGCATTTGATGATGTTTCGATTGATTCGTAGAATCCATCATAAATCTCATCCTCCAAATTTTATTTAAACACATATGACATCGACAATGTCCATATGTCATATATGTTCATTAATCGTTTAATGAATTTAATGGTGAAAAAGAAAAGCGTCGAATAGCTTGAGTGTTTTCCAGAACGATTCTGGAAGTATATCCGGTCATCGCTTTCGGTAATGCGAGAATTGGTCGGTTGGCGGCCAAACGCAAAACGGGTAGATACAATAACGTCAGAACCGTATCCCAAAAACGATGACCGAATCACATTGAACCATACTACGACATGCTTTGTGTTGCTGTCAACGTTCTTCTTTGGCTAAATCTCCAACAATTTGAGCATGTTCTCTACTGTGCGTTTTAAGAAAACGTCGTCATCCGTTCCGAAATAACTAGAACCGCTATCGCCAGTGACAAGCTTGCTCATGGTATAAAGCGAGAAAGGACTGATAAACTGGATGGCGGTAAACTTGGGATCAAGTTTCTTGATTTCTCCCTTGTCCATATACTGTTGCAGTTGTTGTGCTAGATAGTCGTAGAACCCAAGAAATTCACCTACGGGTTCGCTGAATTTCTCTTTCAGAATATGATATTCCCTAAGCGCAATGACCATCATTTCACGATCTTTCGTTGCGGTCTCTAAAATAATTCGTCCAATCTCATAGAGCAACTCTTCCAAGTTTCCGGCTTCTTCAATGGATTTCGGAGTCCTCTCAACGCTTCTTCTTTTTCTTTCGATTTCTTTTTGCACAATCGTTTCAAGGATTTCCATTTTCCCGCCGGGAAAATAATGGTACATCAATCCGTCCGCCATACCGATTTCGTTGTTAATCGACCGAGTGGTGGTGGCGTGATAACCGTTTTGAGCAAATAATTTTTTTGCGGCATCCAGAATCTCTTTTCGTCTCTTTTGCGCTTGCAATTTTCTTTGATTTTGTTTTTTCATATTCATTCTCCGTTCAATGAAATTATAACAGTGCTATTGATTTTTGTCAACCTTGATTCATAAACAGTCTTTTTCAGTATTCGCAACATCCCAAAACCTCTCATTATCCTATCTCCTGATTGATCTTGGAGGCGGTTTTGCTGCGAATGCCAGCCCATAAGACCACCCAAAGCAACATGTTCGGGATGGCGTGCACGTAAAACGCCGCAAT
>PUOX01000023.1 GCA_003552925.1 Mollicutes bacterium | reverse complement strand
TGACACAAGAAGAGTTTGTGGACGGCATTGTTTCTTTGCGCCAGTACCAAAGGTACCGCAGCGGCGAATGCGAAATTCCCTATGAAAATTTACAAAGATTCGCTGATAAATTAGGGATTCCTACCAAAAAACTATTGAACGAATTCGAACGAAAAAAGAACCAGCAGGCGAGATTGATAAACGAGTTTTATAATGCTGCAGTCAACAATGATGACGCAAAGGTAAAAGAACTTAAGAGAAAAATTGAGCAGGATATTGTCATTGATCAAGAAAAAAAGGTGTATTATCAGCATGCGCTAATATTATATGACAATTATCGCGGGAAAGCTTCAAGAGTCGAAACTGCAAAACGGAATGCTAAACTCATCAATTATCCCGAAGTGCTAAAGAATCAATATTTTACAGACATAGAGATACTTATTTTAAGTTCGCTATTGAATTTCTTGCCAGTCGAAGAACAAAATCCTGTTTTGGAAAGATTGAGCGAACTCTTTGAAGAAGAAACGAATATAATGAGTGGCGAAAATGATTTGATTTACACAACCATCATCATGAGATTAAGCAAAAGTTTTGGCGTGCAAAAGAACTATTCTCAAGTAATTCGCTTTTGCAATATGGGAATTGATAGAGGAAGAAATAATAAACAGTACTATCTTTGGGATTATTTCTATTACTATCGTGCGCTAGCTTACTTTAAGTTAGAAGATTATCAAAACTTTGAAGAATCTCTTTTTAGATGTTATAACGTTCTACAAATGGAGGCCAACCGGAAAAAAATTGATTTATTTACCAGGTATATTGAGAAAGACTTCGGCATCAATCTGCACAACTTCGCCATCAAGTATTTGAAAAAAGAAATATTGTAGATACAATTACATTCTTGACCAAAAAATACGGAAAATGTTAAAATTTTCCGTATTTTTTTAAAACTACGACATATCCGCGCTGTTCAAAAAAAATGTCTCAATCTATAATATATCATGTAACAGTCTAGTGGGTAACAGGGGAGTAAGGGAAAAGGGGATAAGAAAGATCAAAAAGAGATTGTTTCGGTTCGTGCGAATCATTGGTTGGGTCTTGGAGGACAATCAATGTTTGGCATACTGCCTGAAAAGCCTCATGTATGATCACATCAAGTGAGTGGGTGGAAGCATGAAAACACCACAAGCGATCCGAAGACACGTCCTTCCCCTTGGAGTGGCCGCTGTCGCAACCACGCTGTACGCAAGCCTCATTGCGATGTCGCCTTTGGAAGTCCCTGAAGGCGCTTTTGTCGTTGCGGCAAGCGTTTTGTTTGCGGTCTATCTCCTTTACACGGCGTATTTGAAAAACGCCCTTTTCGCCATCAACGCTTCGGCTTTGCTTTTGGCCGTGATTCTATTGACGATGGAGACTAGAACGGCATCGATTACGGTCGTGCTTCCTTATGGAGAAGACATCATGCAAGCTTCGCTGCAAAATGTGGGCGTATTTGCCGTGATTCTCTTTGGCGGCGCAATCTATTTTGAGAACCTCACCCCGCAAACGAAACGCCAATCGCTCGATCCGAAGAAAGCCTCCAACGAAGAAACCATGCAAGTGGTGTTCATGCGCGAACAACGCAAGGTTCGCCTGCAGTTCTCCAAAAAACTCGCCAAACGCCACCGTTTGAAGAAACGTTCGATGCTTATCAGTTACGAACAGTTCAAAAAGATGGTGCACCCTTCCGATCTGCCGAAGGCGTGGTTTGCGAAAAAGGATGAAGAAACCGCGCTCAAAACCGCGCATTTCAAGTTCAAGCTTCCGGGGTCGCGTGGCTATACGACGATGTTCCGCTACGGATTGTATCCCTTATCCAAAGGCACGGCCTATACCGCCTACGACGTCACTAGCGTGCAACTGATTTCCACACAGCTTGCCGCCCGCGAACAACAATACAAGGTGTTGGAAAACGAAAGCAAAAAAGTGATGGAAATGAGCCAGGACCTTATCGTCAAACTCGATAAGGACGGCACCGTGCTCCACGCCTCCGAAAAAGCGCTCGAGGTGTACGGCCGCAAACGAGAAGACGTCATCGGCAAGAATGCGTTGAAAATCAACGAGTCGGTCGGCCGGACCGACCACGGCTGGCTGGATGAGGTGCTTGAAAAACATAGCGCCACAGGCACCGCGCAAATACTCGTCAACGACCGCAAAAAATACATCCGCTGGAACTACGAAGCCATTAACGACGACGAAGGCAACGTCGATTACATCATGGCGATCGGCCATGACGTCACGTACCTTTATGAAACCGAAAAACGTTTCGCCAACGATAAAAACCACGACCACCTGACCGGCCTGCTGAACCAACAAGGCCTTTATGAAACCATCGCCGCCACCGATAACATTGAAAAAGCGGTATCGTTTTTCATCGACATCCGCGGATTCTCGCAAATCAACGACTATTACGGCCATGCCGTCGGCGATGAAATCCTCGTTTCCATCGCCAACAAGCTCCGCGTCTTCGAACACGGGCAATGCTTCGTCTCCCGTTTCTCCGGCGACGAGTTCGTGCTGTATTGTGTGAACGAAGAAGCGGAAAGAGACGTCATCGAACGCTACATCGACACTTTAAAAACCAAAGCCGTCTCGATTCATCGGACCGAGGATTTGAACATCGAAGTCAAGACGAACATCGGCTACGCCTGCTACCCCGAAGACACAAACGACAAAACCTCTTTGATTTCGCTTTCGAGCTTGGCGATGAAAGAAGGCGCGCTGCAAAACGGCACCCCGGTCGCGCGATACCGCAAAAAAATGAGCGACACGCTCCGTCAAAACATCTTGGTCGCCAACAAGCTCCAACGCGCCATTGAAGACGAAGCCATCGAAATCCATTTCCAAGAGGTGAAAAACGTCAAAGACGATTCGGTCGACTACTTAGAACAGCTCGCGCGTTGGTCCGACTCCAAACTCGGCAACGTTCCGCCCGACGAATTCATCGACATCGCCGACAAGTCCAATCTACTCGACAAGCTTGAACGCTACATTGTCGAGAAGACCCTTCGCTTGTTCAAAGTTTTGCGCAAACAAAAACCGTATCGAAGCACGAAAGTATCGGTGAACCTCTCGCCCACAAGCCTACTAGACGAACGGTTTTTGACGTTCTTCAACCAAACCTTGAAAAAATACGGCATTGAAGCTTCCGACGTATGCGTCGAAATCTCTGAAAACACGTTCGTCAACAACCTCGATTTGTGCGTCCGGCGTATCGGCCAGTACAAAAAGCACGAATATCAAATCGCCCTGGACGATTTCGGCAAAGAATACTCCTCGCTCGCCATCTTGGAGAATGTGGATTTCGACATCATTAAAATCGACGCCGTCTTTACGCGAAAAATCCACAGCGTCAAAAACCAGGAAATCGTCAAGATGGTCCGCAAAATCACGCGGCTTTCGCACAAAGAACTCATCGCCGAAGGCGTCGAGACCAGCCTACAAAAAGAAATTTTGCAAGAACTCGACTGCGACCTCCAACAAGGCTATTTGTTCCACAAACCGCAAAAACTGACCTAGCCCCCCGCGAAACCCCCTTATAATTGACATCATGAATGTCTCCACGTGAAAAAGACCCTCCATCCCCGGGAGGGTCTTTTGTTTGCATGATAGTGATTAGTATTTCTTCACGGTAAAGGGCGCAATCATCAAAAAACTCAGAAGAAGCACGAACGCAAAAAGCGCGAGGTCGCTTCCAAGGCTCGCTTCGATGCGGGATTCAATCCCCCAAAGAAGCACCGAAAGCAATACGCCGATTGGCGTAATGGGAATCCCTTGAGTCCTTGTTCTTTCTTCCCGTTGATGGAAGCGAAGAAGCCTGAAACTTCCAAAGAGCACATAGATTGTGATCGCCGCAACCAGGAAGGAAACGTTCAAGAAGAAGCCTTGCGCAAGCAACACGGCGGGCGCAATCGCAAACGTTACAACGTCGTTTGCGCTGTCCAAGCGCGCCCCAAGCGTACTTACTAATCGGTAGCGCCTTGCGATTCGTCCGTCGTAGCGGTCGATGAGAGCGCTGGCCATAATCAACAAGACCGCAACGCCCAAAGCGTCAGAAAAGACCGCCACGGCGATAGAAGCCGTGCCCAAAAGGATTCCGAGTATCGTAGTCAGGTTGAGCAAAACAAACTTCCAAGCTTTCATAGGCTTCCTCCTTAATCATTCATCTATTCGAGGTGTTGCAAATTGACAACGCCAAGCGCTTCATCGCTTGTTAAATTATACCGAAAATGTTGTCGATACACAACCAAAAGAAGAAATTTCGATAATTGCCGAAGGCCCGAACGACTGTTTGGAAAGCAATTTAGAATAATTCCGTATAATGTTGACATACAAATTTTCGCGCGTTATACTGTTATTGAGCCAACAAAGGTATTTAGAAACATTACAAATAACATAAGAGGTGTTTTCATGAAGCCCATCGACACCTATCCACGCACACAATCTTATGATATAGAATGCATCCACTCTCTTTCACGCGGAGAAGAGGGGATTATTTTAGAAGTGCCCGACATGAGCTTGCTTGCTTCATTAGGACTAAGACTTGGCAAACGCGTGAGACTGATTAGCAAGAGTTTTGCCGGCGGACCGGTTGTTTTGTCCGTCGACGACCGTTCCATTGCGGTAGATCGCGAACTGGCCGAACAAATTACGATCAGAAAGTAGCGATACCATGGCGCACTGCGGCCCCAAAACAAAACGGCGCGGCCAATCCAAGCAGCTTTCCGGCGGCGACTTGCATAAAACCATTTTGTTAATGGGCTTGCCCAATGTTGGGAAAAGCGCCATTTTTTCTCGTTTTACGGGCCTTGACGTCATGGTGTCCAACTATTCGGGGACAACGGTCGAATTTTACGAAGGCCCTATGGAGATTGACGGGGAGTCCTACCTTCTCAAAGACGTCCCCGGCATCTACAATCTAGAAGACCCGAACGACGACGCCGAGCGCGTCGCGAGACAAATGCTTGAGGACGGTCCTGAAGCGATCGTCTTCGTGCTGGACGCCCTCAATTTCGAAAGCAGCTTGCATTTGTTGATGCAGGTGCTTGAACACGACATTCCGACCGTTGTCGCCTTGAACCGCACGGATTTGATGAAATCCCGCGGTTTGAGAATCGACGCTTCTTTGTTGCAGCAACGCTTGAACGTTTCCGTCATTCCGACTGTCGCCTTGCGGGGCAACAGTCTCGACGTTGTCAAATACGCCATGGCCCAAACGGTCAAACAAGAAGCGCGCCATACGGTGCCAAGCAAGGACAAGGACCGTTGGCGCGTGGTCGAAGAACTACGCGAAGAAGTGGTGAAAACCACGCCCCAAAAAAACGGCGCCGACCGGTTTTCTTTCCTAGCGAAGCCGTTTCCGGGCATTCCGATTGCCCTTTTGGTGCTTGCGGTGATGTTCGGTTTTGTCATCGGTTTCGGCATGGGGCTTCGGCAGTATTTGCTTTTGCCCTTTTTCGACAATCTGGTCTTTCCCTACATACGTGGCGGCGTCGAGGCCCTCACCGATTCGCAGATGTTGCGGGCGATTTTGATTGGCGACGACTACGGTTTTTTGATCAAGGGCATCGAATGGCCCTTTGCGCTTGTCTTGCCGTATGTGGTGTCTTTTTATGCGATGATGAGCGTGCTTGAAGACACCGGATATTTGCCCCGCATCGCCGTGCTGCTCGATGGCGTCTTCAAAAAAATCGGCTTGAACGGCTCCTGCGCGATTCCCTTGCTGTTGGGCTACGGTTGCGGCATCCCCGCCATCATGTCGACAAGGGCGCTACCTTCAAAAAAGCAGCGCTTGAGCGTGGCCGTTATGGTCTGTTTCGCCGTACCCTGCGTCTCGCAGACCGGCGCGTTCATCGCGTTGTTGGCGGAACGCTCCATATTCGCGTTTTTGTTCATCTTTTTCGTCTCCGTCTTCGCGATGATTCTTGTCGGCATTCTGATGGACAAGTTCAACAAACAACGCGTTCCCTTTACTTTGATGGAACTGCCCCCGCTTTTGGTGCCTGCGCCTAAGCTCTTGTCGAAAAAGATTCTCTTCCGCATCCGCCATTACTTAAGAGAAGGCGCGGTGCCCATGGTCGTGGCGATTTTCTTCGCCGCAGTGCTTTTCGAACTCGGCTTTTTCCCGGCGCTCGGACGCGCGATGGCACCGGTTGTCTCGGGCTGGCTGATGCTTCCCGAAGCGGCTTCGACCCCGCTTGTCCTCGGCGTGTTCCGCCGCGAACTCGCAGTGTTGCCGCTGCTTGATCTTGACCTCACCACCGTGCAGTTTTTCACCGGCGCGCTCGTGGCGCTTTTCTATGTCCCCTGCATCGCGATGATTGCGACGCTTGCGAAAGAGTTCAACGTCAAAACGGCGGTGTTTGTCTTCATCGGCACTACGGCGACGGCCCTGTTCGTCGGCGGATTGTTCGCGCGAGGATACGATTTGTTCGTGACGCTCTTTGGCTAAGAAAGGAAGATGGGTTTGATTCGACGTGTGATTGCGCGGTTGGAAAAAATCGCCGCTAATTCCCGTGCGCTTAGCGCATTATACATGATGCCCTACAATAAAGTCTTGGACCGGGAGCTTGCTTTGACAACAGTCGGCGAAGACGACGTTGTCTTGAACATCGGTTGCGGCGCGATTCCCTTCACGGCGATTTTGCTGGCGCAAAAAACGGATGCCTTCGTCTACGCCATCGACCGCGACCGGCATGCCGTAAGGGCCGCGAAGCGCGTGGTGCGCAAGCACAAGCTTGAAGACCGCATCGAAGTGGTGCTTCACGATGCGGCCAACCCTTTTCCCCATGCCTTTACTTTGGCGTTTTTGTCGCTTCAGGCTCAGCCGAAAGCGAAGATTGTAAAAACCCTTCAAGAAAGCATGCAACCTTTCCGTTTGCTCGCTCGGGTCCCCGCTGGAAGGTACCAACGATTTTACGACACTTTTCCGGATTTGCCGGTCAAAAAAAACGCCTTCCATTATATGAAGGCGTTTGAGAAGACGGTGTATGTTGAATGAAACCGACGTTGTCGGTTTTTTTATTGCCAAAAGCGCATCAATCGCTAATATAGGCAAGCGCGACCGTGCCGATGCCGGCGTTCATGGCGACGACGGTAGAGATGTCCATGATGTAGGCGGGGGCTTTCCCCAGAAGCTTCGTGAACATCGTTTCGTATTCTTTGGCGCGCGCAATCGCGTTGGCGTGGACAATGGCGTAGCGTTCGATGCCTGTGCTGTCCTGGACGGATTTCACGTGTCTCGCGATTTTGTTGGTGGCGGCTTTGAGTCGGAAGCTCTTTTCGAAAATGATGCCTTCGCCGGTCTCGTCGATTGAGACGACGGGCTTTAGGTTCACAATTTTTCCAACGGTGCCGCCGGCTTTGCTGAGGCGTCCCGAACGCACCATGTATTTCAGGGTTTTTACAGAGACGAGAATCTTGGTTTTGGGGATGAGGCGTTCAATTTCGTCTGCGGTCTCATCGAGCGATTTGCCCGCTTTGACGAGTTCGGCCGCTTTCATGACGAGCAAGCCCTCCGCGCCGGAATTTTGTTTGGTGTCGACGACGCGCACGTTGGTGTCGCTGCCGCTTAGCGTTTTCGTCGCTTGTTTGAAGACGTTGTAGGTGCCGCTCATTTTTGCGGAGACGCTTAAGATCAAAATGTTCGGATAATACGTGCTCAAAAACGAGAGGAAGTTCTCCATTTGTTTTTGGTTGGGCTGCGCGCTTGAGGGGTAGGTCTCGAGTTCGTCCATGAAACGGTAGAAGTTTTCCGAAGAGATGGTCAGTTTGTCGTAGTAGTTGGACCCTTCGATCATCAAGTTGATCGGCACGACGTGGATTTGGTGTTCGTCGACGAAGCTTTTGGGCAAATCGGCGATGGAATCGGTGACCACGGCGATGTCGTGTTTGCGGTTGTGCACGATTTCGTGCTGTTTTTTCATGTCGTCGACTTTTTGTTCGACGATGGTGCCGAACTCTCGCAGGCGAAAGAAGACGTCCTGCGGTTTGTCGGTGTGGATGTGGATGCGCACCGTGGTGTCGTTGCCGGCGACGACCAAAGAATCGCCCAAATCCGCAAGCGCCGCCTTGACGGCGTTGCTGTCCATGTTTTCGCCTTGCACCAAGCCTTCGGTGCAATAGCGGTAGGTTTCGTTTTCGAAGTCTTCGTGCCCGCCGTCGCCGGAGGAGCCGATTTCTTCGTCGAAATCGGTTTCGAGCTTGCTTTGGCGGACATGGTTGGTGAAGCCCTCGATGAAATGCACGAACCCTTTCGCGCCGGCGTCGACGACTTTCGCCTTTTTGAGCGCCGGAAGCATTTCGGTGGTTTTGACAAGGGTGGACTTCAAAAACTCATAGGTTTTGGCGAGCAGCTCACCGAGGTCGGCGACCTCTTTGGCGAACTGTTTCAAAGCTTTGGCGAATTCGCGCATCAAGGTGATCATCGTGCCTTCGACCGGCGTGGCGATCGCCTCATAGGCGTAGGGTACCGCCGCTTCGGCAGAATGGATGAAGCGTTCGATTGTGATTTCGTCGGCGGTTTTGAGCGCGTCCATAAGACCGTTGATGTATTGGGCGAAGATGATGCCCGAGTTGCCCCTGGCGCCAATCAAGGCCGCATCGGCGATGCTTTTCAAGGTTTTTTCGGTGGACTCGTCAAGGTTACTCTCTTTGAGAATCGTTTGCATCATGCTTGCGAGGTTGCTTCCCGTGTCGCCGTCGGCGACGGGGAAGACGTTGATTTCGTTCAAATTGTTTTTGCGGCGGATGACTTCCTTGGCCCCCGCCATGAAAGAATGGAAAAACGCGTCTTTGTTCAAGGCCAGTGTATTCATAATTTCCCTCCGTTATTGAAGCACTGTGAAGATGAGATATGTGAGAAGACTAGTCGCTCCGCCGAGAAACGAACCCCAGAGGAGGTCCACAATCGTAACCGAAAGCGGCCAATCTTTTGTCGTGGCCAAATTGGTCAAGTCGTAAGTCGAATAGGCGATGAAACCGAAAAATCCTCCAAGCGCAAAGGCCATCAGTGCCGATTCATCCCGCCAGGCGGGCATAATGGCGAAGAAGACGACCCCCGCCACAAAGATGAAATAAAAAACAAAGGCGGCGATCCAATTGACGTTCTCTTTGAGCAAGTGTCCGATTTGCGACTGGTAGAAGCGCTTAGCGACAACCCCCAGCCATACGATGTCCACTGCGAAGAACACGACGATGGCGATCGGATAGAGTTGGAAGAACAAGCGCATAAGCATCCCCTTTCTGTTTTTGGCATTTCTATATTACCACAAAAAATCTAAATAAGAAGAAAATACGCACACATTTAGAAAAAAACCGACAATGTCGGTTTTAACGGTTTTTTTTGGGCGGCCACGGGATGAGGACGCTAGTGTTTTTTCGGTAGGCACGGTATTCTTTGGAATCGTTCAAACGCCTTTCCACCGCAGGAATGCCGCTGACGAACAGCAAGCGCACGGTGACAAGAAGGGGTGAGAGGACGGCGATTAAGCCTATGGATTGCGTGTTGGTGTAGGCGGTGATGAAAATGCCCCACCAAAGAATGATTTCGCCGAGATAGTTCGGATGGCGAGAATAGCGCCATAGTCCGGTTTTCATGATACGGCCCCTGTTTTCCAGACGTCGCCGGAACGTCCAAAGTTGGGCGTCGGCGATCACTTCCAGCAAATAGCCCGCCAAAAACAGCCCGCCGCCGATGGCGATGCCGATTTGGCCACGCGCATCGAGGTTTTGGAAGACTTCCGTGTCGGTCGGGTAGGCGTGCATCATCACGATAGGCAACGCGACGACGAACATCAAAAGCGCCCGCACCATAAAAATTCTTGCGAAAGCGGAGAGGCGCGGCATCCACTGTCCGAGTTTCCTGCGAAGCGCGGTGTAGCGAAAATCTTCGCCGAACTTCTCGTTGCGCTTGCCGAGATAATGAAAAAGGCGCAGGCCCCAAAGCATGATGTAAAGTGTCACGAACGACGCGGCGGGGGCGATGAAACCGACGGTGTTGTGGCGAATGAAAATGAGCGCGACGGCGAGCGTCACGAACCCGAATCCCCAAAGCACATCCGCAAGCGAGTAATTGCGGGCGAGTTCGGCGAGGACGTAGACGATTGTGTAATAAAGAAGAATTATGAGCGCAGACCATATTACGATGGACACCATGGTGAACCTCCTATTGTCTTTGTGTTCGATTGTACCACCGACAAAAGCGGAAAACAAACAAAAAAACCGAAGCGGGCTTCGGTTTCATCGCGGCAGGGAAGACGCCTTTCTCGTCGTTTTGAAATGGATTTTCGCAAACGTCTTAAGACGGTTCGAACCGTATTTTTTGAGCAGTTCGTGGGCTTGTTGGTCGACCGCTTTCGACGCGCCTTTTTTCAACTCGACGCCGAGTTCCTCGCTCAGCTTTTTGAGTTCTTGCAAGTACGCGTAACGCGCGATGATCGAGGCGACGGCGACGCTTGCGTAGTGGCTTTCCGCCTTGGTGAGGAAGACGTCGGGTTTGATGGGTTCTTTGAACTTGCGCAAATAACGCATGTACGTTTCTTCGCGGCAGAACTGGTCGATGACGATTTTGGGGCGCTTCTTGATTTTGGTGATCAGTTTCTTATGGCTTTGTGCGTGCAAGTACGCTTTGAGATGATGGGCGTTGTAGCCCTTTTCGACGAGCTGGTTGTATTTTTTGTTTTGGAGGATGTATAAGGCGTGGGGCACCTTGTCAAGCAGTTTCGGACCGAGTTCGAGGATGGCTTGGTCGGAGACGGTTTTCGAGTCCTTGATTTTTTCGAGGTCGAGACCTTTCAAAACGTCTTCGTCGATGTAGGCGGCGCAAACCGTCAAGGGCCCGAAATAATCGCCGACGCCGGATTCGTCGCTGCCGATTGAAGAAGTGAAAAAATCATCGCTTGTCTTGGGGTTTTTCGTTTCCAGTTCCGGCAAATCGAATGTTTCGTGCCAAAAGAAGAACGCCTCTTCCGCCTGTTTGCCCTGAAAGACCACCTTGTTCGAGCGATAGACTGTGACGATGAGGCTGTCGGTTTTGATGAAAGCTTTGATGGTTTCGTTCGGCGGTTTGACTTTGGCGTTACGGTAGAAGTCGATGAGCGCTTCCGTTTGCGCATCGTTCAAGGTTAGCACATAGTTCATCTTTTTCACATCCTCATAGTGTATTTTACCATGAAATTTGGTAAAATGATAGGCGCGAGGAGTGATTGTATGTCGTTTGACACCAAGACGCTGGAATTCACAAAAATCAAAGAGCTTTTGAAAAAAAAGGCGCAGACTGCGGCCGGCAAGGACCGCATCGACCGTTTGACGCCCCTGACCGACAAAGAAGCGCTGAAAAAGACGCTTGAAGAAACCAGGGAAGCCTATCAGTACATCGCCGACGAGGCGGAGCCTTCCTTTTTCGGCGTGCACGATTTGACGGAGGCCTTGAAAAGGACCGACATCCAAGGCACGCTCGACGCCAAAGAGTTCATCGAAATCCTCGACCACATCGAAGCGACCGCCCGCATCCGCCGCGAGACGCTTCGCTACCCCGAAAAAATCGACGAGACGTTCAGCCTTTGCCAATACGCCGAAGCGCTCGAAGTGCCCGAATCCTTAAGAAATTCCATCCGGAACGTCTTTGACGACCACGGCGAAATCAAAGACGACGCTTCCAAAGAACTAAAGGCCATCCGCAAGGAGTTAAACACCCAAGAACGCCGCATCAAGGATGCGCTCGAGACCGCCTTGAAACGCGAAAAGAAAAAACTCGCCGAAGATTTGATCACCATCCGCCACGACCGCTACGTCATCCCCGTCAAGGCAGGCGAGAAAAACTCGGTCAAAGGCACGATCATCGACTATTCCAACAGCGGCGAGACCGCCTACATAGAACCCGCGAACGTGCAGTCGCTCACGGCGAAGAAGCTGCAGCTAGAAACCAAGGAAAAACACGAAATCGAAAAAATCCTCGCCGCTTTGAGCGTCGAAGTCGCCGACAACAGCGACATTCTCCGCCAAAACACCGATTTGCTTTGCGAACTCGATGTTCTCTTCGCCAAAGCGGACTACGGATTCGAAATCGAAGGATCGATTCCCGAAATCGGCCAAACCATACATCTTTTGAAAGCGCGCCATCCTCTCATCCCGAAAGAGGAGGTCGTCGCGAACACCATCACCTTCGACGACGAGACGAAGATGATGGTCATCACCGGGTCGAACACCGGCGGCAAGACGGTCACGCTCAAAACCATCGGTTTGCTCAACATCATGGGCCAAAGCGGGCTCATGGTCCCCGCCGTCGAAGGCAGCACCATCAGACTTTTCGACGCCATTCGCGCCGACATCGGCGACGAGCAAAGTATCGAACAGTCGCTGTCGACGTTTTCTTCGCACATGAGCCGCATCGTCGACATCTTGAACCGTTACGACGACAACCAGCTGATTCTGCTTGACGAACTCGGCAGCGGCACCGACCCGAAAGAAGGGTCCGCCTTAGCGATGAGCATCCTAGAGCACCTCGCCCAAAAGGACAGCCTCGTCGTCGCCACGACGCATTACCCCGAACTCAAAGCCTACGCTTATACGAAAGATTTCGTCATGAACGCCAGCGTCGAGTTCGACGAAGAGACGTTGAACCCGACGTATCGCTTGTTGCTACGGACGCCGGGCGAAAGCCACGCCTTTTTGATCGGCGAACGCCTGGGGCTTTCGAAATCCATCATCGAAGGGGCTAAAAAAGACGTGCTGACAACGCGCAGCGAAGTCAGCGACCTCATCGACAAACTCAAAAAAGAAAGCGTCAAACTCGACAAAGAAGTGCAAAAATACGAAACTTTGCGCAAAGAACTCGAAGAAGAACGCCAAGCGGTGAAGGCTCTCAAAAAAGAACTGCAAAGCGAAAAGGCGAATCTCCGCGAGAAGATGGAAGTCGAGAATCAAAAAGCGATGCGGCAGACGAAAAAGAAAGCGGAAGCGCTCATCCGAGAACTCGAAGAAATGAAGGAAAAGTCTTTCAAAGAACACGAACTCGCCGAGAAGAAACATCAAACGAAAAGCCTGCAAGAAGAAAAAGACCACAAGACCGACAAGGCGCATGATTTCAAACCGGGCGACCGCGTCTACATTTTGAAGTTCAACCGCTACGGCGAACTCGAGAAAAAACAAAAAGACGGCTGGCTGGTGAAAATGGGGGCGCTCAAAAGCGTCTTCAAAGAAGACGAGATGGAATACGCCGAAGAACAAAAGCAAGTCGACCTCCCCGAAAAACAACCGACGCAATCGACGCCGAAAAAACAAGTCTCAAGCACACTCGATTTGCGCGGAGAGCGCGTCGAAAGCGCCCGCGAACGGCTGCTTAAATACATCGACGACTGCGCGCTGTCCAAACAGCCCTACGCCACCGTCATTCACGGATTCGGCACGCTCGCGCTCCGCAAAATGGTCAAAGACGTCGCTTCCTCGCACGATCTCATCAAACGCCATCGCGACGGCGAGGGCAGCGAGGGCGGTCAAGGCGTCACCGTTTTATACTTCGATTGACACAATATAAGAAATCGTATCGCGTGAAAGCAAAACGATTGAGTTTGCGACCGCTTATTAGTATAATGAGTATGAAATCATTAAAGGAGGAATACTATGGCCGTTGAATACGCCGACAGCACAAACATTGATGAAAAAGTAAAAGAAGGATTGGTTTTGTTGGATTTTTACGCCGACTGGTGCGGACCCTGCAAAATGATCGGTCCCGTTTTGGAACAAGTAGCCGATGAAAACGACGATATCAAAGTTATCAAAGTCAACGTCGACGAAAACATTTCCCTTGCACAGCAATACGGCGTGCAAGGCATCCCCTCGCTCTTCGTCTTGAAAGACGGAGAAGTCGTCTCGCAAAAAGCGGGCTTCATGCCCAAAGACGCCTTGGTCGAGTGGGTCAAAAGCGTTTAGAGAAAAGCCTCGTTGAGGCTTTTTTTCTTGGAAAAACCAGGATTTTCCCCTATCCTTTTTCTTTTGCGGCCTTTTGTTGTATAATATAGCCGGTGATTTGCATGGACGGAATACTGTTGCTTCAAAAACCCAAAGGCATGACGTCGCACGATTGCGTCGATCGTTGCCGCAAACTTTTCAACACCCGCAAAGTCGGCCACGCCGGAACTCTCGACCCGGAAGCCGAAGGCGTTTTGGTCCTAGGCATCAACAAAGGCACGAAAATCATGCCATACTTGAACCAGGACACGAAAGCCTACCGTTTCGGCGTCGTTTTCAACGAGGAGACCGACACGCTCGACCACACCGGCGAAGTGGTGCGCACCGTCGAGCATCACGACTTTTCAATGCTCGAAGCGGCGCTCAAACAATTCCGCGGGGACTACTTGCAAACGCCGCCCGCCTATTCCGCCGTCAAAGTGAACGGCAAGAAACTCTACGAATACGCCCGCAAAGGGGAAGCCATCCCCGATGTGCCCCCGAGAAAAATCCGGGTTTATGCGCTAAAAACCGAACGCTCTCCAAAACCGACAAACGGTCTGTACGAGGCCGAGTTTTATGTGAAGGGCAGCAAAGGCCTTTTTGTCCGCCAACTGGCCAAAGATATTGCCTTAAAATTCGGAACGACCGCTAGGACGTCGTTCATCACCCGAGTGCAATCCGGCCGATTCACGATTGAAGAGGCGCACAGCTTCGAAGCCATAGAAAACGGACGCCACAAGCTTCTGACGCTCAGCGAGGCACTTTCGCATTTGCCCGCCTTTACGGCCCATAACGAGGCCGCGGCCGTGAAGAAAGGCCGGCCGCTTGAAATCGACCACGACGCCGAACTGTTGCGCGTTGTCGACAACGAAAACCGACTGCTCGCTCTTTACCGGCGCGACAATGGACGCTACCGCGCCGAGAGAGTCTTTTTGTGAGGTGCTCAGTATGAACATTGCCGAATTGAACGGAAAAAAGATCTCCGAGAACACCGTGGCCGCCATCGGCTTTTTTGACGGCGTGCACAAAGGCCACCGCGCCCTGCTTGAAAAAACACTCGATATCGCGGAAGCGAAAGGCTTGAAAAAAGCGGTCATCACGTTCGACAAACACCCAAAAGCGGTGCTTGCGGACATGGAGTACCGTTACATCACCCCGCTAGCGCACAAGCTTTCCATCTTTGAACGCATGGGCTTCGACACCGCATACTTGATCCGGTTCGACAAGGAAAAGGCGAAACTCACCTCCAAAGCGTTCATTGACCATTATCTCAACGGATTGGACACGCTCGTTTGCGGGTTTGATTTCACCTTCGGCGCCAAAGCCTCCGGCAGCGCGCAAACTCTGGAAGAAGAAGGTTTTTTTGAAACCTTCGTGGTCCGCGAACAAAAACTTTCTGAAGGCAAAATCGGCAGCACCTTCATCCGCGAGTCGATCGAACAAGGCGAAGTCGCCGCCGTGATGCCTTATCTGGGCCGATATTATTCGCTTTGCGGAAAAGTCGTCAAGGGCGCGCAAAAGGGCCGGACGATACGCTATCCGACCGCGAACATCGACACGGGCGATTACCTCGTCCCCGCTAAGGGCGTCTACGCAAGCCGCACGAAAGTGCGCGGAACATGGCACGATTCAATCAGCAGCGTCGGGTTCAACCCCACGCTGAACCCCAGCGGTTCTTTAAGCGTCGAAAGCCATCTGTTCGATTTTGACGAAGACATCTACGGCGAAACCATCGAGACATGCTTCATCAAGCGCATCCGCGACGAGCTCCGCTTCCCGAACGCCGACGCCTTGGTCAAGCGAATCGAAGAAGACGTCGCCATCGCCAAGCACATACTGAAACAAGCGAAGAAAGAATTCTAAGGAAATCGGCGGATGGTTGTTGCAATACGTGAAAAATGTGCTATAATACTTTTTGCGCCCGTTTCTTGGTCCGTCGATGCCTCGACGCGGCACTAGGTTCCGGGTAAGAATAAAACAAAGGAGGATGCATCATGGCTTTGAGCAAAGATGAAAAACAAAAAATCGTTGAAGAGTTCCGCACCAAAGAAGGAGACACCGGGTCTCCCGAAGTGCAAATCGCGGTGTTGACCCGCGAGATTCAACTGTTGAACGAACATCTCAAAACTCACAAGAAAGACCATCATTCGCGCCGCGGCCTTTTGCAGAAAGTCGGCCGTCGCCGCCATCTGCTCCGCTATCTTGCCAACAAAGATGTCGAGCGTTACCGTGCCTTGATCAAAAAGCTCGGTCTGCGCCGTTAATTGTTTGAGACAACCGCACCCTGCACAATGGGTGCGGTTTTTTCTTGGGAATGCCATCGCATTCTTTGTGGGAATATGTTAAAATTTGTTATAATAACGTTGAATGTACAACATTAAGGAGGCACGCCATGGCAGAGATGGAAAGAAGAAAGAGATGGTTGATTAATTTAGGGGTCATCGCGCTGTCGCTGCTGATTCTCTTTTTGTTCCGTTTGATTTTCGAAGCGTTTGTGGAACGATTCATTCAAGCCTTTATCGCGATTGTCCTGCCTTTTTCGATTGCGCTTTTCTTGAGTTATCTGCTGGCGCCTCTTTTCCGATTGTTGGAGCGAAAACTCAAACTGAAAAACCGGTTGATCAACACCGGTATCGTCTTTGCCGTCGTCGGTGTTGTGCTGTTTTTCCTAGGCCGCTACGCCGGAACGCTCATTTATACTCAAGCGGTCTCTTTCATCGAAAACGACTGGCCGAGAGTGCTGAGCGCCGTGACGGACTTCGCTTCCCGCTATGAGCTCTTAGAGCAGATTATCACGCGTCTTCAGGAAATTCTGACGCTTGAAAACGTGCTCGACCTCGATTTCGATCTGTTTGCGGTGTTTGAAAGCGCCGCGACGGTGATTATCACGATTGTGCTCGTTCCCGTGTTCTTGTTTTTTATCTTGAACGATCGCCACCGCATCTACGAAGGCATCGTCATCGTTTTCCCCAAAAAGATTCGTTCGCATGTGATTGAATTGACCAAACGCGCCAACCGCGTCATCGAAGAATACTTCAACGGACGTTTCCTGACGATGTTTGTGATGGCGATTGTCTTCACCATCGTGTTCTTCATCCTCGGCTTCCGTGAACGAAGCCCGCTGTTTGGCTTCATGTTGGGCTTTTTCGACATTGTCCCCTACGTCGGGCCTTTCATCGCCATGGTGCTTCCGGTGCTGTATTCTCTGACCGACGACACGCTGCTTTTCGGCGAGTATGCGCCGATCGCCATCATGATTACGGTTGCGGTGGGACAGTTGATTCAAAACAATGTCGCCCAGCCGCTGATTATGGGGAAAGAAACCAAGCTCCATCCCTTGTTAGTGTTGAGCTCGTTCGTCTTTTTCGGCTACCTCTTCGGCGTGGTCGGCATCATCCTCGCTATCCCCATCACAGGTATGATTCGGACGACGACGCATTATTTGAAAGAGCTGCACGAAGAAAAACTTCGTCTGAACGAAGAAGAACAGAAACGCCTTAAGGAGGACCCATGATGATTGTCATCAAAAACGCTACACTATACACGATGGAATCCATAAACGGCGAGCGGGGCTATGTCGCCTTTAAAGACGGAAAAATCGAAGAGGTGGGCCGCACGTTCGAAGAAAAACGCTTTGCGGATTACACCATCGTCGACGCCGAAGGCGCGGTGCTCACTCCGGGCCTCATAGAACCCCATTGCCACCTCGGCATCCACGAAGAAGGAATCTTGTTTGAAGGCAACGACGTGAACGAAACGACCGACCCCGTATACCCCGAACTGCGCGGCCTTGACAGCATCAACCCGTGTGACAATGCGTTTGCGACGACCGCGGCCGCCGGCGTCACCACGGTTGTGACGGGCCCCGGCAGCGCGAACATCATCGGCGGCACTTTCGCCGCCATCAAAACCGTCGGCGAAACGGTCGACGACATGGTCGTTGTTCCCGAAACCAGCATGAAAATGGCGCTCGGCGAGAACCCGAAGCGCGTCTATTCCGGACAAAAACGCAGCCCCTCCACCCGCATGGCCAACGCGTCGATTCTGCGCGAATGGCTGATCAAGGCGCAAGAATACCGCGAAGAATGGTCCGAATACGAAGAAGGGAAACGCGACAAAAAACCCTCGTTCAACATGAAGCTGCACAGCTTGAAAAGAGTCTTTGAAGGGATGCCGGTGAAAATCCACGCCCACCGCAGCGACGACATCATGACCGCCATCCGCATCGTCAAGGAATTCGGCTTGCAAGCCACCATCGAGCATGCGACCGAAGCCCATTTGACGCCGAAGGCGATCAAAGAAAGCGGACTTCCCGTCATTCTCGGGCCTACCTTGGGGTCGAGAGGCAAAGTCGAGACCGCGCAGCGAACCTTTCAAGCCGCGGCCATTCTCGCCGAACACGACGTACCCTTTTCCTTCATGACTGACCACCCCGTCGTCGCCAGCGAAAGCATTCTCGTCCAAGCGGCGCTTTATGTGAAGTCCGGTCTTGACCGGCACAAGGCGCTTGAAGCGATCACCATCAACGCCGCCCGTCTCAGCGGCCTTGACAAACGCATAGGATCGATCAAAGCCGGCAAGGACGCCGACTTGGTGCTTTGGGACGGCGACCCTTTCGACATCATGAGCCGTCCGAAAACCGTATACATTGAGGGAAAACCGCTTGCGAACATTGAAGGAGGTAAGCATGGCTGAAATTCTTGACGCCATTCATCCGGTATGGCTTTACAGTTTCATCTTTTTCGGAAAAATCATCGAGGTCGCCATGGCGACCGTACGGATTGTCTTGATCACCAAAGGTGAAAAGATTCTCGGCGCGACCATCGGGTTTTTTGAAGTCGTGCTTTGGGTGATTTTGGCGGTCACCATTTTGACCGACATCACCTCCGACCCCATGAAAGTGGTCGTGTATGCCTTGGCGTTCTCGCTAGGAAACTACTACGGAACCATCATCGAAGACAAACTGGCTTTAGGATCCGTCCGCGTCGAAGCGATTGTCAAAAAATCTTTGGCCAAGCAGATGTCTATTGACCTGCGGGCCAAAGGCTACGGCGTGACCGCCGTCGACGCTTACGGCAAGGACGACCGCAAAGAAATGATCATCATGCACATCTCCCGGAAGAACACCAAAAAAGTCATCGACTTTTTGAAAACCTACGACGAACAAATGATGATTACCGCCACCGAAACCCGCCCTCTTTACGGCGGGTACGGCATGCTTCGAAAATGACTTGAAATCGAATGCGCCGCAAAAGCGGCGCTTTTCATTGTACCGGCAAAAGGTAAAGAGATGCCAAAAGACTATACTTATTGACGGTTTTATGGTATGATAGATAAATGGAAAAATGATAATAAAGTGAGGAAAAAAGAAATGAAAAAAGCCAGAGTATTCGAGATGGACCTCGATGGGAGAACTCTGCGCGTGGAAATCGGTGGCGTCGCTAGGCAAGCGACAGCCGCAGCACTCGTCCGGTACAACGATACGGGCGTTTTAAGCGTCATGCAGGCTTCAAAAGAACCGACAGACATGCCTTTCTTCCCATTGATGGTCAACTACACGGAAAAACTCTACGCCGCCGGTAAAATTCCCGGTGGATTCTTCAAACGCGAAGGCAAGCCTTCCGAACTAGAAACACTGATTTCAAGACTCATCGACCGTCCCCTGCGCCCCTTGTTTCCTGACGGTTTTCGCCACGAAGTTCAAATCATCAACACCGTAATGAGCGGCAACCCCGACTATTCACCGCCGATGGCGGCGATGCTCGGCAGCTCGCTCACTCTCGCCCTAAGCGACCTTCCCTTTGACGGCCCGATCGCCGGCGTCGTCGTCGGCCGCGTCGATGGCGAGTTCGTGTTGAACCCGACCGAAGAAGACCTTGAGCATTCCGACATTGACTTGACGGTTGCCGGAACGAAAGACGCCATCAACATGGTCGAAGCCGGCGCTAAGCAGGTCAGCGAAGACGTGATGCTCGATGCGATGATGTTCGCGCACGAATGGATCAAGAAAATCGTCGCGTTCCAAGAAGAAATCGTCCAAGAACTCGGCGAAGAGAAGTTCAGCTTTGAAAAAGAACCCTTTGATACGGACGCGGTCACTTTGGTCGACGATTCGTTCAAAGAGAAAATCCACCAAGCCGTACATACTTTCGACCGCGAACTGCGCGGTGAAATCATCAACGGCGTCAAGGAGAAAGTTGAAGAGACTCTTGAAACGGCGTTTGCTTCCCTTGATGAAGAAGAACGGAACAAGAAAATCGAAGATGCGAAAACGTACGTCGACGAAGTGGTCAAAGAAGAAGTTCGCCGTTTGATCGTCGAAGAAAGCAAACGTCCCGACGGACGCAAGCTTGACGAAATCCGCGAACTCGAATCGCAAATCGACATCTTCGAACGCACCCACGGAAGCGCGATGTTTACCCGCGGACAGACTCAAGCAATCAGCGTGACCACGCTTGGCGCCCTCGGCGAACACCAAATCATCGACGGCCTTTCCGACACCGACAACAAGCGCTTCATGCTTCATTACAACTTCCCGCCATATAGCGTCGGCGAGACCGGCCGCTACGGCCCGCCAAAACGCCGCGAAATCGGACACGGCGCCCTCGGCGAACGCGCGCTTTTCCAAGTGATGCCCGACGAAGAGGACTTCCCCTACACCGTCCGTATTGTTTCGGAAATCCTCGAGAGCAACGGCTCGACGTCGCAAGCGAGCATTTGCGCCGGCTGTTTGAGCCTCATGGCCGCAGGCGTCCCCATCGACGCGCCCGTAGCCGGCATCGCGATGGGCCTCGTCAAAGAAGGCGACACCTATCGCATCCTAAGCGACATCCAAGGCCTAGAGGACCACTTGGGCGACATGGATTTCAAAGTCGCCGGAACCAAAGACGGCATCACCGCGCTCCAGATGGACATCAAAATCGAAGGCCTTTCTCGGGAAATCCTCAAAGAAGCCTTGGAACAAGGCCGCAAAGCGCGCCTTGAAGTGCTCGAGAACATGACGTCGGTCATCCCCGAACCTCGCAAAGAGGTTTCCAAGTACGCGCCGAAAGTCAAAATCATGGTCATCGACCCCGACAAGATTCGCGATGTCATCGGCCCGGGCGGAAAAATCATCTCCGACATCATCGACCGCAACGACGACGTCAAGATCGACATCGAGCAAGACGGCAAGATCACCATCATGCATACCGAGATGGAACCGATCAACAACGCGCTCAAGGAAATTGAAGACCTTGTCCGCGTGGCCAAAGTCGGCGAAGTCTACAAAGGCAAAGTCGTCCGCATCGAGAAATACGGTTGCTTTGTCGAACTGTGGCCCGGCACCGACGGTCTATGCCACATCTCCAAACTCGCGCATGAGCGCGTCCGTTCGGTAGAAGACGTCGTCAAACTCGGCGACCGCATCGACGTCAAAGTCATCGGCATCGACGAACGCGGCCGCATCGACCTCTCCCGCAAGGCCACCCTGCCCAAACCGGCGGGCGACGGCGGGAAAAAACCGGACCAGAAGTCCAAAGACCAAAAACCCAAAGACAAAAAACCCCGTCCCAAACGGGACAAACCGGACAAGAATTAAAAGCGATTCCTGAATCATTGCGCGTCGGGCAACCGAGCGTTTTGCGAAACGTTAGGAAAGTCCATGCTGGCACAGGCTGCGACGCCTGTAGTGTTCGCGATAGCGGAAACCATAACGCTATGCATCTAAGGATGACGGCTGGGAACGCGGCCCTTCGGGGCGTTAGTACCTTTAAAAGTGCCACAGAGACGAGCTCGGGCGGAAACGTTCGAGGTGGAACGGGTAAACCCCGCGAGTCAGAAACCCAAATTTTGGTAGGGGCGCCCTTCAACGGGAAATGAACCGAAGAAGGGGCGTGCATTGCACGCAGATAAATGGTTGCCGCCCACAGGGTACAGAACATGGCTTATAGACGCGCAATGATTAAAGACGCCGTTTCGACGGCGTCTTTTTTTTCGTTTTGAAAGGGTCGGTTTTGTGATACAATATCTACGACACCAAACAAGGAGGACTTTATGCTGAAGGGAAACAATTGCACCATCCGCCCCGCCACCGAAGAAGACGTCGACGTTTTGGCCGGATGGTGGACCGATGGCGCCGTCATGGAGCACGCCGGATTTCCGGAAGGGTTGAAAGTCGACCGCGAAAAACTGCGCCGCCGTCTACAAAAGCAAGCCGTAGCGCCGAACGCTTCCTCGAGAGTGTACATTCTTGAAGACTCCCAAGGCCGTCCCATCGGCGAGATGAACCACGACATCGATGGGGATACCGCGACCATCGGCATCAAAATATGCGAACCCTCTTCGCAAAACCGCGGCATCGGCAAAGACGCCCTCAAGACGTTCATCGTGTATTTGTTTGAAGAGCGCGGCGTCATGCGCATCACGCTCGATACGATGATTGAAAACAAGCGCGCGCAGCGCGTCTACGAATCGCTTCATTTCGACAAGCTTCGCATCAACAAAGACGTTTGGACCGACCAAACCGGTCGAAAACGCACCAATGTGGAGTACGAACTCCGTAAAGAGACGTATTTAGAGCGCGTCGATTTCTACAAGAGTTGAGCGCGCTTCAAGTTGAAATACGCCCTATTTTGGTGTAAAATAGTGTGAGCGTCACGAAAGGAAGATCGACCATGGCCGACATC